>CAZOAL010000024.1:0-110612 GCA_964577695.1 uncultured bacterium | reverse complement strand
ACACCGGCCCCTGCTATTGCGTCAACTGGCTGCCAAAATGAGCGAAACTACCGTTGTATCAAGCAAAATCTTTCTATTTCTTGTGACACATCGCATTTAGTGGAGAAAAAATGTTATAATTTCGGCATGTTTCAAATTCCCGAAAAAATGTGGGCATGTTTCAAATTCCCGAAAAAATTGTTGACACTTTTGGATGGAAGGATGGAAGGGTGGAAGGATGGGGGAAGACCAACCTTCCAATCTTCCATCCTTCCATCCTTCCTCGTAAACTGTCAACAATTTTCTGAAACATGCCCGTTTCACGCTTCACACATCACATCTATAAAGGAGTTTCATGATGAGCAACGACTACGGACGTATCATTTATGAGGAATTAGGCGTAAAGCCTGTTATCAACGCCGCTGGAAACATGACCTTGCTGGGCGGGTCGCGGCTGTCGCCCAAAGTTCAGGAAGCGATGGAAGTCGCAAACCGCTACTTCGTGGACATGGAAGAGTTGCTCAAGCGAACGGGTGAAATCATCGCCGGGATGATGGGGGCAGAGGCAGCTTTAGTGACGCCCGGTTGTGCAGCGGCGATTGCGCTGGGAGCGGCGGCGTGCATGTCCGGCAGCGACCCCGAAAAAATCGAGCGGCTGCCAGATACAACGGGCATTAAAAACGAAATTATCATCCAAAAACGCCAGCGATACCACTATGACCGCTGCTTGACCATCTTCGGCGCGAAACTGGTGGAAGTGGGCGATGGGGGCGGCACGACGACTGGGCAACTGGAAGCCGCCATCACGGACAAAACTGCCGCTATCCACTATCTCGCTGTGTGGGCTACGGAAAACATCGTGCCGTTGGCTGAAGTCACCCGCATCGGCAAGGGACATCGCGTTCCTGTCATCGTGGATGCGGCAAGTATGGTGTATCCGCTTGACCACCTGCGTCGATATGCAGAGATGGGCGCCGACCTCGTTTGCTACGGGGCAAAATACTTCGGGGCTTGCAACTCGACGGGAATCCTGTGCGGCCGTAAAGAGTTGGTGGATGCCGCTTTCCTTCACAGCTTCATCGGCTATGAAGCTCACCCGTATCGTTCATTGGGTAGACCGCTGAAGTTAGACCGCCAGGAAATCATCGCTGTCGTCGTTGCCTTGCGCGAATGGTTGAGCATGGACCACGAAGCCCGGCTGGCGGAACATCAGCGAAAAACGAACGTTATTCAGCAAGCGCTGGAGGGAGTCCCTCACATCACCATCACGCCGATTTCAGACCCGCGTACCCTCGGAAACGGGCTTTGGATCAAGCTGGACGAAGGGGCATTGGGTAAGACCGCAACGCAGATCATTGAGGCACTGCAATATGGCAATCCAAGCATCTGGGTACGAGGCAGCGGGAACGGGTTCGCCGTGACCGTGCCGAATCTGGTGGACGGCGATGAGGAGGTCGTCGCCAAGCGGCTGCGGGAGTTGCTGGCGGGGTAGAAATTTGCAAATGAGCATAAGAGCAAATCTGCAAATGAAGCAGGAGGGCGAGAAACCGAGTTTTTCAGAAAAACTCGGTTTCTTACGACTTTTTCGGTTATAAGCAAAAGTGAGACCCAGACTTCCGAAGTTTCAACAGACGAAGTGAGCCAAGACCATGCAAAACCTTGTATACCGTTCCACAGAATTTCTTCAGGTATCGTAGTGGCGACTTCAGTCGCTTGTTGACGCCCTCTAAACGACTGAAGTCGTCACTACGAACTCGTAACTTATTTCGTGGAACGGTATAGGAACTGTCCTGCACAGATTTGGTCTCAAACTTCGGAAGTCTAAGCGAAAAACTCGGTTTCTTAGGACCCCTTCCCTACAAATATCCCAGGCGTGTTGAAACTTCCACAATCGTTTCCTTCAGCACATCAACGATTTGGGATACTTCCGATTCCGTCACTGTGAAGGGGGGGCTGATAGCGAGGTGATCGCCTTCCACTCCGTCAATGAGCCCTGGAGCGCCCGGCATCACCAGGACCCCTTTCTCAAAAGCCAGATTGACAATCATCGAGGTCACGCCCTGTGAACGATCAAAAGGCGTGCGCTTCTCTTTATCCGCGACGAACTCAATACCGATCAACAACCCCTTCCCACGAACATCTCCGACGATTGGCAGCTCTTGAAAGGGCATTAACCGTTCAAGCATCAGAGCCCCCATCTGCGCACATTGCGAAACGAGGGCGTGCTTTTCAATATAGTTTTGCACGGCGAGCGCAACCGCGCACGAAAGGGGATTCCCGCCATACGTGTGACCATGCACAAAAGCGGACGACTTCTTATAGATGGCGTCGTAGATTTTCTCGTGGGCAATGGTCGCCGCAATGGGTGTATAGCCGCTACTCAATCCCTTCCCCGTTGTCATAATGTCTGGGACAACGCCCCAATGGTCGATGCCGAAGTTTACGCCCGTCCTCCCGAACCCAGTGACCACTTCATCCACAATCATCAGAATATTATACCGATCGCAGATTTCTCGAATGGTGGGATAGTAGTCGGGAGGAGGCGTCACGCCGGCGGCAGACGTGCCGAGGATGGGTTCAGCAATGAACGCGGAGATGTACTCACTCCCCTCCTGTTTAATCACACGTTCCAGTTCATGAGCGCAGGTCATATCGCATGTCGGATACGTCTTCCCAAAAGGACATCGATAGCAGTAAGGCGGCGGGATATGAGGGAAATCCAGCAGATAGGGAACGTAATCCGCTCGCCACGGCGTGCGTCCAGACATCGAAAGCGCGCCAATGGTATTCCCGTGCCAGCTTTGCCATCGAGAGATCACCTTATACTTCTTAGGATTCCCGGTTTCGATATGATACTTCCGCGCCATTTTCATCGCCGACTCTGTGGCTTCAGACCCACCCGAAACGAAAAACACCTTTGAAAGCCCCGCCGGTGCGAGGGCCGCGATCTTTTGTGCCAGGTCGATTTGGGGTTGACTGAGAAAGTTGCTATAGGTAAAACAGACCTTACTTGCCTGTTCGCTCATGGCATCCACAATCTCCTGGACACCATGACCAATGCTCACCACATGAACCCCCGCGCACGCATCGATGTACCGCTTTCCGTCTGTATCGTACAGATAGACCCCTTCTCCGCGGTCGATCTTGCGCCATTTGTCCTTGAGCGTTCTGTGAAAAATATTATCCATCTGTGTTTCGGCCATTTCTTCTCCTTGCAAGTGATTTCAAAATCGAGAAATTTGTGATAAACTTCCGAAGTCTCAAAGACTTCGGAAGTTTGGTTGTTATCTTACTTTTTGAAACGCAAATTAGTATTATTCATCTATCCGTCCTGTCCTCCTCCAAATAAATCCTTCCCCCAACACACAAATGCCGATCACCCCTGCGCAAAGCAGATACGGACTTTTCACCCCCAAAGCGGAATCCGCGAATATCCCACCCAGAAACGGGCCAAGCAGGATACCACTTCCAAGAATCGCTTCATGCCATCCACTTTTGTTGCCCTTGTCGCTCTGTCCATGCAAGCTATAATAGATACTGCTAAAGTACGTGACGGCAGCACAGGCACCAATCAGTCCGAAGACAGGTGCCCAAAGAAGTGGTTGCTTCAAAAACCGTATCCCCATAAATCCCGCCGCTGATAACAATTGAACGCCGATCAGCGGTGGCAACTGATAGTGCCATCGTGCCGAGCGGGCGGTGCCAAGCCAAAGAAACATCACCGTTTGCAAAACCCCTAAAGTGAGCATCAAGTTACCAAACAGCTTCGTCGGTATCCCCATCTCAAGTGTCAATTTCGGTGCAAGCTGCCGCAAGACGCCCAACGAAAACCACGACGCAAAGTTTGCAACCCGTGCAATTTGTAAGTAAGCGTCTTGCAATTGAGGGGATGGCTTTGGCAATAGGGGCTGATCAGAAGTCGGGACAGGTTCCAAATCCCCCCTCAATCCCCCCTTTGAAAAGGGGGGAAGGGGGGATTTTACTGGACTATTTTGGCCCTCTTGATGTGATTTTGACTGAAAATAAATCGTGGCCCAGTTGAATAGACTAAAAACGCCCGCCAGATAAAAGGGGATAATTGGGTTGGAACCACGATAAAGGTAGCTAGAGATCACGGGACCAACCATAATCCCGATACTCCAAAACAGGTTGAAAATCATCAGCCGTGTGATTAGGCTTCCACCGCCTTCGCGTTCAGCAAGCCACGCTTCGTAGGCAGGCCAAAAAAGCGCCTGGCTGATGCCTACAAACGGAAAAACAATCATCAGGTGGAGCTTGCGCCGACAGAGAGGGAGGATAAAGCTTACCACTGCGAGTAAAAGACAGGCAACGCAGAGGACGCGGGCCCGTCCGACTCGATCCGATAGCCGACCCAAGGGAACCGCCAGTATGACAAAGAAAGCGGTGCTGATGGCGATGAGTGTACCGAGAAATGTTGAGGAGAAATGAAGGTAGCTGGAGTAGAAAGCGGTGTTCGTGAGGATGCTGCTCAAGCAGAAATCCATCAGGAGGGCGGGGAGGTAAGCGCTGTATTTTCGCCGAAAAGCGGCGAATGAAAACATGCGAAATTTGAGGGATAGTGAGTGCATGAATTAGAGGTGATGAATCTCTCTTTCGTAAAATGTGATACGTGATGCGTGATGCGTGAAACGTGAAGCTGAATTAAAATCTGATTATACCACTCTTTGTTGAAACTGAAAGCCAGGATCCGATGAGCCCCCTTCCCAATCAATCTTCAATCCATAGGGTTCCGAGATTTTAATGTCGCTCGTAATTGGAGCGTCTCCCACCTTCATATTGAGAGAAATCTCTTTTGGAGTGATTTCGAGAGAGAATTTGAATGGCTCTGTGCTGACATAATCGACCTGGGGGCGCAATCCCTTATTCAAGCCTCCCTGCTTACTCTCGTGTTGGTGGGTAAACGTCAACTGGATTAAATGCCACCCAGGCTTTATGGGAACGGAATTTGGATCTATAGCTGGAGGTTGTACTGGAAAACCTGGAAAATCTACAAAGATAGATCCGCTATCAAACTGGAAAGGGATGCTAATCAGCTTATCCTTAATTGAGTAAGCGTAGATTTGAAAAATCCCCACTTGGTCTCGATCGATAGAGAGTTTGAAAGAGAGATCCTCGGATATTTCCCACCCTATAGAGGGACCTCCTCGTTGTGCTGGGGCCTGATTAAGCCAACTTTGCCAACTATGCTTTTGGAATCCGTCACCTTTGAAATGGAAATTCCTATCATGTACGAAGAAATTCCCGTCCCTATGGTTAGCCGGCAACACGGGGTGATTATCATGTCCCATATCAAAGCCGCCAAACCCGACGGACCATGTCGTTGCACCCGATGCCTGGCCCCAGTATGGTAGACAGATTGCTATTAAAGAAATTACTACGACTATAGGGAAATAGATCTTTCTGGATAACATGGTTTAGTCTCCTTCAAGTAATTTTGATTGTTGTTGACTTCTACACAAAAGAACCCGAACCCTCAAAGCTATCATCTGTTGAACTCCCCCCCAAACAAAAAAGGCGTCCCCAAAGAGGCAAACGTACCTCTTTGAAGACGCCTTGTGAAAAAAATAATGACGACTTGAACCGCTCAATGAAACCAGAGCAGAAAAGTCCCCTATAAGGGTTGGTAATTCCCCCGTATGCCTCAAACCCCGTTGTGACACGGGCTTGATAGGATTTTATGGGAGATGACAACGGATCAAACGTGGGCATTTTTTCTCCTCCGGTGAAACGGTTGGGGCTATTGCATAACACATTCCCTCATCATATCAACAACTTTTGTTGAACATCATATAGATTCATTTTTCTTTATTGGGGGGGTCTCGTGGGAGGGAACGAAGCGTTCTAACTCCTGTGGCAAGTCCATCAACGCTGTAACACTCAACGGCGTGTCCCACGCTCGGTCACCGGTGTAAAAGAGAATGGGTACAATCGGGCGGAAACGCCATTCGCTCTCAAGGAGGCCGGCGCGTTGCCACTCCTGCCGTTGCCGGTCCCAGATCAACGTCATATAAAACAGGATGCGGAATCCCATCGACAGGACGGGAGTTGACTGATGTTCGATTAAGATGTAGATGAGAATCTCTCGTTCTGTTTCACCGGCAATCCCCTTAAAGGGAACCAGAAAGAGCAAATCGGATTCTTGTTTACGCAAACTGTCCAGCACAAAACTGGTGTTTTGGTCCTGCAACCGGGAGAAATCCAGACGGCTCGCCAGTTCCGGGGACAGAATCTGTAAGAGCCCCGCGACATTCTCCGGCGATTCCAGTTGAGTTTTCAGAAACTGTTCCAACTGCCTGAGTTCTTCATGACTCAAGCCACGCAAGCGCTCCTCAAGACCCAATCCTTCGAGTCGTTCTTCGGGACTGAAGATGGGCATCAACGTTTTTTTAATTCTACAGACTTAACTCTCCAATCTCAAGCTGTTTTCCAGCGCTGCCTGAATCGCTTCAATCCGATCTTTATCCGTAACCTTCGCCCCATTTTCATCAGTGACGTAAAACGAATCAATGGCAGTAAAGGCTTCTGTCGTAATCTTGGCAAGACCAATGTCCAGACCCAATTCATAGAACGTATTTGAGATGGCGTAGAGCAAACCCACGCGATCCGGCGCACGGATATCGATGATTGTGGCGCGTTCAGATTCGTCATTATTAATATGGATTTCTGGAGAACTGCTACGACGTTGCACATAGGCAGGGAGTGGACGTTTGCGCTGCTTCTGAAGGAGTGATTCTACGTCGGTTTCCCCTTTCCAGACCGCTGTTAAAGTCTCTGCGATTTGGTGACATTGGGCTTTAGAGACCGCCTCCTTTTCAGTCCGACCATCTGTTACAGTGAGCACGTCGATCACAATTCCATCGCTTCGCGTGTTAATCACAGCACTCAAGATGTTAATATTTTGAATCGCAAGAACACCAGTGATCCGCCGGAAGATGCCCCGTGCATCGCGAGTGCAGATGCCAAGCTGCGTATGGGTTGGGTCCTCTGCAAAACAGGATACGGTAATCGGAGCATCGCCCAACTGTTGGACTAACTGAATTTGCTTGCCAATGAATTCAGGGGTCTGTGAAATCAACCCACTTTCAGGCATCCGCTCAAAGTGTTGTTCAATGGCAGCCCTATCAACGCGGTCGCCAATTAACTGAATGACTCCTGCCCACAGCTCATCCAATTGTGGCACCATCCTGCCCTGCAGGAATTTGAGCGTTCGCGTGTAGAGCTCCCATAACAGCACCGCATTCCACCCACTCCAAACCGATGGACTCACGGCTCGCATGTCTGCAAACGTCAAGAGATAAAGCATCTTCAGATGCTGCTCATCTTTTACGAGCTCCGCAAAGCGTTCAATCACTTTCGGGTCATCAAGGTCGCGTTGTTGAGCCGTGTAACTCATATCCAGGTGCCTCAAAATGAGAAACAACACCACCTCTTGATCGCCCGCATTCAGCCCCAAACGATTCAGGACTATCTTTGCCATTTCAACACTCCGATTTTCGTGCCCGCTCAGGCCCTGGACCCCTTTCCCTACATCGTGCAATAAGATCGCCAGCCTCAGTAACTCCGGTTTTTCCACGCCTTCCATAATGTCCAGGAAGACCTGTCCATCCTCCAGCTTTGCCAGTGTTGCCGCTTCGAGATTTTCGATCGCGTACAGGGTATGTTCATCAACCGTATACTGATGATACCGCTCCAATCGAACGAGCGATCGAATTACCCCAAACTCAGGCAAATAGCGATCTAACACTTGCCAGCGGTGCATCCGACGCAGTGTCGCCGCCACAACTTTCGGATAACGGAGAATCGAGAGAAAGCATGTCGCCACTTCTGGGGAACGCCGAAAGTTGTCGTTAATGAGATCGAGGCTGACGGCGAGCTGATGACGGACATCGGCGCTGACTCGACACCCGAGCTGTTGGCGATGCACAAACAGTTTCATGATGCGAGTCGCATCCACCGCGAAGTTTGAATAGCCATGCTGAAACCCGATCTCATTCCGTATCAGCGCAAAACCATCCGATAACGCTTTCGTCCACAATGGCGCCAACCACTGCTTCAGCCGGGATTCCTTATGTTTCACTCGATCTATGACCAACTTCGCAAATTCATAGAGGTGCTCCGCGTGGAGGTAGTAATCGCGCATCAGGGTTTCCTCCGCAAGCGTGTGCCCATCATCGTGGTAACCCAGGTTTTTGGCGATGAGTTCCTGTACCTCAAAGGTCAGTTGATCGCTCCTTTTCTGATTCACATAATGGAGCTCGTTGCGCAACCGCCACAGGTAATCAAGTGAGGCTTCACAGGCGTCTGATACGGTTTGAGGAATAATCCCCCGTTTGCATAGCCCCTGAATTTCTTTTTCGCCATAGCGAACCGCGGCGATCCAGATCGCCGTATGAAAATCTCTCAATCCACCGACGCTCTCCTTAATATTTGGCTCCTGGAGATAGATAGTTGAGCCGTAAGATTCATGGCGTTCATTCCATTCCTGGTTCTTCTGGGCGATGAACTTTCCGACCCGCTTTTTGAAAACATGCTTCGATGTCTGCTTTTGAAATTTGCGATAAACTGCCTTTGACCCCACAATATAACGCGCTTCGAGCATTGATGTTTTTGAGAAAATGTCATCGTAGGTTGCGCGGATACATTCCTTGATGGAGCGGCAGCTATGCCCAACGTCAAATCTGACATCCCAAAGCACTGGAATTAACTGCGTGGCATAAGGGTCCAACTGCTTCAAGCTCATCCGAGATTCATCATAAACCAACATGATGTCAATATCAGAATAAGGATTCAGTTCCTCCCGTCCATACCCACCGAGTGCAAGGATGGCAATGGGCACACTTTCAGGTGCCCCCACTGCGTGCTGGTAGATACGTCGGATGACAGTGTCAGCGAGGCGGGTATACTCTTCGACAATCTCCCTGCCGCCGATTCCAAATTGATGACGGGAGTAGATGCGTTCACGTTCTGTGGCACAGAAGGTTTTCAGTTCCTCAACCAATGTGCGATTCGGTAGTTGGTGCTGTTGCATTCTCTTTTTCCAATTCATTTTAAGTTTTTCAACTTTGAGGCTTCGCAGACTTCCGAAGTCTCCAAGACTTCGGAAGTCTGAAAAGTGGAAAATTTAGGCACTTAAAAACTGGCAAGCACATCACGAAGGGTTTCAAAAATCCGCTCCGCCTCCGCGACAGTCAGGATGAGCGGTGGGGCAAGGAAAATGAGGTTTTCAGGCTCGTCCATAGCGTAACCGATCTTCCCGACGAGGATGCCCTTTGATTTCATAGCGGCAACAATTTTGTTCGTTGTCGATGTATCCAGATGAGATTTGTCACTCCGAATCAGTTCGATTGCTATCATGAGCCCCTTCCCTCTGACATCGCCGACAATCGGCAAAGCGCGCAATGTCTCCAGTTTTTCCAGCAGATAGCTCCCAACGCGCTCGGCGTTTTCCCACAATCGCTCACCCGTGAGAATTTTCAGGTTTGCCAACCCCGCCGCACATGAGACAGGGTGCCCACCGTAGGTGCAGACCTGCGCGAACTCCCGATTCTCACCCGGCGCGCCGAGGAACGTTTCAAAGACCTCACCGCTCGTGACGCATGCACCGAGGGGGAGATAGCCACTCGTCAATCCCTTGGCGAGGGTGATGATGTCGGGTTGCACGCCCCACCGCTCGCAGGCAAACAGCGTCCCCGTCCTGCCAAAGCCGGTGATTACTTCATCAAGGATGAGCAAAAGCCCATACCGGTCACAGATCTCTCTCAGTTTCGGGAGGTAATCGTCTGGCGGCACCAGCACGCCGCCGCCGCCGATGATCGGTTCGGCGATCACCGCGATGACGGTCTCTACGCCTTCCCACTGAACCATCCGCTCGATTTCATCGGCGCAAGCGACATTACACTGCGGATAGGTCAATCCGAGTGGGCATCGATAGCAGTAGGGCGGGTGAACGTGCAGAAAGCCGGGGGCAAGCGGCTCAAACGCCTTCCGTCGCTGGGCTTGTCCTGTCGCAGCCAACGCCCCAAGCGTAAAGCCGTGATACCCCCGATAGCGACTGATGATCTTGTATCGGTTCTCCCCCGGATATTTTTGCCTGCCGTACTGTCGCGCCATTTTGATAGCAGTTTCATTGGCTTCAGAACCGCTGTTGCAGAAAAAGACATGGTTGAGATCGCCGGGCAAAAGTTCGGCAAGCCGTTCCGCTAAAAGCGTTGCGGGGATGTTAATCTGTGAGTGGGGATAGTATGGCAACTGCTGGATCTGCTCATAAACCGCATCCGCGATCTCCTGTCGTCCGTATCCGACGTTGACATTCCACAACCCCGAAAAGGCGTCTAAGTATTCGCGCCCTTCCGAGTCAATGAGGGTTGTCCCGCGTGCCGCTTGGAACACCGTCAGCTCCCTCTGCTCCAGGAGTTGATGCTGAAAGAGGGGATGCCAGACATGCGCTTGATCTATTTTTCGATACGCCTGCGTGGATGGATTGTTTTGGGAGTTTGCCATTGATTGGTCCTTTCTATCTGTGAAATGCGGGTTGGATTCACGGGCCATTATGGTAATGATGGAAATTCAGTCTTTCGCTTGTCGGAGCGCAAAACTACATTGAAAATGCGATGCCAATAGTATATCATAGTATCAAAACTTTTCCAAGCAGAAGGTCATATCCGATGTCAACCCCTGTTCAAGCCGACTCTCAATTTCAGATGTTCATCCGAACGTTCCGTCAAGCGTTTGGGATTGTGAATCCAAGAGATGTCCAGACGGAACAACGAGAGATTTTCGCTGAATCCATCCGCATCGACGCGATTGTGGTTTTTGCCGATCCGTTCGACTTTACGACGTTGAGAGAACGGATCTTTCCTTTTTTGGGTCGATACAATGTATTTGAATACAAAGGAGAACACGACCCGCTTTTGGTGGGTCATTTTTATCAATATAGTTTGGTGGAATTAGGGTTGATGGTGGTGCGCTATCTGAGCAACGAGCGGACCGATCGCGAAGGGCGTCAATGGTTGAGTCAGCGTTCAGCACGCGCCCTGTGGCGGCAGTTGAAGACGCAAGGGGCGCAACACTCTTCTTGCACGGTTATTCTCAGCACAAGGGATGCCCAACAGTTACGCAAAAAAGTCGGGTTTCAACCCGTAGCAGATTATCCCCACCTCACTGGGGCGTTGTATCGTCGGGTCATCTCTGAGGATGAGTTTGTTGGCAGCATTGCCACCTATCTGGTGGTGCTCAACCACCTGCCTGTTTGTCCCATCAATGCGCCTCTGCTCCTGCTGGCAAAAGGGAGAAAACAGATTGAATTTTGCCGTTGGCTTTTGTCGGATGCCAACGGCTTAACGTTGGAAGAGAAACGGTTGTACCAGTTCTACCTGATCGATTACCATTTAATCCAAAATGAGGAGGTGAAGCAAGCGATGAAATACGATCTATTTGGCCCCCCCAACCATAATTGGATCTTTGAAGAGTTGGAGCGAAGATCTGAAGAGGAAAGACAGCGATTTTTCCAACTCGCTCTCCAGAAGATGCCAGAGGTAATCTCCCCAGAAGAAGCTGCCCAGAGATTGCTGCATGCGAACTCGCCGGTCGAGGTGGCTCTCAAGTCCATAAAAACCCAGAAGCAACTGCGCGAATTCCTCGAACGCATCCAGCAACGGGCCGATGAGATGCCGGTTGAATAAAACGAAGGTCAGTCGCATAAAATGGGAGGACAAGCATGGCTGAACACGTCTATTTCTTTTGGGACTATGCCCACACGGATGAGGAGATTCGGAAAATTTTACAAGGCGATAATGAAGTTGAAAAAGTATGGGTCATCAGTCGGATTTTGCAAGTTGCCCGATGGGAAGACATTTGGAAATATGTGACCCTAAGCGACATCCGCCAGCACTTGGATCGCCTTCAATTCCGCAACCCTCACCTTCATGAGTTGTGGCGTCACGCCCTAACGATCTGGAGTCAACCTGATGAATAGCCTTCTCACTCCGTTGCAACAGGAAAACTCTGTTAGCTCTCCATGCCAGATGACAACCGAAGAAATTCTCAACGGACTCCACACCCAAATACTCGGCAGAGAGATAGTTATCTATGACCGGATTGGATCGACGAACGACCTGGCGTTACGGCGCGGCATCGAAGGCGCACGAGAGGGAACGCTGATTCTCGCGGAATGCCAAACGGCAGGACGGGGACGACACGGCAGAAGGTGGCATGCGCCGCCCGGGTCAAGTCTCCTCGCCTCATTGATTTTCCGGCATCGACTTTTGGCTGACCAGATTGGAATCCCGAACCTCATCGGTGCCGTTGCTATCGCGATGGCAATCCGCGAGCTAACAGACCTGCCCGCGACGATTAAGTGGCCCAATGATGTGCAAATTCAGGGGAAAAAAGTGAGTGGGATTTTGACGGAATTGGAGTATGACCGGCATCGGCATCCCTTTTTTGTCATGGGATTCGGAGTCAATGTCAACACGTCACTGGCGGATTTTCCGGAGGAACTTCGCGCGTGGGCGACTTCCTTACGCACCGAAAGTGGGAGGGAAATATCCCGTGTTGCCTTGCTCCAGATGATTCTCCATCAACTTGAGGACAACTATCTGCATTTGAAGCGTGGCAAAATCGCGTCGATCATTGAGACCGCCAACAGGCTATCAGGCACGCTTGGGCAGTGGGTGCGGCTGGAGATGGCTAAGGGCACCTTTGAGGGTATAGCAGAGAAAATCGATGCAGATGGCGGACTCTGGCTGCGAGATGAATCAGGACAATCTCGGAAGTTCCTGGTCGGAGAGGTGGTGCATATAAGAGGATGGAACGAAACGCCCAGATCCTTATGGGGGCGGAAATAGGAAGGTATTAGGTGTTATACCGATTTAGGTTTGAAATTTCCCATTTTTCTGACGCACTTTTGGGTCTGCGGGAGAGTGCTTCTGCGCTCGATACTCGCGATCAGGAGATCGCTCCCACGGAAATTTGGGAAGAAACAAGCCTAAACCAGTATTAGGTATTAGATGGGCTTTCGGGGGGATGGGCTGCTCGCCCTGTACGGCGCACCGATTCTGCACGAGAACGACCCCGAACGCGCCATCCGTACCGCGATTGACATGCGGGATGCGATGCGAAAACGTGGGCTGGAAATCACCGTCGGCATCAACACCGCCCTGATGACGGTGGGGGAAATCCAGACCGCGCTTCACAAGGAGTACACCGCCTACGGCACAGACATCAACCTTGCGGCGCGTTTACAGCAGGCGGCGAAGGGGGGACAGATCTTCGTCGGTTCAGGGACATATCGCCAGACGCGCTACGCCTTCGATTTCGGGCGCATCGAAAATCTGACGCTCAAAGGGTTTGATAGTGGCATCGTCGCCTACGAGGTGCTGAAGGTCAAGGTGCATCCCGAAAAGGTGCGTGGCATCGAAGGCTTGCGAGCGCGGATGATCGGCAGGGAACGGGAGTTCGCTGAACTGAAGGCAGCCGCTGACGGTTGGCTGGCTGGAGGGGGACAGATTGTCTCGATCATTGGCGAAGCGGGAATCGGCAAGTCGCGGCTCGTCATAGAGTTAAAAGCGTATCTCAGAGGGTTGGAAGGAAGTAGAGCGGGTCCGATTCTCGGACGAGCACGGCTCGCCCGTTCAAAAGGAAGGAAGGGAAGAAGGGAAGGATGGAAGTAGAGCGGGCAGCTTGCCCGTTCAGTTAGACGGCCGATGTGTTTCGATTGGACAACCGATTAGCTACTGGCCCTTTCTCGACATCCTCCGCACCCACTTCAGCTTGCGCGAAGCGGACACCGAAGCCGAAATCGCCCGCAAAGTCACTGACGGCGTTAGGGGACTCTTTCAGACTTCCGAAGCCTCAAAACAGACTTCCGAAGTCTCCAAGACTTCGGAAGTCTACGCTGAAGAATTCCTGCCGTTTATCGGGCGGCTGATGTCGATTCACTTCGGGAATGAACTGGACAAGCGGCTTGACTTCGCCACCCCTGACCAGATCAAGCACCAGACCATCATGCGGCTGAAAGATCTCTTCGAGACGCTGGCGAGAAAACAGCCGCTGATGCTCATCCTCGAAGACCTCCACTGGGCGGACGACCTCTCGCTGGATCTGATCTCGCTCTTGATGGACTCGCTGGCGACGACCCCGCTGATGCTCCTGTGCGTCTATCGTCCAGAGGGTGAACACCGCGTCTGGCAACTCTCAAGCCTCGCGGGTCGGAAGTGCCTTGACCGGTATACGGAGCTGACGCTGAAACAACTTTCCAGCCACGAAAGCCGCCGTCTGGTCGAAGAACTGTTGACCATCGACAACCTCCCCGAAAGCGTCAAGGGGATGATTCTGCGGAAGTCCGAGGGCAACCCGTTCTTCATTGAGGAGGTCATCCGTTCGCTGATTGACCGCGATTTGGTCTATCGAGAGGGCGACCGCTGGGTGGCGCGGGCTGAAATCTCCGACATCAACGTGCCGGACACGATTCAGAGCGTCGTTCTCTCGCGGGTAGACCGCTTGCAAGCCGAAGCGAGGTACGTCCTGCAATGCGCCTCAGTTATTGGACGACTGTTCAAGTACCGCCTGCTTGAGCATTTGGCGCATCAGGAACGTGACCTCGACCGCCACTTGAGCGAGTTTGAAGCCCGTGATCTGGTCTACGCGGAGCGCACGGTGCCGGAGCTAGAGTACGCCTTCAAACACGCCTTCACCCAGGAGGCGACGTATCAGGGCATTCTGGAGGGACGAAGACAGGCGTTTCATCACCAGATCGCGGAGGGAATTGAGCGGCTCTATCGGGAACGGCTTGAGGAATACTACGAGGAGTTGGCGCACCACTATTCCAGCAGCGGCGATGCAGAGAAGGCGGTGGAATATCTGCTTAAAGCCGGGGAGAAGGCGAAGGGAAGTTATGCCAACGAAGTGGCGATTGCGCATTTTCAACGGGCGTTGGAGATCATAGAGCAGAGCGGGATGGAGCGGAAGGAGTGGAAGTTGAGGGCGTTGCGGGGGTTGGGAATTGTCTACTATGAAGGGCAACCCGCCAAAGCAGAACAGACACTTCAGCAAGCCATTGCTCTGGCAAAAGAGATAAATCTTCCCCCGCGGCAAATCGTCAGGTTGTATTACTATCTGTTAGAGGTCATGTTCTGGTTGGGAAAGAGTGCTGACGAACGTATTCATGAAGCTGAAATAGGACTGGAGGTTTTAGGAGATGATACGGAATGTGTGGAAGCTGCATTGATGAACGATAAACTCGCCTTGGCGTACTCCCATAAGGGGAATCTTGAAAAAGGGCGAGAGTTTATTCGCAGGAATATGACATTCATTAGAAAACTAGAGTACGCACCAGAACTTCGCTCACCTTATATCTTCATCAGTTTCTACTTGGCCGGTTGCAGAGATTTGCAAGCCGCGTGGGACTGGACGGAATTACTAGCAGGACATGCAAATCAGTCTACTGATTTGAAAGGATTAGCCTTTGCTTGGAAGTTTCAGGATGATATGTTATTGGGAAAAGGGGACTCTAAAAACTACCGTTTATTAAGCCGAAAAGCACTTGAAATATATGAGCGAATTGGGGATATTAAAAACATGGGTTCGGCAAATGGAACTTTCGCCAGAGGCTTGTTTCGTTTTGGGGATATTGATGAAGCTGAAGAACGTGCTTACACTGCCCTAAGGGCAACCGAAAAGGCTGCCACACCTCATTGGAACGGAAATGCACACAATCAACTCGGCTCTATCGCTATGAGCGAGTGTCAGTGGGAAAAGGCGATTTCTCACTACCGGAAATCTCTTGAAAAATGGCAACATGAAGCCCTTGCTTATTTGGACCTTGGAAGAGCCTATATGAAAAAGGGTGATTTCCCTCAAGCATTGGAATTCCTCAAGTTGGCGGCTGGAAGGGCGCTTGGGATGAAGGGCTCAAATTTCTTTCAAGATGAGATGCACTGGCTCCCCAA
This sequence comes from uncultured bacterium, assembly GCA_964577695.1. GTDB lineage: Bacteria > Poribacteria > WGA-4E > WGA-4E > PCPOR2b > CAZOAL01. The sequence continues at coordinate 94,665 of CAZOAL010000024.1, read as the reverse complement.
CGCCTTGTGGGGCTTAGAAGCCACCCATCTCGCCTCCGGTACACCCGAAGCCTTCATCGACTTCTGCCACACCTTCAAAGCTGAACACGCCGACGCCGTCGAGAAACTCTCCCTGCGCGGTTGGTATCTCGCCCCCGCACAACCCGCCGACCAATTCCCCTGCCGCGCTTTCGCCGACGATTTCGCCGTCGGGCCCATCCACCCATCATGGACGTGGATTGACGAATTCAACGATTTCGCCTATCGCCTCATCGAATCGGGTGGCGTGGAGCTCTCCGCCGCCAACGGACGCGATTTCGACGGGCTGAACGTCAGCGCACCGCGTTTCACCCGTGAAGTTTCAGGCGATTTCGCTGTCGAAGTCTGCCTTTCGCCCGCGTCCGATGAGAAGCCAATGATGGGCGGGCTGTTAATCCATCAGGACAAGGACAACTTCCTGCGCTTTGAAATCGGCGTGCATGGGGAAAATGAGGTTCGCCTGCACGGATATGTCGGTGGGGTACAGCAGATTGTCGGGCGTGGCATCTTGCAAGACTTCCGAAGTCTCAAAGACTTCGGAAGTCTGCTGTTGCGGCTAGAACGCATCAGTGACGAATTCTCCGCCTATTGCAGCGCGGACGGCAAAAACTGGTTCACTTGCGGCGCGATGGCGTTGCCGCTCAATGCCCCAATCTCGCTCGGCATCTGCGCCATCGGGATGATCGACCGAACCATCTATTGCGGGGCGTATCCCGATGGAACAGCGACGGTGTTTCGGGGATTTAAGCTGTGGGTCAAGTAGAACATGCTGCCAGCTTGTTTTTGCGATGCAAAGGCTGAACGAGCCAGCGGCACGTTCTACGAGCCATTGGCATGATTGACCGGACCATCTATGAAATCCAATCTTCTCAAAAAGTACGGGGACCAACACAACATGCAACAAAAATCCATTAAATCCACAATCACGTTTTACGTTTCACGTTTTACACATCACACATCACGTTTCACGCATCACGCTTTACGTTTCACGTTTTACGTTTTAATCCTTACCCAACTTTGCTCCGCCCAAAGTGAATGGCCCAGCTTCCGTGGCAATCCGCAACTGACGGGGGTCGCTACCGGTGATTTGCCCGAAAACCCGCAACTGCTCTGGACGTTCAAGGCGGGCGATAGCATTGAGTCGACGGCTGCCATCTCTGCGGGGATGGTTTATGTGGGTTCTCTGGATGGATACCTGTATGCCATTGACCTCAAAGGCGGGAAATTAAAATGGAAGTATCAGGCGTCCGATGAGATTAAATCGTCACCATCCATACTTAAAAATGTGGTTTACTTCGGCGATGAGAAGGGCGTTTTTCATGCGGTGGATGCCCGGACGGGTCAACAAAAGTGGATGTTTCGCGCAGATGCGGGTATAATTTCATCGGCGAACTTCGCCGGTGATCGGGTGCTGTTTGGCTCTTATGACCAGTATCTTTACTGTCTTTCCGTCACAGATGGTTCGCTGATTTGGAAATTGGAGACCGAGGGGTATATCCATGGCGCGCCGGCGATTGCTGATGGGACCGCCGTCATCACGGGTTGCGACGGCTATTTGCGCGTCGTCAGCGTGCGCAACGGGACGGAAACGGGTAAGATCGCGTTAGGGGATTACGTCGGTGCCAGCCCCGCTGTTTTGAAAGTAGAGGCTCCCCCCCAGGGGAGGGGTGCGTCGCGTCTGTACGTTTATGTGGGAACGTTTGGCAACCAGGTTCTGTGCATTGACCTGCCCCCCCCTGGAGGGGGGGGGGACGCGAAAATCCTTTGGCGCTACGAACACCCCAAATGGCGTTTTCCATTTTACGCCTCGGCTGCCGTGACCCCCCCGCTTGTTCGGGGGAAGGGGGGAGTGGTGGTTGTGGGCGGTCGGGATAAAATCGTCCACGCCCTCAATTCGGATACCGGTGAAGCCCGCTGGACATTCGCAGCCAGGTCCAGGGTTGACTCATCGCCGGTGATCGTCCGGGAGCGGGTCTTCTTTGGGACAACGGGGGGCGAGATATACGCCCTGAATATCAATTCGGGTGAACAGGTTTGGCAATTTGTAACGGGGTCATCTATCGTTGCATCTCCAAGTGTTGCGGCTGGAAAGCTGGTGATTGGCTCGGCAGATGGCGTCCTGTACTGTTTTGGAGAAAGGTAGGAAATGGTGAGTGTTCAATTAAAAATGATTAAACCGGAGCCGGCGACAGCAAGGCTAGATTCAAAGGACACGGAAGTCGGAAGCGTTTTCGTTTCAAACTATCCGCCGTATTCATTCTGGGGAAAAGAGAGCGTCCCGGAGGCGATAAAAGCCTTGAATTCCCCACCGGTGCCGGGGGCAACATTGGGACTTTATTTGCATATTCCGTTCTGTCGCAAGCGTTGTAAATTCTGTTATTTCCGGGTCTATACAGACAAAAGCAGCGACGACATTCAGATGTACCTTGACGCCCTCGCTAAAGAGGTCGCGCTTTACAGTGAGATGCCAGCCGTGAAGGGGCGACCGTTGAAATTTGTCTATTTTGGGGGCGGCACCCCTTCGTACATCAGCGTCAAACATTTGAAGGCGCTGGTCAGCGATCTTAAAGCCGTGATGCCGTGGGACGGAGCGGATGAAATCGCTTTTGAATGCGAACCCGGCACCCTGACACAAACCAAGTTGAAAGCCATTAAACAGATCGGTGTCACTCGGTTGAGCCTGGGGGTTGAGAATCTGAACGACGCCATCTTAGCAGAAAACGGGAGAGCCCACCTCTCCAAAGAGGTGTTTAGAATTGCACCGTGGATTGAAGCCCTCCAATTTGATCAGGTGAATATTGATCTCATTGCAGGGATGGTGGGGGAAACGTGGGAAACGTGGCGCGATACGGTCCAAAAAACGATTGACCTGGCCCCGGATAGCCTTACCGTTTATCAGATGGAATTGCCGTTTAACGCCGTTTATTCAAAGGAAATTCTGAGCGGACAGATGGATAAATATGTGGCGGATTGGAAAACGAAACGGGAGTGGCATCATTATGCGTTTGAGCAATTCGCTACGGCGGGATATGAGATTTCCAGCGCGTATACCGTGGTGAAAAAGGGTAAAACGCACAAGTTCGTCTACCGAGACGCGGTCTGGCACGGCAGTGACATGATCGGCACAGGAGTCGCTTCCTTCTCCCATGTCGGCGGTGTGCATTTCCAAAATGTGGCGAGTTGGGACGAATATATTGGCTCACTCCATGCGAATCGGTTGCCGCTGAACCGCGCATTTCCCACAACCCCACAAGAGCGCCTCACGCGGGAGATGATACTGCAATTAAAGGTTGGAAAAATCAAGCCAGCACATTTTCAACAGAAATTTAATGCAGATATCTTGGAGAGGTTTGGTCCGATCTACCAAAAGCTGCAAGATGAGGGGATGCTGACTTTTAACGGAGATGAGGTGAGGCTAACGCGAAAGGGATTGCTTCGAGTTGATGGGTTGTTGCCGGAATTTTATGACCCACAATATCAGAACGCACGATACACGTAAAAAAGGAAATTGGGAAATGGGTTTCATTGACGAATCTGAGCGCGCTTTTTTGCCGGAAGAAAAACGCATCGCTGAAGTACTGAGAGATGAGGGCAGGAACGTCAAGGCGAAGATAGCAGTTGGGGGCAAAAGAACTGGAGATGCTGATGTTGATGGGAAGATGACGGAGTTCAAAAGTTTAGCTTTCGGTGCGACAAGCGCAACGGTGAGAAATTCGATAAACAATTCGATTCGGCGCGGTGGACAAGCCCGTGATATTGTTATTGACGCAAGAAATTCTGGATTGACCCAGGCAGAGGCCCACAGAGGCTTGACCCGCGCCCGTAAAATTACCCGCGGAAAGATTGATAGTGTCCGAATCATCGGCGATGATTTTGATATGACAGCCATCGATTTCAAATAAGGAGTGTTTCGGAAATGGCGAGAAGTATGGACATTTTTGTAGAAGCGGACGTGCCCATTCAGGTTTTTGTGAAAGAGGTCGAAATGTTGTTAGGGATTAAGTTGCAACGCATTTCTGACGGCGAGGATGTTTACTACGAATTCCAAAACTCACCCATCATCGTCACCGTAGGCACGCACGAATTCGTCAATGATAGAGATATGAATTTTGAAGACTACCGCTACCATTTATCGGTCTGGGGGATCCACATTGGCGATGGAGCCGCGCCCCCAAAATCGCGTGATGAATTTGCTTGCTTCATCTTTCAAAAACTAAAGGCGAGCCAGAGGTATCGACTCATGCTGGTAGAGGACATACAGATGAAGTTAGAAGTGTTTCAGCAACCAATGTCGGCGAAAGTGAACCAGTGAACCCACAACTTCAACCCCCAGCGGAGAAAGGACATCATCATGAAAACTGCAATCCTCCCAACGGATGGTGCCGGAGAGCTGTTCCAGGAGAAAGACCCATATTCCTACGGTTGGCGTGAGGTGCCGCAAATTTTGCCCGATGGCGAGATTCGGTGGGAGCGCCTGCCGCTGACACTGGAGGACATCCTTCACCCCAAAATCGGAGATTTCAGAATGCACAGCGAAGAACATGAGCGGTTTTGTACCTATCTGTACAACGTCTTCACGGCTCGGCTTGCGAACGACCCTACTGCTGTCGTCCTCCACGATGTGCGCGTGGCGTGGGCTCAACCGGGCCCGGACCCCCATGGCCCGGACATCGCCGTGATTTTCAACGTCCGACAACGGCAGAATTGGAAAACCTTTAAGGAGCCCGAAGAAGGGACGAAGCCGAGCTTGATTATCGAAGTCGCATCGCCGAATACCCGTTCGGTCGACCTGGTGGATAAGATAAAGGAGTATGAACGGGCAGGCGTCCCGTTATATGTGATTGTGGATATTTATGAACTAAAAGGCGTTCCCCGGCGGCGATTACTCGGCTCCCAACTGACGCCGGACGGCTACGTTCCGCTGGACCCGAATGCGCGGGGCTGGTTGTGGTTAGAACCGGTGGGGGTGTGGGTCGGGCTGGATGGGGATAACGTTGCCTGTTATGATGCGGATGGCAACTGGATCGAAGATTATACGGGCGTGACCATCGCTCGTGCGAAAGCGGAGGCGCGCGCCGCCGAGGCAGAGGCGCGCCTCCGCCAACTCGAAGCCGAATTACGCCGCTTGCGGGGTGAAGGGAATAGTTGAAGCTATCCGCTCACGATATAGCTTCAAAAGGGCTCGAATCAGAAAGGAGATTTTAATGAAAAGACACAACCGATTTTTCCGCTGGATTGGACTCTTCGCCGTGACAGCACTGGTGGGGATGTGGTGTTTCAGCGGCATTTTAACTGCTGAAATTGATGATAGCTCAAACGCAGAGTGGCCCCAGTGGCGTGGCCCCAATCGGGATGGGATTTCCCATGAAACCGGTTTTCTTAAAAACTGGCCGGCGGGGGGTCCCAAAGTCATCTGGCGAGTCCCGCTTGGAGAGGGTTTTTCTGGCATCTCCATTTCTCAGGGGCGGGCCTATACCATGTATGCCCAAGGCGGCGATGAGTTTGTCGTTTGCCTGGATGCCGCGACGGGGCAACAAATGTGGCGATTTCGTTCCGATGAGATATTCAACGACCACCAGGGGGGAAATGGCCCCCGTTCAACACCGACGGTTGATGGCGATTTGGTCTTCGCCCTGAGCGCTTACGGCAAGCTCTACGCCTTGAATGCAAAGAATGGAGAAAAGCTATGGACGCACGACCTGAAGCGGGAATTTGGGGGCAAAGTTCCCCAATGGGGGTTCTCCGCATCTCCGCTCGTTGAAGGGGTTCTGCTTTTGATTGAGGCTGGCGGAAATGCTGGGAAATCTCTGATTGCCTTCGACAAAAAAAGTGGCCGTGAGGTGTGGGCATCCCAAACAGACGCCCCCGGCTATTCGTCGCCGATTGCCATAACCGTCAACGGGGTTCGGCAGGTCATCTTTTTTACCGGGACAACCCTGGTTTCCGTTTCGCCGGTGGATGGAAAACTTTACTGGAGACATTCCTGGCAAACCAGTTATGATGTCAACGCTGCCACGCCGGTTTTCCTCCCCAACGATAAAGTCTTTATCTCTTCTGGCTATGATAAAGGCGCAACGGTTTTACAAATGAAGGTGAACAGCGGAAGGGTCACGGTGGAAGAAATTTGGAAGAGCCGCGTCATGAAGAGCCATTTTGCCTCGTCGGTACTTCACGGCAATTATCTGTACGGTTTCGACAACGCGATCTTAAAGTGCATTGACGCAAATACCGGCAAAGAACAATGGGCAGAACGCGGGTTCGGGAAAGGTTCTTTGATGAGCGCTGACGGGCATTTAATTATTCTCGGCGAACGTGGCAACCTGGCATTAGCCGAAGCGACCCCTTTGGGATATAGAGAGAAAGCCAGCGCTCAGGTGTTGAATGGAAGATGCTGGACGGTTCCGACACTGGCGGGTGGCAAACTCTATATGCGGAACCAGAAGGAAATGGTCTGTTTGGATATGTCTGGGCAGAATTGAGCGCATCGGAAAAAAGTGTAATCCAGACTTCCGAAGTTTCAAAAACTTCGGAAGTCTTCAACATGTCTTTGACCATGACACGAATCAGAAAAAAGGAAATGAGATTTTTCTTGTGGAAAGGTTGGAAGCATGGAAGGATGGGGCTCTTCCATCCTTCTATCCTTCCAACCTTCCCTTCCACCATTACATTTCACGTTTCACTCATCACACAAGGAGGTTTTAATGGAAAGTAGAAGTCGATTGGTCCGCTTGAGCGGACTTTTAGCCGTGATAGTGCTCTTAGGGACCTGGCATTTAAGCGGTGGCATGTTAAGCGTTGAGGCAGGTGATAGCGTCAACGCGGAGTGGTCCCAATGGCGAGGTCCCAATCGAGATGGGATTTCCCGTGAAACGGGTCTTCTCAAAAGCTGGCCAGCGGGCGGCCCCAAAGTCATCTGGCGAATCCCGCTTGGGGACGGCTATTCGGGAATCTCCATTTCACAGGGACGCGCCTACACGATGTACGCCCCAGGCGATGATGAGTTTGTCGTTTGTCTGGACACATCCAATGGGAAAGAGATCTGGCGTTTCCGTACCGATTCCAAATTCATCAACGACCAGGGCGATGGTCCGCGTTCGATGCCGACTGTTGATGGCGACCTAGTTTTTGTGCTGGGAGCAAGGGGTAAGCTCTACGCCTTGGGTGCAAAGAATGGGGAAAAGGTATGGGAACACGACTTTGTCAAGGAGTTTGGAAGCAACATACCCGGTTGGGGGTTCGCCACATCACCTCTGGTTGAGGGCGACCTCCTTCTGGTTGAAGCCGGGGGCAAAGCTGGAAAATCCCTTGTCGCCTTTAACAAAAAAAGTGGCGGTGTGGTGTGGACCTCGCACACAGACGAGGCCGCATATTCATCGCCGATTGCGATCACATTCAACGGCATACGGCAGGTGATTTTTTTAACATCGCAGACCCTCCTTTCCGTTTCGCCAAAGGACGGTCAGATTTATTGGAAGTACCCCTGGCCAGAGGGCATCAATATCGCCACGCCCATCCTCATCCCTGAAGATAAAATTTTTATCTCTGCCTCTTATGATAAGGGGGCTGTGCTCGTCAAAATGAAAACGGCTCAAGGGAAGCTCGCGGCTGAAGAGGTGTGGAAGAGTCGCGTCATGAAAAATCATTTCAACTCATCGGTGCTGCGCGGCAATTATCTGTACGGTTTCGACAACGGCACCTTGAAGTGTATTGAGGTCAACACCGGCGAAGAACAATGGGCGGAGCGCGGATTTGAAAAGGGCTCTTTGATTCTTGCCGACGGCCATTTAATTATCCTCGGCGAACAGGGCAAACTGGCGTTAGTCGAAGCGACGCCTTCAGGATATAAAGAAAAATCAAGCTTTCAGGTGTTACAGGGCAAATGTTGGACCAGCCCAACCCTCGCTGGGGGCAAACTGTACCTCCGAAATCAGAAGGAGATGCTCTGTTTGGACATGACAGGGCAGAATTAACCAATAAGCGAATCAACGTCAGACTTCCGAAGTCTCGGAGACTTCGGAAGTCTGGAATGGGTAAATAACTCAAATAATTTTGTTCAACCACTTACATTTCACGCAAGGAGGTTTCAATGAAAAGTTTCTGTTTAAGCCGCGTTTCGGTAATAGCCTTTGCAGTCATGGTGTGTGTCGGATGTACCCGCTCAAGCACCTCCCCGCCAATTACCCAGAATCAATTGACGTACCAGAATGAGCAACCTCGCGTCAGCGGAGCGTGGGTTGGCACCTGGGGTATCTCAGGCAAAGACGCGCAAGGGATGCAGCATCTGCTCCCCAGCAGCATCAGTCGCATCCATCACTGCACCTGCTGGGCCAGAAAGACGGGAATCATTGTAGAGATACCAAAGCACGGCATGGGTATCTGCGAATTGTCATAGGCCTTCCTGTGTGAAAGTCGTCCACATCTCGCGCTGAATTTCATCAATTTCTTCGGCGGACGGTGCTGGTCCCACATCCGCAAGCAAGCCACGTAACGGTGCACGAGGCAATGCAGATGCAGTTGGCTCGACTTGCTCAAGTAACCACTCCACCTTTGGGGCAAGTCGGGCAACAAGGCGTGCTTGATCAATGGGGCGTAGTCGCTGTGCGAGCGCGAATACTTGATTAAAGGTAATATCGGTAGCATTTATTCCTATACTCATTATTCGCTCCTTGTTCGGACGAAGGCTTTGTTGTCCTTTATCTTTCCCCATGTTGTTGTGAGCTTGCCAGCGCTATCAACAGCGAACCCCTTTGGCCTCGCCAGGCAACACAGGCTGCTCATTGAATGTGTCTGATAGATAAAACACATCCGCTTTGGTCGCGGGTTCCCGTCCCCACAAATAGAGCGTATGTTTGCCCTCAGACAACTTCAAAACACGAACCTTGAGGACATTGAACTGCCCATCAATCCGCTCTATCAAACGGATCCACGACCACTCGTCTTTGAATTCCCAGGCAGGACCAGGCTCCACAAGGGGTCCTACTTCTTTCCCAATCTCTTTAGGCATCTGTTCAGGGACTAAAGTATCCCATACGAAATCTGCGTTGCCGACCACACTCTTTTTATCGTCTACCTGGAAGTACCAGGAGTTCTCCCCCGTATTCAGGGAGTGGAATCGGACCCAGAGGAAGTAAGTACCTGCTTTGGGTACTTTGATTTCATATTCGACAGAACCTTGGTCGCTGGTTGGTGAAGCCACATACTTGCCACCGGATGCTTCCGGTTTGTCTTTGTACACCTGCATCGGAACATTAATTGCGGCGTAATCTTCTGCTTCCCAAGCGATGCCTCCCCCCAATGCTCGGTAATTCAGTGCCATTATCATCACTGTTGACACACATAATAGCCTGATATACTTCATTGCGACTCCCCCTTTTTACCTTGTTCACAAAAATGTCCAAATATTGGTTGACAGCGCACCCGGAAAATGTCTATGCTATTCTATCAAAAGCCGGCAGATGTGTCAAGGCTTTTTTCGTCGCTATAGAAATTTGCAAATGGACTGACGGGAGACTTCAACGATTCTTCGCTATGCTCAGAACTTGCACTGAATGAAACGAAGTGATGACATTTCTTGAGACCGGGGCTAAGACCCTGTGACTTTTGATTTGACAGGTAGAGCGTGCGGCTCGCTCGTTTGAACCAGCCAGCGGCAGGCTCTACGTGACCCGTCAATTCTTGTGTAACAAGGCACTAAAGGATCGGCCAACTCTCAATGGCCGCATCGATCTCCGCCATCAGTCGAAGGGTCTCTCTGAGCGCAACGACAATCTTCTGATAGTGAGTCAGATCATCGTAGGAGAGTTGCCGCCCGCGTCTGTCCTTGAGCCACTTCTCGCAGACCTGATAGCCACCGACGCAGAACTCCCAGACTTCAGGCGGTACCCCCTCAAAGCATTGGGTCTTGTTGATGTAAACGCGCTGGTGTGCCTCATCGTAACGAACCCTCTCGACTTCGTTGCTCCCCGCAAGCGGGAAGGGACTGATCGGCGTCTTGAGGACGGGCGCGGCTTCGGTGTCGAGCAGGTGGAGGGAGACGAGTTCTTTGCCGAGCGAGGCGAGGGAGCAAAACAGTTCAAGGTCACTCGTCAGCGGCAGACGCGCGAAATCAATCTTGAGAAACTCCGTGTAGCGTTCGCGGTAGGTCGGACTGTGGAACACGGCGTAAGCGTAGTGGAAGATGTCTTCGGGGCTGATCCCTTCGGGTAAGCCGTGAGGTTGGGTCTGTTGCAGAGACAGTTTCTCTGAGAGGGCTTTCAGGAACGCGGGGCTGAGATTTGGACGGCGTTCGGTGTCAGCAGTCAGCGTCCCTTGCGCCGTCAGTTTGGCAGGGTAGAGGTAGAGGGGATGCAACTGTCCACCGCCTCTACGATAAAAGTTGAAGTCTACGATATAACCGGACACCCCTAAAATGTTCCATTCTTCATCGCCAGTAACTGCCCCGCTCCTACCAACAACTAACGCTACATTTTTCCCCGCCAGCATGTGACGCATCACTTTCTTGACTGTCCGCCAAACAAGTGAGTCATGGTAGAAAATGAGGCGTTCGTCAAAAGGGCGATAAAGCACAGGCTTGATGTATTGCCGAAGATCCGTTTCCCCTCGAATCAATCTTCGAGCGTTCGAGATGTTCCAGCCCTTTTTCTGGGGAATCCCAAGTCGTTGGCATACCTCGGCGTCCGACTCGGTTGAATCACGAAACAACATAGCTCGTTGTAACAGCAGCTCATCCTCGTAATCAATAACCACATGGTCTCGGGCAGTTGTCATACCTACGCCGTTGAGAGGAAAAATATCTGTCACCTTCCATCCCTTCTTATACTCCGCCAGCAGGTCCGTATCCTGCGGCACAAACAGGTAAAACGGTGACTGCGGCTGCAATTCCGTCCACTGCGTCTCACTCACGTCCGTCTCGGCAAGGGTTTGATATTTTCCCTCACGCAAGCCCCACAGATCGGCGTGATAGACGCGAGCCGGTGAAGCGTTGTCCTTTTCCTTGAGGCAGAGCAGAATCGCCACGCCCTGCTGAATGTCGAACACGTTTTCGTCTTTGCCGCCGTCGGGTGTCCTCTCCTTCTTCTTGCTGTTGCCGTGCAGGTTGTAAACGTAGATGGCGTTGAAGGTCTGCATCAGGTGCTGGCGCATGCCGCGGAAGGTCGGGTTATCCAGATAGCCGTGATTGGTGATGTAACCGATGATGCCCTCGCCTGTCTGCTCAATCCGCCATTGAGCAAAGCGGATAAACTTCACGTAATCGTCTTGAAGCCACTTGGGGGTTCGTTCACCGAGCGGCTTGCCGTCCACCTGCTTGTAGTCCTCTATCAGCCTTCCAATAAAGGTCAACTTCCCTTCCGCGGTGCGGCTGCGATTCGCCGAGTGCCCCGAATACGGCGGATTCCCTAACACCACCAGAATCGGACGCTCTTGCTTAATCGCAGAAGCCTCGTTCGCTTCATCAGAGATGAACCTGCCCCACAGCAGTTCAGACCTTTTGGCCGCTGCATCCAGCGTGTTAGTCAGATAGATACCCACACGCTGATTCCCGTGAAAGTCGTAGCCGCTCTCCTGAAGCAGCAAGCCCAACTTGAGGTGAGCCACCGCGTAAGGCGCAATGAGAAGTTCAAACCCGTACAGGCGCGGCAGGAGGTGTTTTGGAACATAGCCGCTCCAGCCACCCGCGCCGACAGTCTGCGTCACCGTCTGTCGAATCTGATTCACGACGGCAAACAGGAAACTTCCCGTCCCCGTCGCGGGGTCCAGAATCAGCGTGTGTTCATCTGCCAAACCCATCGGCTTGTGAAAATGAGTTCTGAGCAGATGATCGATGGAGCGAACGATGTAAGAGACGACAGGTTCAGGCGTGTAGTAGACCCCACGCACCTCACGCAGGTGCGAATCGTAGGCAGCGAGGAACGTTTCGTAGAAATGCACCACCGGGTCTTCCTGTTTGGTGCGTGCGCCGAAGTCTGTCAGGATGTCCGCCATCGGTGCGTGCGCCAGCAGTTGGGCAATGTCATCGGCCATCCACGCCACCCGGTCATCCAAGTCGTGCGCCGCAACCTGCTGGAACAGCTTTCGCAGAAAGGGATTGGTTTTCGGCACAAGGTCGGCAGCCGATTGTCGAGAGAAGTTCATTCCTGTGGGAGCCGCGCAACGTGCCGCGAACAAACCGTAAGCAACCGTTTGGGCATACATATCAGCAAACTGGGCTTCCGTCAGATCCGGGAGCAGTACGTCTCTGAACGCATGATACTGGCCGATGAGATCGCCGCTTTCAGGCCGAATCTGCGAGGCGATGGCAGCTCTCACTTCGTTCCCCATCTGGCGCGTACGACGGGCGAGATGTGTCGCCAGATCGCGGGGGTCAGTGATGGAAGGCAGTTGGCCACTCATGAAGCGTTCCAGCAGGATTGCCAGCGCGCCCGCGTCCGACGCGGAGACCTTGACAGCGCCGCTATCGGGCGGAATGGGCAATTTTGCGCTATCCACCAATTCCCCGCCGAGGTACAATCGAAACTCCAGGTGATTGGTCAAGAGAAAGTTATCAAGGTTGGCGCGGAATCGGTCATTTTGTTCCTTCGCATGTCCGGTGAGGTGGTCAAGAGAAACGCCGTAGGCTTCCGCTTCAATGTAGCCGATGGGCAGCTCGTTTATCGTCACGATAAAGTCAGGCCGCCCCACCTGGATTCGCTTCCCCTCCCCGATGAACTGAACGGGGCGAGCGAAGGTTTCCGCTGTCCGTTTGAGGAAATTCTCCAATGCCGTCCGGAGCGAGAGTTCTGCGGTTGTCAGCGCACTACCGTGGAGGGCTCGAAGTGTTTTCAGGTAGTCGATGCAGTGTTGCTCAAAGGTGATGGGCATTGTTCACGCTCCCTCGCTATAGGTGTTGAGAAAATGAGTTGGAAATTCAGACTTCCGAAGTCTCCAAGACTTCGGAAGTCTTTGATGGTGTTTTTTAAAATCATTAGTAGCCCAACTTTCTAAGTTGGCCTCTCCGCTCAAAAACCAAGATAGAATCTTGGGCTACGATTGCCTCTCCTGGGAATTATGACCAACCCTCGATCAAGTTCGCTCACGTCTGACCTCCGCCTCCCCGGTGAGAAAGCAAATTGATTATAGCAGAAACCGCAATCATTCGCAATGGTAATGTTATAGAATCGTTTGATGCTACGACTTTTTCAGTTATGAAGCAAAAGCGAGGCCCAGACTTCCGAAGTTTCAGTACGCGAATGGAACTGAGACGATGCGAAACCGTGAGGAGAATGAAACAGCACGGATGTTGCACCAAACTTCGGAAGTCTAAGTGAAAAACTCGTTTGATGCAGTTTTTGGCGTACTGTCCCCCTTCAAGGAGATGCAAGCAGATGATTTTTCCGAACAAATGTTACAGTGAAATGTCTAATTACATCAACCGGAGTGGAAAGTTCATAACCCATTCCCTCTCATTTTATTTCATACCAATTTCGGGATGGTTCATTATCTTGACTTTGTTAAATTCGGTAGACGATCGCCCTGTAGAACGTGTCCGATTCTCGGACGAGCACGGCTCGCTCGTTCAAAGGGAGTCGGAACAAGCGAGCCGCATGTTCTACGACTGGATCTTGTTGAATTTAACAAAGTCAAATTATTTTACTATCACTCAATTCGTGAGAAGTTCCCTCCGGTTGATGGCAATAGCTCCTGTGCAACTGTCCGTGAAACGTTGCGTGAAGCGTGATTCTTTTCACGTTTCACGAATCGTCTCATTCAAAACCACAAATGGTATTATGTACAGGTCAGCCATCGTGCAACTTCTCACGGTTGGAGTGATAGCACACCATTCCTGTTCCGATTTCAGACTTCCGAAGTCTCTGAGACTTCGGAAGTCTGGACAGGGAAATATGAAAATAATTCTCCAACTACTTATTTTCTTAATCCGTCGTCAAGGGAGGTAACACGATGCGTCAATTTTTGCAAAAATCACTTCTCATCAGTTATACCTTCATCTTTATCTTCACAGCACAATCCGCGCCCCAAACACCTATTGAAAAGAACAATCCCTTAATCGAATTTCAGACACAGTTTCCCTCCACTTCCATTCTTCTTGATGATGCGACGGGGCTACCGCGTATGATTTCCAATATTCAATCGGAATCGCGAGGGGGGCCGGCAGTGCAGATTGCAAGGGCATTTCTCACACAGTACGGCGAGTTCTTGATGCCGGGCGGCAGTCTCTCTGAACTTAAACTCATTGAGGTTCAGCAAAGTGAGAATGCCGAACACGTCCACTTCCAGCAAGTCTACAGTGGGCTTCCTGTCTATCGCGCTGTCGTCTCCGTGCATATTCAAGACGGACGCGTCGTGATGTACACTGGGAATTATCACCCGACTCAGGGATTCCGTGACCTGTCGCTACAACCATCGCTCGGTGAATCGCAGGCGGAAGGAGTTGCAATCCAGCGGTTGGGCGGAGCAGATTATGTGCAGTTACGCGGAGAAATTCAGATGGGGCGCTACATTTACCCGTCAGGCGCGGGTCAATATCATCTCGCCTATCAGGTGCTATTGCCTGCGGCTGTCCCATTGGGGGATTGGGAATTGATGATTGATGCTCACACGAGCGAAGTCTTGCAACAGAATGACCTTCTGATGTACGCCGAGGGTGCCGGACAACAGAACACCAATGGCAGTGGGTCGGTCTACGAAGAAAATCCAATCACGACACGCCTACCGGTCGACCGGGTCCTCCCGCACCTGGACGATTCCGGTTTTCTCAAGGGCGATTTTGTCAATGTGTTAATCTATAACGGGCCCACTGGTGTGCGCGCCGACGGCCGCGACTTCAACAGAGCACTCGTGAATAACGCCCAATCGAAGGAACACGATTTTCGTTACGCCCCCAATGACTCCCGTTTTGATGAAGCCAACGTTTACTTCCACATCAACCGTATCCACGACTATTTCAAAGAGACCTTCGATTTTACGGGGAGGGATTCGTCGTTTCCGGTAATTGTGGGCTACCCGGCATTCGATGAACGAACCGGCAAGGTGCTCAATCAACCGATGAACAATGCCTTTTTCTCCCCCATCACCCAACGCCTCGCGATTGGCAAGGGCACAGGGGTGGCAAACCGGGGGCTGAACAACCTCGCCAGAGATGCGGACGTGTTATACCATGAATATACACATGCGGTCATCGATCGAATCACCGACCTGGGGCAAGCCCCCGACGACTTCGGACGAGCGATGGGCGAAGCTTATGGCGACTATTTCTCCTGCTCATTTTTCAATGACCCGGAGATGGGGGAGTGGTCAGTGAATAACCAGCGCGGGATGAGAAATCTCAACAATAATCAGCGCTTCCCAGACAACATCTATCAGCCGGGCACGAGTGCGCCGGAGGAACACTACACCAGCTTAATCTGGAGCGGCGCGTGCTGGACGTTGCGAGGAACGATTGGACTACTGGTGGCCGACCAGCTCATTTTCAACTCCCTGTTCTTTCTGCCCAAGGATGGGAGTGCCAACTTCCAGATTGGGTTGACGGCGCTGTTGCAAGCGGATGAATCCATATTTGATGGCGCACATCAACAGGCGATACGTCAGGTGTTCACCGATCGCGGCATCTGCGATTTAGCGGGCTGTTCACTGGTTTCAGGGGTTCCCAAGCGCGGCTCGATTAGCGGCGTCGAACTACTTGGCTTGAATCAGTATACAGTCCAGATTTCCAGTGCTCAGGCAACATTACAGGTCGATCTCCGGGCTGTCACAGCCGACCCTGACATTGACCTCTACGTTCGTTTAGATCGACCGGTGGAAGTGGTACAAAAGCGGTTCGCTCAACCGCAGATCATCGCGGACTATCGCTCCGAAGGCGAAAAGGGGATAGAGTCGCTCACGATGACCTCGGAATCCACCCCCAGCTTACGTGCGGGTCTCTACTATGTGGCGATTGTGAACTGGACCGATGTGAAGCAAATCGATTATGACCTCACGGCAACCGTCAGTCAAGCAGCATCGAAAGACATGCCGCCACCTAAAACTGTTTCGGAAGCCCAGATTATTTTGGCACTCACTGCCGCAACAGTGGAGGTCAGGGGACAGCAACAATTCAACGCAACGGTTTCAGGCACCGAAAACACCACTGTCATCTGGCAGATCAACGGGGTAACAGGTGGCAACGATGCAGTCGGCACAATCAGCCCGGACGGACTTTACACCGCTCCCAAAATCGTGCCGGAGACAAACGTCGTCACAATTGAAGCCATCCATGCCGAGGATATGAACCTTCGAGCGAAGATTCTGGTTACGATTGTCCCAAGTGCGCAGATTCCGGTTGTGACCCAAGCTCTGGCCATTCCTGAAAAATCCGCGCTTTTGCCAAACTATCCGAATCCTTTCAATCCTGAGACCTGGATGCCCTATCAGCTTGCTGAACCCGCACCCGTTATTATCTCGATTTACAACGCCGCTGGCGTGTTGGTGCGCCGACTCGATTTGGGACATCGAACGGCTGGATTTTACATTTCGCGGGAACGCGCGGCATACTGGGACGGACGCGATAGCTACGGCGAAGTGGTTGCCAATGGCGCCTATTTCTACCATATTGAGGCGGGGGATTTCCACGCAACGCGGAAAATGGTTGTGGTGAAATGAGGCTTGATAAGTCGTCATTTTCCGGGATGGTTCATTTTGGCACTCAGTGCTTCATTTCGTAAGTTCGGCTAGGGTTTCGGATTCACTACCCTTCCGAAGGTTTGAAACCTTCGGAAGGATCTGACCCGACACGGACTTATGAAATGAACCACTCA
The DNA here is from genome assembly GCA_964577695.1 of uncultured bacterium. Lineage (GTDB taxonomy): Bacteria > Poribacteria > WGA-4E > WGA-4E > PCPOR2b > CAZOAL01. Next base: position 77,860 of record CAZOAL010000024.1, on the reverse strand, counting down.
GTTAAAGCCTGCCTGTTCCTTCGCTGCACTCAGGATCAAGCTCAGGGCAAGTTCTGAACGCAGTCGAAGGGTTGACACGTTTCAGAGTGCTCAAAAATTGGAACATGCGGAAGAAACCGAGTTTTTGTCAAAAACTCGGTTTCTCCTGCCCCCAAATATTCCGAACAATCTTTGATTTGTGTTGTCTTATATACAGCAATCAGGCATCCGCAAACTTGACATCGAATCGGTCAAGACTTCCGAAGTTTCCCAAGACTTCCGAAGTTTTGGAAACTTCGGAAGTCTGAAAAGGGACTTTTGCGGAGTGCTGATAATGGTTTATTCCCGTAGCATTAACAACTATTTCTTTGAGGTGAAAATCATGCGAAAATTCAATCGCCCCGATAAGATCGGGATCCAAAGCAGCTTGCTGGTATTTGTGCTGGTTGTCGGTCTGGTATTGACGACCACATATTTTCTTTCAGCGCAACAGGACCAAGGACAGGGACGCTCCCGCCAAGGGCAAGGGCCTGGTGGAGAAAGACCCCAGTTCGACCCCGCGCAGATGGTTGAGCGAATGGTAGACCGAAGTGTAGAACCGTTGAACCTCTCAGCGGACGAAACGGCCGTCTTAAAACCCAAAATCAAAGCCATCTTTCAAACCCGTATGGAACAAGGTCAACAGATGCGAGAAGTGACTCAATCCTTACAAACAGCTATTGGTACCAAAGATGAGGCGCAGATAAAAGCCAAATTGGCAGCGGTCAAAGCCAAACGGCAAGAAAACAAGGCGAAAATCGAAGCGATGGAAAAAGACCTGGTTGAGCTCTTGACCTTGAATCAGGAAGCCCAACTAACCGTTTCAGGTGTCGTCAACAGCGATGGTGGCGGCGGTGGCTTCGGTGGCGGTGGCTTCGGAGGCCGAGGTGGACGCCCCGGAGGCAACGGACCTCAGCGCGGCAATCAGTAAAAAAACATGGTACCAAACATGTTCTCCTAGTAGAGCTTGCCGTGCTCGTCCGAGAATCGGACTGGCTGGTTATAACGGGCGAGCCGCCCGCTCTACTTTTTTACAATACGTTGCCCGATTTTGTATTGGGCACAAAGAAAGCCATACGGGATGCGACCCCGTGTGGCTTTCAGGTCTTACAAAATTATAAAAGGTTGCGGAAAAGATCTCATCCTTTCCTGAAGGATGGATGTTTCCCCGATCAGATCGGGGTTGCCAATAGGAGTGTATCTGAAGATGCCCTTTTTGCGTCTTCAAATATCCTTCGGCTTATTTATTGTAGCAAGTCAGATCGCATGAGTCAACAAAAATCGTTAGAAATTTGCAATCAAGCAATTGCATAAGTCCCTCCACGCCTCCATCTTGCATCTTGAATCCGGAGCAAGATACACGAATTGAGAATGACCCGGACCAACTGCGTAGCTCCTAAAACTTCATGACGCATCAAGACTTATCATCAGAGACCGCATCTTCTACATCAACCAAGTTCCTGCCGATTCTACTGTTGCTGTTCGTGGGCAGTGGATGCTCGGCGCTGATTTATGAAATCGTTTGGTTTCAATTGTTGCAGTTGGTGATTGGCTCGTCAGCCGTTTCGCTCGGTGTACTGTTGGGCACGTTTATGGGTGGGCTGTGTTTGGGAAGCGTGGGCTTCTCGCGCGTCGTGTCGATGCGACGGCATCCATTGCGGGTTTATGCCACCCTCGAGATGGGAATCGGTATCATCGGGCTGTTGGTGCTGTTCACCTTGCCTTATGTGGGTCAGCTTTATACGGCATTTGTTGGAGGTGGGCTGCGTGGAATTCTGTTTCGTGCCAGCGTGTGCGCCATAATTCTACTGCCACCGACAGTGTTGATGGGAGCGACGCTGCCGGCCATCGCTCGGTGGATGGAAACAACGCCACAAGGGGTTTCGCGGCTCGGTTTCTTCTACGGAGCTAACATCGCGGGCGCAGTGTTCGGTTGTTTGCTGGCTGGTTTTTACTTGCTGCGCGTACACGATGTCGCGGTGGCGACGTATGTGGCAGCGGCGATTAATGCCGGGGTTGCGATTATTGGGTTGGGGCTCGCGTTCGTTGCCGCGCCTCAATTGGTAGACAGCGAACCCCCCATCGAAACGCAGTCGCCCGCGCCGAGGCGGTGGTCGGTATACGTGGCAATTGCGTTGTCAGGTATGTCGGCGCTGGGGGCTGAAGTGATTTGGACGAGGTTGTTGTCACTGCTGCTCGGCGCGACTGTGTACACATTTTCGCTCATACTGGCGGTGTTTCTCGTTGGACTCGGAATCGGCAGCAGCGTCGGTTCGATGTGGGTCCGTGGGCGGATGAGCCCCCGTGTCGCGTTGGGGATATGTCAACTCCTGCTGACCGGAGCGATTGCTTGGACGGCTTACGCCCTGACCCAGTCGCTTCCATATTGGCCGATTGATGTGTCGCTTTCGTCCTCACCGTTGACTAACTTTCAGTTGGATCTGATGCGTTGTGTCTGGGCGATGTTGCCGGCCGCTTGCCTGTGGGGTGCAAGCTTCCCGTTGGCGTTGGCGGGGGCAGCGTCACAGGGTCAGGACCCCGGCCGACTGGTAGGAGGGGTTTACGCTGCGAACACGGTGGGCGCGATCGCTGGAGCGCTGCTGTTCAGCATGTTGATGATTTCGTGGCTTGGGACGCAAGGCGCACAACGGTTGCTCATCGCGATGTCGGCCATGGCAGCACTGTTGATGTTAGCGCCGGTTATGTGGCGGTTCAGGCACACACAGCGCACAGACGAGGAAGCGCGCGAGCGTGATGGGATTTTGGGCGCTCTAGTACCTCACCAATTTAATTCTGACGGGTCACTCGTAGTAACGACTTCAGTCGTTGGGAGCGCGACGCAAGCGACTGAAGTCGCCACTACCCATCAAAACTTTTTTAACAGTGTACTAGGACTGATTGCGATGTTGGGGCTGGTGGCACTGTTGGTGTGGAGCGTCCCACAGGTTCCCCCTGGTCTGGTCGCTTTTGGACGCCGCCTTCCAACCTACACCGCACTGCCTAAATTCCTTTATGTCGGCGAGGGCATGAATGCCTCCATCGCTGTGTCGGAGTGGCCCAACGGCGTGCGGAGTTTTCATGTCAGCGGCAAAGTGGTCGCATCCAGCGAGCCGCAGGACATGCGTATGCAGCGGATGCTGTGCCACTTACCGGCGTTGATTCATCAGCAACCCAGGTCAGCACTGATCGTCGGGTGTGGTGCGGGCGTTACGGCCGGCTCATTTGTCGTGCATCCCGGCATTGAACGCATCGTTATCTGCGAAATCGAACCCCTAATTCCGCCGGCCGCGGCTAAATACTTCGACTATGAAAATTATAACGTGATGAACAATCCCCGCGTCGAAATCGTGTACGACGACGCACGGCATTACATCGCGACCACCCATGAAAAGTTCGACATCATCACGTCCGATCCGATTCATCCCTGGGTCAAGGGTGCCGCCACGCTATACTCGAAGGAGTACTTCGAGCTTTGCAAGCAACATCTGAATCCCGGGGGGGTGGTGACACAATGGGTCCCCCTGTACGAGACCAATTTGCAAGCGGTGAAGAGTCAGATTGCGACGTTCTTTCAAGCCTTTCCCGGCGGAACGATTTGGAGTAATGACCTCCAAGGGAAGGGATATGATATGGTCCTATTGGGCCAACCCCAAGCGACGAAAATTGACCTGAACGCACTTCAACGGAGGCTGGAACGCGAAGACCATCTCTTAGTGTTGCAGTCACTAGACGAAGTGAATCTGGGCTCGGCTCTTCGCTTATTGAATACTTACGCCGGACGAGCGTCTGATTTGCAAACGTGGGTGAAGGGTGCCGAGATTAATCGGGAGCGAAACTTGAGGTTACAATACCTCGCCGGAATGGGACTAAACGCTTATGAGTCAGAATCCATCTACGACACGCTCTTGGCTTTTCGCAGGTATCCATACGATCTCTTCGTTACCACCGGTATCCGCGAGCGAGCACTCAGAGTGCTCCTTGAATGGCCGAAGTCGAGCAAATAGAAGGAATGCGAAAACACAGATGCTTCGAGAACCTCAACAACTTCAGCCAACCCTCTTGATTATTAATTAGGACTTACGCAATTTAGAAGTAGAACGGGCTGCCAGCCCGTTTCAAGCGGGCAAGTCTCTAGCGAAGCGAGATCCCGCATAGCGGGGCTGCCCGCTCTACGAGAGCGTCTCATTGATTCACTGCGTAAGTTCTATTAATAAAACGATAGAATGAAAGAGAGCCAGAAATGAAAGTTAAAATACCAGGTATCGCCATTCTGATAATCATCACCCTTTTCGTCATTTTCAAATACGTTCGGAGCGATTCTATTCCCAAGCAACCACTCGCGCTGAATCCGGGTGTGAAATCTGATGAAACCCAGTATCATCCCGCCGCCGCGTCCAATCAAAAGCGAGTCGGGGAGCGGACGCAATCCTCCCCTGCTTGGCACGATAATTATCAAGAGAAATCCGCGGATTATTATCAAGTCATCGCTGAGAATAACCTGTTTCGACCACTTGGGTGGCAGAAAGAAGTTGTTGCAGAGATAATTCCCGCTCCCCTTCCGCTCCCTGTTGTCGTTGTCCCTCCGCCCAACAGGCCTCCTGCGCCCACCTACTCCACTTTAACCTTAACTGGAATCGCTCAAAACGGTTCCGAATGGATAGCCATTTTTGAAGATAGCACGGGACGGGGGGGGAACTTTCTCCAGCGCGGGGAGAAATTGAAGGACGCGCGGGTGAGCGAAATTTTTCCTGGATATGTCACCCTGGCGCAAGGGGAGACCCAAACGGAGGTCGCCTTGGGTAAAAGCATTCAGTACGACAGAAATGGACAGATTCTGTTCAATACAGTTGGGGTTTCAATAAGCCGCATCGAAAGCCGTCCTGCCGCGTCAGATGAACCAAAGGTAGAAGAAAGTGGCGGAGAATCGCCAAATAGTTTAATCGAACGCATGAAAGCGAGAAGGCAAAAGGAGTTAGGTCAATAATGAGGGTAATGAGGAAACACATCACTACATGGATATTTCTTAGTATCTGTCTTGCCACAGGCTTGCTATCTTTTTTTTCTTTTGTGGCTGAACCTCAGAATTCAGAAAGGACAGCGGAGCGACAAAAATCAGAGCCGAAACTGATTTCTATGCGATTCAAGGATGCTTCGCTGGACAGTGTACTGGAATTCTTCTCCAATGTGACAGGATACATTATTATCAAGGATACCGAACTGAACGTTCGCGTCACCGTGATCAGCCCGCACGACATCCCTGTTGACGAAGCATTTTCTGTTTTGAATTCCATCCTGGCGATTAAAGGGTACACGAGCATCGTCAATGAGAAGACGGTGAAAATCGTTGCATTGGCGGAAGCGAAACAAGACGCCATCCCCACACAAGTCGGCAGCGATCCGGCGGAAATAAAACCGGAGGATACCATCGTCACCCAGGTGATGCCGCTTTCTTACGCTGACGCGGCACAAATCGTCAAAGATTTGAAAGATTTGGTGCCCAAATATGGTGTCATGACGGCGCATGCCCGAAGCAATGCCCTCATCATCACGGCTTCTTCGTCAAACATTAAAAGGCTTGCAGAAATTGTCAAAGAGCTTGATATTTCGATGTCCAACCTAATCAAGGTCGAGGTGTTTTCGTTGCAATACACTGACGCAACCACGTTGGCTGATGTTATCACGAAACTCTTTGAAAAACCGGCGGATGCGTCTCGCGCTGCTGAACAGGACCGCGCGCAACGTGGACGCTTTCGAGGAGGCTTTCCTGGCGGAGGCGGTCCCGGCGGTGGAGACAGCGGAGGCGATCAGAACCAAGGAACGCCGTCTGACAGTGGGACGGCACAAAGCAACATGCTCCAACAGTTAGGTGACGTCAAAGCTGTCGCTGATAAAAACACGAACTCGTTGATTGTTTCTGCCAGCGAACAGAATCTGAAAATCATCCGGGATTTGGTCACAAAACTGGACCGGAAACTCGTCTCCGAGCCAGAAACGCGCGTATTCACTCTAAAATACGCCGATTCGACAGAAATCGCGAATGAACTCAACCAGGCATTCTCGACCACAGCCCGGAACATCTTAAGGGGTGGCTTTGGCGGCGGTTTTGGCGGTGGATTCGGTGGTGGCTTTGGTGGTGGACGCGGCGGTGGTGGCTTCGGACAGCAACAGCTTCAGCAACAACTTCAGCAAGCGCAAGGGGCATCCGGAGGAACAGGCGTTCTCGGTCTGCCTGAGCTGGTCGCTGTCCCCGATGTGCGCACCAACACCGTGATGGTGACCACGACGGCGCAGCAGATGGAAGCGATTGGTCGGCTCGTCGAACAACTGGATCGAGACATTGCGGACTTTGTGGAAGACACGCGGGTGTTTATGCTTGAACATGCCGATGCGTCCAATGTCGCGGATGTACTCAACGAGCTCTTGTCAACGGCGCTCTTCGAGCGACAAGCTGGTGCGCGCACAAACATCGGTGGATTTGGCGGAGGCGGAGGCGGGGGCGGCGGGTTCAGATTCTCCACCGGCCAGGGCGGTGTGTTGGGCACCAGTTCGCAAACAGCGGAGGGTGCACGCGGTTTAACGGGAAACGTGAAGGTCGTCGCCGATGATACGACAAACTCGCTGCTCATCACCACTTTTGTGAGAAACTTCCCCGCCGTTGAGAGCCTCATCAAAGAACTGGATATCTTGATGCCACAAGTCTTAATTGAAGCGCAGATTATCGAGGTGACGCTCAATGATGAGAGTGTTTTCGGCGTTGAATGGATGTGGGAACAGGGCAAAACAACCGTCGATGGGAAGGATTATGGCCAGACGGGGACGACCGATTTTGGACTCAAAAGCGAGGTTTTTGGATTAAAATATGGAGTGCTGTCAGACAAATTAACATCGTTGCTCGATGCCCTGGCAAAGAATACAAAAGTCAACATTCTCTCGACGCCTCGGATTATGACGCAGAATAATCAGGAAGCGATCATTAATGTGGGGCAAGAGGTTCCATTTCAAACCAGCACGCAACAAACCTTGACAGGCGGGGTGTTGACCAGTTTTAGCTCTCGAGATGTCGGCGTCATCCTCACCGTAACACCGCGCATTAATAAATCTGGCACCGTCTCTTTAGATATGAATCAACAGATTAACAGCCTGATTGAATTCACGCTGTTCAACGCCCCTGTCATTGCCAAACGGGAAGCGTCCGCATCTGTGACGGTCAAAGACGGCCAAACAATGATCATCGGCGGCATGATTAAAGACGATAAGACCGAAACCGTGCATAAAATACCGATTCTGGGGGATATTCCATTTTTAGGTAAACTGTTTCGACGGACGGAGGCGAACAGTGAAAAAACAGAATTGATGGTATTTATCACACCGCATGTGGTGTATACCGATGAAGATGCAAACCGGGTGACGGAGGAACAGAAGTCCAAACTGAATTCGCACAACCAAAATGGCACTTCCAGCCAGAGGAATTCAAAGTGAAACGTGAAACGTGTTATACGAACTTGCATTCTATAAAGTCAGTTTGATAAACTTCCGAAGTCTTTGAGACTTCGGAAGTTTGGTGACGCTCTTACTTTTTGAAACGCAAATTGGTGTTACTGGATAGAAGTGGAGAAGAAAAATGGACATAAATAACGTTCAAGCATGTCGGGATGACGCGCAGCTCATTGCGCAATTTCAAGGTGGGGATAAATCCGTTTTCAATGAATTGGTTCGACGTTACCAGGAGCGCATTTATCGGTTAGCCCGGCGTTACGTCAAAAACCGCGAGGACGCGCTTGATATCACACAGGAGGCGTTTCTCCGAGCCTATCGAGCGCTTCCCAATTTCAAGGGAGGGTCTCAGTTTTATACCTGGCTCTACCGCATTACCGTCAACCTGTGCATTGATTTTCAACGCCGAAACACCTGGCGCAAAATGATGGTGGATGGGGTAGAATCCGATGATGACCTCCTGATGAACATCGCCGATTCCCATGTCCCACCGCCATCAAAAGCGGTTGAAAACGAGGAGCTCCTCACCCATCTTCAAAAAGCCATTTTCCAATTATCGCCTCAACAACGCGAAATCTTTATCCTTCGCCATCGGGAGGGACTTTCGCTCAAAGAGATTGCCCACAAGTCGAAGCGCTCCATGGGTACGGTCAAAGCGCATCTCTTCCATGCGCGTCAGAATTTGCAAAATGCCCTTCGCCCTTATCTGAATGCGTGTAGCGAAATCCCGCGAAGCGACGCCGTTCGCGATCATTGAGCTGGATCGGACACTTGGGGGCATGTTTCATAAACCGCTTTACACGCTTTGTCGTCGCTTTTCTTCCATTCCTTGGGTTGAGCTCCGTTCCGAGAGTCTTCGACCTGTCGAAACCTTCCATCCTTCCAAAACGTCAAGTCATTTTCCGGAAAATCTGAAATATGCCCAGTCGTCTTTCTGTTTTGCCTCATCGTTACATCAATTTCATACGTCAAAAAATCAAAGGAGTGACTTCTCGTCAACTACCCCCGCATAAATGCGGGGGCTTGTAACTCACTGCTACAGGTGTTACGCGGCTACATTGGGCATATTGACTGATGCCCGGAGAGCGATATTGGTCGCTGCTATCACATCTGCAAAGCCAGAGAAACCGCAGGATGTGCATACAAATTCAGATTGGGATTTCCGATTCTTCTGGTCGATATGTCCACAAGAAGGACACGTTCGAGAAGTATTACGAGGATTAACAACTTGAATGGACACGCCGTACATCTGGGCTTTATAGGAAACGAATTGCCGCAACTGATTAAAACTCCAAGAGTGATGTCTTGCTCTCTGAGACTTACGAACCGTTGTACTTTCGCGGATGCCAAAGAGATCTTCAAGGGCAATCCCGCGACCTGTGCCTTTAGCCTTCAAGACAATACGTTTGGAGATGCAGTGGTTTTTATCCGTCCGAAATCGTTTCTCTTTTCCTGATGTACGTTTGAGTTTTCGATAGGTACTTCGCGTACCCTTGCTTTGTAGTTTTGCGCGGAGGTTCGCGTACTGAATGCGAACCTTTTCAACCGCTTGTGCCGTGTGGACTTCCCCATCACTATCAGCAGCAATATTGACGACGCCAAGGTCAACACCGAGGAAGCCATCGGGATTTCCTTGTGGCGGCTCATCGATGTTACAGATGACGTGGAGATAAAACGCACCGTTGCGATAGATTAAATCGGATTCGCCTTGTCGAGTGTCCAACAATCGGCGTTGGTTTTCTCCACATAGAAAAGGGATGGTCTTTCGCCCTCGCGTTGTCCAGATGGACACGGTATTCTCGGCGTAACGGAGAATACGGTCATCGTAAGAAATACTCCCCTTGAGGCGAAATTCCCGTTTCGTTTTTTTTTCCAACTTATAGGCATCGCTGACTTTCGCAATACAGCGAACCGTCACCTGTGCTGAAAGTTGGAATTGTTCCTTTGCTGGATAATAGGTCAACTTGTGCAGATCAAACTTCTGAAAGGTTTTTTCCTCCCAAGCCCTTTCGCTAATAGAGTTGCATGCGGCATTTGCCCGTTCAAGCGTTTCCAGCAAGGCATCATGTTGTTCTTCAGTGGTCACGAGTTTTAACTGAGCAATCACTTTCATAGTGAGCATGATATCACCTTGAAAGCAGATTGTCAAGGAAGATAAAGGCGCGGTGTGCAGGTTTCCTGCTCTCTCCCCCTGATAAATCGAGGGGTCTCCACCGCGAAGATACTATGAGGATTCGATTTTTACTTTTTATGGGTGTTCTTGTTTTTCTTTACTCCGTCCCCTCTTCCGCGCAGATTGAGGTAGAGGTGGCTTTTCCAAATCTGTCATTTGTCCGCCCCGTGGACCTGCAGCATTCAGCCGACGGCACAAACCGTTTATTCGTCGTCGAACAACGCGGGGTGATTTCTGTTTTTAAGAACGAAAAAGGTGTGACCACCAAAAATGTGTTCCTCGATATTCAAGACCGCGTCAACGACAGTGGAAATGAAGAAGGTTTGCTCGGTCTGGCGTTCCATCCGGAGTATGCTCGCAATGGTTATTTCTATGTCAATTATACCGCTTCAAATCCCCGCCGGACGGTCATTGCCCGTTACCGGGTGAGCGCAACCAATCCAGACGTCGCCGACAAAAACAGTGAGTTGGTCATCTTAGAAATTGCCCAACCTTTCAGTAATCACAATGGCGGACAGGTTGCTTTTGGTCCGGATGGTTATCTTTACATCGGCATGGGAGACGGCGGTTCCGGCGGAGACCCATTTGGAAACGGGCAAAACTTAAAGACACTCCTGGGAGCCATGCTGCGTATTGATGTCAATACGACAGTTGGCCAGAGAAATTACGGCATCCCTCCCTCAAATCCTTATGTGGGAAATCCCAACGGGTTCAGGGAAGAAATTTATGCCTACGGACTCCGCAATCCCTGGCGTTTTAGTTTTGATTCCCTGACGCATTGGCTGTGGGTGGCGGATGTAGGACAAAATGATTACGAAGAAATTGACATTATTCAAATCGGGAAAAACTATGGCTGGAATGTGATGGAGGGACTCCATTGCTTCAATCCTCGTGTCGGTTGTGATACCGGCGGCTTGGAGTTACCGATATGGGAATATGACCATCGTTCAGGACAGTCGATCACCGGTGGATTTGTCTACAGAGGCAACAATGTTCCCGAGTTAAGGGGGGCTTACATTTATGCTGATTTTGTCAGCGGGCGCTTATGGTCGTTGCGTTACGATGGCATCAATCCGGTCGAGAATCGTGAACTTCTCAGGACCAACCTGTCGATTGCGTCATTTGGCACGGATGAAAGCAATGAACTCTATATCTGCGCATTTGATGGAAAGATTTATCGTCTGAAGCCGACGGTTTCCGCACCCCCTTGGGATGCGAATACGGATGGCGTTGTGGATATTTTCGATCTGGTGCTTGTGGCCTCGCAATTTGGTCAGCGTGGCGTTAATCTGCGCGGCGATGTCAACGGAGATGGAACCGTCGATATCTTTGACTTGGTGCTTGTTGGGACGCATTTTGGTCCGGGAGCGAACCCCGCAGCTCCAAGTGGAGGGGACGCTCTGAACGCGAAACGTCTCGAGGGTTGGCTGGTCGAAGCCAGGCGCGTCGATGATGGCTCTGAAACCTTTCGACGCGGCATCGGCGTTCTCGAATCCGTCGGGTTGAGCCTGTCGAAACCTCTCCTGGAAAGAATCATCCCTGAACAAACCGCATTGCTTCCAAACTATCCGAACCCATTTAATCCTGAGACATGGATGCCTTATGAATTAGCGGAAGGGGCGTGGGTTGCGATTGAAATCTACAGCGCGACGGGACAGTTGATTCGGACCCTCGAACTGGGCTTAAAACCGCCGGGGCGCTACATCAGCCAATCGAAAGCGGCTTACTGGAATGGCCTGACCGAAGGGGGTGAAAAGGCTGCCAGTGGTATCTACTTCTATGTGCTGAAAGTGAATCATTTCAGCCCCACGCGGAAGATGATCATTCGTAAATAGTCTCCAACGACACTCCGAGGGAGGTCGTTGGAGCGGGTAGTCAAAAGTTGGTATAGAGGCTGAAGAACCCGCCGCTATCTCTAGCCAAGACGACTCCTTAACCAGAGAACCAAAAAGCACCGACATGAAGCCGGTGCTTTTTTTGTGGGGTGTGCCGTGAGAAAGATAAACTGCATGAACAAACAGATTTCCGGCGTCTCTCTTGACAGCAGATCGCTGGGGCCGCTTTCGTGTTGAAAAACGCCCCTCCATCTGTTACAATGAATTTACGGTGGCAGGGTGGCATCCGTTACCCATGCAATCCGCTGAAGAATGAATGCTTATGGGAGGACACCATGTGTGAGAAGGAAGTGCTAAAGCGAATTGATTATTTCTATGGTAAAAACAAGCCACCCCATGAACCAAAGTACAAAAGACAGCAACAGATGATACAAAACGCCCGCTCTCTTTATGGGGCTCGCGGAGAAAGCATTCAAATAGAATTCAGTCAACTGCTGAAGGGATATGCGATCGCCAACCTGACGGATTGGAACTATGAGACCTGTTTCCGGTTTAAGATTTTGCTTCACCCCAATGTACCCTATACGATTGAGGGGAAAGCCGATGCCATTCAACTCGTCCGACAGCTTGGCGGAAAGGCAGACTTTCTCATCCTCGAAATCTCAGCGATGGGCCCCTATTATGAATACGACTTCTCTCGACGATTCTACGATGAGACAACCCAAGATTTGATCGCCGAGGTCAGTGAGTCTCCATTTTCCATAGACCATGAGGGGCTCTTGAAAACCGTTGTGGGATATTGCGAGCGGAAAGGGTTGAAAAGACTGGATAAGGAATTATTAGATCGGATTGTTCTAGACATCGCACTCGATTTAGCGGAGAAAGGTGAAGTGACGATATACAATTGTCTGTTTGCAGATACTTACCACTAATCTGGATCTCTTTATCTGTCGATCCGGTTGTGGTGTGTATTATAGGTTAAAAGACAAAGGCGAAAATTTTTTGCTTGACGAGAATCACGAAATGTGATAAATTGTGCGTATCATCTTCAGCAGGATGAGTGAAGGTGTATGAAAAGCAAAAGTTCTGGAATGCTTCGATACAAGCTATCAGCCATCAGCGTTCCGCTTTTAGGTAGTAGACATGTCGTGTCTCTATTGACCGCTGACTGCTATAGAAGGAGAATAGCATGCCACAAGAGAAAGATCAAAACAAAGGAACCGTCATCTCACGGCGGAGTTTCCTGAAAGGCATGGGCACTGGGGCAGTCGCAGCGACTGTTGCACCAGTCGTGTTAGCCGGCGCTGAAAAAGCCGCAGAAGCCCAAATGGGTGAGGAGATCACCCGCGCCAAAATCAAACTCACTCTCAACAACCAGATGGTTGAAGTTGAAGTTGAACCGCGCACGACATTGTTGAGTGTCTTGCGGGACGGTATTGACACCAGTGGCAAACGCTTGGATCTGACCGGCGCGAAACTCATTTGTGATCGCGGCGAGTGTGGTGGTTGCACGGTACTGGTAGACGGCAAGTCCGCCTATTCTTGTATGATGCTCGCCATCGACGCCCAAGGCAAGAAAATCACGACGGTCGAAGGGCTTGCGAACGGCGATCAGTTGCACCCTGTCCAGGAGGCGTTTATCCAACACGACGCCATGATGTGTGGTTTCTGCACACCCGGTTTTGTCGTGGCTGCCAAATCGTTGTTAGATGAGAATCCAAGTCCAAGCCTTGAAGAGATTAAGATGGGGTTGTCCGGCAACATCTGTCGCTGTGGCACCTATCCGTTTATCTTTGAGGCTGTTAAAACCGCTTCGCGCAAGATGGGAGGTGTGTAGACTATGGCATCATGGGGAACAGCAAGTGAATCCCGTCTGATTGGAGGACGCGTCCCTCGCCTTGAGGGACCGTATAAAGTGACGGGAAAAGCGAAGTATACCTTCGACATTAACCGACCGGGGATGCTTTATGGTCGTATTTTGAGTTCACCGGTCCCTCATGCGGAGATTACTGCGATTAATCTGAGCAGAGCAGAAGCGCTGCCCGGTGTCAAAGCCGTCATCCCGCTGATTAAGCCCGGTGAGCGTGTACGTTATGAGGGACAAGAGATTGCCGCTGTTGCCGCTGTCACTGACGACATCGCAAACGACGCCATCCGGTTAATTCGATTTGACTATAATGAACTGCCTTATGTCGTCGATGTCGAAGAAGCGATGAAGGATGGTGCGCCTCAGATTCGTGAGGACTGGCCAGGGAATCAAAGCAAACCGCGGGTTGAAGAACGTGGTAATATCGAGGCTGGCTTTGCTGAAGCGGCAGTGACGGTTGAAGCAACCTACAATGCGCCGGTTCAAACCCATGTCTGTTTGGAGACGCATGGGCATGTCGCCGAATGGGATGGCGATAACCTGACGGTCTGGGCTTCAACGCAGGCTGTCTTTGGAACCCGTCAAGATCTGGCGCAGCATTTTAATCTGCCCCAAGACAAAGTCCGTGTCATCACCGAGCACATGGGGGGCGGTTTCGGGAGTAAGTTTGGCCCCGGTGTGGAAGGAATCGCCGCGGCGGAACTGGCTCGAAAAGCAGGCGCGCCTGTCAAATTGATGTTGACTCGCAAGGACGAACATCTTGTCGCCGGTAACCGCCCGTCAATGACACAACATGTCCGTGCTGGCGCAACGAAAGACGGTCGCTTGATCGCCTACGACCTGCGCGGCTACGGCACAGGCGGTGTTGGTGGCGGAGCAGGTTTTACCGGCCCTTATGTCTATAGCGTTCCGAATGTCAGGGCTGAAAAGTTTGATGTCGCGATTAACGCCGGAAACGCTCGCGCGATGCGGGCTCCCGGACACCCACAGGGTGCGTATGGGATGGATTCGCTCATGGATGAACTGGCGGAAAAACTGGGCATGGACCCGTTGGAATTTCGTCGAATCAATGACCCGAGCGAGATTCGTCAAGCCGAATACACCCTCGGCGCACAGGAGATCGGTTGGCATCGACGCAACAAAGTCGCTGGCTCCGGAACCGGCGTTAATAAGCGCGGCATCGGTATGGGCAGTGGACAGTGGGGCGGCGGCGGCGGCAGAGGCACACAAGCCCGCGTCACCATCCACGCGGATGGCACGGTCGAAGCGGTCACTGGGACACAAGACCTTGGCACAGGCGTCCGGACTGCCATTGCCATTATCGTTGCTGAAGAACTTGGTTTGCAACCCCTGGACATCACGGTGAAAATTGGTGACACCGCACCGGGATTGCCCTCTGGCGGGAGCGGAGGGAGCACGACAATGGCCTCTGTGGCTCCTGTGATTAAGACCGCCGCAATGGCAGCCAAGCAGAAGTTGTTTGAACATATCGCGCCCTTATTGGAAGCCAAACCTGAAGAGATGGGGGCCGCCGACGGTCAGATCTATGTGGCATCCGATCGCACGAAAACCATTTCGTGGAAACAGGCAACAGGCCACCTCGGTATGGAGACTATCTCCGAAAGCGGTGTCTGGGACGATACATTAAGTGAAGGCGGGGCTGCTGGAACACAGTTCGCTGACGTCGAAGTGGACACGGAAACCGGCGTCGTCAAGGTCATCAAGGTCGTTGCCCTCCAGGACTGCGGTTTGATAATTAACCGTTTGACTTGCGAAAGCCAACTCAATGGCGGCGTCATCATGGGGTTGGGCTATGCCCTCCTTGAGGAGCGCATCATGGACCCACAGACCGGCAAGATGATTAACCCGAATCTGGAGGATTACAAAGTCCCGGGAGCGATGGAGATTCCTGAGATTAAGTCCATTATCTTCGACACCGATCGGAAGGTGACAGGAATCGGTGAGCCGGCGACAATCCCGACAGCGGGAGCGATTGCAAACGCTGTCTATAACGCGATTGGCGTCCGCATCCGAGCTCTTCCCATCACGCCCGATAAAGTGCTCAACGCACTGGCTGAGAAGGGGAAGGCGTAATTCGTGATGCGTAATGCGTAATGCGTAATGCGTGAGAGAAATCACGTATTACTCGTTACGTATCACGCAACACGTATCATGTATAATGAGGTGATAAGAGATGGAAAATTTTGCTTATATCAACGCAAAAAGTGTTGGACAAGTCCCCTCGCTATTGAGCGACAAGTGGGGCGAAACAGCGATTATTGCGGGGGGGACAGACCTGCTCGGCGAGCTTAAGGAGTACATTATAACCCCTAAAAAGGTGGTCAATCTCAAGACCATCCCCGGTCTGAATGAAATCAAAGAGGATTCATCTGGACTGACCATCGGTGCGTTGGCGACGATAGCTGAGATTGCTGAACACCCAACCATTCAGAAACATTACACGGTGCTCGCAGAAGCAGCCGAATCCGTTGCCACGCCGCAGATTCGTCATGTCGGAACCCTTGGCGGCAATCTGTGCCAACGCCCCCGCTGTTGGTATTACCGCATCGAAGATATTAAATGCCTGAAGAAGGGGGGCGATAAATGCTACGCGCTATCGGGGCTGAACAAGTACCACGCGATTTTCGGTGGCGGGCCTGTCTATATCGTCCACCCCTCCGACACCGCGCCGGCGCTCATTGCGCTTGGTGCCACCGTGAAAATCAGGGGACCAAAGGGCGAGAAGACGATGCCGTTGGAGGATTTCTTCATCCTGCCGAAAGCGTCAAATCCGTTTCGTGAAAATGTCCTCGAACCGAAGGAAATCGTCGTCGAGGTTCATGTTCCGAAACCCAAGCTGAACACCAAGAGCTTCTATATCAAAGTCCGTGAAAAAGGATCGATCGACTTTGCGCTGGCAAGCGTTGCGGCTGTCTTCGAGATGGATGGCGCAACCTGCCGCAAGGCAAACGTTGTCCTCGGTGGGGTTGCTCCGGCACCGTGGCGTTCTAAGGAGGCTGAAGCCGCATTGAACGGCAAACAGATCACCCAAGCGGTTGCGATGCAAGCCGGGAAAGACGCTGTCAAGAATGCAGACCCGATGACCGACAACGGCTATAAAGTCCCATTAACCCAAAACATCATCAGCCGCGCCGCGATGATGGCAGTCAGCTAGAAAATGAGTTCATCTGCAACAGAAACCGAGTTTCTCCAAGAAACTCGGTTTCTGTTCGATTAAAAGGAGAATTGACAATGTTAGAAAGAAGCTTACCCATTTTCAACCGACCGATATGTCAAAATCTGCGCACGAAAGCGCTTTACATCGCTGGCGGGAGCTTGCAGAATCTTGTTGAGACCAATCCATACTCACACTACTGGTGTAACCGCACGATGCGGGTCGTTGGTCCCGATGATCGATTTGTTTCGCCAGAAGGCTGCAAAACCTCCCGCTCCTGCTTCAAGCCGATTGGGGGCACGCCGGTCGCGTGATGCCAGGTGCGGACGACTACAAATGACACGTTGGTATTCTGCATCACTTCACTTTGCTCAGTGCGGGTTCTGCATCTTGCCTCCTTCATGGAGACAGCATTCAAGATGTAAAGCCTGCACTGACCCTCCTGATTGACTGACAAAACGAAGTCGTTGCCCTCCCTCGAGGATACAAAAATGGCAAATGAAACCACACCATCTTCTAAAATGATTCGTCCCATAGTACGCGAGGAAATTATTCACACACTCGCCGAACAACCAAGGCTTTACCCGATGGGACTATGGGATTTGAACTCAACGATGTACCGTCTCAAGATTTGCCCTCTCCCCATTGTTGTCGAAGAATGGCCGGATAACGATTTCATCGCCCACTGGCATGACGTTGAGGCTATCGGATTTGGCGAAAGCCAGAAAGCGGCAATCGAAAATCTTGCCGAAGACATTATTGCGCTCTATGAAGACTTGAAAGAAACGAACGACGAAGAATTAGGTAAACTTCCCCTAAAAGCCAAGAGAATTTTGCTGAAAACTATAGAGGAAATGAAGCCGTGAGAAAATCAGAGGTCTAAGGGTCATCATTGCCCTCGATCTGGCATGCCAACGCCCAGCTATGGTTTTCATCACTTTTCAGTAGAGGTGCTTCCAATGACCTACGAAGAATGCCAAGCAATAATTGAGCAATTTGAAAAGTCACAACCCAATGTCGTGATGAATCCCAATGCCCACGGCATACAGGTAGTGCTTGATGGCGAAGAATCTGTTCTGCAGCTTGTTGTGACAGCAAAGATTGGGCATGTTTCAAATTCCATGGAAAATGACTTTACACTGTGGAAGGATGGAAGGGTGGAAGGATGGAAGCAAGCACTTCCAATCTTCCACCCTTCCAATCACAAAGACTGTAAAGAGGTTTCTGAAACATGCCCAGTACCAGCAGAATTTTACAAGCACATTGAAAGAAGACAACATCACAATTCAAGAAGACAGCACTTCCTTCTTTCCTTAGGAAAGAAGAGTTGAACATGAGGGTGATTGAAATGCTAGAAAAGGAATTGCCAGAGGGAGCAGCAGCAGCACAAAAGGAGTTTGCCGTTAAGGTAGCACCAGAAGTTGCCGCGTGGGTTGGTGAAGATGTAAAGCTCTGCATTATCGCTCTCCCCATTGACGGAGGAATGTACGCACTTTGCCTTGCTGATGAGTTAGAGACTGATAAGACAGAGGGGAAACTTCAACGCCCACCGGAAGTGATCTATCTCACTAGCCTCAAGATTCGTGAGGAAGATGAAAAGAAAATTGCAAACCTTTCACAGCAGGGCTACTCATTTCTGCTTGTTGAGGGCGGTACACAAACAGGGGGGACATTCATAACAGCGAGGTCAGCACTAATGGATTTGGGGGTCAGAGAAGAAGTCATAAAGCATGCCGTCCACACTGATAGGACGGGGAGAGCCGATTTTGCATATACACAACGCGGGGGGCAACCTTTGCACCTCATCACATTTAGTGAAAATTATAAGAAAGAAGGGTTTGAAACTATTTTCCGGGCAGGAACGGTGGTGTGGACGCAACAGCGTGGTGTTTATCGAGTAGATAAGAAATGTATTGAGGCACTCAAAAGGAAAGAAATACCATTTGTATATCTCAATCCTCAAAACGGGTCCGACAACAGGGGGTAACGAAAGTGGCTAGCTATATTCGGTATGAGATTTACATTCCAAATCGCTATGAAGATACCAGCGGCAAGCGGATTTCCATAGAGGTGAGTCAAATATCGGATTTCCTCGATTCGATAGTCGAAAAATATAACGGATTTACACAATCTAATCCTCTTGCAGCCCCCCCTTTTAGAGGCTTGTGGAAGGGCGCGTTAGATGAAATACACTTCGTAATGGTTCTTGTGCCCTCTGATTTTTTGGACGTATCACTTGCTGAATTCAGAGACTGGAAGGAAAAACTAGAGAGTAGATTAAACCAAAAGTTTATCCTTGTAATGTATAGTCATATTCAAATAATAGGAGATCCTTGGTCTTTTCCTTCAGCGTAAAGTAAAAAGGCCGCCACATAAAAGCGGCCTTTTTCGATGTAAGCATATCAATGACGCCTTCTGTGTCAAAGTGCGACACAAGGCTTTTGAGCCACCCTGAAAACCCCGTGTTAAAGCCATTCGGGTCTTTATATTTTGCGGCACTTTGTCGCCGTTTTGCATAAAGTCCCGAAGGGGGGACCCGCTTTACTCAGACGACTCATCCTCCCTGAAAAACGCATCGACCTGTGACTCTTCCTGCCCAAGTTTAATGAGTCGCCGCCGACGTCGTAGACGGATGAGTAGATAGCCGAGAAAAAATGCCAGCGTGAGCGCTCCCCAAAATAGATAAGAACTCGAGAATAATGCGACCCAATGGTAGCGCTGGGAAAGGGATTCCCGCCACTTTGCATCGAATGTGATGAGGTTCCAGCCCAATGTTTTTTCAGTCGCGGCATTCAGATCGCTGCCATTCCCAAGCAGATCGATAATCTCCCATAGTTTCTCACTCCCTGCGGTTTCCACTATCCACGCCACCGCGTTCAGACTCTCTGCATACGCAAGCTGGGCCAGCTTTTCTGACCGTGGGAATCGATAGGTCAGCTCCGCAAGCGGAAGAATCGATTTCGATACAATGTGTTCGAGCAACGTGTCGTGATCATGAGGCTTCCATTCACCGGAAAGATACACCGCAACCCCTTCGACAAACCACAAGGGGATATCTCCGATGGTGTTTTGGGTGCGTTGTCCAAAAATGACATGAACGATTTCGTGACGGATGACCTGTGACAATTGAAATTCGCGTTCAGTGACAATACGTGGGTTCTGGATGACAATGCGGCGACTCAGCGGAAAGGCGCACCCAATCGCCCAGTCCTGGATTGGCGCATGCACAGAGGATTGGAACTGCTCCTGAGTCTCACAAACCCAGATCTCGATCTTCCCCATTGAAATGCCATCGATGAGGCGCTCCATCCGGGGGTAGAAATCTCCAGCAAGATCGGCAATCTCCTGGCCTGCCGTCATACGAGGGTGATAGTAGATGAGGAAGTGCGCACTTTCCAGCACCTGCCATGCGCCGTCGGGTTCGCTATGGCTGACGGGAGAGAAAAGGATATATGGAATCAGGAAGCAGAGGTAGACAATTTTCTTCAAGGCAGAATGACAAATAAAAGTTTCAATTTATGCCGGTGCTTAGTGGTCGATTTCTTAAATTCGTATAGGGTATCAAGACTTCCGAAGTTTTGGAAACTTCGGAAGTCTAACCCTAGCCGGACTTATGAAGTGAACCACTTAGTATAGCCCCCATGGTTTTTACGACAAACGGCTTATCTGGTACGATGCAAATTATAAGTTCCTCAGACAGCTTTTTCAACTCGAAAAGAGAGAAACCACTTGACACTCCCTTTTTCATTCGCTATACTTTCCATCATTACAGGATTCCATAATATTGGAATCCCAGAAATGCAATCCGGATGAAGTCTCACCATTCAATAAAAGAGGGAATTCAAATGTCTATTGTCAGGGCGCTGAGGTATGGGCAAGTGACTTTGCCCAAGAAGTTCAGAGAGGTTCTCAACATCAAGGAGGGTGATTTGTTAGAGGCAAAACTGGAAGATCAAAAAATCGTGCTGACTCCAAAAGTGCTTTTGAATAAAGATCGGGCGTGGGAGCAGGTGTTTCAGGTGCTTGAGGCTGTTCATGAAAAAAACAAACACATCCCTCAAGAAGAAGCCGAAAGGGATGCCTTAGAACTGATTAAAGAATTCCGAAGGAGACAAGATGCCCGAAACCCTTCCTAAAGCCATCTTAGATACCACGATTCTAGTGAGCGCCTCACCCCCGGCGGGTTAGCCAGCGAGCTCCTTCGCTTCGCAAGACTCAAGCTCTTTGAATTCTATAGCAGCGATGACATTTTAGAGGAAGCCCGTCTCTCGCTCCTCGAAAAAAACCATATCAGGCAAAGATATTCGTATACCGACGCGGAAGTTGAAGCCTTTATTTCTGGGCTTTCGCAGGCGTGCACGAACGTTCCCAAGCCTCCACCGATTTTTGTCATCACACAAGACCCCAAGGACAATCCGATTCTCGCCTGTGCCCTCGCTGCCCAAGCTCATTATCTCATTACTCGCGATGTCCACCTGTTAAACTTCAAGGAGTATCAAGGGATAAAGATGATAACGCCCGAAGATTTTATTCGGTTGTTAAGAGACCAAATCAAGGGAAAGATCGAGTCACACATCTGACTGGGCTACATCGCTCAGGAATCATTCATCTGCTCTTTGTCTCTTTCCATCCTTCCACCCTCCTGCTCTGCCATTCTTCTGACTCCCTGTTAGCGGCAGCGTAAACGATCACGTTAATCAACTGTGCAGCCGCAGCGGGCGCAAGCTCGCTGTAGACGCGCGATTGTTCCTTCAGTTTCACCCACTGATCGACGACATGAAGCGTCTCCTCCGGGTCTACGAGAATTGCCAAACGCCCATGAAGGGTTGCCCCCAACCAGGTGACCGCCTCACCCTCATGAAAGCCACGCCGATACGGGTATGGGAGCGGACCTTCCAATTGAAAATAGCTTCGATAGATGGGATGGCTTGCCGGGAGCGGCGTCAGCGATGCCCCCGGTAAAATTCGTTGCACCAACCGCTTCGCGCCGATCAGCGCTCTGCTCGCGCTTCCATGTGTCAGCAAATAGATCAAGCCGCCGCCCTCAAGATAATTCCGCAAGGATTGAATCTCCTCCGCCGTGTACTCGTTTCTTCCCTTCACTTCCCATCGCTCGAAAATTGTCCCTCCCAATGGTTCCATGAACAGCACGGCGGATTGGTTTAGCCCTTCCGAGACCAGGACGTTTCGCTCCCCCACCAGTCCTAAACGCACGGACAGATTCGTTTCTCGCTCCATCATTTCAATCACGTAAGGCAGACCTGCCCCAAATTGCGTGTTTCACCAATGTAACGGCGTCTCTACCTTGCTGAGAAGAATCGGTTGAGGAAGCGTCCGGCTGAGTGCCTCATCTCTCACGGGCGGGTTCCACAGCCCTCTCGTTTCGACAAGCGGTTGACGACAGCTTGCCAAAAGGAATAATAAAATGCTGAGGTATACCCATGACAGATACCCCCTGCATAAGCCTCCGACGGTTCTGTTTCTGAACATTTTTAAGTGGAAGGAAAAGGAAGAAGTACGCGAACTTCCTTCCTTTCCTTCCATTCTTCCTTCCCTTCCAAATTTGACCTGCCATTCTGCAAAACCTTAATGAATTGTGTTATCTCATCTGCTGCATCATCAGGATTCAGACCAAATCTCACTTGCCCATTCACACGACACTGTCACGTTTCCCGTAGCCCAAGATTCTATCTTGGTTTCGGGCAATCCTCTGTTTCATTTCCGCCAGGCATCCATCACGACTACATCCTTTGCCCGCCCTTCAGGGATGACTTGCAACCGTTCCAGTTTTCCATTCCGGTACACTCCTTCCACGGTCGTCTTATAAGGCGCGTGCAACTTGAACGCCACATCCCAATCCTTCGGCCATGCCGGAAAGAGCAAAATCTTTTCATCCTCCGTTTGCATCAGCATGGTTTGCAATGCCATGAGGGCGTTGCCGCCGTGGCACTGATCCGGCACGCCATCGTAGTTAGGTCCCCAAAATGCCGGGAAACGGCTCTCACTGTGCTTGTTGCTATAACGCCAGACCAGAAACGCGCGCGCCTCGTCGGTCAGCCCCAGGAGAGCCATCTGCGTATCATCTTGATTCCAGCCGCGGCTCCCCTTGTGCAGGCGATGGGCGAAGGTGCGCCGTGCTAAATCCTGATCTGGCTTGCCGACGCCAAAGATTCTGTATGGAAAGATGACATACAATTCGGGGTTTTCCTGATTGCTTTTGGGACCTAATTCTTCGGCGGGGGCCAGGACAATTTCTCCGTCCATCCGATTCGTGGGGAGGGGAGGGAGTTCATTGAGGAGGCGCGTCCATACTTGACGCAACTCCGCACCCGTCGCGTCTTCAGGCAATGCCAGCAGTTTCTTGAGGATGAACTGCAACCCGGCGATTTCGGGTAATGGATTGACGGAGTCCCAGTAGGTTTCAAGCGCCTGTGAGGGCCAGAACCGAATTTTGCCGTTGGCATCTCGCGGGTAGCGAAGCGGGGGGGCGTAGAAGGTCGCAATCGCTTCGGCGATGGGCAACAGCGCGTTTTGCAGGAACTCCGCATCCTGAGTAAAAACGTAATAGTTGAGCATTTGCGCTGTCAGTTCAATCCCGCCCTGCCATTCGTAGCGGATGTATCGATTCTTGCTGACGCCGACCGGCAAATCTTTGCGTTCGTGAGGCCAGCCGTAATTTTCGTTGTTATAAGTTCCCCAGAAGAAGTGCGTTTCGAGCAGGTACGCGCCCCCGCTTCGCTGCCCAAAGTAGATTGGGGTGCGCTCCTCCAACAGTGGGAGCATATCCCGGTACATACGGAAATGGGGTTGCATCAGGTCATAGTCACCCGAAGCGAGCATGGGCCAATAGATTAGCCGCTGATTTTGCCACCAGTAGCCCCCACCCCATCCCTGAAAATCGGGGTCGTAGTTCGCCCTGTCGTCTGGCCACCCGTGACCATCGACCCAGAATATAGAGGCTCGGAAGGGAATCGGATACGCCCCGCGGCCACCGCATGCGTTAATGAAGCGTTGTAGTGCATACCCACGCGACACCACCTCTGCATCCGTTGCGCCACTCACGCGAATCCAACTCCGATTCCAGAACTGATTCCACCATGCCTGATGTTCGGAGCGAGTTTTTTCTAAATCCAACGCCTCAATGTGGGCGATATTCCCTTCAACTGCCTGAATCCAATCTTGGGGAGTCTCCGTCTGTTGGGTATGCGGATAGATTGAGACGGTGAACCGCTTCCGCGCCCCCTCAGATTTCAACGTCGTCGCGTTCTCGCTGATAAGTCCCTCACCGTGGATGACCCCGCCGAAGGTGCGGTGAAGCAGTGGGTCATCCGATTGCGGATTGCGGATTGCGGATTGCGGATTGACCCCACGACTGAATTCGGGGGCCTGGGAGTGCCGGAGGGGTAGATGGCTTGTTGCTATCAGCGATTCAAGCCCTTGCACCTTCATCGTGTCCCCCCAGATCGAGGTTGGATTGCGATGATACCATACGATGCGGTCCTGTTGTCCTTCAAGCGTCGTGTTGGGATGGATATAGACAGGCTCTGGCGAGCCGCCTAATTGATAGGGAATTTCTCCACCGGTCAAGAGGCGTTTTTGATGACGCCATATTTCAAGAACAATCCGAATTTCAAACGCCTCTGCGCTCTCTGCTTCGACGCGGATGACAGGATGGAGGGCGTCCACCCAGACGCGGAGAGTGACTTGCGAATCGCCTGCCCCCGCGCGAATCTCGATTTCGCCCTGGCGCAGTTTCAGCGTTTGCTGAAAATAGACTTCCGAAGTCTTCGAGACTTCGGAAGTCTGAGTCGTCAACTGCTGGAAATAGACTTCCGAAGCCTTCGAGACTTCGGAAGTCTGAGTCGTCAACTGCTGAAAATAGACTTCCGAAGGCTTCGAGACTTGGGAAGTCTGAGTCGTGAACGGGTTGGGCGACAATTGGACTCGCACACGGCCCAGTTTCAAGAGGCTTCCATTCTCATTCCAGGCGTCGGTCTTGCTGATGTAGAAGACGAGAGCCCCTCCCGCTTCCACCCAGAGGTTCAAGCCGATGTCGCCGTTGCCGATGGGCATAGAACCGAGATGATTCACACTCGGAGAAGTCCATACAACATTGTAGTTGTCTAATGGGTCGCTCACTGGTTTACCTCCTTGTTATTGTACCGGTATAGATGCCGCGCCTGCTCCGACATCTGGTCATACATGTCCTCCGGATATTATATAATGCGATTGAAGCGGGTATCAAGAAAAATGTTCATTCTGTCACAGTTTTCATGAACGCTTTTGTGATGTCTTCGTTGACGATCTCCTTGAGAATGTGCTATGATATTGAATAAGGAAGCTTATGTTCACCATGAACAGATAAGGAGGCATCCCATGTTCATTACTTTTGAAGCAGAAATCACCCCGGCCGGAGCGATCCAGCTCCCCGATAAGTATCGGAATCTTAAAGACCATCGCGTGTCTGTCATCATCACTGATGAGCCAGTTGATGCTTTGCGGAAAACACAAAAGGAAAAGATTATGAAATATGCAGGCTTATGGAGTGACTTGAGCGACGCGGATTTAGCGGAAATGTTTCCCCGAACTCAAATATCCACTAGAGATGGAGTTATCGTTGATGAGAAAGAGAATACTTGACACTGACACTTTCTCTCTATGGTTTCGGGGCGACCCTGATGTCGTCCCAAAGGTAAATGCGTATCTTTCCGACTTCGACTGCCTGACGATTACCATCATCAACGAATTCGAGATTCGGCGAGGTTTGGAATTCAGAAATGCGACCGCGAAACTCGCACAGTTTGAAATGTTCGTCCAAGACAACGAGATTTTAGCGTTTTCTCCATCCGCGTGCCAGATTGCCGCACACCTGTACGCGGATTTGCGTCGTGCCGGTGAGCTTCTGGCCGATGCCGATCTGCTGATTGCTGCCATTGCGTTAGCAAATGATTGTGTGCTTGTGACAAACAACGTCCGACATTTCAACCGGGTCAAAGGGCTGACAGTCGAAAACTGGAAGGGAGATTCGGTGTAAAAGTGGAAACGAGTTTATCTTGGGAAATAAACGTATTGTCATCAAGTGGGTCGGTGTATAGAATCATTCTCGACACTTGTGATGACCACTTCCAAGTGGGTCGGGAAATCCTTGGCAATAAAATCCACACGTTGGGACGACGCAGATTTCACCCCGCCTCCCATTATGTTCAAAAAATACCTTCAACGTTTACACTTTTCGACGACGGAGCGGGCAATTCTCAAGAATGTCCTGATCGTGACCCCATTGAGTCTCATGGGGCGAGGCGGCACACTCCTGATCTATTCGATCCTTGCCAATTGGTTTGGGGTCAATCGTGGGATGGATTTTCTTTACTATCACTGGGGGGTTGCCAGCTTTTTCATTGAGATTCTGAGCGCCGCTTCTGTCTATTCAGTGCTCATCCCCATGCTGGCGGCGGAACGTGCGAAAAGTCATGCGGCCGCTAACGCCTGTCTGAGGGCAATCTTTTCGCTCTATCTACTCGGTATGCCGCCCCTCTGCCTGGTACTTGCCGCCTTTTCTTATCTCCTTTCGCTGTTCTTTTTGCCGGCACCGGGCTTGCCTGCGAACGTCATTTTCGGAATCGTTGGCGGGTTGGTCATTTTCGCTATTTTTGCTTCGATCCGGTGGTTGCTGAAAGCGGTGTTGGATGCGTATCAGCGCTTTAATCTACCGGCGATTATGCAGGGACTTCGTGTCCCTGTCGTCATTGGGCTGATCTATTTTCTTAAAGGATCGCTTGGTATCTATAGCATTGTTTTGGCACTCACCATAGGGGAGTTGTTTCAGGCGATGGTCCTGTTTATCGCCTGTCGATTTTCGCTTGCGTTCAGTGGACTGTTCGATGTGACGAAGGTTCGACACTATTGGCAGACCGGCACTCACGCCAAACCGTTTTTCAAGCAATGTGGCGTGATGATGGGCGCCGCGGTCGCTGACGGAATAAATCCGGTCGTGGATCGAGGTATGGCAGGTATGTTGGGAGCGGGCTCCGTCTCCAAATTGGACTACGCCATCAAGCTCTGCGCGATTCCTGAATCTATGGCAGGTGTCATTTTCCCTGTGTTACTCTCCCATTGGTCGGCGGCCACCGCTGATGACGATATTCAACGGCTTCGAGGTAGCGTTTGGAAAGGTGTTCTGGTCACTGTCGGAACCATGGGACCGTTGCTTTTCGGGTTCTACCTCTTTCGGAGCGCCCTTGTCGGACTTCTCTATGGACATGGGGTTATGGCGGAAGCGGAATTGCACCATGTTTCCGTTTTACTGGGCATTTACCTCATCGGCACGCTCGCTCGGTTGGTCAGTCGGCTTTTAATTAGAGCGCACCTTGCTATCCAGAACGTCAACTTCATTTTCTCCGCCACGCTCATCCGAACGGTATTGAATCCTTTTCTGAATCTGGTCTTCATGAGGTTTTGGGGGTTGGACGGGATTGCGCTATCCACAGCACTCCTTTCTATACCGCTGACCGCGTATATTGGGATTGCGTTTTGGATTGTGAGTCGTCGGAAGAACGTGCAACGTGATGCGTAATGCGTAAAACGTGAAAGGAAGGGAAGAATGGAAGGATGGAAGGATGGAAGAATGGAAGAATGGAAGAATGGGGGAGGGACGTTCATCTCGTCCATACGCATCAGGTTAGTGCGACGGAGACCGTCGTAGACGGCATTCCGACGCGGAGCATCAGAACGAGGAACAAAGGAAAGGAAGGAAGGGAAGAATGGAAGGATGGAAGAATGGGGGCGGGACGTTCATCTCGTCCATTCGTCAAAAAATATGAGAAACGAATCATTAACTGACGAACAGTTTTGGAGCGGAATCTGGAACCTCCAGCGGCATAAGATTAGAAAACTCCGTTCCGTTTATGTTGCGAATCGGCAGCTTGCCCGGCTATTTCAGCGTGAACTTGCCTCGTTGGAGTCAGCGGGGACCTCACCCTCCCTGATCGAGATTGGGTGCGCCGATTCCTTGTGGCTGCCGTTTTTGGCGGGGAACGCTGGGATGGAAGCCTACGGGATTGACTACTCAGAGATCGGGTGTCAACTTGCCAGGCGAAATCTGGCTATTAAGGGAGTGAGAGCGACAGTTATATGCCAGGACTTTTTGGATTTCGCAACATCTCACCCTACAGCCTTTGATTTTGCCTACTCAATGGGCGTGATTGAGCACTTCACTGAGCCCACGGTCATGCTGAAAGCGATGTATCGCATCCTCAAACCGGGGGGGCGAATGCTCACTATCATTCCGAACCTGCGGGGCGTTTACACACCAATCGCCAAAGTCGCCAGCCCGAAAATCCTCGCGAAACATCAGGTGATTCGTCCTGTCGAGCTGCGTCGCTATCTGCAAGCGGTGGGGTTCAATTCGATTGAGGTTGGATATACGGGTGGCGCATTCAAATTGAGCGTCGTCGATTCCTCGCCGTGGATTCCGGCTATCGGCAAACGGGGCCATGAGATTCTCTGCAAGCTCATCAACCTGACAGACATCGTTGTAGCGAACGCGCTGGCGGCGCTCCGAATCCCGAATCAGCAATTGACTTCACCTTACGTTTATGCAATCTGTGAGAAATGAATCGACGAATCAATGCGTAATGCGTAATACGTAAATATCCTCTTCTTACGCATTACGCATTACGCATTATTTACCCTCATGTCAATTCTTACATCTGCCAAAACCCTTTTCTCAAAAACTGCGTGGGCAGGATATAATACCTGCCGTCAAGGCGTGCATTACCAACGACGCTTTGCTAAAATGGAAACACGGTTGAATGGCAGCCGTGAAGCGATTGCCCAATTTCAGTGGGAGCGGGTCAGGAAACTCCTCAAGCATGCCTATCAAACGACGCCGTACTATCGTGCACTCTTTCAGTCGTTGCGGTTGAGCCCTGACGACATTCAGCATCCCGCCGATCTCTTACAGATTCCGACGCTGGAAAAATCAACCCTCCGCACGCGGTTAGCGGACCTCATTTCGGAGGCATTCCCAAAAAGAAGGCTCAAAAGGAACGCCACTGGCGGCTCGGCGGGAACGCCGGTGATTTTCTATCAGGATAGGGGCTATTGGAATCAGCGCAACATGAGCGTTTACTACTTTGATCGGTGGGCAGGCTGGAATTTTGGGGAGAAGCAACTGATTATCTGGGGGGCACTGGTGGATGTCTCCAAGGCGAAAAGTCTGAAGGAACGGCTGAACAACTACTGGCGGAATTACTGGTGGCTCAATGGGTTCAATTTGACAGAGGAGACAATGATTCACGCCTTTGAACAGATGCAGCGTTGGCAGCCACAGACCATTCTCGCTTATGCGTCGTCGCTTTATCTGTTTGCGAAATGCCTGCATCAAAACCACTTGGTCCCCGATTGGGGGCTTAAAGGGCTCATCTCATCCGCTGAAATGTTGCATCCACACTATCGAGAGTTGGCTGAACAGGTTTTCAAGACGAAGGTCTACAACCGCTATGGAAGTCGGGAAGTTGGGCTTATCGCCATGGAATGCAAAGCGGGACGGATGCATATCAACTGCAATGACCTTTATCTCGAAATCGACAGCGATGACCCGTATACGCGGCCGGGGGAGATTATCGTCACACAATTAAGCAACTACGGCATGCCTTTTGTACGCTATCGAATCGGTGATGTGGGGCTCCTATCCGACGACGTTTGTCCCTGCGGAAATCGCCTGCCAATCCTCGCAGACCTGCTGGGGCGGACAACAGCGACGTTCCGCACGAAAGACGGGAAGTTGATACACGGCGGATACTTTACCCAACAATTTTACGGAATAAAGACGGTGAATCAATTTCAACTCATCCAGGAAAGCTACCATCTTTGCAAGCTGAAACTCGTGGTCAATGATGCGTTTACGAACGATACGCTCAACTGGCTCATCCGCCAAATCAAGGGGGCGCTTGGGGAGCAGGTAGAAGTGCAGGTTGATTTCGTCTCGGAAATTCCGCTGCCCTCATCTGGAAAAAGGGCATTCACGATTTCAAAGGTGGGAGGAGCAACCTGAAAGGGGAATGTTATTCGTGTGCTCTTATCAAGTCAAGTCTATCGATTCAGCCCGTGCTTTTGCTGCCTCAAATGGTTTCAACGGAGAGATTTATGGTGAAAACGATTTTTGAAAAGAATTATCCATATCAAGCAGCCGGACGGACCTGGGCTGTGCCGGAATTACGCCTTACGCCCCTGCCGGATGGGACGGTAGTGATTCTCGAAGAAGAAATCAACCACATCCACCGTGCCATCGCCAATGAGATCTGTGGTAGCCCTGAAAATCTCACCATTGATGAATTGGAGTTTCTTTGCGATATAACGCTGACTTCATTCACAGATATAGCAGACTACCTGGGTATTCACAAAAGTACACTGACCAGATGGCGTAAAGTGGGTGAGGTGCCAAGATTACCTATCAGCCTCCTCCTTAAGAAGTGGTTTTGGTTTAAGCTTTTCGGACAAGATCTGGGCAACAGATCTGTGAAAATAGGTCAACTTGAAAACGAACGAGATTTCTTGTCGTACGCGAGGGACCAGGCGATTCAGAAGGAGCTAGCAAATCCCATTGAGAAGATAACGGAATAATCGATCTAGGGAGGCAAAATTTCTTCTGCGCAGCGATATAATTATGTGAGGGCTGGTCATCATTCGCCGGTGTTTGAGTTGTAGCCCAAGATTCTATCTTGGTCCCCTGCATCAGGGCCAAGATAGAATCTTGGGCTACGATTGCCTCCCCTGAGAATTATGACCAACCCTCAATTAGGTCAGTATAACCCCTGTGGTTTTTCCATGCCGAAAGGCGATGGCGGCATCAATCATCTTAAAAATATCCATCTGCGGCTGATAGCCAATCAGTCGTTTGCCCTTCGAGAGGTCAAACTCGTAATAGGTGGGGACACTCCCTGCCAGCCGAACATCGACATAATCCATTCCAAGCTTCTCGGCGAGATAAGGTATCGTTTCCTCCCAGGTAAAAGGCTTGGGGGCAGCTAACTGGAATGTCTCCCCGAACGCCGCCGGTTGATTCAGGGCGGATAAGAAACCGAGGACAATATCGCTCACATCGGCAATGTGCTTCTGGTAAGGTCGCCCATTTTCATCGCGGGCGATGAGCAGGCGCTCTTCACCTTTCCACAATCCTTGCAACTGTTGGCGCGTTTGGGATGCGGCATCTCCGCGCATGCCCTCGTAGCCCCTCACCCAATGGCTCAAGCGAAACTGCGCGAAATCCAAAATCTCGTCCGTAGCGACTGTCAGGGCGAATCGGAAAATCGTGATCGGCAGCTTGTAGGTGCGATAATACCCCCGACACATCTCCTCGCCCAACACCTTTGAAAGGGCGTACCACCCCGAAGGCACAACGGACATTTCATCTTCGCGGATGGGGACTTTCATACCGCCGGGGATGTATTTCTGATACACGGCATCAGTGCTGGCAAAAAAGAGGTGCACCAATTTGTCGGAATTCTGACGCGCTGCCTCCAGCATGTTGAACGTTCCACGGACGTTAATCTCGAAGTAATCCTCGCTCGTGAAGGGGCCGCCGCTCTGAAATGCCGCGCCCAGATGGCAGATTACTTGTGTGCCGTCAACCGCTCGCTGCACATCAGCGGGTTCGACTAAACTTCCTTGAATTAACTCAACGGGGAGTCCTTCGAGCTTATTCAGTTTCAAATCTTTCGTCCAGACCAACCCACGCACCTCGTGCCCCGCTTCAATGAGGGCTTTGGCGAGATTCGCGCCGATTCTGCCGGATATTCCGGTAACAAGAATTTTCATAAGAGCTCCAATTTTGAAATATAAAATCGACATGAGACTTCCTAAGTCTGAGAGACTTCGGAAGTCTGAAAATGTAAACTTTAATTATCTCGCCAATGTCACATTAGACATTCGATCCAATTGTAGCCCAACGTTCTAAGTTGGCCGGCAGAACCGATGATTCGCTCAAACCAAGATAGAATCTTGGGCTACGGTGAAATGTGACATTGGCGAATTATAACTTCGCCACTTCTGCATCAAGTACACGCCCCCGAAGAAGGAAGCACGACAGTATCATTGGGGTTCAAGGCTGCTTGCAGGCATAAAAATACCCCGACGCGGAAGTGAATCTTACGCATCGGGGCAGATGAATTTTGGTTTCGCCAAAGGGTGCCAGGTATCGAACCCCGACATCACGGCTGTGGCAAGTGAGTTTGTAAAAGCCAATCGGGGAGTGGCAACGGAATGGTGATTCTTGGGTTTAACACACCGCTTTTTTCCCCTTCTTGGGGCGTTGTTGGTATCGGGAGAGCCCGAGAAGACCCAAAACTGAGACAACGAGCAGGACGAAACTGCTCGGTTCGGGGATGGGCGCTGTCAACATATCACTAATGGAGCTTATTCAGAAATTTGGGCACCTTGTCCCATCTGGGTTAAAAACAGACGATTTGCGACATTCAATCCCATGCTGACCCACCCGGGGCAACTTTCAGAAATTCCTCACCCCCCCCAACGGCGAAACCCATTCCCCAGCGTAGAGACGTCTGCCTTCAGTATAGAAACGTCTGTCTTCAGCGTAGAAACGTCCATCTGGATACGTTCCACGGTAGCCGTTAGCTCATCCACCCGCTGGGTGAGGTGGGTTAGCGCTTGAGTCAACTCCTCCACGCGCTTCTCAGTGCGAGCCTGCGCTTGAGCCAGCTCTTCCATGCGTTGTTCCGTGCGGGTTTGGGCCTCGATCAGCCGTTCGATGGCAGCCTCCAACCGATCGACGCGCCCTTCAGTCATGTTCATCGTCAATCCTCCTTGTATAAATCTGTCGCTCCTGACGGAGCATTAGGCCTCATTATTATAACCCATAGGGCTCAGGTTAAGCAACACACCGCGCCATACGCCATTTTCTTCCGACTCCCTCTCCCCCTCCTCCCCCCTGCCCGCGGGGGGGAAGGGGGGGAGAGGGCCGAGCCTGCCCCGATCCCTCGGGGGGTGAGGGGGCAGCCCCGATAGATCGGGATTTCGCTTTGCTCAACTTGCCCGCTGATGCAGCGAACTGGCAGTTCGCTTTACGCCATCCGCCGCTGAACCTCCGCAATCCACTTTTCCTCGTCAGCGACATCCTTCTCCAACCCAATCTGTGCGAACAAATCCCGGCTGCGGCGAAAATAATCCAACGCCTGCCGTAACTGACCCCTCTCCATTTCCAACAGGCCCATATTGTGCAATGATGAGGCATTGGCGCGTGCGGATAGCCATGAGCGCCTGATGTCGGAGCTGTTCCTCTGACAGTCCTTCCGTCTTGAAGTCGAGGAGATAACCGATATGTCGGCAGAGGTCGGCAAGCTGGAATGCTTCCCCTTCGACCCGCAGCCAGAGGATGCCATCGGGAAATCGCCAGGCGTTGCGATGCGCGGCTTCGGCAGCGATATGACTTTTGCCGATGCCGCCGATCCCGTGGATGCTGACCAGCCGGGTGCCGGCTTGTTCAAATCGCTCGGAAATTCCCACCAATTCCGCGCCTCTATTCACCATGCCGAGATGCGTCGGCAAGCCAATACATTCAGGCTCTCCGAGATCGACGAGAGGGCATTCCGCGGGCTTCGCAGGCATCTTGAGGCGAGATTTCACCTTGACCAGCAGCGTGAAATTCTGAGCGGCTTCCGTCCCATATTGCCGCGCTATCGCCGATTGCGCCGTCTTCAGCGCGGCGGCGAAGGGCTTCCCGTCGGTCAGTTCCGCGTAAAAGTGGCTGGCGAAACGGTGGGCAACGTCGTCCGAAACCCGTTCTCGCGTGGCGATCACCGCAGGCACACCCGCCTTGCGCAACACCTTGGCGGTATGGTTGGATTCGCACGCGCTGAGAACGACCAGTTTGACTTTACTACCGGCGAAAAGCGCCGCGAAATCTTCGCTTGAGACCGTGTCCTCGCGTCCGTATTCCGTCTCCAGCAGCAGCCCTGACGCCGTGCCGTGTCCGCAGAAATGCAGGACATCGCACCCCGCCAACGCTCGGCGCAGCCTATCGCTCGTCGGCGGCATCAAGCGCGTCAAGGCGATGGGCTTTCCCCGCCCGTCCGGGTGCGGTGCTTTGATGGCATCTGCGAGGTTTTGCCATTCCCTCCAGATATCAAGCCGCATCGCCGGCGGCACATCTCCTACCGACCCCAGCACCGGCGCAGAAATGACCGCAAGCACCCTCAGCCGCTCGGTCAGAATCTCCTCCGTGGTGGGGCGTTTTTCGCGCCATTGACGCAGCACGGGAATGATCGCGATGACCCCGGCAATTGTACCAACGATCGTGGCAATCGCAACGATAATTTCCATCTGGATTTCCTTTGCCCTCTCTTTAACACTTTGCGAGATGGTGCCCGTGTCAGCAATATTAGGCTTAATTTGCAAATTTATAATTCGCCAATGTCACATTAGAAATGAGGTTTCGAGATTTCGATAAACTCAATCCTCAACCCACCGAATCCAGTCGTAGCCCAACTTTCTAAGTTGGCCTACCGAGGACATCAGCCGCGGGGGCCAAGATAGAATCTTGGGCTACAGGGAAATGTGACATTGGCGAGCTAATTTGCCCTAGAAATTTACAATGAGATCTGAGCAAGCGTCAATCCCATCGAAACCCATGTCATTTCAGATGAGGAAAGCAAATTCGCAGGTCGAAGACTCACGGGACCGAGACAAACTCCCACAGCAGCGGGGCATTTGCATATTTGCTCATTTGCTCATTTGCAAATTTCTAAATTTGCCCTTGACAACTTCCCGAAGATATGCCATTATAGCATTCACCGTTTTGGATGTCAACTGCATTTCCCAAATGGGGGGGCGAAGATGAATCAATTGAGGGACAGTTATCATACATGCGTGTCAAATTACTCCGTGCCACCCTTGTCGCGCTGATTTGGATCATCTTCCAAAGTGCGACCGCTTCTTATATTCATGGAAACAGCATCGGTCAACTCATCGCGAATCACTTGCCACTTGGTGGATTGTTTTTTCTTATCCTCCTGATTTTCCTGCTGAATCCGCTCTTGCATCGGATACGGAGTGGGCTGGAGTTCTC
Source organism: uncultured bacterium (assembly GCA_964577695.1). GTDB lineage: Bacteria > Poribacteria > WGA-4E > WGA-4E > PCPOR2b > CAZOAL01. The sequence goes on along the minus strand of CAZOAL010000024.1, from coordinate 43,216 downwards.
ACCGTCAGAACTCGTAGTGGTCTGGGTGATGATCTCCGCCGCTTCAGCCATCCCTGGCTACGGTATGCTGGAATTCTTGTTCCCGTTTCTCGCTACGCCGGCTTATTTTGCAAGTTCCGAAAATCAGTGGAAGGAGGTCATTGGACCTCACCTCCCGGAGTGGCTCTACGTTTCCAATCGAAAAGCAGCGGAGGATTTTTACATCGGTGAGGTAAGCGGTGCGCATATACCGTGGGGGGCGTGGACGGTTCCGGCGGGTTTCTGGATAACGTTCAGTTTGGTATTTTCCTTCTTGATCATCTGTTGGGCGGCAATCGTGAGGAAGCAATGGGTGGAACGCGAGCGATACCCCTTCCCGCTGGTGCAAGTCCCGGCCCTTGTCATAGAGAGTCCGGTCCCGGGAAATGTGCTCAACGCAATCACGCGAAGCCCGTTTTTATGGGTGGGGGTTTCCCTTGCGGTGCTGGTCCATCTGTTGAAAGGGCTACATAACTATTGGCCCTCCATTCCGTACATCCCCACTGATTATCAGTTCAATCAGTTGATTACCGAAAAGCCGTGGAACGCACTGGTTCGTGGATGGCCCCTGAGAGGGCTGGTCTACCTGTCCGTCATTGGGGTCACGTACTTCCTACAACTGGATGTTTCACTCAGCCTCTGGTTTTTCTTCATGTTCTACAAATTCCAAGAGGTTTTCTTCTCCGCATTTTCGATGACCCGCATATCAACGCAGCAGCAGGTCATGGGAGGCGATCTGGTGCTGATGGGGTTCCTGATTTGGAGCGGGCGTCACCACCTGCGCGATGTGTTCCGAAAGGCGATTCGCTCGCATGGCGATGTGGCTGATACCAGTGAACCGATGTCATACCGTTGGGCTCTCATTGGAATGGGTCTCAGCCTGGCGGCGTTGATCGGGATGCTCAGGATAGCGGGCATGTCGTTTGGTGTGATTATCCCCTTTCTCCTGCTGCTCTGGTTGATGGCGACAATCACAACGTGGATGGTGGCGAATGCGGGCATGTTGCTCGTGAACATCGGCATCACCCCGTTTTCATTGCTAACGACATTCTTCGGCACGCGGATGTTTGGGGCGCAAAACCTGACGCTCCTTGGGTTTGATCGATCGGTCATCTCAACCTGGTCGTCTGAATCGTTGATGCCTTACATTCTACAAAGTTTCCGACTGGCTGATTACGCGCCGGTGCGCCAGCGAAAGCTACCGCTCCTGATGATGTTGTCTATTGTCGTCGCCATTGCCGTTGCTTCCTATAGCTCACTCCATTTTATCTATCGACAGGGGGCATTGAATCTGGTGGGATGGGTGTACGTTGGGGTGGGGCAGAGCGGCCTCAATCAAGCGAGCTATGCCATCCAGTATCCTCAAGACCCGAACATGGCGGGTATCTACAGCGCATGCCTCGGCGCGGGGATAACTGGATTTCTGTTGTTGATGCGGCATCAATTCCTCTGGTGGCCCCTCCACCCGATTGGTTATGTCGTTGGCATCACGTATGCGCCATTTCATCTCTGGTTTTCAATCCTGGTGGGTTGGGCTATCAAGGTGTGCGTCCTCAAGCTGGGAGGGTTCGGTGCCTATCGAAGGTATCGACCATTCTTTCTCGGACTCATTCTCGGCGAGTATTTCATGGCAGCATTTTGGATCTTTGTCGGGCTGTTTACGAAGGTCAGCTATTGGGGGCTGCCACACTAAAGAGTTGTTCCTAAATAATGGGGCATGTTTTAGAAACCTCTACACTCTTTGGGGTTGGAAGATTGGAAGAATGGAAGGATGGGGGGCACGGATCCATCTTCCATTCTTCCCTTCCTTCCATCCTTCCATATAAAGTGTAAACTAATTTTTTTAGGAATTTGAAACATCCCGCCATTCTCACATAAACCGCAGTGTCATGTGATACGACGGCCCCACGGGGTCTGGGGCATCACCATCAATGACGAAGCCGACGCTCTGGTAGAGCGCAATACCCCTGGCGTTGTCTTTCATCACCGTGAGTTGAATGCCCTTTTTCCCCCCGGTTTTCGCTTCTGCGATGACTCGCTCCATGAGCCCACGACCAATACCCAAACCCTGCCAACCGTCGCGCACGCAAATGCCCAACGTTGGCACCTCGCCCGCGCGCCCGATCCAGATGTAGCCCACTGCTGCGCCGTCATCCGCAAAGGCGATAAAACAGATGATGTTCTCGTTCGCCGCGATTTTCAATCCCGACTCGCGCGTGAGGGGGTAGGGATGAAAGAAATGGTAGGTACGCTCGGAACAATTCTCCAGCATTTCGCCCAACGCCTCGCCGTCATTGCTCGTCTTGAGGCGCATGGTGATAGCCCGTCCATTTTTCAGTATAACTTGCATCACTGGTCTCCCGTGTCGTATGAGGATAAGTTGATTGTAGCATATCGCCTATCGCTTTGCAAAAAAAAGAAACCGAGTTTCTCAGAGAAACTCGGTTTCTCTTCGCTCCTTTGCACTTACCTTTTACATGAGCCATTCTGGGAATTAAAAATCTGAGAGGACTGAGTGAACGATGAACTATTTGACTCACCTTGAGTGCAGCCGTTGCGCTGAAACTCATGAACACGATACACCGCAGAATCTATGTACAAAGTGTGGAAAACCGCTATTCCCGCGTTATGCTCTGGACAAAATTGCCCAGGCGTGGGATAGGGCTTCGCTCTCGCAACGTGCGCCGTCACTGTGGCGATATGCCGAACTGCTTCCCGTGATTCAACCCCTCCACATCGTTTCGCTTGGTGAGACGATGACACCGCTCATCAGAGCCGACCGGCTAGGGAATGTGTTGGGGCTCAAAGCGTTGTGGGTTAAAGATGAGTCCCGTCTGCCGACCGGGAGTTTTAAGGCGCGGGGACTCGCAATGGCGGTTTCCAAAGCGAAAGAGCTCGGACTCACGCAGCTCGCCATCCCCTCCGCTGGAAATGCGGCAACGGCGCTGTCGATTTATGCTGCAAGAGCGGGAATCGGTGCGCACATCTTCATGCCCAAAGATGCGCCTGCGTTTAATAAGAAGACATGCCAACTGGCCGGAGCGAATGTCACTCTGGTCGATGGGTTGATTACTGACGCGGGGAAAATCGTCGCGCAACGAAAGGCGGAAGAGGGTTGGTTCGATGTCTCGACCCTCAAAGAGCCTTACCGGGTTGAGGGGAAAAAAACAATGGGGTTCGAGCTCGCCGAGCAATTGGGGTGGAAACTCCCGGATGTCATCATCTACCCAACGGGCGGTGGGACCGGGATTGTCGGGATGTGGAAAGGATTTCAGGAGTTGGAGACAATCGGCTGGATTGATGGGAAACGCCCCCGAATGATCTCCGTACAAGCGGCGGGTTGTGCCCCAATCGTCAAAGCATGGGAGGAGGGCAAAATGGAAGCCGCTCCGTGGGTGGATGCAAAAACGATTGCGGCGGGCTTGCGCGTCCCACAAGCGGTTGGCGATTTCCTCATCCTCGACGCCATCCGTCAGAGCGGTGGGGCGGCGGTCGCTGTCACCGACGATGAGATTCTAAAGGCTATGGAAATCCTGGGGTCCTCTGAAGGCATCCTCGCTTGTCCCGAAGGGGCGGCAACCGTCGCTGGACTCAAGAAACTGGTCGAGGCCGGAGCGGTTGATAAGGATGAACAGATAGTCCTGTTCAACACAGGCGGGTATCAGGCGTGAGGCTGTGTTCCCTGCCCTATGGTAATCTAATGATAACATCACTGATCGAACTTTGCTGTCATAAAATTTGCTTTACATCTTGACGGATAATTTCGTGCGCCATAAACTATCTCCTTTTATTTCTACAATGTCACGTTCGGATGAGGATACGCTTGTAGCCCAACTTTAACGTTGTCTTAGGTTTCTAAAAGACAACCTAAGTTGGAAAATGAAACGGATGATTGCCAGGAACCAAGATAGAATCTTGGGCTACAGGAAACGTGACATTGTAGTGTTATTTGTTGTCAAGTTGAGAGTTTATGGCATTTTTCCCGTTTTAGCAAGTTAATACTGACATCAGTGTGTCAGCATTAAGAGTTTCACGACATCCGATTTGCAACGGTCTCTACAAAATTTGACTAGGGCGTGTTGACGAACTGTTTCGCAATCCAACTGTAGCCCAAGATTCTATCTTGGTTGGGGACTATTTTTCGTCATTTTAGAGATTGGATTTTAAATCTCAAAATATTTCCTTATGGGAGGAACGACACCGTCTTTGTGCTTTTGGACACTTATAACGATCGACGAAGCGGATTTTTTTTCCGTATCAACGCATTAGGAGCGATGGAGGACACCACAGTGACGAGCAGTGGAGATAGCCTGAACAGGGACTGGGATGCGGTCTGGGCATGTCGAGCGAAAATCAATAATAACCACTGGACAGCGGAGATTGCCATCCCTTTCAGCCAACTCCGTTTCAATCAGAGCGATCAGATGACCTGGGGGATGAATATGGGACGGGAAATCCCCCGAAATCAGGAAGAGGCAACATGGGTTCCGGTGTCCAAAGCGTATGGAGGGAGGGCGAAGTACCGAACTTCCAACCTCGGCAGTCTGGTCGGTTTAGAGGGGATTTCCCCTGCCCGGCATCTGGAAATGCGGCCTTATGTCCTGCCGGGGTTGGGGAAGCGAAGCGAGGGGGGCGAAGAGGAAAAGGAAACCAAGGGCGTCTTTGAAATCGGCTTGGATGCAAAGTACGGCGTTACCTCCAACCTCACCGCCGATCTGACGTTTAACACCGATTTTGCGCAGGTCGAAGCCGACCAGGAGCAAGTCAACCTGAGCCGCTTTAGCCTGTTTTTCCCTGAGAAACGTGCCTTCTTCTTAGAAGGTGCAGGTCTGTTTGATTTCGGTGTGCCGCGCACCAGTTTCCGCCGTCCTCCTCCCTTGTTGCTATTTTATAGTCGCCGTATCGGTCTTGTGGAAGGGCATGCTGTCCCAATTCTCACCGGCGGCAAGACGACTGGCAAAATCGGCTCTTACGGTGTCGGGCTTCTGAATGTGATAACGGATGAATTTCACACAGATGAATCCGTTACCGATGAAGACGAGATTATGGTTGATGTTCGGCGTAAACGCTTTTTGCGAAACTGTTCGCGCAGTGGAACAGTGAGCATGACGTCATTTCCACCAACTTTCTGCTCAACTACATCTACCGTCCCGGCAGCGATTTCTTCCTCGTTTTCAACCAGACTTATGATAACAGCGGTGTAAAAACAAATCTCGTTGACTCCACATTCGTCGCAAAGATGACCTATTGGTGGAATCCGTAAAACGTAAAACGTGAAACGTGAAACGTAAGAGTAAGTGTTCAGGGGGTAGACCAGAAACCGAGTTTTTGAATTGATCGGGGCAGTAGACAGTTTTCCGGTGTGAAGTCTTCATCTGCCCGGTGTGAAAAACTCGGTTTCTTTGCCTTCGGGTGAACGGTTACATGAAGATTCATGGAAAGCCTGTCAAAGATTGTATTGGCATAAAAAGTGCAATAGATCGAAACGTACTACGTCATGCTTATTTGTTCTTCTTACGCAATACGTTTCACGTTTGTGGAGGGATGGCTATGAAACGCTCCATTGCACTGCTCCCGCTCCTGATGACCGTTGCTTTATGCAGTAGCAGCGATGCGGGATTCACCCACCAATTTTTGTTTGGACACAAGAACCGCGTGCTTGCGGTGGCTTTCAGCCCTGATGGGAAGTGGCTTGCCTCTGGCGGCGGGGGCAAGTATGAGATTCGCATCTGGGATGTAGCCACCAGCAAGCAGATTTATACCCTGACTGGGCACACGGCGCAAATTAAGGACCTCGCCTTTCGGAATAATGGCGATTTGGCATCCGCTTCCGAAGATGGAACCATGCGGTTGTGGGATGTGCCGGCGCAAGGGGAAATCCGCCGGTTCAACGGGCATGTCGGGGCGGCAGTCACCTCGGTCACTTTTAGCCCCGATGGGAAACGCCTGGTCTCAGGTTCGAGTGATCGGACGCTCAAGTTATGGGAAGCCGACACCGGTAAACTCTTGAAAACGTTTGAAGGGCACAAAGATGTCGTTTGGTCCGTTGCGTTCAGCCCCACCCGTGAAGTGATTGCCTCCGGTTCAGAAGACCGCACGGTGCGCCTCTGGAATGCCTTAGATGGCTCACTCCTACAGACCTTCGCCGGACATACGGAGCGGGTCTGGTCTGTGGCATTTCACCCCAGTGGGGCGCAGATTGCCTCCGGGTCATGGGACGGAACCGTTCGAGTCTGGAATGTAGAGCAAAATGCGCCCTTGCCTTTACCCATTCAGCTCCCTATTCCTCAGAAGCCATTTGCAACCTATGACCGAGAAGTGTTATCGGTTAGTTTCAGCCCTGATGGCCGATTGCTGGCAATTGGCCTGGTTGACAAAGACAACGACAACACGCTGAAATTGTGGGATGTCGCAACCGCCCGCGAACTTCGATCGTTCGATACCAAAGCCAAACAGGATATGACTTTCAGCCCGGATGGATTACGATTCGCCGTTGCGGGGGCGGCGGATGGAACAGTCACGATATGGAGTTCGAGTCGGCAGAAGCCAGCACTAATTGAGCCCCAAGCCAACGCCCTTGTCAAAACGCGACAAGTCACCTTGAAATGGGAAGATGTCGCAGACGCGGTCTACTACGATGTCGAAATTGCGCGGGATGCGAATTTCGTCCAAAGGACGCAATTCGTAACCGTTACGACGAATGAGTTTACCTTTGAGACAGGTGATGTGCCGGGCTATTGGTGGCGTGTTCGTACAGGCGGCTTTGGGAAAGCCGGCGATTGGTCTGATGGCAGCTCTTTTCTAACGCCTTACGTGCCTCCTCCAACCTGTGTTGTCCGGATAACCCCACCCCGTCAACTGGTCAGCCTGGGCGATGAGTTTTCCATCGAAGTTGTGATTGACTCCGTGGTGGACCTCGCCGGATTTCAGTTTGACCTCCAATGGACAAATCCTGGTGTTCTCACCTTCGTTACTGTTACCAAATTTAGAAACATTTTTGGCGAATCCGGAATTGGCCAGAAACCCGCAGAACCAGCAGACCAGGAGAATGGGCTCTATAAAAATGTCATTGCGACAAAGAAAGGGCCCGGCGGTGTGAGCGGCAGTGGCACCCTGTTAGGGGTCCTGTTCCGTGCCAGAAACACAGGCTCAAGCCAAATACAACTTAACAATCTCACCCTTGTTAACTCAAAACAGGAACGCATCCCTTGTAACGTTTTCAAAGCCACGATGGTTGTCGAGAACCCCGCACGCCCGTGGGACATCAACAGCGACAGGGTTGTGGACGTTTTTGATCTCAGCATCGTGGCGAAATATTTTGGGCAGAAAATCACGATCGACCTTGGGTTCAATCCTGATGTCAACAATGATGGCGTCGTCGATATTCTTGACTTTACGACGGTCGGTTCCCATTTCGGCGAATCCTATCAGAAAGCGAAACCCAAAGCCGCAGCCGCACCCCCCATTGCGGAAGGAAGTAGAGCAGGCAGCTCCGTTCCGGGAGTCCGCAAAGCAGACCTGCCCGTTCAAAAGCTGGAAGGGGCGTTTTACGCAACACGCAATACACAATACGCACCACTCACCAAGACTTTTGAGAAGATTTACGCCGAACTCCTGTCCATGCCCGATAACTCCCCCGCAGTGGTTCGTACTAGACAGGTCTTACGTTATCTCTTGTCATCGGTGAATCCCACCCGGAGTGCGCTGCTTCAAAACTATCCCAACCCGTTCAACCCGGAGACATGGATGCCTTTCCAACTTGCTGCGCCTTCCAACGTGACCATTGAAATCCGTGATATAGCCGGGGTGCTTGTTCGTCAACTCTTGTTGGGATACCTGTCGCCTGGACATTACACGAATCGTGAAGATGCGGCTTACTGGGATGGGAGAAATAGTCAGGGTGAGCCTGTCGCCAGCGGCGTTTATTTCTATACCCTCTCAACGGATTCGTTCAGCGACACGCGAAAAATGATGGTCGTCAAGTAGTATCAAACGACTCTCGCCAGAGAAGGGGGCCATCTTCTTTTAATCGTGCCCATGGCAGCAGAAAAATGGGTTGACGATCGCTTTTATAGCTGTTAGAATATAGCAGACCCAGAATTTTTCTCAGGAATAATCCATGTTAAGAAGATTCCGGCGATTTCCCGTTTTGCTGCTCCTCGAAGCGTTTGTTTTCATTGCGGCTCTGACGATCATTGATGTATTTGATGAGGAATTGAGCACCCTCATTGGAACCCCCCAAACAGTTTTCGTCAAATGGCTGGTTATCGGAAACGCCGTGCTATTGTATGTGATTCAGCAAGCGAAACAACGCAACAGCATTCCCCGCGAGAAAATGGTGTTAAAAATCGTTGAACTCCATCTCACGGCGATTTATGAAAGCGAGAATCTCCCTCATTTTCGGGCTTATGTGATGATTCCTGATGCAGCGAACCGATTACGGATCAAAGTGCGATACAATATGAAACGCGGACAACCCGATTATCATTTGACTCTAGCAATCGCTGCCGGGACGGCCGGACGGGCATATCACCAACGACGAAGAGCGACCGCTGACCTGAATCGGGTGGTGCTCGAGGACCTTCATCTCTCCGACGAAGAAACCGCTCAGATTTGGCCGGAAGTTCAGTCTATGATCAGTATTCCGATGGAGAATGAAGCCGGAGAAATGGTCGGGGTTGTCACCTTTGACTCCACTTTGCCAATGCCTGAAACCGGTTTTGATCTCCCGGCAATTCAAACCTATTTAGACACTTGTGCCACTTTGTTAGCTGATTATTTCTAATGAGGAGCGAAATCCATTATGTCTTCAAAAATCGTGGTCGAGGAAAAACCGGGCCTCTATGTATCCGAACTTTTCTCCAACCTGCACCCAAGAAACAAAAAACCGAAACGGGCTGAAGGTCAACCGCCCCCGCCTTTTAATCCGGCTCCCCTTCAGGAATTTTTGCGGGTGATGGGTTCCGCTTACCTCCAAGCCAACAGAAGAAGCCGGGTAAACATGCAAGGCGATGAGATAGCCGCCATGATACCATATCTTGATTTATGCGAATTCTATCGCAAAAAAGACCCTGCAACCATAGCAGAAGAATACAGGTCGTCGTTTACTGTTCTGAGAGCCTTCCATGTTGCCTTAGAGCATCTTATCCTTCGTGCTATTGATATAACCAATCTTATTGATGCACTCAGTTTTACAGAGGAAGCTCAATCTCCAGAATATTATCGCACAACAATCCTTAAACATATATGTATCCCCATAGACGACCTTCAAAAACGACTCAACGAACAGATAACAGGTCAAACCTTTCAGGAAACCATGCGTCAAGTTCACACCGCTTTCAGCGATGCTGATTCCTTAAGAGTTCACGATGATGTCAATCGACTGCTCGGAGTATACAACAAACGTATGGAAAAAACCGGAGACAGAAAATATATCACTGATATTAGAAACGAGATTGCAGCACACACCAACTCAGATATAGACGTTTATATCGAATTCAACAAAAACCTTGATGTAGAAAGAATCCGTTCTGTGACGTATGATACGCTAGACTTCGTAAAGGATTTTCTGAAAACATCTGATCCACTGATTAAGGAACTCCAAAAAAAGATGCCCAGAACCTGAAACCTCGTCCTTGCTCATGAAAAGAAATTGTTGATATTGAGTTGGTTACTCTGACACCAAGTGAGAATACAAACGAATAAAACCGAAAAACAGCCGATAAGCTCAATTATCGGCAATAATAAAAACGGCTCAAACTCCAATCATCATCTGGGTTTAAGCCGTTTTTATTATGTCTAAATGAAGGAACTTTTGCGGCGCACAGAATATCAGCGAGAAGAATAATCCGACGTTCGATGGGAAGTTGGAACCAGCGAGCCGCATGTTCTACGCATCCCGATTTGAATGTGACATTGGCAAGGTAATTATACTTCAAAAATGGGGCGATGTCAAAGCATTCCTTGCCACCGAAATACGCTTGACAAAACCGATAACACTTCGCATAATTTCTTATGAAAATCACAACGTCAGACAAACCTGGTAATGGGTGAAACGTAAAATGTGGAACGTGATGATAGGGCATAAAGAAAGGAAGGATGGAAGGATGGATGGATGGAAGATAGCACCCTTCCACCCTTCCACTCTTCCACCCTTCCTCTCACGTTTCACGTTTCACGTTTCACGTTTCACGTTTCTCTTCCTGCTTATCTTTCTATTTGGGTTCGGCGGGAGCCTTACCCTCCCTGCATTTGCCCAGCAAAACTTCCAATGGCGAAATTTTACGCGAATCGGCGATGGACTCAGCAGCAACAATGTCCGCTCTATCACCGAAGACCGCTCCGGGCAGATCTGGCTTGCGACGGGCGTGGGCTTGAGCCGTTTTGATGGCTTCTGGCATGCGATCGGTGTTCCGGGTGATAATGCAAATGCCAACGATGTCTTCCAGGTACTTGAAGATGCCCATGGATTCATCTGGGCGGCGACAAGCGCGGGCCTCCATCGGGGGGTATGGAACTCTCAGCGGAATCAAATAGATTGGCTGGGCCACTACACGGTAGAGGCGGGGTTAATCGACAATCGCATTTTGACTATCCTCCAGCGGCGGAACGGTGAAATCCGCCGGATTGAGCCTGTCGAAATCTGGATTGGGACGCCGCTGGGTGTCAATTGGTTCGATGGCGCAATGTGGCACCCTGTGGCAAATGCAGAAGAAGGTATGCTCAATCAGGGGGTGCGAGTCATTTATGAAGATGTGGCTGGAAATCTTTGGTTTGGGCTTTCATCAAGTAGTACGCCGGAGCGCCTCAGCCGTTTTGACGGCTCCCGGTGGGACATTTTCGGTGTCAACGACGGTTTGCCAAACGGAATCGTGCAGGCAATTTCAGAGGATAGTTTGGGCAACTTGTGGGTCGGGACAACCGAGGGGCTGGCAATCTACGATGGCTCAACCTGGCAAGTGGCCACGGCGCTGGATTTGTTGGTGGGCAACAATGTGCAAACCATCATGAGGGATAGCGAGGGGACGATGTGGGTCGGGACCGCATCAGGGATTAGCCTCTTCGACCATGGGCGGTGGAGTCACCTCACGCGGGCAAATGGCTTGGCGAGCAACAATATCCAAGCCCTGTTTGAAGCTCGGAACGGTGAGATATGGGTCGGCACGCGAGACAATGGCGTTAATTTCTCGGATCGCTCGTGGAAATCCCTCACGACGGATAACGGCTTGAGTGGCGATAGCGTCACGGCGATGTTGACGGATGGAAATGGGCGACTCTGGGTGGGGACGACCCATGGGTTGAGCCGCTATACGATGGATGGTGTTGAACGGATCAACGGCCCGCTAGGAGCAGAAATCCGCGCGTTAGCGGAGGATGGGCGTGGACGGATTTGGGTCGGCACCGATTCAGGGATTGGCGTATTTGATGGCGTTTCGTGGCAGATTTTTCGTCTGCCGGACATCAATAACAACAGCGTCCAGTCGATCTCCGTCGATTCAGGCGGGGATGTTTGGGTTGGAACCGGTATTCTGCTCCCCGGGGATCCAGTCGGCTTTCTGCCCGGTTTGAATCGCTACGATGGCGTCCAATGGCACCTTGAACTCAATCTCTTTCAGGAAATTAACCGAACCATCGCCGTGATGTTTGTGGATTCACGCGGACGCCTCTACTTAGGCACCGTTGGCAACGAGAGGGAAGGCAACGAGCTGTGGGTCTACACCCCTGGGGAACAAGGGGGGGATTTGAGGAGAATTGACGGGATGCCGAATCGTTCCATCCATACAATCATGGAAGCCCCGCCCGTCAACGGGGGCGGGAATGGGGGGGGAGACTTATGGGTTGGGACGGACGGGGGCATTCAGATTCTGAACGGAGAGACATTACAGGCAACTGCTCTGTTGACGACTGATGATGGGTTGGTGGATACCCATGTGCAGGCACTTTACCGCGATCGCCGGGGTCAAATCTGGATTGGTACGGCTGATGGCGTTAATCTGTTTACCTCCCCTTTTCCTCCCTTTGCAGGGGGCGGCGGGCGAACATTGACTGCAAGTGATGGCCTCAACAGCAACAATATCTCGGCGATCACTGAAACACACGATGGTACACTCTGGTTTGGGAGTAAAGATGACGGTGTCAGCCGTTTTAATCAGGAGATGACGCGTCCAACCACACGCATTATCAGTGGGCCAACGAAAGGCGAAATCGTCGGAGACACCAGTGTTTTCTTCAGGTTTGAGGGGGGTGATGCCAGCACCCTGACGCGAGAACTTCGCTATCAATACCAGCTTGATGACCGCCCGCAGATGCTCACTGAGAATAATGGCGCTGAGGAGCGCCTTCTTCTACAGAACCTTGCGGAAGGTAAGCATCGTTTTGTTGTCCGTGCAATTGACCGGGAAGGCAATGTGGATGCAGCGGGCGCACAGGCCGAATTTGTGGTTGACTCGCTCCCTCCGACCGTTAGCATAACGCAACCTAAGCGAGGCGCTGTCATCGGTGGGGTTTACCCCATTGAGGGCACTGCGACGGATGGGACGGATTTCTTAGATTACCAAATTCAGATTTTCTCAGGGGCGCAGGTGTCGGGGAATCCGCTGTTTGCTCCTTTTATCTCAACGCAACCGGTACAGGGAAATCGGCTCTATGCGTGGGATACGCGAACCGCCGCCGATGATTTATACACGATTCAGTTGCTCGCACGGGACACCCCAAACGGTAATTTTGATCGAAGTCATCGCGCCGAGGAGATAGTTACTATTGAAGTGGATAACACGTCTCCCCGCGCACAGATTAAACGTCCGTTACTTGGCGCTACGATTTCAGGAGCGGTCAATGTTGAAATTGAGCTGACCGATGCGCACTTGAGTCGCTATACGTTGGAATATGCCCTTGTAGAATCGGCAGATAATTGGACAAGGGTTGTTTCCGAATCAATCGTCAATCCTCAATTATCACTTATCAGTTCAACGGTGAGGTGGGATACATCGACGATATACGGACAGGTCTTTCTCCGAGCCAGCGTTGAAGATACGGCAGGCAATATCGGCAGGTCAGAGATTACTCCCCTTGACCTCAAAAATGAGGGGGCAAAGCCGGTTGTTGAAATCCTGGAACCAAGTGGGGCGCGTCCGATTGCGGGGGAGGTCGCCATTATTGGGACGGTTGCGCCCGGCACAGCCCAAGGTGCCGTCATTGAGAACTTCCGTCTGGAATATCGGTTGGTCTCCTTCTCTGCCCGCGAGGCATGGCGACTCATTCGTAGCAGTCAATCGCGTTTTAGTCAAGAGGAAATCACCCGTTGGGATACAACGAAACTCCCCGATGGAACGTATGTATTGCGTCTAACAGTGACCGATAACCGCACGTATGAATCGCAAATAGAGAAGGTTGTGACTTTGGACAACACGCCGCCCAAAGCTGTCATTGAATCCCCGAAAGCAGGCATGGTCCTGGGAACGGGAAGTATTGAGGTGAACGGCACAGCAACGGATGAAAATTTTGAAAGTTTCAGGTTAGAATATTCGACCTCATCCCCACTCGCAGAGGGGGGAGAGGTAGAGTGGATGCGCATCGCAGAATCTAACAATCCGGTTCAAGAGGGACGGTTGGGGGATTGGAATGCGGTTCGTTTAACGGGCGGTGAGTATCTGCTCCGTTTGACTGTTTTTGATCGCGCGGGGTTAAAGTCACAAACGGAACCCCCGTTCCGCCTGTTCCTTGACGACGCCCAAGTCACGGCGCTTATCACTTCCCCTGGGGCGGGTGCCTTCGTCGGCGGGACGATACAAATTACCGGCACGGCGAATGATGAAAATTTCAGCGAATATAAACTTGAATTCCGTCCCCTCACCCCGCCCGCGGCGGGGGAAGGGGGGGGCTGGCAGCCCATCACGGTTTTCAGTCCCAACCAACCCAAACGTGACGAACCGCTGGCCAGTTGGGAGACCCCCCAGCGCGATGGGACCTATGAACTTCGCTTAACTGCTTCCGATCGTTCAGGAAAATCCAGTCAGGACGTCGTTGACATCTTCGTTGATAATCTTCCACCCCAGGCACAAATCCTCACGCCTGAGGATGGGGAAATCCTATCAGGTGAGGTCGAGATTATCGGCACGGCAGATGATGTGCATTTCAAAGAATACCAACTTGATGTTCGTGCGGTTCCCCCCACGCTTGCGGGGGATGGGGAGGGGTGGCAGCCCATCCCCGTGCAAACGCCTTCTCAGGCGAAGCGTAACGCAACGCTGGCGATGTGGGACACTCCTCCAACCGAAGGGGAGTACGAAATCCGTCTCATTGCTCGCGATCAAGCTGGAAGGTCCAATGAGAGTGTGGTTCGTGCCATCATTGACAACCAACCGCCGGCTGTTCAGATCGTTCAACCCGTCAATCTGCAACTGGTATCGAAGGAGATCGAAATTATCGGGACAGCGGACGACGCCCTTTTCAAGGAATATCAATTAGATTTCCGAGCGATTCCCCCGCCGTCCGCGGGAGGGGATAGGGGGGGGTGGCAACTGATTCAGCGTTCCACATCTCCCAGGCGAGCGGCAACTTTGACAAGATGGGTCACCCCGGAAGTGGATGGGGAGTATGAGCTCCGCCTAACGGGGCAAGACCAGTCAGGGCGTTCACGCCAGACGAGTGTAACGGTCATCGTCGATAATCTTCCACCGCGCGCGGCGCTCATTTCCCCCCAATCGAAGCAGCAGTTACCGCAACGGATTGAGATTCGCGGTACGGCGGATGACCACAGCTTCAAGAGATACACCATCGAATACGGCGTTGGAGAAGTTCCTGATGTCTGGGTATCGATTTCCAAAACAGCGTTTTTACAGCCCGTTGCTCTCGGCACTTTGGCGGAGTGGGAGGCTCCGAACCTGTTTGGGTTATATACCTTGCGGCTGCGCGTGGAAGATGCAGCCGGACATGAAAGCGTAGCCCAGGTCCATGTGTTTTTCAGTCAGCGTGTGGAGCGTCAAGAGGGCGGCGTTGTACAGAGCCAGGATGGCCGTGCCAGGATTGTGTTTCCACCCAATAGCTTGCCGGTGGGGACTGTTGTAACGATTAATCCAATTCCAGAGGATGGGTCAAGTGAACGGCTGAACGAATCAGGATTCAGGGTTCAGGATTCAGGGTTCAGGATTCAGGATTCAGGATTCAAGATTCAAGATTCAGGATTCAGGATTCAGGGTTCAGGGGGGATTGCATCCGATATTTTGGCCCCCTTGTATGAGTTTGCGCCGACAGACTTGAAGCTACACCCCCTCAAACCTGCAACGATCGAACTTTTGATTGCGAACCTTCCGTTTTCGCCCAGTGCCAATGAAATCTTGACCATCGCTCGCTGGAACGGCGAAAAGTGGGTGTCTATCGGTGGCACCATTGATGCGCACAGGAAAACTATCGCGACGGCAGTTTCAACGCTTGGTCGGTATGCCGTTATGAAAATCCCCTCCGTAGAAGCGGATAGCAATACCACCCTCTCGGATCTGACATGCCAGCCGCGCGTCTTTTCGCCAAACCGTGGCGAAGCGACAGCGATCTCCTTTCGATTGAATCGTCCTGACAAAGTAACCATTAAAATCTACAATGAAGCGGGACGGTTACGTCGAATACTGAAAAGCGTCGAGCCGTTGTCGGCCGGTCGGCAGGTCTTCTGGTGGGATGGACGTGATGATGAGAATCAACGGGTTGTCAGCAATTCTTACATCGTTGCTGTTGAAGGGGAAGGGACAATGAGCACAAAATCGGTGATTGTGCAGAATGATTGAGTCAATCTGGATCTTTCAGTCCATTAGTTGTCTAATTACAACGACGCTGCCGGCGTGACGGCAGCCTTTAATAAAAACCTGTTGGCGCGGATTAACCGCGAATTGGGCGGAAACTTTATTCTTGATGCGTTCGATCATGCGGCACCGTTCGTCGAGAAACAATCCCGCATTGAGATGTATTTGATCAGCCGGTGTTGTCAGACGGTCTACATTGCCTCGCTCGAACAGGAGTTCCATTTTGATCTGGGGGAATACATCCATACGGAGAACAGTTATAAATACACGCTCGAAAACGTCGCAACGATCTGTCATGCTGCCGGGTTTGAAATACAGGAACGATAGTTGGATGAACGAGCGTGGTTTGCCGTCGCTCTGCTCAGAAAGTAGTCCCTTCGTCCCTTGATTGATTTTGGAGATTCACAGTCGAAACGCTTAGATGAAACCGACAAAACTTTCAAAATATACTTGACATATTGCTTGAGAGCATGTATAATCAAAAAAAATTCTGGTGGATATAGCTCAGTTGGCTAGAGCGCTTGACTGTGGATGGAGGGGCCGCGGGTTCAAATCCCGTTATCCACCCTCACTTATTATCCTCTCACATCGTTAAGATTTGGACAAAGATGTTCGATATTTTATTCAACGAATTTCAAGTCAGTATTCATCATCATTCGATCCTCTCTTGAGAAGAGTGGATTAGAATGATGTATAGTAATTTTTGGGATAAAGCCCCCAATAAACTAATCCTCTCTTCTATGAGAGAGGTTTTTGTTTATTGAGGGCTTTTTTTGTGTCCTTTGCACGAAATTGCAACAGGAAGCAGTCGTTCTGTTAGAGTTAAAAACTCAGACAGAGAGGCTCGTTAAACTCGCTGAACTTGAAGATTAACTTGTTTAGCGTTCCGAGAAAGGAGGAAATCAAGTTATCATGAAAACCGTTATTAGCTATCAAAACGAAAAGCAGTTGAATATCCTTGTGCCGAAAGGAAGTCTACAGGCTAAGACCCTTGAAATGTTTCAGAGGGCAGGCTATGTGATTGACGGTTATACCGCCACAGACCGCTCTTATCGAGCGAGAGTCATCAATGAACCACAGATAAACATCAAAATTTCCAGACCTCAAGAGATTCCTATCTATGTGGCGATGGAGGGCTACGATTGAGGAATTACAGGGCAAGATTGGGTCGAGGAAACTGATGTCGAGGTCGAGGAAATCCTTCCTTTGGGATATGGTCAGATCGACATCATTTTGGCAGCACTTGAAGATCGAACCGACATTAACTCCTGTGAAGATATAATCAATTCAGCAGAGAGCAATTTCCGTATCTCTACGGAATATCTCAACATCTCTGAGAAGCATATCCTTGAAAGAACAAAATCGATTCTTGGGAATCCCGTTCCACCCGCTATTCTTACGCCATGGAAACGGTTAAACACGCGAGGCGCTTCGGAATCGAACATTACCTTAATTTTATCTTTTGGAGCCACAGAAGGAAAACCACCCGAGGAAGCGGATGCGATTATTGATAATTCAACAGCATCGCGTCGAACACTAAGAGCTAACGGATTGAAAGAAATTGAGCTGTTGAGAACATCCGAAGCAACACTGATTGCAGACCCTAAATCGTTGAGACATCCATGGAAACGAGAGAAGATTGAAGAGATTAAGCAAACATTGGAGAAAGGTCTACTCAAGAGAAGGAGAGAATCCTTGCCGGGTCACATATAAACTTGTCCATACTATCAGAATAGGAAAATCAATGAATTCTGGACTTGATGGAGTCACGTCCATCCAGATCTCAAATCAAATCTTAGGCGATTTAGAGAAAATTGCTTGGCTGCTTTTCCCTAGGGAAGAACTTAAAATCAATGAGATTCCCGAAGATGTCATCAATAAACTTCTCGACCTGCTTCAAATCGAAGGTGAAAATAAGGTGGTGCTGGCTGCATTGCGCGATCAACTCGGGGATTATCCCGTTGCGCTGGAGGGAATTGCCGAGCTCGAGGAAATGATTGGCTACCTGGAAGTCCTTGACATCCCCGAAGTCAATTGCAAAGTCAAGTTTGCTATGGTGCGTGGCTTGGAGTATTATACTGGCCCCATTTACGAAACCGTAGTAGAGGAGCCCAAGATCGGTAGCATCACCGGTGGTGGTCGATTTGACAACTTGGTGGGGATGTTCATAGACCGCAGTTATCCCGCCACCGGGACAACCATCGGTATTGAGCGAATCATTGACGTTATGGAGGAACTGGACATGTTTCCCCCGGATGTGGGCAAAACCTCTGCTCAAGTGCTGATGACTTTTTTTGATGAGAGTTTGGTGAATGAGTCGCTTAAGATGGCCAATACGTTGCGCAAGGGTGGGTTGAAAACGGCACTGTACTTCGAGAAAGATCGGTTAGGTGACCAGATTGGCTACGCAGGGAAAAAAGGCATCCCTTATGTGGTTATCCTCGGCCCGGATGAACTCGCAGCCGACCAGGTCACAATTCGGAACCTGCTTAGGAGAGAGCAGCAGACAGTCAAACGCGCTGAGGCCGTTGGACTCATTAAGCAGTGGATGACCGATTCGGTAAACGTGATTTTTCAACCTTGACAAAACCCTCAGTATTTTGCATAATATCCTATGAAAATGACAAAGTCAAGGCAAACCTGGTGATGCGTGAAACTGAAACGTCATGACAGGGAAGGAAGAATGGAAGGATGGAAGGATGGTAAGGGCTAACCTGGAAGGAAGGCAGGGAAGAATGGAGGAAACGTTCCACCGTCAATTGTCAATTGTCAATTGTCAATTGTCAATCAGTCTTCCAACCTTCCAATCTTCCAAATTTCTCTCAGGTTTACTACGCTGTCTTTCAATTCTTTTGGTCCTATCTGCTTCAGTCGCAAGCGGCGCGGTTGAGGAGCGCGCGTCAACCGGTGTTCGTCCGATTGGCATGGGCGACGCATTCATCGGCGTCGTTGATGATGAGAATAGTGTTCGTAGAAATCCTGCGGGATTGGCTCGGTTAGGAAAATATGCGATTGGATTTGAGCAGGCGCAACTCTTTGGGGAATTAAAGACAAGCGACCTCAACGCCGCCCTCCCAACTTCGGAGAAGTCAGCGTTTGGCGTTGACTGGGCGCAAGTTGGAATTAACGATGAAGAACTCAACTCGCAACGTCACAGTTTCAATTTTGCGTATAGTTACTCACCGGTGCCTCCCCTGTCTTTCGGGGTGAATCTGAAATACTTAACGTGGGGTATCACGCTGGATGCCCAATCTAAAGGGGCGGCGATTGGATGGGGGACGGATGTTGGCGTCCTGATCCAACCGCATCGGCGCTGGACCGTCGGGTTGATGGTGCAGGATTTTATCGGTTTTGCATCTGGGGCCGGCTTGAGTCGCGGCATACGGATTCGCCACGATACCGGTGTCAGCGAAAAGGTCTACCCGACAGCGTATAAACTGGGAATCGCTTATCGCCCTGCTCTCAATTGGCTCATCGCAACGGACGTCACGGATCGGCTGCATCTGGGCGCGGAGTTTCTACCCAATCCCAATTTTGCCATCCGCGCCGGCATCCAGAAGGATTTGCACACATCCGAACACCCCACATATTCGCTTGGTGGAAGCGTAAAATACAAATGGCTGGATTTCAACGTGGCTTATCTCATTCCGCCAACGTTGCCCCCGACAGCTTATGTTGGACTTTCGCTCAACTTCGATTTTCGCAAGTTGCCTGTGTTGATCGAGCAGGTCCGCATGAGAGACCTCTACCCCGTTCATTACCATTACTATGCCACACCGAATCTGGAGGCGAAAACGGTTATTTTGGATAATCCAATGACGCCGCCTGCCTTTACCGATGCCGATCGGGAGCGTTACTATCCGCTGACGCCGCTGGATTCAATTGGCAGAATCTGGCTTAAAAATGAGAGTGACAAGCCGATAACGGTCCAAATTAAACTCTTCATCGACCCGTTTGTCAGCGAAGGCGGCACGGAAGTTGCTTCCGATGTTCAATTGCCACCGATGAAACGGGTATCGGTGCCGATGCGTCAGCTCGTATTATCCCGGCAAGCCCTGGAATTGACCCATGGCCAACCGGTCGAGGTGCAGATAAAGGTGGTTGAGAGCGGCGGGAGGGCATATCGTACCGCTTCTGAAACCGTTGTGCTACATAGCAACCAGACGTCACGGCTGGATGATGTCGCCAAACTTGCCTCCTTCATCTCTTTCGATGACCCATCCATTCGTGCTTTCATCAATCAGATTCGCACCGAATTTCAGAGTGAAATTGAAACGGCAGCCATGCCACGCAACTTGTACATCGCTATGCTCCTTTTCAACGCCCTGAATGGCATATCTTATGCGACGGATGCGAACATACCGTTGGCGAGTGGGACCATTGATGAAATCAAACACCCCTACGAAATGCTAGAACGCCTCATGGAGCAAATCTCAGGGGATAACAACGTAAATACGTTCGGTGATTGCGACGATAGCACAGCACTCTACTGCTCGTTATTGGAGTCGGCGGGCATTAAGACCGCCCTTATCCAACTGCCAAGCCATGTGATGATGGCTTTTGATTTGGGGCAAATTTCCCTTGACCAGGCACAAGAGATGAACCTGCCTGATGTCTATCAACCCATCAACGGACAGGTTTGGATTCCCATTGAGACGACGCTCATCAAAGAGGGATTTGCCACCGCGTGGAAAACGGCGGTTGAAGGGCTGCGACAAGGCGTTGTCAGCGACTCGACCACGGTTGAAGCGGCATGGGAAAAATATGGTGCCAGCCCCTTTCGAGGGACTCAACGACAATTCACTATCCCGAAAGCACAGATCCAACGAAGAATCGAAGCGGATTTAAACCAGCCGTGGGTACAGGGATTTTTGGGTGATTTTCCGAGACGCCCATAAGTAAGAGGCGAACCAAACCTTAAACGGAGGTGTTCCATAATGTTGCCTTCTCGAAGAATCTGGATTGATTATGACGATGAAGCTGATGTGTTGTATATTAGCTTTCGCAAGCCACAGCAGGCAAACGACAGTATCATAGAATACAACGTCATCTACCATTACCGAGATGAAGAGTTGGTTGGTTTTACAGTGCTTCGTGCCTCAACGTATAAATAACCTAACTCGCCAATGTCACATTTCCCTGTAGCCCAAGATTCTATCTTGGCCCCCGCGGCTGATGTCCTCGGTAGGCCAACTTAGAAAGTTGGGCTACGACTGGATCTCATTTCTAATGTGACATTGGCGAACTAACACGTTTTCTGAAAAATTCGGAGGACAGACAATGAAACACAAATATCAAATCTTTATCATCTGCTTACTGGGTCTGGTTTTGGTGAACCAGCCGAGCATCGCAGACAAAATTACAGCCACATTTACTTTCGGTAAAATCGAAATCTTAAAAGCCGGAGAACGAGAGTGGGCATTTCTCGAAAAAGGAGCGGCATTAACGGATAGAGATCTCATCCGCATGCCCCCTGTTTCGTTGATTCGGCTCAAGGATGCTCAAGGGACATTTTTACCCACGCTTTCAGGGGGGCGCGAACTCACCGTTAGCGCGCTCATTCGTGAAGGCATCCAGCGCAGAAATGCAACGAAGGGCAGACGCATCAATGAGCCTCTTGAAGGCAGCCCGGCGATTGATGTGCTACCGCTCGGTGACAAACCGAAAGGGGAGGTTCGCTCTCACGCCCCCCGAGGGAGCGGGGCAGGGCCTGACAAGTCACAATCCGTCAAATCGAAGACTCACGGAACGGAGCTGACTCCAAGCGAACTGGCCGAACTGCGTCGCCACCTCGATTCGCTTCCCGCCGAGATTGTGTCCTGGATTTCCCAACTGCCTTCAAGGGATACTTCAGCCACTTATCAGTATCCTGGCTCGAATCTATACCAGGCTCAAATGTTCTACATGGCACTCAACGATATTGAAGCGAAAAGCCTGAACACGCTGAATCACTTACTCGGCGGGGGGGACAGGTTCGGCAGGAGCCTCACCCTCCCTGACTCGCTTGCGCTCTCGTTGTTATACGCCCAACTGTTGCGTCACGTCAAAATTGACGCGGATTTGGTAACGAATGAACAGGGCGAACTGTGCGTCATTTTTGACAGCGGTGTTCCCCCCGACAGGGCAAAATGGATTACCGCCAATCACCAGTTAATCTATAAAAAACAGGATGCGGATACCCTCTGGATTTCAATTCACCTCCAGTCAGAAAAATATAATTTTACGACAGCGTGGTATAACGGGACGATGGAACGATAAGACAAAGAAGTAGAGCGGGCGGCTCGCCCGTTCATAAAAATGGAAATTTTGTTCCTTCTTCATTTTCCTTCTACTCCTCCTCTTACGTTTCACGTTTCACGCTTCACGTTTCACGACACATTATGTTCTTCACATCTGATCGCGTTCAGAAAGCGTATCTGCTCATCTGTTTCATGACGCTCCTGCCGTTTGTGGTTGTGGGAGTTTTGCGCGATCAGGGTATGTTCGAGTTTATCGAACTCAAGACACTCGATGGACGATTGCGGTTGACCCGTACCCGTTCGCAGCAAATATCTCCTCTGATTGCTCTGATTCCAATTGATGCCAAAAGCGAGAGTAAAGAAGGAATTGGTCCACTCCCATGGCCACCCGACATTTATGCCCCTCTTCTTAAATCCCTTCAAACGGTTCATCCAACAGCAATCGGCTTGATGATATGGTTCAACCGCGAGTGGGAAGATGAACAATTGCTCCCCGGTGAAAAGCTATTTGTCATCCAACCCTATTATTCCGTTACGGATTCCGCAAATCGGCGTCATCTCCCTGATGTTACCGAGTGGAATAACTTATCTCATAGCTTGACCCACGCACAGGGGGTAAGTTTTAGCGTATTTCCTTTGAGCCGCTCCGATGGCATCCATCGTTCAGCCCAACTTGTTGTAAAAGATCGTACCGCGGGCGATTATCGTTATTCCCTCGAAATGTTAATCTTGTGCCAAACCTACGGAGTCCCTCCTGCGTCAATAAAGGTACAAGGTGGATTCTGGTGTAGCAAATACCTGGAACTGAGTTTGCCATCAGGCAATTTCCTCCGTATTCCTCTTGATTCACAAGGAAGGCTTTTCATTCGATTCGCCGGAGATGTGTCCGCTTTTCAGTCCACACCTTTCGTCGATGCCCTGACCTTGTGGGATTCAGACCCTGCTGAGTTTCAGCAAAAATTTGAGGAGAAATGTATCCTGATTGGCATCACAACGGAAGGTGTCCCAAAGGCTTCAACGCCATTCGGCGAAATGTCCGCCCTTGCCTTACGTGCGAACCTGCTCAACACGTTGCTGAATCGAGATTTTATCTGGCAACTGAGTCGAAAGGTGGATGGGCTTTATCTCACGTGCCTGGCGATTCTTTCTATCGCTGCTGCCATCCTTGTCTATCGGTTGAAGCGCGGGTACAGATCGATGTTGCTCATTGCAGGCGGGCTACTTTTGTTCCACCTCCTTTTCGTTCTCGCAACGTTTGTGTTCTTCAATGTCTGGATGGAAGCGAGTGCATCGAGTCTGGCTCTCATCCTGTTTGGCGTCGTTGACAGCTTATTTCTCGGGCACCTTCGACTGCGCCATCTTCTCTGGAGATTACAAACCACACAAGACCAACTGGTCAGAACCGAAAAAGAAGCTGTTTTTGGTGTGATGTCCGCCCGGGTCCGACATGAATTGCGAAACGTGCTTAACCTCATCCGCGCCCCCGCGGAAATGATTCGTAATAATTTTCAGAAACAAGACCCCTTGGGCATGCGGGAGCACCCGGAAGAGATCATCAGTGAGATGGACGCAATCATCGGTTGGGTCACGAAGCTTGATGAGATGCTCGAAAATGAACTCAGCTTTTTTCAAAAGGCACGCTTGAATCTCCAACGGCAAGACCTGGAACCGATTATTAGATCGGCACGCGACATGATGCAACCGTTGATTGATGAAAAGCGAATCCAGGTTCAGTTGGATTCGCCAGAAAAAACACCGGCGCTCTCGCTCGACGCCGACAAAATGCGGTTCGTCTTCGCCAACCTGATCAAGAACGCTTGCCAAGCCATGCCTCCGGGGGGCAAATTGGAAATCGGGGTGGAGCCTCGCCGAGGCGCATCTCCACCGGAAGGCATCACGGTTATCGTCAGAGACACGGGGACTGGCATTCCCGCAGACCAACTCGATCGGATTTTTGAACCCTTTTACACCACGAAACCCCGCGGATTGGGACTCGGTTTGGTCAACGTCAAAAATATCGTCGAAGGGCATGGCGGGAACATCCGTGTAGAGAGCACAGTTGGAATCGGCACAACATTTTTTATTGAACTTCCTATACGTAAGACGTAATGCGTAATACGTAAAATTCTTTTTCTTACGCATTACGTTTTACGCATTACGCATTACGTTTCACGTTTTACACATCATGAAACACTCACGAATTTTAATCGCAGACGACGAAAGTGCTACCTGTAGGTACATCGACAAACACCTCAAGATGGAATTGTCGATTGATGCCTCCGTTGACTTTGCCCATGATCGGGATGAGGCAATCACTCGGTTGGATGCAAATCCACCTTATGACCTGCTGCTGGTCGATCTCTGGATGCCAGATGCACAGGGCGTTTTGGATAAAGAGGCGGGGCTCAAGATTCTCAAGCACAGTAAGGGGCAACACCCGGCCCCCCAGGCAATCGTGATTACAGCGAACAGTTCGGCAGAAACCGTACTTGAAGCAAGCGGATTGGGGATTTACGACTACATCAGCAAGCCAATCAACTATACCCGCCTGGTTGAAATGACCAAGGAGATATTAAGTCAGCGTCCCCACGATATCCTTCAGAGTGCCAATTCCCCTCCGGGGGACGATTACGAAATCATCGGCAACAGTGACGCGATGATTGAGGTGATGAAAAAAGTCGGGCGGATTGCCGCCTCGGATGCCGATGTCTTGATCTATGGTGAAAGCGGTACGGGAAAAGAGTTTGTCGCACGAGCCATCCATAAGCATAGCCATCGTCGTCACAAGCCATTTGTACCCGTCAATTGTAGTGCGCTTCCGTCAGAGTTGATTGAGTCGGAGCTCTTCGGAATCGGAAAACGGGTGGCGACAGCGGTTGACCAACAGCCCGGCAAGTTTCTCCAAGCCAATGGCGGCACCATCTTTCTCGACGAGATTGGGGATTTGAATCTGGCGATGCAGCCCAAATTGTTGCGTGTATTGGATTCTAAAGAAATTCAAGGCATCGGGATGAACGTGAAGCAGGTCGATGTCCGGGTGATTGCTGCGACAAATCGCGACCTCCGTGAAGCAGTTGCGTCAGGAGAGTTCCGAAGTGATCTCTATTATCGCCTGAAACTGATGATTACCCTGCCGCCGTTGCGTGAACGTATTGATGACATTCCGTTGCTGGCGTGGCACTTTCTCCGTAAGCATGCACGCACCCCTGAACAACAACGCATCTGTGGTTTTGACGAAGGGTTTCTGTCCGTGTTGAAGCGGTATCATTGGCCCGGAAATGTCCGTGAACTTGAGAAGGCAATCGAATATGCGGTCGTTCTCTGTACAAACAACCTGATTTCCGTGAATGATCTGCCATTTGAAATCTTCAGTCCGCCGAAAGTAGAGACGACGCACGTCCAGCGAAGCGGGGCAACGTCTCTCACTGGAAGTGTGTATCCACAGCATTCGATGGGTGATGGAGAGTCACTAGAAGCGAAGCTCCGCAGTTTACTTGATGTCGAAACGATTAAAGACGCATCGCAAGGATTTGAAAAGATCTTTTTAGAATGCAAGCTTAAACAGAACCACTGGAACATCCAGGCGACGGCGCAACAGATTGGGATTAAGCGACAGTCATTGCACCGTAAAATTAATGAACTTGGGTTACAGCGACACCCAAATGATACGTGATGTCAATTCCGCGTGACAGTGTCACATTTAAGTGACGATAAACCTCAAATGCGATGCGTGAAACGTAAAACGTAAAGCGTGAAAGGAAGGTCGGAGGATTAGAAGATTGCCCCCTTCCGTCCTTTCTTTCCTTCCTTTTCCTTGTTCTCTCCCTCCCTCACCCATCCCCTCCCCCGTCTGGCACACATCTTGCCCATACATAACGAAAACAGCGAAAGTGTCTCGTACACGATAGTAAGCGAAGCTCTCAGCATTTGGAGGAAAGAATGGTTCAACAGACAAACGCAGTCACTCAGAGCGAAGATGGTGAAGATTCATTCCGCCCTGAGTTTCGATCAATGCCAGCGGATATGGACATCCACGAGTCGCTTGAGCGACAGTCAACCATGGAGGACGAGGCCGTCGAGTCATTTGAGCCCTCCTACTCAGACCGGGAGAACGGTGTTTTGAGCACTTATCTCCATCAAATCGGTAAAATTCCGCGTTTGACGCCAGAAGAGGAATTGAGCATCTTCATTAAGATTGAGAAATATAGCAAGCGAATTGCTGAATGCTATCAGGAACTGGCAACTCACCTGCCTGACATCGAACCGGAGCGTTCTCCATCCCCCGATACCTTGGAGTTGCAGATTGTCGCAGGGAGTTTTGCTCTGTCCACTCAAAAATATCTTCTGGGTCTTGTGCAACAGATACAGTTCATGCAGACCGAAATCCATAATGCCAAAAACCGCGTTGTTGAAGCCAACTTGAGGTTGGCGGTTTGCATTGCCCAAAAGTACCTGGAACGTGGACTTGACATGTTAGATCTCATTCAGGAGGGAAGCATTGGGTTAATCAGCGCAACAGACCACTTTGATTGGCGACGGGGCGTCAAATTTAGCGCGTATGCCTCCTGGTGGGTTCAGCAGGCAATTGGATGCGGCATTGCGAATTGTGGGCGAACCATTCGCCTACCCGCCTACCTTCTTGATGCCATCCGGAAAGTGAATCGCGCGAGGGCGCATCTACAACAAAATGGCACTCTCGAACCCACACTGAAGGAAGTTGCGAAAGCCACCGGCTTCTCGATGGAAAAGGTGATGAAATTAGATTCGCTCGTGGCGGACACAACTTCATTGGATGCTTACATCAGCAAGGAAACGGGGGGCGAAATGGGGGAGTTAATCGGGTGTGAACATGCACATAACCCCATAACACAGATTATTCAGAAAAATTTGATTGAAGAGGTACAGAGTGCATTAGCAGAATTACCCCCGCGTGAGAAGCAGATTGTGTCCTTGAGATACGGGTTGGAAGACGGGGAGGAACGTAGCTTACAGGAGGTTGGAGCGGCCTTGAACCTTTCCAGGGAGCGGATTCGACAGCTCGAGGCAAGGGCCTTGGATCGATTGCGCGGCACTTCCCGAAGCGAAAGACTCCGCGAGCTCTTGTTAGCATAGTCAAGGCGTATGATTTTCTAACTGGCAAAAACAAGAGTCGATTCTTAGATGGCATGAAATTTGCCCATTTGTTTATCAAGTAGCTTTAATGTTGGTCGGGGGGAAAGCCTTCGACCATCAAAACCAATGAACCGTAAGGAGGTGTTTAAGATGAAAAGGCTGTTCACCTTCACTTCCCTTCTGCTTTTCGCAATCGTTCTTCCACTTGCTGCAAAGGGTAGGGGTGCATCTGTCAAACATGAGACAGAAGGTTCCCTGAGTTTTGGCCCGATGCCCCTGACGATTGAACTCCCCATCAGCGACGAACCGATTGAAATCACTGCGAAGTTAGAAGGCAATTGGCGTGGGAAGGGAACCCTGGTTGTCACACCATCTGGTGTTGAGAACCAGCACATTCAGATAGAGACCTTCGAGGGCACCCTGGAGGTTTCCCACGAATTGGATGGACTCCCGTCTCCGATTGTGGTTGGTCTGAAAGCAGAAAGGGGCAGCGTGCAGGAGCATAAACGCGCCTCTGAGTCGCTGTTAGACCTATTTGTCAAGGCTAAATCGATTGTCCTTGTCGCTCCATCCACTGGTGAAGAAATTCCATGGCCGGCAGAACTCCTTGGCCCCATGCCGAATATGATTAAAATCAAGGATGGAGAGTTACAGTTTGTCAAAACGACAGGAAGTGCCAAGCTTGCTCCGCCCATAACTCCTTCTATTCACAAAAGAATTTCGACCTGGGCTGAGATGAAGGACAAACATTAGCTTATCATAAATCTGTCGGTAACTGATCGAAGATGTCAGGTATCGAAAACCGTTGTGGAAGCGCATTCTCCGCATCGTGTGCCATTAGAATTATATGAGAAAAGCGTTACCCTTGATGTAGATTCAAATCCACTCAAGCATGCAGCGATTTCGTATCGATATCTTATCCCACCTACCCCCTCTCCGCCGGCGCAACTGTTCATTCTTTTGAACGGTTTTCAAAACTCACCGCCGAACACACCCCCATTCACATCAATACCGTCGTTGCTATAAGTACCTGGACAAAATTAAACTCGTAGCCGAATTCGCCAGAATTCGGTTCAGCCTGAACTCCCCGCGTTGCGGGACAGGCTGGCGAGTTCAGCTACCCAAATAATTCTGTCTGACTACTTAGTTGACATACAACCGGAGCAACATCAAAAAAAGGGCATCAGCCTGAATTCATTGAAAAATTCAGGTGTGATGCCCTTTAATCTCATTTTTCCCCCGAATGCCCACGATAACTTTTTAAGGTGTCGCTTCCAATCGCTCAATGACTTGTTCGATGGCAGCACTGAGATCTGGTGATGGTTCGTCACGCAATTGCGCTTTCAGGTTTAACAGCATCGATTTCGCGGCTTGCAATCGTGAGAGGGATTGGTCGCGACGACAACTTTGGAGGGCTTTCATCAGTTCCTCTCGACAATGCGGGGATTTTTCGGCAAGCGCTTGCCGGTATAAATGGAAACGACACATCGTTTTTCCTCCTCAAAGGGACAGAGTGGTTGGTCTTGAGATGTTGCATCAGTTTTGCCATTCTTGGTGATGGCGGACTGCCCCCTGTTCAGTCAACCCTTTCTAATCACTTCTCAGAAAGAGTAAACCCTAAAACTGGTAGAAACTTCAAAGAAATTTGGGTATCGTAATGGAGTGATACACCTTGATGTTGCACCACCCGGCCTGCATCTTGTATCTTGAATCCTGAATCAGACCAACTGCGTAACCCTTGGAAAAATAGACCCTCCTCCAATTTTCTATGTTCTCATTCGCTGATTTGCCCGTTCACGTTTCACGTTTCACGCTTCACGTTTCACGCATCACGCCGTCAAAGTCTTGACAAAGTAATCCATGAACCGCTCCGAATCGACAGAAACGCAGACGGAAGTATTGGGTTCACCGGACACCGGAACGGTTGCGCCGCGCAAATAATCTGCGCGTGTCTCGACTTCAATCCGCATGTCGCGTCGTTGGCAGAACGTCGGGTCAATCACCATTGCGACTGCCAGCGGGTCGTGGAGCATGGGATGTGGCTCCGGGTTATTGCCTCCCCACAGGTGGATGAGCTCAAAGCAGATCCGGTTAATCGGATGCTCCACGGCACCAATGGCTTTCACCTGCTCATAGCGCATGACGCACTTCGTTGTGACATCAAGCCCCACCATCGTAATCGGAACACCGGTGCTAAAGACAACTCGCGTGGCTTCTGGGTCGCAGAGCGCGTTCCACTCCGGGCGTACCCGCTCCGTCGCCCCGCCCATCATGCAAATCTTCGCCTTCCTCGCCAAACGCGGTTCCGTGATAAACGCCGCTGCAATGTTCGTTAAGGGGCCGACGGGCACCAGCGTGATGTCCCCATCACCGGACATCACCGTATCAATGATGAAGTCAACAGCACGCCCGGATTGCGGTTTGAGTGATGGGGGCTGTTTCTTCAAGATTTCCATCTGGCGTGGACGATGGCTTGCCGCGACCTTTTCCCAATCCGGGATGGATTGGAGGATGGTCTTGCCAATCCCCGCATAAACTGGAATATCCCCTCGACCCAATGCCTCCAACACGCAACAGGCTAATTCTGCGCGCTGTTCTGCATTCTTAAAAACGGTTGTCACACCGAGCAACTCAATCTCGCCACTCATCACCGCCAAGGTGAGTGCGAGCGCATCGTCAATATCATCACCAATATCTGTATCAAGGATAATCTTCTGCATGTTTCCTCCGTTTGATATTCGTGAAGCGTGAAACGTGAAACCTGAACAGAATCACATGAGGAGGTGGTTTGGTTGCTAGAGGGTTGGGTGGTTGGGTTCTGTGACGAACCACCCAACCACCCATTTCCCTTCTTTCATTCCTTCCATTCTTCCCTTCCCTCCCTCCTTCCTTTCTGTCCAATATGATACAAAGCGTTCCATCATTCACGGCCAGAAGTGCGTTACGCTTGTTGAACCTCTCCATCCACATTTCCCTCAATCCGATTGCCTTCCAGCGTCACCCGTTTTGCTTTCGCGCCGATCACGACCCCAAAGCGTTGCGTTGGAGGACCACCGTCGGCTAGATTGCCAATCTCATTGCCGATAATCACCGTGTCGTTCGTCTCGCCATCAATGTAAATGCCGCTACCCTTTCCGTTGGTGCCATTATTATAAATCTTGTTTCCCTCCAGCCGATTTCGATGTCCCGCCGTGTACTCCGGCTCGTTTCGGAAGTAGACCCCGTGACGCACATTCCCAATCACGGTGTTGTTCCGCAGGAGATTATCCGAATCCTTATGCCCAATCGAAATGCCGTATCGCCCATTTTTCCTAAGTTCGTTCCCTTCAAAAGTGCCGTGACGAACCCTCCAGCAGAGGAACAAGCCGTCGTCTCCGTTTTCATAAGCCAAATTATTCTGCATCGTCGGACGTTGGGAGCCGCTTCCGGGGTGGAAGCCTAAATTGGCGTTGTGGTGCGAAATGCTGTTTTCGATGGTGATGTCGTTGCTTTGCTGAAAACTGAACCCATCGCCGTTATAGTCGTGAACCGTGCAGTCAATAATCTGTGAACGATTGACACGATAAAAGAAAATCCCCGCGCCACGACAGCCGTTCAAGCGCTCATTATTTGCTCGATTCCCATCGATTGTCAACCCCTCAATCCGTACATTTTCCACATAGTACCCGCTAATAATCGGGAAGGTGTTTTTAGCATGGGCGTTATGATGCACCATATAGTCTGATTGAAATGGACTGTTGATAATAAACGTGTTCTCATTGACCTGCGCGATAATGGTCCCGACAGTGGTGTGAAAGCCCCCGGAGTGGTCATCCTGCACCGTGACACCCATACCGACTTCAAAGCCCGAAGCATCTGCGACGGTGATCTGTTCCTCCCCATAGTCTCCATCTGTCAGGAGGCGGGAGAGATGCCCCTCCCCTTTACGCAAAATTGTTTCTTTATCTGCGCCAATCACCGTGACATTCCTGCGTACATGCAGTGAATCTTTCATCGTGTAAACGCCCGCGCCGATATACACCGTCCCACCGCCCAGACCGGCCACATAGTCAACGGCTGCCTGCAATGCACGATTATCTGAACCGACGATTCCTGCGTTTTCAACCCCAACGGTCACTGTTATTCCTTTTTTCATCGTCACCTCTCCTTGTGATTCGATCGATATGCAAGTCAGAGCCTGCGTGGTCTACTATAACATGATTTCGGATTTGGGTCAAGCTCGATTTTTGATGGGTCAAACGGTGAGTTTTGACTTTTTTGGGATTGCTTTGGTCATGGCAAATATGATACAATGATCTGGGGAATGCAAAAATTGAGATGTGCGGCAGATTCGATGCTGACGTTCCGATTGCCCATCTCAGGTTATGAACAAGGAGTAGAAAGAAAATGCAAGACTTCCAGATTGATCAAAAATATACCGCTGCATTAAAGGCAATGAATTATACCGTTGAGCAAGCCTTACGAGATTTTCTCATCTTGCAGCTTTCAGGTAGAATCGCAGCTTTTAAGAGCGAGTGCGAAGCCTTTGAACGCAAGTACGGCATGAATTTTCAGGCATTTGAGCGCACACTCGCGCAAAGAGTCAATGCAGAAGACTTTGCCGAAGAAGATGACTATATGGCGTGGAAATTTGCCCAAGAGAGTCGTCTGTTTTTACAAAAGCAGTTAGCAGAGATATGATTTCCGAAATCTTAAAAAACTATCAGGCAATTATCAAATCGTATGAAATTCACAAATTTCAGCAAGTCGGACAATCTTATGCCCTTGTGCTTGAAATTACCTTTGTGAATGATTACACACTTTTTGCCAAGGATTATCTTTTTTTAGATGGTAGCCGCAAGTACGCTTTTCACTTTCAAGATCATCAGGGGGTTCTCATCTTTCGGTTTGATAATGCGCCCCATTGGAAAGATATTCCAACATTTCCATTTCATAAACACTTGCCGGATCGAGTCGTAGAAAGTGAAGAGATGAATTTGGAAAAAGTGTTTTTGGAAATTGACGCCTATCTGAAGGGGCAAAGTGACGCTGGGTGTGAAATTCATGCGGCGACTGGTTAACCATGCGCGCGAGTTCGTTACGAAAGTTTGAGGAGGTGACGAAGTCATGAGCAAGAAGCGTAGAAATTTCTCCAAGCGACGATTGGAGCGGCATGTCCTTACGCTTTGTTCGCTGGCGAAGGACCTTTGCCCCGACGCTGAAATTGAGATTCATGTGCCTGGGTTCGGCGGTCTGGATGCCTGGCTGGATATAGTTGTTGACGATGACAAGGAAAAGGAAGTGCAAGAGGGGTTGAGCCAGCGCGCCTTCGAGATTTATATGGAGGAAGGCTACGACATCGGCAAGAACGTCGTTGAGCGGTCGGAACACGAGAAATTTTTGGCAAAGCAGCCAGCGGGCAAATGGTAACCCCCGCCCCCCGCTAAAAACGGGCAGGGAGAGGCAATATGGAAAAGACAATAAACCTCAACATTTCCAGTTCAGTTTTTCAGGCGATTCCTTTGCTCATTGATTTTCCCGCGCAACGCTTTTGGGTAGACTACGACCGTGAGGCGGACGTTCTTTACATCAGTTTCCAGCGTCCCCAAAAGGCAACCAACACCGAAATGACTGATGAGGGAATACTGCTCCGCTACCGAGGCAATCAACTGATTGGCATTACGGTTCTGGATGCCTCCACTCGTTCATGATTATCACTCAATCATACTGAAGTTTGAAAATTTCACGAGCTCGTATGAGTCAGGAAGATGATGGACAACCTTCAAACCCCGGTTGTCCGAAGCGCTGGTCCTGAGTGAAGCGAAGGAACACCGGGTGTTTGAAAATCCCACATTACGTTTCAACGCAGTTAGAACACCACAAGGAGGCAAGGACATGGTATTGACAGAAGAACAAAAAAAGGACTTTGAGGAGAACGGCTATCTCGTCATCCGAAACTTGCTGACCCAGGAAGTAGTAGGAACCGTCAGGCAGCGAGCGGATTTGATTGCTGCCGGCGAGGCGCCCCATGTACCACAACAGTGGATTCAAGAAGAGCCGGCGATTCGGAGGGGCGAAGTGGTGGCAAACTCAAAAAGAGATGCCGTCCGAAAGTTGTGGTGCCTCGTCCCTTATGATGAGGTCATGCGGGCACACGCCACCAACCCGAAAATCGTCGATGTCATCGTCGATTTGCTTGGCCCTGATATCAAACTGTATGGTGACCAGTTATTCATGAAGCCGCCGGTGCACGGTTCACGCAAGGAATATCATCAGGACTCAAACTCGTGGAAACAACTGGTCCCTTACAACCTCGTGAGTTGTTGGGTGGCGTTAGACGATGCGACACTTGCAAACGGTTGCCTGTGGGTGATTCCGGGCAGTCACAAGTGGGGGCTCATCAGCAGGGAGCGCGAGCAGGAAATCGAAGGGCAGGCGCTTTCGGGTCAATTGGAAAACGAAGTGGCTGTTGAGTTGAAAGCGGGGGATTGCAGTTTTCACCACAGCCTGTTACTGCACAGCAGCCATGCCAATCGCTCACCAAAGCGACGTCGGGGCTATGCCACACACTATATGAGCGCCCAAACGAAATATGTGGGCGATAAGGCTAAACCCGATTACCCATTAATTCGGGGTCGGGAGTTTCCGGGCTGTGTGTGAACCATCCGTGATATACCTCTCCACGAAATAATTTACGAGTTCGTAGTGACGACTTCAGTCGTTTATAGCGCCGAAGAAGCGACTCAAGTCGCCACTACAAATACTGGAAGAAATTCTGTGGAAAGGTATAATACTCACCTGTTTTCTCCCTCTCCCCGCCGTGGGAGAGGGCCGGGGTGAGGGGGTGAAGATATAAGTGCCATTTCTTAACATGAGCCATATATTTTATGCCCAATACCTAACACCTAACATCAAGGAGAAATCCAAATATGCCAGAAAAAAACTTGAAACAGCGTATACACAACGGGGAAACCATCGTGGGCGTATCAGTCCCGATCGGAACGACCCGAGAGCGGCTCGAAGCGGTTCTCAATCAGGAGCATTACGATTTCGTCTCCACCGACAGCCAGCACGCCGCGTT
Source organism: uncultured bacterium (assembly GCA_964577695.1). GTDB lineage: Bacteria > Poribacteria > WGA-4E > WGA-4E > PCPOR2b > CAZOAL01. Next base: position 8,996 of record CAZOAL010000024.1, on the reverse strand, counting down.
CAACGAGGAGCGGTTGGTCGCCTTCTGTGCAATGGCGAATGAACTCGATGTGCCTGTCCAGTTTCGTATCAAGCACACGCGCAACGCCTACCTGATTGGCAATTACCTGGATCTCGGCCCGTCCGGAATCGAGGTGCCGCAAGTTGAGCGTGAATCGACAGTGGACGAAGCCATCGCTTATTTTTACTACCCGCAGATCGGCATCCGCAGTTGGGGAGGGGCCGCCCGAAAAGGGACGAATGAGCGGAGTGATCGGCTTGCGTATGCGCAATGGTGGAACGAATACGGCGTGCTCTGGATGCAGATAGAGTCAGTCGAATCCGTGACAAATGCGCGAAAGCTCGCCAAACCGGGCGTGGACTGTCTCTCCTTCGGTCCCGCCGATCTGACCTTTAGCATAGAAGGTCATCCCCACCATCCGTTCAAGACCGTTGATGACTGTGTGCGTCACGTTGCGAAACAGCTCGAAGGCACCGGCGTTGCTGTCTGCTTCAGGAACGGAGGGCCAGACACACGGGCAAAATATGCCGAGATGGGGGTCACTGTTTTCCTAGAAAGTCCAATTTCGTAATACAATCGACAATCGACAATTGTCAATCGTCAATTATGTTCACTTACTCCCTAGTTAGCACCGCCATTTCCGATGATCGAATACGGCTCAGGGGTGGGATGCGCCGCCTGGCAGAAATCGCGCACAAACACGGCATCCCGATCTCGTGGGCGATGCACGCCGATTCTGCGAGAGCCTTCGCCAGCGATCTGACCGAATGGCACGAATCTTATGGCGATGAGCCCTTGCTGATGCTGGATATTGCGCCAATTTGGGGTGAAGCGACAGATCTCAGCCATCCGCTTCAGGCGGCGGAGCACATCGTGACGATGCGCGAAAAGTTGCCGGATTACATTTTATCGGAATGGAGTAAAGTTCAAAGGGAGATGGCGTGGGCAAGCCGAGTCGTCGCAGGGGCGGCGCAGAAAAATCATGTTCTGCTTTACGCCTTGCATCAGGTTGGTTTCAAAGGGTTGTGGGGGTATCGTTGGGAGGAGAGATCCTTCGTCCCGATCAGATCGGGAGATAAACTCCGTGGAGGAACGGACGATTGGGGCTGTCCTTTCGGATTCTTTTATCCTTCGGAAGAGCGACACAACTCAGGTGGATACCGCACCAGTCAAATTGTCGGTATTCCGTATGCCTCCATCGATCTGAGGCGAGGTCACAGGGAGGGTGGGCGCGGCAGAGCCTGCTCCGATCGAAGATCGGAGAGCCACCCCCTCCCTGCCGAACCCCAGAAGTCTCAAATGGACCGCGAAGAAAGGGAGGATGAGGCTCCCGCCGAATCCTTCACCGATCTTCATGCTCAGATTTTAAATGGAATAGCGCAACGCACCTTTGATCATTATGTAGCGAACGCGAGATGGAACCGTTGGTTGGCTTATGTCCAGCACATCGACGCAGCCGGTTTAACAGGGCTGTCATCGGAACACCTCGAACAGTTGGACGCCTACTTTGCGTATGTGTGTCGGCAGCCAGAGACGCAGGTCGCCCTGCTCTCAGATGCCGTCAACGATTATCGGTTGGGATGCAATCAGACGCAGCCGACCTATCTGCTCATTGAGCCGGATTTGGAAACTGAAGCAACGTCCGGCAAATCGACCCTTTTCTATTACGATGCGGAGTGCCAGTTAATCTTTGAGGAAGATAAGATGGAGCCCATCGACATGAAAAACTATATCTCGCCGCCGGTCAAGTCACGTTACGGCGTGGAGTTTAATTTACCGCGAATCGAGAAGTTTCGCCCTTCCCGCGCCCGGAATCAATTGCGAATGCAGTTTGAGCTAGAATCCACCAAAGCGATGCCGTATGGTTTTGCAATCTGGGGCAATCACACCGGGCTCACGTTGGCGAAATCAGACGCTCATACCGTGACGTGGGTGGGGGACCGGCTGCTGTTCATTCGGGTCGAGCTGCAAGCCGGAAAAAACAACATTGAGGTGGTGCTGACGATCTGATTCAAGTGAAGGGGGACAGTTATAGGGAGGCTTCACTTCGCTTCTAGGGGACATCAGGAAGGTGGCTCTACCGAACCATACTTAACAAAATCCCCAAAATTTTGCCCACAGTGACAAGATGATATTCATTCAAATCAATGCGGACGGTTTGGTCTTCCAGTTTCAGAAACTTCCAACGGTCCCCTGTTGTAACCGCCCCATAGATTGTGGTAATATTGTTTCCTTCTTGTTCATTGAACAATTTGGCAGCAATCATTTCAGCGATACACTGCCCCAGTCCGCTTTTGATGTTGTCATTCTTGGCTTCAACAATCGTAACTGCCGGAGCAGTGATTAAAACCTGTTCAGGCGAACGACTGATGATAAAATCGCAATTTCCGTTCAACCCTTTTTCCGGGGCCACATTGAATTCAATGCCGGAAAACAAGCTAACTTGGCGGTTTAACAGACTCCAAATTTCGACCAAAATGGGGGCGATAATCAGTTCTGACCGTACTTTTTCTGTGCCTATTGCAAGTGCTAAAAAGACATTTCTTTCAAGAGTTTGTGCCAGAAAGTCACTGACTTTTACTTCTTCCACTGAAGAAAACAGGTTGTTTCTGTCATCAATTCGCAATTGAAAAGCTTCCCTGACTTTGCTGAGGGTAAATTTGTTATAAGCCATCTTTCGCACCTCCCTCCGTTTCTCAGCGTATTTCAAACAGATGTCCTCACTCGCTGTTGTTTAGCCCCATTGGGGCAGAATGTCTATAGCCCCAATTCTACCTTAAAATAACTCAGAAGATCAAGATTTTTTTAGAAATTCTGTATTAATCAAAGGGAAGACAACATGGAATATGATGTCTTATTCAAACGTTTGCTCAAAACCTTTTTCCGATTTTTCATGGAGCTCTTTTTTCCCAAGATTGCGTCGCAGCTCCAGTGGGAATCGATTGAATTCTTGGATAAAGAGGAACACTCCCAACCTCCCCAAGAGCAGGAGGGCCAATCCTTTCGCCGGGCGGCTGACATCGTTGTGAAGGTTGTCACGCTTGAAGGGGAGCAAAAGCTCATCCACATTGAAGTTGAGCATCCGTGGCGACGTTTCTTTCCGTTTCGGATGTATGAATACTTTACACTGTTGCGGGCAAGTCATGGGCTACCCGTTTTTTCGATTGCCATCCTTCCGAAACGGCGGATTAAACCGTTTGAGGTTGAGACCTACCGTGAAACAGTCTTCGGTCATCAGACCCTCCTGTTCGGCTATTTCCATCTAGGGCTATCAGGGCTTGTCCTTGATGAATACTGGTCCGACACGAATCCTGTTTCATGGGCGTTTTCAGCCTTCATGAAGAAAGGAAATCGGAATCTGGTTCAACTCATGATGACGTGTTTTCGTCATATTTACGAGAGTGCATTAAAAGACAACGAGAAGACCCTGCTTTTGGATTTTATTCGCACCTACTACCAACTCACCGCTGACGAAGAGGCGGAATTTCGTGCGCTCATTCGTCAGGAGGTCAACCGGGAGGTCAGAGAAATGGAACTATCTTACTATGGCAAAATGACACAAGAAGCGACTCAACAAGGACTTCAGCGAGGAATCCAGCAAGGAATCCAGCAAGGAATCCAGCAAGGAATCCAGCAAGGAATGCATTTCATGCTTTTACAGTTGCTCCAAACCAAATTTGGAGCACTTTCGCAAGAGGCCACTGGTCGAATCGAAGCGATTCAATCCCAGGAGGAATTGACAGCCCTTGCCAAGAAAGCGCTCATAGCGAAGTCCCTGGCAGATCTGGGGCTTGATGGCACAGTATAAAGTCGTTCCGATCGGTTAGGCGAAACGACGGGCTCTCCCCTTCTGAAGGAGGAAGCGAAATGGAGAGGCGGGAGGTCAGGATTTATGCCGTGCTGGACTAGAAACCGAGTTTTTCAGAAAAACTCGGTTTCTTATGCCCCATATCACGTTTCGCTTTCCTCCTCCACAATTGCTCCCACGCGACAGCTCTTTTTGAATGGACAGGAACGACAGACGAGTTTCTTATCGTGGCTTGTTAAGGGGAACTCTCCATTAACAATTGAACGAACATATCTATTGGTGTGTTCAATCGCCAAATCGATAATCGCTTGAAGGCTCTGGACCCCTTGCGCCGAATTGGGTAAGAGTTGACCGCTTGTTGGCCCTGCCCGAAATGCCTTCCCGTTGTATTCGCGTTCCCCGATGCCGAGCTCCGCTTTGCAATCTTCCCGCAACGTGTAGTAAACCCCTCCGACCCCCCGGAACGCTCCGGGCGGGTGTTTCCTTAACAACTGCTCAATGGCAAAGAGGTAGAGCGGAAGTTGGAGACTTCGTCCTTCAAGAATATCGCGGATTTTGGGGGTATAACTTCCTGTCTTGTAATCCGCGACGGTGAAGAATCCATCCCCCAATTCCACTCGATCCACTCTCCCGGATAGGGGCACCCCTCCAACCTGTATCGGCTCCGCACAACTCAATATCGAATCCACTCGTTCAGACATATTGCGATGCCCAAATTGAACCTCGAAATAGCGGGGATGGACATCAAATTTTCGCTTCCTTTCCTCTGCGAGGAATGTGGGTAAGGTGCCTGCTCTCCCGTGACCGCCGATAAGCGTCTCGACAACATCGATTTCCCAGAACAATCCATCCTGCTTAGACCTCCCGAGATGTTCTTGCGCCAGCGTTCGTAACTCCTGGACTGCCCCTTCAAACTCTGAGTCCGTAGACGCAGAGAGTGGCGGTTGGTCGTGACGGTTATGGTAAAATTCAAACAAGATCGTGTGCAGCAATTCCCCCTTCTGGCGATGGGTCAGGTCTTCCCCTTCATCATCATCCTCTTCAATCGGTGTCGGGTTTAATTTATGAGCGAAATACCGAAACGGACACTGCCCATAGCGTTCCAATTCGCTGATTGAATAGACCCTTTCACGCTCATTTTCCAACGCACGTTGGCTTGACGGAGATAGCAGCTCGCGCCTCAAATACCCCTCATACTCGAGCAGGTCGTGTGTGACGGTACGACTCTTTTCAACGCGAACGTTATGCGCAATAAGACGGAGAGAAGGCAAGAGGGAAGCGGGAAGGATGGAAGAAGGCGTGGCTAGAAGGAGGGTTTCCTCCAATCTTCCAATCTTCCAATCTTCCTGTTTTTCCTCTACTTGTTCCCATGCACATTTTCCATAATGTTTGAGGAAGCTTTCCTCGCTGAATAATACAGCGCTGGAATCACCGGAACCCTCATCAATTTCAGCAACGCGCCGCAACTCATCGATAAACGAGGATTGGACCAGCTCAACGTCCCCATCACACTGTGGCACGGTCAAATAGAGATGCTTGCGATAGCATTTGAGGGCTTGATAAAAAAGGAAGCGATTTTCGCGGAGGCGATCCGATTCAGTCCGACTTCGCCTGGGCGGTTGGAAAGCGTCTGGACGAAAGGCGTCTGGAAATTCACCATCAACTAGCCCGCCGAGGATGAGGATATCAAAATCCAACTCTTTCGTCTGGACGAGGGGGAGGATGCAAATCCCACCGTTGCTTGGTGGAGACGTTGCCCCGAAACGGGCTCTCGCTTCGCTAGAGACATGCAGCGTCTCTTGTGAAACCATCAATCTGAGCCAGTTCACATAAGCACCGAGTGAGTGACGATGCTCACCCCCATATTCCAGCATGAGAAAATCGACCAGTTCATCCAGGAGAGCTCGGAAGCAACGATAGGCGCTTATATCCTGTACGATGATTGAACTCGGTAGGCTTTCCCTCTCAGTTTGTCCGGATGCAACCCTCAAAATGCGCTGCCTGACTTGCACGGCTTCCATCAACCTGTCAAAAGCTGTCTCGAATGTTTCGGGAGACAGCTCTACTGAGAGTTGAGCAGTGAGCAGTGAGAGTTGAGGATTATCAATTGAAAAATAGGGGCTCTGCCGGACCTTGAGTGATTGAGAATGATTGATTGCCGATTCAAGCAGTGAAAAAATCGATAGGACAAGGGAAGAATTTGCAAGCGGTACGCCTTGAGCTAATGCGTAGGGGATGCCATAAAGCGGAAAGACCTCACGAATGAGAGAGGCGTAAACGTCAAGGTTGTAGAAAGTCAGGCACATCCGATGCAGGTCGATGGCGGGTTGCTCCAATGCGAGTTGTTTGATGAGTCGAGCCATCCGCTCGACCTCCTGGACCCGATCCGGTGCCTGCAACAGCGTAATCTGTTCCGTGAGGTCAAGTTTCTCAACAGGTGGTTGGAACCACCGGTCCTTGCGAAATAGGTTTTGGGCAAAGTGTCGCTCCCGGATGACGGCTTGCGAAGACCTCTCCCCCGTCCCCTCTCCTAAGAGGAGAGGGGAGTTTTTCCCCCCTTCCCACTCTCTCCCCTCTCCGTTTCGGGGAGGGGCCGGGGGGTTAGGTTGATCAAGGCCTACGGAATGCACCGGCTCAAATCCGAGGCTCAAGAGTTGGTCATAGCTTTCCTTCATATACCCAAAGAGGGATTCGTTTTGCGCGTCGAAGTCCAGAACAATACACAAGCCTATCTGCGGCAGATTGGCGATGCCGGTCAGAATCGAGAAGTCAGGCGGGGAAAAAACATCGAAACCCTTGACGACAACCAGATTAACATGAGGGAAGATCGCTGCCATCAGGGCTTTCGCTTGAAGTGGTGACTTTGATATGTCGTTTGAAACGGCACCGTGGACGCCGGCTCTGTCTATCCATTGATGACCGAGTTTCTGCTCATAAGCTTCATAAATTGCAATGAGATCCGCGAGCTTATCACGTTCTGCCCCTTCGCTTTCAGCCAGATCGCGTCGCAAATGGGAGGGATAGATTCCGCTCATTTTGAGCTGGTTGATTGTGTTTGTTAAGCGTGTCACCGTTCCCTGCGGAACAGGGATTTTGACTTCATGCCCCCCCACAGTTGGGGAGGAGGGAAGGGGAGGCGAGCTCAGAAGGGGAGGGCTAAAAAATGTAAACTTCCCACCATCCAGAATCTGGCGCATCCATATCATCTGAAGCCCCAATGAGAGCTGTCGTTGTCCGCCGCCGATACCTCCGTAAAAACGCTGTACGAAGTCTTCGAGGGTGTGGATGTGTAAGCCCGCAACAGCTCGATTCGGCGCGCACTCCAAGCACTCACGTTGCAGCTTGAGGCGAGCCTGGGCAGTCGGGACAATGAGAAGAAACGAATCCGCCCGGCCGCTTTCGAGGCGGACGCGAATCTCATGGTCAATTGGTAGTGGAACTTGTCCTTTAGTGAGAATGGTTTCCATGATTTTCAATGCGTAAAGCTGAAGTGGTCGTTCAATAATGGACTTTGCCGTTTAACGGATTGCTCATCCCATAGCTCCAGAGGGCCTAATGGTCCTCATCGGCTGGGATTTGGCTTTCATGTCCAACGGCTCAATTATACGTGAAGGAATTTCATTTGTCAACGCAAAGCCCCGGAAAATATTCATTGCTCCCAGCCTTCACCCATGCTATAATGATTTTATCTGAGATGAGATACCTCACCCCTAACTCATTTTCAAAAATAAACTTGCTTTTCGTAGTGGCGACTTGAGTCGCTTTCCAGGTACTTTGAACGTTACGACGAATGTAAACTTTCATATTGAAAATGAGTTAATTATTTTAAGGTTGTCATTTCTATCAGAGTCAAGGTAATATTAAAGTGTGCTTTATTTTCAGACAAACAAGGAGAATTAGAAATGAACCAAAGACGATCCAAAATCATCGTTGCGAGCCTTATATTAACGGCTGCGATGGCGTTCCTGGTCATCGCTGGGGTGAAGAACACAAGCCTGCGCCACTTCACGCCTGACGAACTGATCGCGCACGCCCAAGAGGTTGACAACAAGGGTGTTCAGGTTGACGGACTGATTGCGGAAGGCACCACTCAATGGGATGCGGCAAAGTTTGAGCTCACCTTTGCAGTGCGGGAGCGAGAAGGGAAAGCAATGGTCAATGTAATCTACGCCAACAAACTCAGACCGGACAACTTCAAAGATGGTGGCAATGTGTTTGTCGAAGGGAAGTATGACACGAAGCGAAATCTCATCGTTGCCTCCAAACTTCAGACAAAATGCGCCTCGAAATATGAAGCGGCTGAGGGTGTGACCGCTCGGACCGGTGGAGTAGAAAAAAGCGATTATTGAAAATCAGCTCTTCAAGGGAGGAACATATCATGCCGAACGTAACGACCCCAACAAAACCGGAAGATAAGGAACCATTACCACGCTTTGGACCGCTGACGAAGGAGGAAGGGGAGTCCCTACGCAAATTCTGGGAACAACTGATTGAATCGTTAGAAGATTGGACGGAAGAAGAAATTGCCGCTTTTGATTCAACGCTACGGCACCCTCCTTCCTCTGGAAAATTGGAGATGAAACCATGAAAGGTTATACACTAGACACCAACCATGTTCGGGTGCTTTTGCAATCCGAGCCCCAATATCTTCAAAAACATCGTGAGGCACTCAATCAAGATTTGCCAGTGCTGCTCAATGCGATCTCCTACTTTGAAACTCGACGTGGGCTATTGTATGTGAATGCAAGAGGCAAACTTGGACTTCTTGACACCATTATTCGACAAACCGGCATTGTTCCACTCAATAAAACAGCTTTGGATATAGCCGCTGATCTCCACGCCGATTTGCGCGGAAAGGGTCAGTTGATTGAGGACGCAGACCTCCTTATAGCGGCGATTGCATTGGCGCACGACTTAACCTTACTGACGGACAACGTCAGGCATTTTCAACGAATCGAGTCGCTACAAATAGAAAATTGGATTTCACACGCATCAGTTTAGACAAAGTTTTGAACGATAAAAGAAATGGGTTATAACAAGGAGATAAAATAAATGATGGCAGAAATGGGTCAAGCGGCAATATGGCTTTCAGTGTTTTCCTGTCTATGGGCAGTTGCCATACTCTGGCTGGGATTGCGTTATCAAAACGACAATGCCATCAAGAGCGGACGCAATAGCGTCATCGGGA
>CAZOAL010000023.1:0-117014 GCA_964577695.1 uncultured bacterium | reverse complement strand
TCGTCTGACCCAACTGGCCGCATAAAACTGATCCGAACTAACTTAAAGTTACTTATACCCCGATTCCTATACAACTCACCATACGATAAAAGTTAGAGTTACCGTATTTGCCCTGAATCAAGATTCAGTGAGGAATAGCCACAGGTATCATGTGTTTACCTGTGTTAAGATTTACGAGGCTTCCAGCATTACTTCAGGTTTCCCTTAACCATATCATCGTAGTCGGACGTGACAACTTAGTTCAGACACCTAGAACCGGGTCATGCGCCATTTCCCTTTGCTCTCCACCTCACCTTGTAAGGTGACGCAGTTAAGGTAAGACTTGAACGGGTGATTCGCTCATTTGGAATTGAACCAAAATTACATCACTATCTGTCAAAGCGCACCTAACTTTATCTTATAGAAGCCACGACGTTAGATTATGGAGTTTTACCTCGAAAGGAGATTAAGTAATGTTCTCGAAAAAAAGCTTATTCAACCCGATTATTACTGCCTCGTTTTGCTTTCTGTTGATTGTTGTGATATCAATTGTCGTCCTCAAACGGACACAAAGGGAGAACCCAACCCCAGCGGAAAAAGCACATGAAGTGCTGGATACTGGAAAAACCGAAGTTGCAACTGCAAGCGAGAACGGCTCCGCGGTAGCTAAAGGGAAGGATGAACCTTCCTTAACCGAAAACGACAAATCAGCAGAGGGGTCGGGAACTGATCCTTCTACCGATGATTCGCAAGAATCTGTATCCACGCCCCCGTCCCCTCGCTATGTATCGGCTCCGGACGGCAGGGAGTACGGTATTCTCACGCCCGAGTGGCTTGCAAAGTCCGGCATTGAGACACAGATTGTAGACGGGTACGTCATACCAAAAATCGAGCATATTCCTCGGGGAAAAGACGTGATAATGACAGCAGGCACCGTTCTTCTTTTACCATGGCCCGGTGAATACAGCCTCCATATCTATTACGTTGAAAAAGATGGAGTGAAGAGTCTCATTGATCCCGAGAACGGCGAACGTCTCTTTGAAGAAGCCGTTCAGTTAAACAAGGAACGCAACACTGCCACTTTGGAACTGGAGACCGTAGAGGACGAAATTGAATCTGCTGATACTATAAGCAACGATCTTCAAAACCGCCGTGAGACGGCACAAAGACGCCTTACAGAAGCCACGGAGGCGAGAAACAGGTTCGGCCGAGAATTCGGGTTTGTTATCAAGACCGCTTCAGGAAGCCCACCCGACCACGGGTTCCCTAAGTTCTATCTCGTTCCCGGCGAGAACGGATCCAAATATCTAAGGTACTAATTCCCCTTGTTCTCTTGTTTCCTTGTCCCCTTTCCTCTCTTCACGGAGGCTTTGACTAATCGATGGCAGAAATTGCAGTTGCCCAGGTTCAGGTGTGGCATTGTTGGTGATTGCTCGTTTCCGACGAGATGGCATTTCAGGCAAGCAGTGGCATCCGTGTCGGTGCGGTGTTCTGGGATGTCAGAAAGAGCGGGCGCAGCGTTGAAAAATAGAATAATCATGACAATGGCAAAAATTAGCCCGATAACGCTGACAATAATCATCAGCCCCCGAGCGCTGGTTTCTTCTGTTGGCACGCTTGACTCCTCATGATTTCGACAAGTTCAATCCGGCAGATTTGGGGAAGAAGGGGAATAGCACCTGCTTGTTTTTTTCCGTCAACGGCGCACCATATTCGCACCCTTCAAACGCTTCGGCATATTGAATCTGTGTCCCCTGTTCTTCACCGTAAAGTTCAATCAGCAAATCGCGGTACGTGTCGGCAATTGCCTTAAATCCTCGCAAGCGACGTTCGCCCATCCAGCGTCGGCGTTCAGTCGCACCGGTCGGCACCTGGTCCAAAATCCCCGCATTGTACGGCAACCATTCGTAAAACTGCGATTCGTGACAGTGAAGCATATCGAGCTTCTTCTCAACCACGCTGTCAATCCCAACTACAACATCGGGTTTGAAGGGATACGGTTTCGTAAACCCATCGCTGGTATAAACGATGACGGGGTTGTAATCCAGATGGGGTGTAAGAGCGCATACGTTTGGCACTGTCACCATATACGCGGCATCTTGTACAAGGATTGAGGTGTAGCGGTGGTCCGGGTGGTAATCATTGGGGCGGGGCGCCATCACGAGATCGGGTTTGAACTCCCGGATGAGCCGAATAATCTGGTAACGATTTTCCAGCGTCGGCTCCAGTTCACCATCATGGTTATCGAGCAGTTGATACGCGATGCCGATAACTGCTGCCGCCGCTTGCGCTTCTTCATAGCGACGACGGGCGAGCGGCCCTCCGCCCATCTCATGATGCCCTGCATCCCCGTTGGTAACGGATACAAACTTGACTTTGTGCCCCTGCTGGACATACAGTGCGGCGACGCCCCCCGCTTTGATGTCGCAATCATCGGGGTGGGCACCAAAAACGAGAATTCTGAGTTGTTTTTCTGCCATTAAGTGTTCCCTTTCTTTAAGGAGCTTTACAGACTTCCGAAGTCTTGAAGACTTCGGAAGTCTTGATTGAATTGAGGAGATCTAACATTGAAATGGAAAATTGAAGTCAGCTACAAACCCGAAATGCCGGATGCGGCCGGACACGGCCTCCTTCAGGATATTGCCGACCTCGGAATTACCGGCGTTGAGTCGGTTCGCACGGCCCAAATCTATTGGATCGACGGGGATATTGACGCGCCTGCAATCGAGCGAATCTGCTGTGAACTCCTCGCGGATGCAGTGACACAACAGTACGTGTATGGTGAATCTGGAAGCCCGGCGCAAACAGAGGAGATCGCTGGTGCCAACGTCTGGGCAATCGAAATCCGGTTCAAGCCGGGGGTGACAGATGCCGTTGGTGATAGCGTCGTGAAAGGCATCCGCGATATGGGGATTTCCGGTGTGCACACCGCGCAAACTGGACAGAAATACTGGATACATGGGAATTTACATCTACCCACGCTTCAAACAATTGCCCAACGCCTCCTTGCAAACGAGGTCATACAAGCGTTTGAAATTCGACGTGATGCGTGAAACGTGATTTCGACAAGCTCAATCCGGCGGAAACGTGATGCGTGAAACGTGAAACGTGAAACGTGAAGAGTAGTGCGTAGTGCGTAGTGCGTATTTTCGCCTATTTGCTGATTCGCTGATTCTAATAATAACCCGCATAGACGCGAATCACTGTTGCGAGATGAGAGCGTACCAACACGGCTGTCACAGTCTTACGAATGGGGAACGTCACGCGATTGACCAACCCTTTGCCGGGATTCACCCGTTTGGGTTTTCCCATCTGAATCCGGTTTAACCCATGTTTACGCAATAATTTTGATAACGTTTGGGCTGAAAAATAATAGAGATGATCTGTGGGGTGAACGTAGGGCCACTTTTCTTTTTGTAGCCGGCTTTGTATGCTACCGCCATTCGGCACTTCAATCACAAGACGTCCTGTTTTCGGCTTCAGGATACGACGCAACTCATCAAGGAGTGGATTGGGCTGCGAGATGTGCTCGAGGACATGATAAAGCGTGATGACGTCGAAGTGCCGGTCGGGGAAGTTCGCGTCAAATAAATTACCACAAAAAACGTTGAGACCATACTGCGCATGGGCAAACGCGGTCCCGCTCTCAGACGGATCGACGCCGTGCGTTTCCCACCCGCTTTCCTGGGCAAGATGCAGAAATGTCCCAATGCCACACCCCACATCGAGAAGCCGACCTCCTCGCGTGCCAATCTGCCTTTCAATCTCCGACAATCGCTCTCTCATCAGTAACCACTCCCTCGCATTGGTGTGGATGCGTTCAATCTTCTCTCGCGGATAGTAGTCCTCCATGTAGTTCGCCGCAAGGTATTGCGCATTCAGGCGCGGATTGACGTACCGTAAACCGCAACGCTTGCACGCCACGACGGATAGGGAATCCTTGGCGAAAAGGTGGACAGTTTGGTCTTGCGCACAGATGGGACAGTTGATGGGTTCTAAGATTTCAGGATTCATTTACGAGCTTTTCACTTAGACTTCCGAAGTTTGACACAAAGTTGTATCTTTCTCAGTTACCTCAAGGGGTAGCATCGTCTCGGTTCACCTCATGTATTGAAACTTCGGAAGTCTGGACCTCCCTTTTGCTTATAACTGAAAAAGTTGTATCCATGGGCAGTTCCATAGAACAGTTTTACGTTTCACGTTTCACGTCTTCATCGTACCGCAGTAAGCACACGCCGTGATGAGCGGATCTTCCATGACCGTCTCTGTTTCAGGTTCGACGTATCCCTCATGATTGGTAACGCAGTTTGGATTGTCACAGAGGCGAGGATCAAACGTAATCTGTCGCGTGGGTGGTTGTGTCAAGACCAACTGTTCAAGTCCGGATAAACTGGCGATCAATGCCATCCGAATGGGGACGCCGTTTGCGGATTGCTCAAAATAGGCGGCGCGGGCATCCGAGTCTAACTCATAAGCCAACTCGTTGACACGCGGCAACGGGTGCATAATGATTGCGTCGGGTTTGGCATCCTGCATCACCGCCGCGTTGACAAGGTAGCTCCTTCGCGCAGACTCCGCATCCATTTCCGGCGGCAATCGTTCTGCCTGAAGTCGATTTACATAGATAACATCCAACTCGCCGATCACATGGCTCAAGTGATTGGCCTCAATGGGTTCTTGACCGTAGAGATGTTTTAACCGAACAAGGACCCATTGGGGCATTTGAAAACCGTCGGGGGCAATATGAATCAGCCGACCGCCGAACCGTGCGACCCCAAGCGCGAGTGAGTGCGCTGCCCTGCCGTATCGGAGGTCCCCACAGATACCGACAGTCAAGCCTTCGACCCTCCCTTTGCGTTGGATAATGGTGTACAGGTCGATGAGCGCCTGCGTCGGATGGCTGTGGCTTCCATCGCCGCCGTTGATGACGGGGACGGTGGAATAGCGCGCCATGACTCGCGCCGCGCCCGCCCAACTGTGCCGCAACACAATGAGATCTGCGTAATGCGTGACCATCCGTGCTGTATCGGCGATGGTTTCGCCTTTTGCAACAGAGGCGGCATGTGGGTCGGCGAAACCGAGCGCACGCCCGTCAAGCCGCCCCATCGCGCTTTCAAACGATAGGCGTGTGCGCGTGCTCGGCTCGTAAAACAGCGTCGCCAGCAGTTTGCCTTTGCAGAAGCCGGACCATGTGGCCAACTGCGTCTTCATCTGGTCTGCAAGCCGAAAGATCTGTTCAATCTCAAAATTCGACAAATCATCAAGAGTTATAAAGTGTCTCATGGTATCGTCCTCATTCACAGTATCGGGAATTTTTTGCCTCGGTTTTTGTGTACATATTAGCATCCTTTCCGCCTTCCGTCAAGCATAGAAAAAATGAAAAAAATGGCGGTTCTTTGAAAATGGCAACGGATTTAAGCCGGTTCAAAATGACCCTGAGTTCGTGGCAGTGGTGAACGCGGCTTTGTAAGACCGCCAAACCTGGCTCGGAGTCAGGCACTATCGTCTGACTCCGAATCATTCTGTTTTTTGATGAGGTATTCAATTTCTTGGATGAGTACAGGCAAATTCGGACGAATAAAACTTATCTGAGGCGCGGGAAGGCGATTACGTTTGATATTTGGCTGAACGTGCTTGTGGTGAGGATGGGTGCTGGCAAGCGTTGAGTCATGAGGATGGGGCTGGGAGTCGTACCATGCGATTTTCTCGGCATTGTGCCATAGTTCGTACCCATAGGACTCAATGACCACAGTTTCAGCCTCATAAGACAAACGCTCTCGAACACTGACGCGATAACCGTGCGCAAAGATTAATTCTCCCTGTAGCATCGCAACTCGCTTGCCGCGTCGAATCACGACCAAACTTGAGCTTTTGATAACGGGAAAACTTTGCTGGAGCGTATAGACATATTCTTCATAGTTACGAAGAGACTGGAATGGATTCATGTCGAGCCGTTTTCTCAATGACCCCCGCTAGGGATTGGGTTTGTGTTCGTAAGGCTTGAATTGTACGATGATATTGCTCCTGACGCCGAAGCAGAATTTGGTACGCCCCCGCCCAATCTGCCCAATCAAGCACCCAGGCTTCGTCTTCAGGTTCTTCGCCGCTTGTGTACAGTTCATAAAACGTCTCAGAGAGCACACCATACTTTCGCTCATAATTTTCCACATCTTCATATAGGGCGTGAATGTCAGCAATAATGTCCTGTAAAGTCATTGTTATCCCTCCGTTCTGTATTTTTTCTTCATGTTGTTCGCAAACTCCCCACCAGTTCCTTGATTGAACTCACCCCGTATTTCTCCATGTATCCCCGGATGCCGTCGATGACGTCCAGCGGAGCGCGTGGATTGACAAAGTTCGCCGTCCCGACCGCAACGGCGGAAGCGCCTGCGATGAAAAACGCAATCGCGTCGTCGCCCGTCATGATGCCCCCCATACCGATAATGGGTAGCTTCACCGCGTTGTAGACTTGCCAGACCATGCGCAGGGCAATCGGCTTGATCGCCGGGCCAGAAAGCCCGCCGGTGATGTTTGCCAGCATTGGACGCCGCGCCTTGATGTCGATAGTCATGCCAAGCAGGGTATTGATAGCTGAAAGCCCGTCCGCGCCCGCATCTGCCGCGGCGCGGGCGATGACGGTGATGTCCGTGACATTCGGGGAAAGTTTGACGAGCAACGGCAGGCTGGTCTTCTCACGTACACTTTTGACTAGCTGATAGGTCAACTGTGGGTCTACGCCAAAGCTCATCCCGCCGCAATGGAGGTTCGGACAGGAGATGTTGAGTTCGATTGCCGCCACACCATCGACGGCATCCAGTTTTTCCGCGACCTCCACATACTCCTCCAACTGCTTTCCGCAGATGTTCACGATGACGGGGACATCGAAGTTTCGGAGATACGGCAACTTCTTCTCAATGAAGCCATCTACACCGACGTTTTGTAATCCGATGGCGTTGAGCATCCCTGACGGTGTTTCGATAATCCGCGGCATCGGATTGCCCGGCCAAGGCACACTCGTAATGCCTTTGACAACAATTGCGCCCAGTTGATTCAGGTCGATGAAATCAGCGTACTCGCTGCCGTAGCCAAACGTCCCCGATGCCGTCATGACGGGATTTTTCATCCGGATGCCAGCGACATGAACTTCGAGTGAGGGGTTATTCGTATTCATTGTTTATGCCTTTTTATTGCGTATTGCGTAAAACATGAGGCGTCTGATGGACATTGCCCCATTTGCATCAAGCTAATAATTTGACCTTGTTAAATTCAAAACGGATGCCCTCGTAGCCTAAGATTCTATCTTGGCCCCTTGCGCAAGTACCAAGTTAGAAACTTGGGCTACGATTGCCTCTCTTGGAAATTATGACCAACCCTCAATTAAGCCGGTCATGATACCGGCCCATAGAACACGCATCCCCAGGATTTCGCAGCTCTGAACAGAAAATCCGTGTCATCCTAAAGATCTGTGTTCTAAGATTCCGCCTCAACTTGTGGGCTAAAGTCGTCAAAATCGGATTCACCTTCATAGCCACAGACCCCCATCCGCGGTGAATTGACGACGGGAAGGGACATCTCATATTCCTCGCCGAACTCCGCCTCGAAACACTTATCGCAGTAGAGCTTTTCATTTTCGACATCAATTTCGGTCGCTTCCGCGCCGCAAACGTCGCATGGAAATTGAGGGGGGGTGTTACGCGCTAAAATTCTGATTTTCTCTCTCTGCACGCCTTCCCGTTCAGCGACGACCTGCCCTTGAAGGTGAGTGGTTGAACCAAAATCATACTCATATTCAAATGGATCTTTGACATTGAGTACCTGTGTCAAAGGGACATTTATGGATTCGGATTCCATGCCCAACCAATCGTCGTCCATATCAGCAGAGTATCTGACGCCGCTAATCGTAAACTCGCTGAGATGCCCACAACATTCCAGCCAAATCCGTCGTAAGAATCGGTCAAGGTCAGAAAGTTTCGCCGTCGATTTCGCTTCGATGTGAAGCCAGAACGGTTTATAGCTCCAGACCTTCAGATGATAAATCGGGCTGGTCCTCTTTCCTTTCGCCGCGCTTTCACTATCCTTTTGCTTCTTGACCTTGCATGCGACCAGGTGCCTTCCCATAGAACGACCGGCAAAGGTCTTCAGACAAAATCGACAGATGCCTTCATCTTTAATTTCTACCATTTTTATTTCCTCCTTCACCAGCAGAAACCGAGTTTTTCGGAAAAACTCGGTTTCTGGTTCACATTTCACCCTTCCGCCTCGATCACTTCCAACCAGACCCCGCGGACAAATCCCGGATATTTTCCCTGGATGAAGGCGGGATAATAAACGTCTTCCCCTGTAAAATCGTGTAAGGTTTCGCCACCTTTGCCGTCAGGCAAATGTACGCGACAGATGCGCTTTTTCTGACGATAGAGCGTTTGCGGTGTTGGCCCCCCCGGCTCAACACGGTAACGTTCCAGGGCAGATTCATCCACTTCGATGCCCAGTCCTGGATTCTCAGGCACCTGAATCGTTCCATCCACCACATCCAATCGCTCCTTCAGCAGGTCATCCTCCCACAACTCATGGCAGGTGATCGCCGGAAATTTGGCGTGGGTCAGGATGGCCCCGATGTGCATGGTATAAGCAGTCGTGATGCCCGTCCCGACCATTTGCAGCCAGAAGGGTCTATCGAATGAAGCGCATAACGCCCCGACGCGCCGGGTCCCTGTCGCGCCGCCTCCGACGACAAACCCGCCACAGCAGCGGGCGTGCAGGCATGGCTCATTAAAGTGTTCGACGATTGGTTTTTTCGCCGCCGCTTGGAGCCGTCCCGCGCCCTCAAGGTCTGTGCCGAGATAGAACGGGCTTTCGTAGATGGCGACGTTGGGGTGTTTATCCAGCGTTTGCAAGACAGGGATTGCCCCATCCGCCGTGCGGAGAAAGCCGTTGAAGTCGATGTCGAATTTATAGCCCTCTGGTACGACCTTCCCGACAGCTTCCACCTGCGCGAAGATATCTCGCCAGGGACGCGCTTTGAGCTTGATCGATGTATATCCGCGTTTGACAGACTCCTTCGCTTCCTCCACCCAATCCTCCGGCGGCATGTCAATATCCCACCACGAGATCGGGCAGCGCTCCCGAACCTTTTTCCCCAACAATTGATAGACAGGCACCTCGACCGTTTTGCCGACAGCATCCAAAAGGGACATCTGGATACCAAAGCCGATGCCATCATCCTGCATCAGCGCAAACGGGTTTTGCCCAACGACCTGAACGATGTTGCTCGATTCGTCTCCCATACTTTCGCCGTAGCCGATGATGCCGTTGTCCAACTCGACGCGGTAGACATACATGCGCTCACCATGCGTCAGGGCGCGGTGCATGTGTCTGCTCACGCGGTCACAGTAAAAGGGGATATTCAGCGTCAACATTTCAAGGGTCTTAATTTTCATGACCGAAAAACCTCCCATGTTTTGAAAATACAGCCTGCTACATTGTAGCATACTTTTTCACGTTACGGCGAGGGAAAATGTGATGAACCCAATCAGCGAATCAGCGAAGCGGTGGGGATTGAGCAGGGCGTAGGACCAATAAAAAAGCCCTGGGCTTGATGTCCAGGGCTTTTTCATTGTCAACTTACGGTATGTTTCAGAAAACTGTTTACACTGCGAAAACGTATTTCGTGATGCGTATTGCGTATTTGAGACAAGACGTATCGGGTACCTCGTCCTTTGCCTTCGCTCCGCAAGAGGCCCTTCTTCACCAAGTCGTTTAGGCCTGCCTGGCTCCTTTGTCAGAAAGCCCATTCAACTCTCTATAGTCACGGTTTGTGATAGCGCCCTTTTCTTTCACCCATAGCATCCCCTTGATTTGTCGCTCATTCAGCCCAAGTGATCGAAGATATTCTTCAGTCAACACATCCTGTCGGAAGGTCAACCACAATGCTCCCTGTGTTTCTGTGAATTCAGGTTCAGGCAACCCTGCTTTCACACACTCCCGCACGATCTTCAGCGTCCCACTCCCCCACTGTTCAATCCAGCCAGCATAGAAGAACATCTCGACGATTTTGCGGTTGCGAAGTCGGGAGAGATGTTCCTGTTTCAGTTTTTCTAATGGCGCTGTTGTTGAAAAAGGTTTCTTATAGCTAATATTCCTCGGAACGCACGATACGCTTCCGATCGTTACCCGAAATTTTGAACCCATATTGCTTTTGAGCATTAATGAATGAAACCTTAATCAGGGAGGTTACTTCACCTCGTCTGAAAGCAGGCACAACGCTGTACGCTTTCCAGGTGTATTTCACTACATCAACATACAGCTTTATTGAATCAAGCAAGGAGGTTTTTACCCCCAGATTCCTTTCGTCTTCCTTTTTATCCCTGAGGTTATCGACCAGATTGCCAGCGGCTCCGCAGTATTCGAGAAAACGTCTCAAGTTCAAATCTGCGGGAAAACCTTCCTGGTTGAAAATGATCTGGTAGATTATGTTGCCTGAAAGTAGCCCACCACGGATTGAAACATTATGGAATTCTTTGAAAGACTTGGATGCATAATGATAGTAGTTTCGACGTGTTTCGTGAATTTTCCGGAGGTGATACTCAACACCTCGGAACGCATAACCGAGGTGTTTGATGACCTCCAAGAGGTTAGCTACTGATTGCTCGTAATTCTTTTTGATGGGCCGTCCGACGAGCGCGTTTAGATAATCGATAATTAATTGCTCAATCTCATCAATTAATTGTTCATCCGCTATGATGTCAATTAACCGCCAACCGAACCAAAAATCACTTATCATAAATGCTGTCTCGGCTTTGATTTTGTAACCGAATAACTCACTCGCACCGATCGCGATATACCCCATATTGGTATAGTACCAATGCAAATCGTGTGGAGTTAAGGCCTTTTTCCTCAATTCAACCGGCAAATTGAGTAAATTTGGTTCCCAGTACTCAAGAAAGTGTGCCTTAGCTGACTCCTCATAGGTATTAAAGATGTTGACGTAATGCTCTAGTCTTAATTCAGCAGGCACTGCTTTACCATAAACCTGTAGCGCCTTCGTTACTTTCATGATTCACAAACTCCTCTCCAAAAAGGGATCCAAAAGTTAACCTGATTTTTTCGTCGAAAATAAGTCACCAAGATTGTGGATCCATTCACTTTATTTATTCTGCGAAAGAGGACTCCCAAAGTTAACTTGTTTTTTTTTCTGTCAAGGATCCAAGTTTGCGGCTACGTTCACTTTGAAAAAAGGATGACAGCGTGTTATGTGAGTGGTATAATTAAAGATGCAACAGGAGAGAGGAGGCTTTCAATGGCGCAACACCCTATCACATTAGGCGACCTGGAAAGGAATCCAGAACTACTGTATCAATTCATCGCGGAAAATACCCGGTCCATGATTCAATATTGCGTCCGCGAATTTGAAAAGATTAATGAGGCAGATGCCGAATATCTTTTCGAGAATACTTTTTTGAAACTGACCGAAATCATAATAGAAAGGCAAGTCCAAAAAAAAGATGCTCCTGCCAGAGCATGGATGTACAAGGAATTGAAGTGGAGATGTCGTGACTTTGTGCGTTCAAAAGAAGGAAATGTGGTTTCCGGCGAAGAGGGGGAGAATATAATTGACATCTTCCCTGATCCGACTTCTATCGAAGACGAAATCACCCAAAGGGAAATTGCCCAATTTTTGAGAGAATGTATCCAAAAAAGGATGAAGGGGCGAAGGCGTGAGATTTTTGCGCTTTATTCAAAAGGTTACATTGCTGCCGAAATTGCACGAAAACTTGATATGTATCCCTCATTTGTCTCCAGAGAAACAAAAATAGGTAATCTGCTCTTAGTTCAATGGCTTACGGAACGCGGGTTCGACGCGGATTCGATTAGATATTTACCTTTTGTCGATGAAATCCTTTATGATGAAACATAAAAAACAAGGAGAGGACATCAAATGGAACATGCAGAAGTGATTACCAAACTCCCTCACTATATCGATAATGATCTATCTGATGCGGAATACCTCCGGGTCGAAGCGCATCTCGTTGAGGGGTGTGAGGCGTGTGAAAAGAACATAGATGAACTGCTTGCTGAAGAACCTCAAACGTCTCGCTACACGGATGAGGAGATCCTCCGGCTGTTGCGGGGGGGATATACCCTATCTTCCACGAAAGAACGAGAGTTGATACAACGGTTTCAGGGAGTGATTGCCGATTCTTTATGGCCTTCTCGTACCAGTGCTTTAAGGCTCGCGGCGGATGGAGGAGAGGAAAGAGAGCAGCTTGAGAAAATACAAAGAGAGCTTGGAGCGGAATGGACAGCCAAACGGTTGAGGCTCTCTTTCTCAGAAGAAGGGACGTATTGGGGGCAGCTCGAAATTCATGATCTCCACAGCGCCTATTTCGTTCTTGAAAAGGATGGGGGTGAAACTTCTGATCTGGATGGAGCGGAAATCAAGTTTTACAACAAAGACGCCCCTGAAAAGCGGCTGATCGAGCGGGTTGAAGCTGATTCGGTGCGATTGGATTTTGGCAAACTGAATCTCTCTCTCCGGGACTATGAGCGCGTTGGATTTCGGTTGAGTTTTTCGGGGGTTTCTATCGAAGGGAGCTTTGCGGAAATGCGTTAAATCGGTGAGGCGAATCATTGAGTTCCCAACGATGAATCGTTGGGCTACCATCAAATGTCCCTACGGGACATCTCAATCGCAAGGGGTGCGTCAGCCGTCCCGTAGGGACGGGGCGACCCTAGCCCCGTGATTCATCACGGGGATGCGGGTGTGCGGCTTCGTGAAGCCTCCACCGCGAGCCTCTTTAACCTGCCCCTCTCCCACGGCGGGGAGAGGGAAAAAAAGGAGTTAGTCTGCTATGAACCAAGAGTTGATTACATTTGCCAATTGCTTGTCGGGCGCAATTTCTTCGGGCAGAGTGGGTCCGTTGAACAACTTACCCTTGAGAACGTATCTACCCCTCCTCAAATTGGAAAGTCTCATCAAGCTCTATGAGCGCATTCAGGGTGCAAGCGAACCCCAACGGCAACGGCTCAATCCAGAGATTCCTGTGCAGGTTGCGAATGAAATCGTGTTTCGGACGCTGGTGAAAATCCCACGGGACTTCGCCCTCTTAAAGGAGTTCTTGGCGGCATATTTTCCCCAAGACCGATTGAATGATGCTATCCCACGGATTCTTCCGTTTGAAATCCCGCCGCTCTATCCGAACGTGAAGGACTTGCTGGATTTTGATCTGGCTTATCTGGACGCGATTAAAAGCATGTTAGAAATCCCAACCCAATTTTCATCTGCCCTCCAGAGTGCCCTCTCTCGTTTTGCGAACGAGTCCTATTTCGTCAACTTGCTGTTTGCGGTGATCAAGGAGGATAAGGAATTTTCTGAGGAAACCCAACAGATTCTCGCGGAGCATTTTTTAGATGGCTTCGTCAGGCAAGTCATCACCGACGGACAACCGGCCTGGGCGGCGAGGGTCTTTGATGAATCGAGTCAAGTTGACGAGTTTTTTCTCACGACAGCCAGAAGAGCTCAGGAAGCGATGGGGGACTATCTGGGGAAAATCGACTTCATTCGTTACCACTTCGTCGAAGCCGAGGGGTTTTTCCCTCCCCGCGGGGAGGGCCAGAGTGGGGGGCCGCCCTTCCTCCATGAGGGAAGCTCTGCGGGGTTAGCATTTGCCGAACTGTATTATCTCGCTCATACGTCGCTACGCAGCCCATTGGCACCCTACACGGCGTTTCTGGGCGTTCTGAATGAAAAACGAGAGGTGGGCCCTGTGGCGAACCTGGAAGCCAAAATCGAAGCCGCGAAAGAATATGGCATCCGCATTTTGATTTTGCCTGAAAGCAATCGAAATCAGGTGCCACCCTACGAAGCAGCGGACGGAAACCTCCAATTTCTGCCCTATAATGAAGGAGTTTTCTCAGAGGTCTTTCCCCAGCTCCAGTCCCTTCGCAAAGCGCATGGGTTCCTGCCATCGAACAATCTCCCCGAAAGACGCAACCGCTTCATCGGGCGAGAGCGGGAAATCGCTGAAATTCGGGAGCTCCTCAAAGGGGAGCGGGTGGTGAATTTCATCGGGACCGGCGGCGTGGGCAAAACCCGGTTAGCTGAAACAATCGCTTTTGATCTCTTGCCGAGCTACCCCGATGGTGCCTGGTTTGTGGATTTGTCCTCCCTTCGAGACGCCGATTTGGTACTGCCGTCCATCGCGGCCGCCCTTTCCATTCAACCGCAGCCCAGAATCCCATTGCAACAACAGATGATAGATTTCCTGAAAACCCGGCGAACGCTCTTGGTGCTTGACAATTTCGAGCAGTTGCCGCACCGTGCGGGTGAACTCATCGAGGAGCTCATCCAGAATACAGCGCACCTTCGGTGCCTTATAACATCTCGGGATGCCTCCATCTGTCCGCAAGGGAGGGTGTTTTTGGTTTCACCCTTGGAGACACCTCCACCTGAAGCGGGGCTGTTCATTGATTCCGTTGACAGTGTCAAGTTATTCCTGTGCCGAGCGGAGGAATTGGGCCAACCGCTCTCAGAAGAAGACCTGCCAACTGTCGCCGAGTTGTGTCGAACCCTGGGTGGCATACCGTTGGCGATTGAACTGGCGGCTGCCCGAACGGTGGATTTATCTCCGAAAGAGCTCCTCTCCCGCATGAAAGAGCGCTTTCCGCTAGAAGTTGATGAATCAGCAGACATTGACCCCCGCCATCAGAAACTTCAGAGCGTGCTTTCCTGGTCTTATGACTTGCTTACAGAATCTGAGCAAAGCCTTTTTGCGCAACTCGCTGTGTTTTCAGGGGGATTTTTCACCGAGGCGGTTGAACAGATTTGTACGGGAAAGCATGTTATAGGAAATCTGTTCAGCCTGCGAGCTAAATCGCTGGCCCAGACCGAAATCGCCCAGGGGAAGAAGCGATATTTTCTGCTGGAGCCGGTTCGGGGATATGCCGCAGAGAAACTCGGCGATGGAGAACAGGTCAAAAAGGCCCACGCCGACTATTTCTGCGAATGGGCAAAAGCGCAAGACGAGAAACTGAAGGGCCTTGAGCAAAGTCAAGCACTGGACGAAATGGCCTTAGAGTTGGACAACTGTCGCGCGGCGATTAACTTTGCCGGAGCGCAAGGTCGAGGGAAGCTGTTAGGCGAGTTGAGCGTTGCGTTTTCCCAGTTTTTTGATATCCGCGGTTTATGGTTTGAGGGAATACAACGTTTGAGACAAGCAGAGGGGGTGTTGAGACAGCTTGGTGAAAAGGCATTGCTTGCCAAAGTGCAGCGTGGGCTAGGAGTATTCTATCAGTCTCAAGGCAATTACGAAACCGCACGCAATCTCTATATTGAAAGCCTGAAAATCGCAAGAGAACTTGGGGATAAATGGGGCATCGCAAACGCGCTGAACAATCTGGGAGCCATCGCAGTAGAGCAAGGAGTCTACGAGGAAGCAAAGCAGCTTTTCACCGAAAGCCTGAAAATTCAAAGAGAGCTTAGGGATAAACGAGGCGTATCAAGATCGCTGAACAATCTGGGAGTCATCGCAGTAGAGCAAGGAGCCTACGAGGAAGCAAAGCAGCTTTACACCGAAAGCCTGAAAATTCAAAGAGAGCTTGGGGACAAACGGGGCGTAGCAGGATCGCTGCATAATCTGGGAGTCATTGCAGTGCAGCAAGGAGCCTATGAGCAAGCCGGACAGTTTTACATCGAAAGCCTGAAAATTAAAAGAGAACTGGGGGATAAATGGGGCATCGCAAACGCGCTGAACGATCTGGGAGCCATCGTAAAGCATCAAGAGGCATACCATGAAGTGATTCAACTTCTCACTGAGAGCTTGCAAATTCGACGGGAGGTTGGGGATATACGCGGCATGGCACAAGTGCTGCATAATCTGGGAGTCATCGCAGTAGAGCAAGAAGCCTATAAGGAAGCCAGAAAGCTTATCATTGAAAGCCTGAAAATTCAAAGAGAGCTTGAGGACAAACGGGGCGTAGCAGGATCGCTGCATAATCTGGGAGTCATTGCAGTGCAGCAAGGAGCCTATAAGCAAGCCAGACAGTTTCACACCGAAAGCCTGAAAATTCAAAGAGAACTGGGAGATAAACGGGGCATTGCAGAATCGTTTTATCAGTTTGGCAAGCTTGCCGACGCAGAGGAGAATTCGGCACAAGCTGTGCTGTTTATCTTGGTCACTGCTCGCCTCCATGAGGAAATGAAATCTGCGAACAGCGCAGAAGCAAAAGAAATCGGTGAAACCCTGGCAGGGATTCAAAAAGAAATGAGTGCCGAACAATTCGGGAGGCTGAAGGGTCAAGCGGAGGCCATGAGCGTTGATGCAGTCGTCGAACGTGCGCTTTCTTGGGGTGGAGGGGCTGCGGTCTTGCGAACAATAGCGAATAGGTCCCTTGCGTTCATTCCCGGTTTATTCCTGCGGAAGGCAGGGAAATAGTAACTTCCGCGAACCTACGGATCATATCTTCGATTTTTTATCTCTCAAAAGATGAAAGGACACACACTATGTCAACACGGAAAAAAGTTTTAATTACCGGCGCGAAAGGCAATTTGGGCGATAAGATCCGCGGACACCTTGAAGCCCGAGGGAATTACGACCTCGTCTTGATGAGCCGCAATCCGCGAGGGGATTCGGCTGTCATTCAGGCAGACCTCAATGTCTATGATGAATCGTGGGCTCGACATTTTGCGGGTGTCGATGCCATCGTCCAGATGGCAGCGGATCCAAGCCCTGGCGCATCGTGGGAGTCGTTGGTGAAACTCAACATGGATCTGCTCCTCAACAGCTACGAAGCCGCCGTCGCCAAGGGAGCGAAGCGATTTATCTTCGCCAGCTCGAATCACACGATGGGCGGGTATCGGGATGAGGATGTCGTGCTCACACCCGACCTCGCACCGAAGCCGGGCAACCCCTATGGGGCAACGAAGTTGATGGGGGAACGGATGGGAAAGAGCTATGCCGAACGGCATGGGTTGTCGGTGATCTGCTTGCGGATCGGTTGGACACAACGTGGTGAGAACCGCCCCGGCGATCACATGGGGGATTGGGGACGGAAGATGTGGCTCAGTGACCGCGATTATTGCCAGGTAGTGGAAAAAGCGATTCTGGTGGAAAATGTGCAGTTTGCGGTGCTCAATGCGATGTCAAATAACACCGGCATGAAGTGGGATTTGAGCGAGACGCGCCGCGTGCTCGGGTATGAGCCACAGGATAACGCTTACGCGCCGGAGTGGATGTGATGGGCATGTTTCAAATTTCTTGAAAAATGACTTTACACTGTGGAAGGCTGGAAGGCTGGAAGCAAGCACTTCCAATCTTCCAGCCTCCATTCACAAAGCGTGTAAAGAGGTTTCTGAAACATGTCCAAAGAAACCGAGTTTCTTTGAGAAACTCGATTTCTTATTTACTTCCTTCGATAGCAGAAGTAATTTGTTCCGTTGTCGGGAATTGGCCGGTTTGTCGCTTCGAGTAGATTAAATTTCCATTGTGCGTGACCTCGAAGCACCCACCACCTCCCGGCACAAGGGTGAGTTCCTTAACCCTTGTTTTGTATTTGCTCAACAGATCATCCGTCAGACTGACGGCTCTGGGCAAATAGTTTCAAGCAGTGCAGTATTCAATTCGCAAATTCATTGATAACCCTCCTGATAAAAATATTCGGTTAATCTCAGTGTGCAAAAGAAACCGAGTTTCTCCAAGAAACTCGGTTTCTTTATAGGTACTTTTTAATTTTACAAGAAAATGCTAGACTTCGCAAGTATTTTTTCGGACTTAGGAATAAATTTGACTTATGAAGTTATACATATTATAATTAAACTCGACTAGATTGGTCATCAATTTTGGGAGATATATAAGGATTAAACTTGACTAAATTGGTCAACAATTGAGAGGGGTAAAAAGCTCATGGCAATAGAGGATGGAAATGCCGAACGGGTTGAAAAGAGCAGAAGAAAAAAGGAGAAAAGCCTTCAAGATATAACTCCTAACTTTAGAACACCCAGAGAAGATTTCTCTCCCCAAGAGAACCATAAGCTGGAATCCAATTGGCTTCGCGGGAACCTGTTTCAAGAATTCCGGGATGTTTCTTTCGATGACCTCTCTGAGGCATCTGAGACGATAGCAAAATCCCACGGCATCTACCTTGAATTTGACCGCGCGAAAACGGGCAAAGAAAAAGACTGGATGTACATGATTCGAATCAGTGTTCCGGGAGGTGGTCCTCTTACGCCTCAGCAATGGGCGATTTTGGATAATTTGTCCGAAAAATATACCACCACTCCTTATCTCGAAAAGCCCTCCTTGCGATTGACCACCAGACAAAACCTCCAGTTTCACTGGGTCAAGAAAGAGCATGTTATCGATACTATCCGTGGGATAGCAGAGACCGGGTTTTATGCGATGAACGGATGCGGTGATAATACCCGAAATGTAATGGGTTGTCCCATCTCCATCTTTTCGGACATCTACAACGCCAACGCGTGGGCTCAGAAGGTTGGCGAGTATTTCAGACTTCCGCCTGGGGCGTACATTGAAGTTTTTGCCATAGACTCCAACTATATCAGACAGCCGGAGGAAAGATTTGAATACGGCCCCAATTTCCTGAACAGGAAATTTAAGCTTGCTTTTTCGGCAATCCATTTTGACGAAGAGAAGCAGGCATATATCCCAGATAATTGCGTCGAACTGCGCACCAATGATATCGGAATTGCCCCGATTCTGGAAAATGGCAGCGTTCACCGATTCCAGGTCTATATCGGTGGGAGCCAAGGAGAAAGGAACGGACATCCCACTTTTTCCACTTTGGGACAGCCCTTCGGTATCTTCACAGGGGAACAGCTCTTAAAAGGGCTTGATGCGATTGTCAAAGTGCATCAGGAATGGGGCGACCGTCAAAACCGCCACTGGTCACGGCTGAAATACGTGGTCTACAAGCAGGGAATCGAATGGTATCGAGAACAAGTTCGCAACCTGCTCGACTTTGATTTTGAGTTGCCAGACGAGAATCATGATTATGGCGATAGACACCTGCACCACGGTTGGACGCGACAACCTGCTAACGGGTTACTTGCTTATGGGGCATTTATTGCGAATGGAAGGATTATTGATGGGCCAAATGGAAGCTTAAAAACCATGGTCAGATACTTAATGGAGAGTTACCCGATTGAGTTGCTGATCACCCCGAATCAGGATGTGATCTTCACGAATATTCCCCCTGAAGTCAGAATGCAATTTGAAGCGGATATGAGACGTTTCGGATACGGATTGAGAAATGGGAAGCCATATTCCACCCTGAGAATGCATTCAGGTGCCTGTGTGGGCAGAGATACCTGCAAGCTGACCTACACCGATTCCGAAAAATTTGAGCCGTTCTTAATTGATGAATTGGAAGAGAAATGGGGTGACATGGCAGAATCCATTGGGATTACAGGGTGTGAGAGACAGTGCTCCCGGCCTGCAACAAAGACAATCGGCTGGGTTGGCATGGGCTTAAACCGATACAAGCTCAAATTGGGCGGCACTGAGGATGCAAGGTATCAGGGAGAGCCGTTGTATGATAAAGATACGAATCAAATCTATCTTCGGTCGGTCCCTCGGGAATATGTGCCCATCGTTACCGATGTCCTCTTTGAGTTTTACACGGCCAATCGATTGCCGGGGGAGAAGATGGGGTACTTCTTCCGCAGAATCGGCAACGAAGCGATTGTTCAACATCTGAAAGAGAATCTCAGAACAGCAAAATTGATGGAAAGAACTGATAGGAGATACTAATCATACCTATCGGGCTGGTAACGGCATGGCGTCATCTGTGTAGAAAACCGATTGGCTCATGTCAAAAATAAGTGCAAAGTCGCCAACAAAGCCGCACGCTAACAGTTCGTTGCAGTTGACGTGCTTGTCGCCCGTCACTTTGAACGCAGAGCGGCTTTAATCGATAGCGGCGTTCGCTGCAAAAATGCGAAATTCAGCCCAGAGTGCAGGTCTCCTCTTGAGTGCAGCGACGTACTTTTAATGCAGGTTTGTATTAGAACCGCTAAGGTAGAATTTGCGGATAATGCCAGAGACTCAAATCCGCATCATTCTGCCAAATCCACATCAATCAATCTGCTTGAAACCGGAAGCGCCTTTCATGAAAGAAAACAACCAATTGAAGATTCAACAGACGCTTTATTATCATGAGCGAACGAAGCACCACTTTTATCGATTTGCCAGGTCTGTGGGGTATTTGGATTGGGAGACTCAACCTAACCCCTTTCGATTTTATCAAGGCACTCGAAGTCTTCACCTGCCCCTACTTGAAGCCGATTTATCGGCGTCCTATTTAGATCTCTATGAGCGAAAAAACTCGAAACCCTACGCCCTAGTAAAGGAAAATCTTGGGGCATTTTTAGAACTCTCTTTGGGGTTGTCCGCTTGGAAATCTGTTGAGAGCAGTTCTTGGGCGCTTCGCATCAATCCCTCGAGTGGCAACCTCCATCCCACAGAAGGACACCTGATTCTGCCACCAATTGCTGAGTTTCCTGCCGGTGTTTATCATTACGCCCCTTACTATCATGCAATCGAACTGCGAGCCGAAATTCCAACCGCCATTTGGGGGGCCTTAAACACACACTTTGAAACCCCCGGATTTTTGCTGGGTTTAAAAAGCATTTTCTGGCGGGAATCCTGGAAGTATGGAGAACGCGCATTTCGCTATTGCAACCATGATGTGGGCCATGCGTTGGCTTGCCTCAGTTTCGCGGCCAACCTTTTAGGCTGGAAAGTCATCTTTCTTAACGCCCTGTCCGATGAGGAGATTAGAACCCTTTTTGGATTTCACACCGTCGATTGGAAACCCCACGAAGAGGAGCACCCGGAGCTACTCTGTTTCGTTTCAGTGAACCCCGGGAACCACATTCCCCGTCACATTCCAGAGTCGGTCATTGAATCATTGGGCACACTCGCTTTCGATGGAGAACCAAACCCATTGAGTCCGACGCATGTGGACTGGGACATCATTACCTCAGTCGCAAAAAGCACCGAGAAACCAAAAACTGAACCGATGGTTTATGCCCTTGCTGACCCTCCCCTCCGGCTTCCAGATTCCCTTCCCCATCTATCGGCGAGCCAGATCATTCGTCAACGGAGAAGTGCAGTGCAATTGGATGGCACAACCTCGATTGGCAAGGAGAGGTTTTTGTGCATGTTGGATAAAACCCTTCCGCGACGTTCGTGTGCTCCCTTCGATGTCGAACTTGGAGAACCTTGTGTGCATCTGCTGCTCTTTGTTCATCGCGTCGATGGCTTTCCGCCGGGAATCTACTTTTTGATCCGTAACTTAAAAGACCTTTCTGAAATCAAGACACGGTCCCGTTCCGAGTTTTCATGGGAACCGGCCAGTGCCGGTCTACCACTCTTCCTTTTGAAATTGGGCGATTTCCGAGACGAAGCCGCTTTGGTGAGTTGCCAGCAGGAGATTGCATCAGATGGCGCATTTTCCCTGGGAATGATTGCTCGGTTTAAAAAGCAGATTGATCTCGCGCCTTATTTTTACCGCCACCTGTTTTGGGAAACCGGGATGATTGGTCAGGTGCTGTACTTAGAAGCCGAAGCCCACGGCATCCGGGGCACCGGGATCGGTTGTTTTTATGATGACCCCGTCCACCAGATCTTAGGATTTTCGGACAATACTTACCAATCGCTGTACCATTTCACCATGGGTGGACCCATCGAAGACACCCGCTTAACCACTTGGTCGCCCTATCATCATCTGTCTAAGCCAGAAAATCAGGCATGTTTCAGAAAATAGTTGACACTTGGTTTACGTTTCACGTTTCACGTTTCACTTTAAAGTGTCAACACATTTTTAGGAAAAATTGAAACATGCCGGTTTCTTTGCACGATTTCTTAACATGAGCGAACCGATTTTGCAAACTTGCGGAAACGAATTGGTACTTGATCTTTTTTGTGTTTTTTGATATACTAATCTTACAATTTCATATTTTATTGTTACATACAGACTTAATCACAACATCTTGTATGGTGGTGATTCTTGATACACAAGTTGAACATCCCGAGTTATCGAGGACAAGGCAGGGAACAACGGCAGATGAAACCCGATCCATGGGAACGTTGATGTTGTTCATGCGAACCGCCTCAATAGGAAGGAGTAAAAAGTGGTAACAGAGAGTTTGGCCCCCTATAATCCGGCGACAATCCCTCCGGAGCTTGCCCGCGCAATCGACATTTATGAGATTGAATTGGGCCGCGTCAAAGCAGGTCAAATGCCAGAGGAGATTTTCCTCGAATTTCGACTGCGTCACGGCGTTTATGGACAACGTGATAATGGTTCTCAGATGATTCGCGTGAAGATTCCGTTCGGTGGTCTAAACGCGGAACAACTTGAAATGCTTGCCGATATTGCTGAAGAATTCTCAGATAATATCATTCACATTACAACCCGTCAAGACGTGCAATACCACTATGTGGATATTGATAATACACCGGAGCTGATGCGGCGACTGGCTTCCGTTGGCATTACCACCCGTGAAGCCTGCGGCAATGTGGTTCGGAATGTCACGGCGTGCCCAATATCTGGTGTGTGTTCGGATGAGACGTTTGATGTGACGCCTCACTCAAAGGCACTGTCCGCTTTTTTGTTGGGCCATCCGGATACGCAAGATTTCGGACGTAAATTCAAAATTGCTTTTTCAGGCTGTGAAGAACACGCTTGTGGACTGGCAAACATGCACGACATTGGTGCGGTTGCTACGATTCAAGAGGTCGATGGGAAACCGAAACGTGGATTCAAATTGTATGTCGGTGGCGGCCTCGGGGCTGTCCCCCATCAGGCAAAACTTCTTGATGAATTTGTCCCTGAAGAGGAATTATTGCCGGTTTCACAGGCAATCTCACGAGTGTTTACCCGCTTAGGTGAACGGAAAAATCGCAACAAAGCCCGGCTGAAGTTCGTCGTTGCGAAGCTTGGCATTGAGGAGTTCCGCCGCCTTGTGATGGAGGACCGTCAGCAGTTGCGCGAAGATGCCGCATGGACAGCCTATTTGTCCAACCTGAAGCGGTATGACGAAGTGCCGCTGAAACCGCCAACACAACTCAACGGTATCCCGAAATCAGAGGGATTTGATCGGTGGTACGCAACGAACGTCCGTCCACAGAGACAACCTGGCTATGCGTTTGTCAACGTGACGCTGCCGCTTGGTGACATCACCGCTGACCAGGCTCGGGCATTAGCAGGTATCTCTCGCAAATATGTCAAGGAGACCATCCGCACCACCGTTGAACAAAACCTCATTTTACGTTGGGTCAGCATGAGCGATTTGCCCGCCCTCTATCGTGACCTCAAAGACATCGGCTTGGGCGATCCGGGCGCAGAGACAATAGCTGATATTACAGCGTGCCCCGGGACCGACTCCTGTAAACTGGGTATCGCATCTTCACGCGGGTTGGCGGCGGAACTGAGAAACTATTTGAAGGATAACCCTGTGAAAGATGAGGTCAAGGACCTGCGTATCAAAATCAGTGGTTGCCCCAATTCATGCGGTCAACATCACATCGCTAACATTGGTTTCTTTGGTTCTTCCCGACGTATTCAAGGGCACATCGCCCCATATTACCAGGTCATGCTGGGAGGCAAAGCCGTTGAGAACGCTGGTTCTTATGGACTTGCGAGTGGGAAGATACCCGGCAAACATATTCCCAAATTCATTACCCATTTAACCGATAAGTATCTTGACGAACGACATGAAGGTGAGTCGTTCAACGACTTCATTGAGAGGCTTGGTAAAGCCGAAATCAAGGAGATTCTTAGCACGTATGATGTCATTCCGGATTACGAGGAAGACCCAAGCTATTACGTAGACATCGGCGATACAAAAGAATTTAAGCTCCAGCATGGAATCGGTGAGTGCGCCGGCCAATTGGTTGCGCTCGTTTCGTTCAAGTTGGAAGAAGCTGACCGCCTGATCTATGAGGCAGGGCTCCATCTCGAAGGGAAGGAATATTCGGATTCAGCCAAACGGGCGTATGAAGCCATGATTCGAGCCGCAGATGCGCTGCTGACAACGGAAGGGCTTCAATACATTGACGACGAGACGACAGTCAAAGAATTCCGAAACCGATTCTTTGAGCCAAAGATTTTCTTCGCGGGTTTTGGTGCCCATCTGTTTAAGGCTACCGAGGAGGACACGAGCACCTTTGATCAGGAACTAACGCATCGTCGCGTTGAGGAAGCCACCCTTTTTGTCGAAGAGTCACACAACGTTTACGGGCGTATGCGGGTTCGGGAAGAGGAAACAGGCAAGAAGCGCGAAGCTGTGCCGGCTCGTATCCCCAAAGCGCCCAAGCCGGAGAAAGTCGAGGAGATCGTTGATAGCCTTGACCTCAAAGGCATTGCGTGTCCATTTAACTATGTTCGCACCAAGCTGCGTCTTGAACAGATGGAAGTTGGTCAGCTCCTGGAGATCACGATTGATGATGGCGAACCCATTGAAAACGTGCCCAAGAGCCTTGCGAACGATGGCCATGGAATCATGGATACAAAGAAGATCGGTCAGCACTATCGGCTCCTCATCCGAAAAGGAGAGTAACGAAGCAGAAAATAAGGAGATAAGCAACAGAAACCGAGTTTCTCTCAGAAACTCGGTTTCTCTTTCCTTCCCAGTTTTCCTCTTTATATTATGGACTTACAACAAATCAATATCAAAATTTTCGTTACAGCAGACAGTCATATTAGTTATCAGAACTTCATCAAAGTTTTCAACAAGTGGATGGCAGAAGCAGACCAGGGTGACTACCTGAATTACGCCGACTATTCCCACACGGCCGCTGGGCCCGGTGTTTTGCTCATTTCCAAACGTGCGAATTATAGCATCGACAACGCTCAAAACCGTCACGGTTTTCTCTACCATCGGAAGCACAAAATGGAAGGGGATAATCGTGAAAAGATTCGCCAGGCGTTCATTGAAACCCTCAACAGATGTCGCCGTTTGGAGGGTGAGGAGGACCTGGCAGGCGAGGTGCATTTCAACGGCGATGACATCCTGTTCATGATTAACAATCGGCATATTGCCCCGAATACTCAGGACACGTTTGAGGCGATCCAATCGGACCTGCTCCCTGTGCTTCAGCAGATGTATAGAGAGAGTCGCTTCACACTTGACCGCGCATCTGAGGATGTGCGAGAGCGATTCGCTGTTCAAATCTCTGGGCATTCAAACAAAGGGATTTCAGAACTCCTGGCGAATTTGGAAAATCGCTGATGTGTTAAGGCATAAATTTACAATGAGTAAAATTCTGGATAAAAAGATTAGACGGAAAAAATTCTGCCCTAAAAAGATTAGGCAAAAAAAATTCCGTCTAATCACAAGTTAGCCGGAGGAATAGCGATGCCCTCCCCAAGTGACCTTCAGGTTGTTTGCCTTCTCGACGTGCTGGGCTTCGAGAGCCTTCTGAAAACGCTCGGTCTTGCGGGAATCCAGGCGAAGTACAGCACACTGATTGATTACGTGAAGCAGCAGAAAGGCGGCATTGATGTCGTGCCAACGCCCGATGGGCACGTTGCTGTTGGCTGGCTCGTCATTGGTAACGCCTATTTCAGTGACTCTCTGCTTTTTTGGACCCGTTACAGCAAGATGGCTCTACCCAGCTTCACGCACTGTATCGCAGAGGCAATCTGTTTCGGCCTTGAGACGGAGTTGCCGCTCCGAGGCGCAATAGCCGTTGGCGAAGCCATACTCGACACAGAAAGTGGAGTGTTTCTTGGAGACCCACTCGTTGAGGTCGCACGAACTGAACGTACACAACAATGGATTGGGGCGTCCTTCGGTCCGTCGTTCTCCAAGCCTGGCTTTAATGATGGTTTCTATCTTCACACACTCCTGCCGTACAAGAGCCACTACAAAGACCCAACTATTGAGTACGCGACCGGAATGACGGTTGACTGGCCAAGGCGTTGGCGCGAGAGCCGAAAGTCCGACCCACTCCCTCTGCTGAGAACACTTGATCGCGACCCAAGCTTCTCAGCGTATTACAATAACACCGAAAAGTTCATCACTTTTTCCGAAGCCAACCATGATTGGTTCCGCAGACAATCAAGGCTCGACTACGGCTAACAAGGTGTTGCAGTTGACGGCGGGATCTGGGTTTTATCAATGTTTTGGAGGGTGCGACAGGTTTTGGTTTGTCGGACGCTTTCGGCAAACCCCCGCCGCAACTGAACTTTGTCGTTAGGCTGATGATCCTCTCGTCATGTCGTACAGAACGCACGATAATCTTCGGTGACTCACAAATTGTAAGAAGGGGAAAGATAAGATTATGTTGACCTACAAGGCAATGTACAAATACCTCGATGAAGGTGTTCATGCTGAAGTACTGGATTTTCCGGGAGTTATCACTTGGGGCACAAGTCTGGAGGAGACACGCCAGCTACTAGCGAGTGCTTTAGTAGATATGGCGGAAACCAACTTACTTAAGGGGGAACCACTCCCTCAACCAGATCCGACCTGTACCGATCCTGATGCGGATTTGGAAGAGCCGATTCACCTGTTACTCAAGGCTGCCTCCCGCGTCGTCTTCGTTCCACAGGAGGCAGTTGTATGAAACGG
The DNA here is from genome assembly GCA_964577695.1 of uncultured bacterium. GTDB lineage: Bacteria > Poribacteria > WGA-4E > WGA-4E > PCPOR2b > CAZOAL01. The sequence goes on along the minus strand of CAZOAL010000023.1, from coordinate 90,442 downwards.
CGTGACCTTCTGCGACACCTCCGTCAGCATGGTTGTCAGTTTGTGCGGGAAGGTGCGGAGCATTCGATTTGGGAAAATCCAACCACGAACCGACGTACTTCAGTACCGCGTCATCAAGAAATTCCTGATTACACCGCAAGGCGAATCTGTAGGTATCTGGGCATTTCCATGCCGTCTTGAGTTTAATAGACAGGTGAGCAATACCCTTGATTTTATTGACGCGATGTTTCGCCTAACCAGCCGTTGCGGTTGATGGCAGGGGGCTTTCGGTTTCTCAAGCGTCAATCCGTGAACGGTGGTTTTCGATGGGTCGCACGCTTTCCGCAAATTGCCGTGCTCGTCCGAGAATCGGCCCGCAACTGAATACGATTCGGAAATTTGAAACATGCCTGCTTTTTGAGAAGAAAAGAAGATGTTGAACGAATATGATAAAAATCAGGATGAAGAAATGCCATCGCTGAACCATAGTTATATCTGTTTTCAGATTCTTCGTCAACTGCTTCAAAATGAAAATATTTACGCTCTGCCTGAACTGACTTTGGATATTGCAAACGGATTAACACCTGATATCTCTGTTTTTCCGAAAGAGCAAATCCGACCAGACTTTTTTAATGATGTTTCAAAGTTTCAACAGATGCCGACTATGGCAATTGAAGTGATGTCTTCAAGTCAGACCGTTCAGGAGTTGTTGGAGAAATCTTCTCAGATGGTAGAAGCTGGCATAAAAACGGTTTGGATAGTAGAACCCTACAGCAGAACTGTATTTGTTACGACACACGCAGGTAAACAGTTATTTCATGAGGAAGTCGTAGAAAGTGAAGGTATAAAAACAGATTTTGCAAAGGTGTTTGCATGAGGGAGGCCTGCGATGGGTTTAACCGATAGGGAGTGGCATACGTTCGTCTGATTGACAGTTCAGTACGTCTTGCTGAAATTCACTGCCTATTTCTGTCGGGAAGGCGTTGTTGGCCGCCTCATGAGCGGGCGATACAAGTCGTTGGGCACGACACACTTGAATCGATTTTAAGGAGGCATTGATGACTTTGGAAGAGGTCAAGAAGGTTGCGGTTCCGGCCTGTCGGGAATTCAAGGTGAAGCGGTTAGATCTTTTTGGGTCGCTTGCGCGCGGTGCCAGTTCTTCTGAGAGCGATGTGGATGTGCTCGTCGAGTTTGAAGACCCCGATCTGTACCCCTCTAAGCGGTTTTTCGGGCTGCTTCACCATCTTGAGGATGCCCTGAAATGCAAGATTGATCTGCTGACTGTCAGTGGTCTCAAAAATCCGTATTTCCGCCAGAGAGTTCTCAAGGAGAGAGTGAACATCTATGAAAGATGACATCCTCAAGCATCTCTACGACATCAGAGAATCTGCTTTGGCGATTTCCCGGTTTGTCAGCGGCAAGACATTTGATGATTATATGCAGGATGAATTGCTCCGAAGTGGCGTAGAGCGGAAGTTTGAGATTATCGGGGAAGCGCTGAACAGAGTCAGGAGAGACGCCCCCACCATACTTGACAAGATCAGGGAGCATCGCAACATCGTGTCCTTCAGGAATATCCTCGCACACGGCTACGACAACATTGACGACAAGATTGTGTGGGGAATCATCGAAGAGGACCTGGGCGTTCTGCTCGAAGATGTTGAGGGGTTGATTGGAGAAAAGGAGAAATTACCAGATGTATAACTTCAGTAACGAACAGATTGAGCGTTATAGCCGGCATATCATCCTCAAAGAGGTCGGCGGGATGGGGCAAACCCGGCTGCTTGAGTCGAAAGTGCTCCTCATCGGCGCAGGCGGGCTGGGTTCACCCGCGGGGCTTTATCTGGCGGCTGCCGGCGTCGGAACGCTCGGCATCATCGATCAGGACGTCGTAGACCTGAGCAATCTCCAACGTCAGATTCTGCACGGTACGAGCGATATTGGTCGCCCCAAAACGGAGTCTGCAAAAGAGGCGATTGCAGAGATCAATCCTGATGTAAACGTCATCCCCCATCAAGAACGCCTCTCTTCAGAAAACGCGCTTGAGATTCTTGGACAATACGATCTGGTTGTCGATGGGTGTGATAATTTCCCCACCCGTTATCTGATCAACGACGCCTGTGTGATGCTTGGTAAACCGAACGTGCATGGCAGCGTCTTCCAGTTTGAAGGACAGGCGACGGTGTTCTATCCGGGCAAGGGGCCCTGTTACCGCTGTCTTTACCCCATGCCTCCACCGCCTGGGATGGCACCGAGCTGTCAAGAGGCGGGCGTGTTCGGGGTATTGCCGGGAATTATCGGAACCGTGCAAGCAGTTGAAGCTATCAAGATTTTACTTCACATTGGTGAACCCCTCATCGGTCGCCTTCTCCTGTTCAACGCCCTGAATATGGAGTTCAAAAAGCTAAAACTCCGCCAGGATGCGAATTGTCCTGTATGCGGTGAAAATCCTACCATCCATGAACTGATTGACTATGAGGAATTTTGTCGGGTACATTGGTAGCCTGTATTGTGCCACACTTCTGATTTCGGGTATACTGAAAAAGATGGCAAAATATCCTTGCTTCTTTTGGAGGACTGAGAATGAAGAATATCATTGTTACCGAAGAAATTTGGAAAGAGGGAAATATGTACACCACCTACTGCCCAGAATTGGATGTGGCCAGTTGCGGCAGAAACGTCGACGAAGCCCGCAAAAACTTGCTTGAGGTCATCCAAATTCAACTAGAGGAGACAGCTAAGTTGGGCAGACTGAAAGACTTTTTGGAAAATGCGGGATATGATTTGGATGGCTCAGAATCAACACTCTGTCTTGACAAGCAGATCGTAGGTTTTGACCAACTTCAAGTTTCTTTTGGAGGGATTGAGTGCCACGACTTGCTCCAACCAATTGGCAAACCCAGGTGAAAATTTTTGAGGAATTTGGTTGCCGTTTTGTTCGACAAAAAGGAGATCACCTGATCTATCATTATCCCACTGCCAGGCGGGCTGTTGTCATCCCCAAATATGATGACATCCCTGGCACAATCATTAAGAATAACATGAATACCGTCGGAATGAGTAGAGAAGAATATTTTCGGTTATTGGCAGAAGTCTGATGGCTAAATTATCATCAAACAACAATCGAAAGGCGAAAACGATAACCTGGCATAAAAGTTGCTCTTATTAAGGCGTGTACAAGCAGTCATCGAGTTATTCCATCTGATTTTGCCTTCCATTGCCCCAAATGGTACAGATTGAAGATAATATCTTAACCCTGTTGGGCATGACGAATTTTCAGAATAAAATGCAACGAACACTCCATTTTTCGTCAATTTGCTGTAAAAAAAACTTGACAAATACCTTTTCAAAAGTTATAATAATTTTGAAAATTTAATTGAAACTGAGTCTCAATATCGATTGTACCAAATCAGGGCAAGTTACGGTTTGCCTCTTTTTTTAAGCGTTATAATTGAAACTGAGTCTCAATATCAAATATGTAAACTCATGAAAAAGGAGAATTTGATGATAAAGTTCGTTGGCTCGTTTGTTATGACTTCTATTCGACGACGTTGTAGCAACTTGATTATCGCCCTCACCCTAATTCCGTTATCATTTTCAAGGGGAAAGATACAAAACTTAGCGTTTCCCGGGTGGGTGCTGCTGGTTGTCGTCGGCGCGTTGGCATTCGCTGGTAGTGAAGCCGCTGCCACCGAACGACACTTTGTGTACACTTACGAGTCGGGGGTTCTCAACGCCGGAGACGCCGAACTGGAACCGTGGACGACCTTTCGGAATGGTCGGGCAGATTTCTACAACCGGTTCGATAATCGGCTTGAGTTCGAGGTTGGCATCACCAATCGGCTACAGACAGCGTGGTACCTGAACTTCACCGGCCTTGGCAGAGATGTCAAAGGGGGAAGGGAAACAGCGTTCGATTTCAAGGGAGTTTCCTGGGAGTGGAAGTATAAGCTCACAGACCCAGTCGCCGATGCCTTCGGCGCGGCACTATACTTTGAAGGAACCGGTGGGCCAGAGGAGGCGGAACTGGAGGCGAAATTGATTGTGGACAAGCGCTTTGGCAATTATCTCTTTGCATTCAATGTCGTCGGCGAGCACGAGTGGAAGTTCGAGAAAGATGAAACCAAACGGGAGGTTGTTCTTGAATTCGATACAGGGTTCGGTTACTTCCTGACCCCTCGGCTGTTCGCCGGGATTGAGCTACGCAATCATAACGAATTTCCATCCGGCGAAGGCTGGGAGCATTCCGCCCTGTTCGCCGGTCCGGTACTGAGCTACGCGCAGAAAAGTTGGTGGATGACCTTGACGCTCATGCCTCAACTGCCTGCGCTCAAAGGTGGAGGAAATGATGATTCCCGCATTTTGGATGAACATGAAAAAATCAATGCACGCATTGTTTTTGGATTCCATTTGTAGGCTTCTGGGCAGACGACACATTTCGATGCAAATGGCGATTGGGCTCCTGGTGTTCTCCCTGATTGGCATACTTCTGGGCTGCGCATCATATCTGGTCCAACCCACACCCGAAGACGTTCAGTGGGCGATGGCTCAAGGGCATGAGACGACGCTCCAGGAGCTCCAACAGGGGCGCACCCTGTACGTTCAAAAGTGTGCCGGTTGTCATAACCTGCACCGCCCCGATGAATACGCGCCGGAGGAATGGGACGTGCAGCTCGACGAAATGACTCAGGAGGAGGATGTGGTGTTGAGTCCCGAGCAGCGGGAGCTCATTGGGCGTTACCTCATGGTTGCCAGTGCCCGGGTACGCAACACCGCTTCGCCAGCTCCCGATGACCATCTTTGAATGCTGGCTGTGCCGATGGTTCAGTAAAAATGCAGGTTTTTTCAATCCGCAATCCGAAAAGACATTAGACTTCCGAAGTCTCCAAGACTTCGGAAGTCTGAAAATGTAAACTTTAATATTGAAAGTTAGTAAGGAGATCGCATGACCCCAAATAATAAAATGGAGAATCAGATAAATTTTATCGAGTTATCCAAAAAGCCCTGCCCCCGTTTGCCTCTCATTTTGGCAATAGCTGGGAAAAAGGTGAGGATTGCTTCCATAGAAGGCGGACATCAAATTCAGTCACGTCTTGCAGACCTCGGACTATTTCCGAATGTAGAAGTGCAGGTTCTGAATGGTTCAAGAAGTGGCCCCTTACTCGTCATGGTGAAAGGGAGCCGTCTTGCATTGGGAAGGAGCCTCAGCAGTATGATTATGGTTGAGGAATAGTTTTGGCAAATATACTGCTGACGGTCACAAATGACACTGTCGCATATTGAATCTTGCATCTTGTATCTGGCATGAACAACCAATTCAAGATGCAAGATGCAGAGCCTGCCCCCCGAGGGAGCGGGGCAGGCCGATCTATCGGGGATGCAAAAGCGCAGTTTATGCCCTCTCGCAGTATAAATTGGAGGACACATGGCATCATTAGATCAATTAACTGTTGGTCAACGGGCTCGGATAAAGGGGTACCGCAAAGGAAATGCACCACTGTTGCAGCGCCTCCTTGAAATGGGATTGATTCGGGGGACAGAAGTTCAGGTGCTCCGCTTCGCCCCGCTCGGCGATCCGATGGAGATCGCTGTCCGTGGATACCAGCTTTCCGTGCGCCTACGCGAGGCTGCACAGGTCGAAGTAGAACTCATGTCCCTATGAGTGAGGTAGAAAATGAAAGTGAAATCAAAAAACGCAGCATCCTTCAGAAGCACACCGACTGTCGCTATTATCGGCAATCCGAATACAGGCAAGACGACACTGTTCAATGCGCTCACTGGATTGATGCAACGGACTGGAAACTTTCCCGGCGTGACCGTGGAAAAAAAGGTTGGCACCCTGCGTCTTGGGGAACAGCAGATCGATTTGATTGATTTGCCAGGCACATACAGTCTTGCCGCCAACTCCCCGGATGAGATCGTTGCCACCGATGTTCTGCTCGGTCAACAGGAAGGGGCAAAACTCCCGGATGCGGTCATTGTCGTTGCAGACGCATCAAATCTGGAGCGAAATCTTTACCTTGTTACCCAGGTTTTGGAGTGCGGTCGCCCTGTGATTCTCGCCCTGAATATGTATGACTTGGCCTGTGCGAAAGGAATGGAGATTGATACTCAGACGCTGGGGCGGACATTGGGGTGCCAGGTTGTATGTGTGGTTGCCAACAAAGGGGAGGGAATCAAAGAATTACGGATGGAGATTGAGAAGACGCTCGATAGCCCCGCGCCCTCGTCCGTTTTTCACATTGATTTTGGGGGGCCGGTGGAAGGCGCGGTGCGAGAACTTCTCCACTTTTTCGCGACTCGTGGCGACAAACTAGCTCGCCCCGTTCACCGTGTGGAGGCATTACGAACACTCATCGACCAGGGTGGGGAAGCGGAACGCCGTATGCTGGCAATCTTTGGGGATGAACTGGCGGATGCGTTAGCGCAGCTTCGTCAGAGAGTGACTGAAGCGGATGTTGAACTGGTCGTTGCTGAACCCGAAGCGCGTTACGAGCGAATCGGCAAGCTTGTGGAGACTTGCATCCATCGCGCTTTTGAATCCGTTCAAAGGAGTTTCTCGGATCGAGTGGATGGAGTGCTCACGCATCCCATCGGGGGCATGGCGGTATTTGTTGCGCTGATGGCGATTGTGTTTCAGGCGATCTATTCCTGGGCAGGCCCCATGATGAGTTCGATTGATGGTCTCTTTAGCTGGTTAGGCAATCAGGTGAGCACGCTGATGCCCCCCGGTGCGCTTCAGAGTCTGATTGCGGATGGCGTCATCGCTGGGGTTGGGAGTGTCGTGATTTTCCTGCCACAGATTGTTATTTTATTTGGATTTATCGCCATCCTGGAAGACTGCGGTTATATGGCCCGGGCGGCTTTTTTAATGGATCGCCTGATGAGTTGGGTTGGGCTTTCCGGGCGTTCCTTTGTGCCCATGCTATCGTCATTTGCCTGCGCTGTTCCGGGCGTTATGGCGACGCGAGTGATTGAGAATCGCCGCGATCGCTTCGCCACGATTCTGGTGGTGCCTTTGATGAGTTGTTCCGCACGGCTGCCTGTGTATACCATCATGATCGCGGCTTTCATCCCGAATCACAAATGGTTAGGGGGATGGTTTGGTTTACAAGGGACTGTCCTCTTCAGCATGTATATGCTGGGCATCGTGGTGGCGATTCCTGTCGCGTGGATACTCAAGAAGACCTTGTTAAAAGGAGATACGCCACCCTTTGTGATGGAAATGCCCGCTTATAAGCTGCCGGATTGGCGAACCGTGTCATTACGGATGTATGACCGTGGCATGGCTTTCCTGGTACGCGCGGGAACTACCATTTTTGCAGTCACAATTTTGGTCTGGGGAGCGGCTTACTTTCCGAGACCGCAAAGCATCGCCGAACAATATGCCCAGGGGGCGGCTGTCATACAACGACAGCTTGAAACACACGTTATTTCAGAAGCAGAGCGAGATAAAGCATTACAAACGAATGAACGCGGGAAGGCTGGGGCCTATCTCCGCCAATCGACTCTGGGGCGGATGGGACGCTTCGTAGAGCCAATCGTTAAGCCGCTGGGGTGGGATTGGAAAATCGGCATGGCAACGATTGCTTCATTCCCCGCGCGTGAAGTGATTGTCGCAACTTTGGGCACCATTTATAACATGGGGAGTGATGTGGATGAAAGCTCACTGGGGCTACATGAGGCGATGAAAGGGGCAACATGGCCAGACGGACGTCTTGTCTTTACGCCTCTCGTTGCGCTTTCTATCATGGTCTTTTTCGCGTTATGCTGTCAGTGTGCATCGACCCTTGTCGTCATCCAGCGCGAAACGGGTTCGTGGAAGTGGCCCGCGCTCACCTTCACGTATATGACAATACTCGCCTATCTTGGTGCCCTCATCACGTATCAAGGTGGGAAACTACTCGGAGGATAGAAAATGAATTGGCAAGAGATTATCGCTTTCGGTATCGTGGCCTCGACAGCCTTTGTGCTTGCATTCCGCACGATTCGTCAATGGATGGGTACCGCTAAAACGATAGGCGGCTGTGGTGGATGCAAGGGGTGTGGAAGTCAGCGGCAAGCACCCAAAGCCGCTCCAACTTTGACCCAAAATTCATACCATCGGTATGAATTATTGCAATTAGAGCGCAACCCCTCGCGCAAAGATATAGAAATTTGCAAATGAGCAAATTTGCAAATGAGCAAAAAAGGAGATATCAACGATGATAACTGTTGCGAACCGCATCTTTGTTGCCCCGGAATACACCCAAGCGTTTGAAGAACGATTTCGGACCCGTGCAGGTTTGGTAGATGGCATGCCCGGATTCATCTCCAACCAACTGTTGCGTCCTGTCAACGAGGGGGACCCCTACATTGTTCTCACCTTCTGGGAATCGCGGTCACATTTTGAGGCATGGGTCAATTCCGAGGCATTTGTCAAAGGGCACGCTCGCTCTGGGACGTTGCCGAAGGCAGCCTTCACTGCGCCAAACAAGCTCGAAATTCATGAAGTGGTCCTGGATTCGAGCCGACCCGATCTCGAGCCTGAACCACACGGCGGCCCATTCAAAGTGCATTAATTCGATGTGCCGATTGGCTCGCAATTTCCCATCATCATGATGTATCCATCTGGAAGGAAGGGAAGGATGGAAGGATGGAGGGCTGGGGATGCAATCTTCCAATCTTCCATCCCCCCAATCTATTTCTTTCTCTTAATGGGAAAATTCAACCTCAATTGGTTAATAGTAGTCAATGAGATATGGGTTTGCGTTGTGATGGGTTACAAGAGATTTCGTTCACACATATCTTGATAGACTTTTTCGGAGACGCGGCGAAGAATATTCGCTCTGTTCCGCACCCATGATGAAAAGGAAGCAGAGCGATTTCTCGCATTGATTTTGGTTCTGTCTTCGATGATGCCCGTAAAGATATAAGCCTTTTGACCCTCTTGTGCATCAATGAGTAATATGCCGCTGTCTCCGACCATTGAATAAACGGTTCCTGTTTTATCATAGACCTTCACGGCCGGGATGAACGTATCTGTGGCGATCCGATCTCGATTGGGCAAACCGAGATAGTGCTTCATTTCGGAAGTATACGGCAGGCGATCGAACCACAATTTTGTGTAGAACGTTGTCAAGTCTTTGGCTGAAGTTGTATTGCGATAGGTACGCCCCCCCTCGGGAATGTATTCGACAATCTGGGTCTGCTCAAAATCGGGATAGTTTTTGTGCAGGATTCGATTCACGTTGCTGGCCCCCCCCAGCAATTTGATAAAGTAATTCGTCGATGGGTTCGAGCTGACTTGGATCATCCGGCGGAGATGGCTGCGATTGAGCTCGGTATGGCTGATTGCCCCCTGTTCGACTTGATGGAAGTAAGCCAGCATCACAAACACTTTAATCAGCGAGGCGGCGATCCGGGGGTGGTCCTCGTTAATCGAAACGATTTTTTTCCTGTTACTAATGTCGTAGACGACGAAGCTGGTTCGATCTGTGGGGGCAAGCGTTTGGGATTCGCGTAATTGTTTGATGTATTGGTCAATGTCTGCCTCAAGCGGCGAATCTAATGAGACATCTTGGTAGCTTTGCGCTTCCAGTGAAGAAAAGGGCATGAAAAAACGAATCAAAAAACAGATGAGCAATAGGGTTCGATATTCAGCTTTCGTTTTCACCCTTGTATGTCCTCCTATCGTGTTGTCGTGTTGAAAATTAGGCATGTTTCATTTTTTCAGAAAATGCCGATAATGTGTTAGTATTTTATAAAGAACGATGGATAGACACGATTGGCATCAACAATTTTGGCATGTTTCACATTTCCGTAGGACTTACGCATTTGAGGTGCATCATGTATGTCCCACCTGCATCTTGAATCTTGCATCTGGATTCAGGATACAGGATTCAAGATACATATTGATACGAGTTGCGGAGGGGCGATGAGTGAAAATTTCACTTGACAGGGGCATCCGTCTGGTCTACACTGCCAATTGATGAATTTCAAGGAGGGAAAACAATGGAAGAACATCTCATCCTTTTACCTGTGCGAGAATTTCCAGACCGCGGCACCAAATGGCTGCTGGAATCGCCGGAGAATGTCGCGGGGTTATTACAAATCCTGACTTCGGAACTGGCAAGCCGGTTGGATTTTTCCCGGTTACAGCCCCAAAACGTCAGCTTTATTCTGGATAGCCTCCGCAAACAAGAGTCCGATTTACTCTTTCTGGTTCCCTTTAAGGGGATTGCCGGTGAAACGGAACGGGAGATTCTCATCTACATCTTAATCGAACATCAGTCAACTCCCGTCCTGTCGATGGGATTTCGCATTCTGTTTTATATGACGCTAATCTGGGACCGGCAACGGCAGGAGTGGCAACGCGCCGGCCTCCCAGAGAGCGAGTGGCGTTTCCGCCCGATTGTGCCCATTCTCTTTTACACCGGTGACCGAGACTGGGATACGCCGTTGAGTGTTACGGCGTTGATGGACTTGCCACAGGAGTTAGAACGCTTCGTTCCCTCCCACGACACCCTGTTCCTGAATCTACCGGCCACCGCATCCGAAGCCCTGACTGCACAGGAACACCCCTTTGGGGGGATTGCCCGGGTTCTGAAGCAGGAGAGGGCCCCAGATGAAGCGTTTATGAATGAACTCAGGCAGGCGGTGGCAAGAATTGACCAATTGACAACCGAGAACAGAGTGGAATGGCAAAAAGCCATCCACTACTTTTTGCTCCTCATCTTTCATCGCCGTGAGCCCGAAGAACATGAGCAGCTAACCGCAATTATCAAACAATCGGTTCAAGACCGAAGCCGACAAGAGGAGGTGAGTCAAATGAGACGAACGATTGCACAAGCCTTCATTGAGGAAGGTGAACAAATGGGAATAGAAAGAGGGATAGAGAGAGGGATAGAGAGAGGACAGATCCAAAACGCCCAATCCAACACCCTTGATGTCTTGAACGTGCGATTTTCTGTACCTCCCTCAACCGTCGCAGAATTAACGGCGCGGCTTCAGCAAATCCAAGAATTATCTGTTTTGCGACAGTTACATCTGGACGCCGTCAAGGTCGAAAGTTTGGACAGTTTTATCGAACGGTTGAGCCAATTGCAGGGCTGAATCGCTCAAGAAGAACACGGAGCTGTCGGATGACGCGGATGTGCCTCAACCCACCCGAAAAGCTAAATCCGCGACATCACTTCGTTGCACTCAGTGCAGGCTCTACCCATCCGTGTTCTCAGGAGGACATCATGCGTAGCAGAAATCGAAATTCTCTCGGTTCAAGTGGTATATGAAATTTGACTTGACAGAGGCATCCCTTTGGTTTATGGAACAGAGATGATTTCGCTATTTCTCAAGGCTTCGGGGAGGTCATCGGGAAAATTCTTAATCTCCCTGAAATCTGGCACGGGGAGTGGAATCCCGAACCAATTGATTGACACCTCTGAAACCAGCCCCGGAACCGTCATGTCGAGGGCTTCATATACATCAATCGGTAGCTTGGTGCCATTGACAATCGAATCCACAAATTCACGAACCTCAAAGTAGTCCCCACCGCCATGCCCCGCGCGTAACGCCTCATCCGGCGGATTTCGCCACATATCGGGCATAAACTCCGCCTCGAAATCCCACAACAAGCGCCACGCCATCGAATCGGAATAGTCCGCCAACCAGATCTTCGGGCTATCCCCAAAACCGCGTGGGGCTTCATAGCACCCCTTTGTCCCTTGCAAGCTGTAGTAAGTTAAATTGTGCGGACGATTGGATAACATATCCAGCCGGATGTTAATCTGCCCCTCCTTCGTCGTCTTACAAATCATCGTTGTGCTATCTTCATTCTCGTAATCATCCCCGCGCGGGTCACGGTAATGATGACCCGTGCCGAAACAAGCGACGGTGACAACCCGCTCATTGAACCATTGCAACACAGGCCCAAGGCTATGCGTCGGGTAAGTACACCCGTTGCGTCCCGTCTGCCACTTGCGACGCCATTTGGTAATTTCGTTCAGCCCTTTCAACTCATGGATATACTCGCCCTCACCAAAGTAGACCTCGCCGAAGGTGCCGCGTCGGGCTAACTCGCGGACCAGGACATTCGGTTTCATGTAGGTATAGTTCTCTGCCATCATGTACTTCTTTCCGCTGCTTTTGATGGCATTGACAAGCTGCCAACACTCGCCCGCTTTGATTTCCACTGGCACGCCGTAGCTGGCGTCGAGCGCTGCTATTTTCTGTCGCTCCGTTTTCTCCGGTTCTCGCCGTTCAGCCGCCGCAACCTCGGCGGCGTGCGCTTCAGGAGAAAAGCGCGGGTCCCGATGACTCCCCGGTATCACATGCAGCCGTTCTCAACCGTCGCATCGTCCAGGGCAAGCCAGCAACTCACAATACTTGGATGGCTTAATGGCCAAAAGTAGAAGTCCTGATGAAAACGGAAATGTGCATTATCCCGGGGCGGCTTAGAGATAATCTGGTCATGCCATAAACGGACCTCCGGGGTCCGCAAAAGTGCGCGGGCAGCCCCCGCAATGAGGGGGTTGTGGATGGTCCGTTCATAATCCTTATCCCGCTTCCACATATTGACGTATTGATGGATGGTGCGTGGCCCCCGCCCTGACTCGCCCAGCGTATCCCCCTGCGGTCATGACCATATTTGAACTCGATCGATGCGTCATCTCCACCTTCAAGCTCTAACCGGATGATTCGATCTAACCCGTTCCTAAGTGCCTCTATCTCTTCCGGTTCCAGGACTTTACCGAATTTCAGATATCCATTTCCTTCAAAAAACTGAATTTGTTCTGCTGTAATCATATTTTACCTTCCACAAGCAAACATACTGTCGGCCCATAATTATACCCTATTTTCCTCGTTGGTTCAGGTAATAAAATTAACGATTGGCCGGATATAAGCAACTGTCAAAAATGTTTTTAAGTTTTTTCCGCTCGGCCTCATTTGCATATTTCTATTGCTTTCTCATCAGAATTGGTGTATGCTATAAAAATTAGCATTTCAGTCGGCAGACCTATCATAATCTCAACTTTAACAGGATACAGAAATCGATGAAACTTGTACAATTTTATCAACCGGGTCAAGGCAAACGCCTCGGTGTTGTGACGCGGGACAACGTGATTATTGATGTGACGAGCGAAGAATCCCCGGGTGTATTGGAAGTGCTTGAGCTATCCTACAAAGAGAATGTGAGCATCGGTGTTCTCCTCGCGGATATTCAGGAACGTGTCTCGAATCCATCGCCCCCAATTTTCGTTCCCCCTCATCCGCACAGGCTAGAGCCGCAAGACGATAGGCTCAAACTTGACCACCTTGATGTTCCACCGGCTGCGAACCGACCGCATCTGTTGATGCCTCTCCATCCGCCAGAAGTGTGGGGCTGTGGCGTGACCTACAAACGGAGCGCGGATATGCGCGATGAAGATACCCAACAGGATATATATAGCCGCGTCTACAACGCGGAGCGCCCCGAAATCTTCTTCAAAGCCACCAGTGCTCGATGCGTTGGGCCGAATGACTTCATTGGCATCCGAAGCGATTCTAAACTGACCGCAACGGAACCTGAGTTAGCCTATATTCTCGGTGCAAACGGAGAAATCGCTGGATACACTATCTGCAACGACGTTTCGGCATGGGACATCGAACGGGAGAATCCCCTTTATCTGCCGCAATCGAAGATTTTTTATGGCTGTTGTGCGCTTGGTCCCATGTTCGTAACCGCTTCCGAAATTGACGACCCGTACAATCTCAATATCAAATGTACAATTATCAGAAACGAGAAACCGCTCTATGAAGGGGAAGTGAATACGTCCCAAATCAATTGGAAGTTTGAAGAACTGACCGAGTTCCTGTGTCGAGATAACCCAATCCCTATTGGTACGGTGGTATCCACCGGCACAGGCATCATCGTACCCAACGACTTGCCGCTTGCTCCCGGCGATAGGGTTCAGATCGAAATTGATGGGCTTGGAAAACTCTCCAATCCTGTCAAGCGGCTTTAGTATTGAAAAAGGTAACGCAGTGTGCCATCAGCGAAATCAGCAACCCACTTTGTGCTGACACCCCTGAAATGTATGGAGGTTGATATGACCGATAACGAAAAATTCCTGTTCGATCTGTGGGGGTATCTGGTGATAGAGGATGTCCTGACCCCGGACGAGGTGGCCATGGCGAATGAAGCAATTGACCGCCATGCGCACCTCATCGCCAACCGCCAGCCCGGTCTGTCTCATGAATCTCAAAAGTTGAAAGGCGAGACCGGCCGCGGTGAATTCCGGCAGAACCCATTAACCTTCGAGCATCCCTGGTGTGCCCCATTTCGCCGGATGCTGGCCCATCCGCGAGTGATTGACATTTTCAACGAGATACTCGGGCCCGGCTTCCGGCTTGACCACGGCCCGGGGCTCATTCAGATGGTCAAAGGGACGGAAGGGCACTGGCTTCATGGCGGGATGACGTTCGACCCAAGCCAATATCACCGATTTGAGCATGGGCGAATGCAGTGCGGACTTTGCGTTGCCTCCTGGCAATTGACGGCAGTTCGCGAAGGCGATGGCGGATTCGCGTGCGTGCCGGGCAGCCACAAGTCGAACTACCGTCCACCCCGGTCTGTCCTGTCTATGGAGGATGGCCTGGGCTGTGTTCGACAGATTGTTGCTGGGGCGGGGTCCGTCATCATCTTCAACGAGGCTTTAGTACATGGCACACTTCCCTGGCAGCCTGACGACCGTGAACGGCGCTCGATCCTGTTCAAATGTTCCCCTGGATTTCTGTCGTGGGGTGCTCCCCACAAGGCTTGTCCGATTGCAGACCCGACGCCGGAGGAGCTGGCGCTCTACGAAGCCCCGCACCGCACGGGACGCACAACGCTCGGGTAAATGAGTAAATACGATTTAAGACTTCCGAAGTCTTTAAGACTTCCGAAGTCTGGCTGGACTTCACGTTTCACTTCTACGAAAGGGGAGATCATGATGGACAAACACGAACTCTACTTCTGGGACCTCACCGGCTACCTGCTCATCAGGAACGCCCTCACACCGGACGAACTTGCAGCCGCCAACGAAGCCATCGACTATTGCCTGGATAAGATTCCGGCCGGAAAGCCGGGACAGGGCGCTAGAGGCTCTAAAGCGCTGGCGGGTAGCACCGGCAGGCTTGAAATGCACGGACTGTTGCAACTGCCCAACCCCTACTGTGAACCGTTCCGAAAAATGATCGCCCATCCGGCAGTCGTCATGCGCTTAAACGTGATGTGCGGCAAGGGATTTCGGCTCGACCACGGGCCCCTGGTGATCGCCGGCGTCAAGGGTACTGAAGGCCTCACCTTACACGGCTCTGGGGAACCGCATAAACCCTACGTCGCCTACCACCATCAGAACGGCGGCACCTACTGCGGCGGCGTCACGGTCACCTGGCAACTGACCGATGTCAACGCAGGCGATGGCGGATTTGTCTGCGTGCCGGGCAGCCACAAGTCGCAGTACCCGATTCCCGATGGTGTGCGCACCAGTGACGACGACATGGGCGTGGTCGCTCAACCGGCGATGAAGGCTGGCGACGTCCTTTTCTTTATGGATGGCGCACAGACGCACGGCACCCACCCCTGGCAGAGCGAAAGTCCACGCCGATCCATTCTGATTAAATATGCCGCCCGCGACTCCGTGCGCGGCGTTCCGAGAAGGGAACTGTTCCTCCCTGAAGTCTGGTGGGACGAAAAGATCGTCAATGGGATGACCGAAGAACAGCGCGCCGTCTTATGCGGCCCCGGCGTTCATCATGGCGGAATCGTCAAGGCGTTGGCCGTAAATGAAGACGGGACCGTTCGTGTCGAGGAATGAAAAGAGGAGGCAATGCTGGAAACTGTCAGTATGGATTAGGTGAAGACTTGAAAAACAATAAATCGACTCCGAATTTCCTCCGGCTTATTTTTAGTAGCTTCTTTCGCTGGTGGTGGGCGGTCATCACCGGAGTTGCCTCTATTGCGGGTTGGCTATCTGTACCGCAAGAGGGTTTATCGCTAACCCCTCTTATGTTCAGCATGTTAATCTTGTTGGTGTTGACTTTATTTTTTCTCGCTTTGTCAACTGTTTACCAGGGCTGGTTGCTCTACCAAGAGCATTTCACACGTCTAAGAATCGTGGGATTTTTAAGGTCTGATATCTACGGGAGTGAATACGTTTTTCTCTTGGAGGGCAACATCGGTGTCGTACAAGGGGCTGTAATGGAACTGAAAAGATTCCACATGGGAGTGGAGGTAACAATCGCTTTGGTGGAAATCATGGAGAAGAATTCCAAAGGACAATATCAGGCAAGACCTATTTGGTTCTCGTCAAATCATTTCAGCGATCTGAGAATGGGTCAATTCGCTTATTCAGAAATTGACGTTGAACCCTTCGTAAAGCTACAAACTTTCCAAAAGGCAAAAAATCAAATTTAATTATGGTGATACCTATGACTCAGAATAAGATTGCATTTTTGAGCTATGCTCATGAAGATAAGGATTTTGCAGAAAGAATTGCAAGAGAATTACGAAAAGACGGGATTGATGTCTGGATAGACAGATGGGAAATGAAAGCAGGAGATTCGCTTATCCAAAAGATCTTCGTGGAAGGCTTATCGAAATGTGACCTCTTTTTGGTTTTACTTTCGTGTGCAAGCGTCAAATCAAAATGGGTCAAAGAGGAGCTTGACTTCGCTATAATCAAGAAGATAGAGGGGGTAACTCCGATTATTCCACTCATCAAGGAGCCTTATGAGATTCCTCCGCCCCTTCGATCGTTGCCTTGGGTTGACTTATCTGAAGACTTTGCTCCGGGTATTCGTCGAGTTGTTAAAAGCATATACGATGTTTCAGAGAAGCCTCCACTTGGGAAAATTCCAGAGTACATCGCAGAGCGAAAAAAGAGTGTTGGTGGCCTTTCCCGCGACGCATCTACAGTTGGCTCAATTCTCTTGAATCGTCAAGATGACCAACTCGGTTTTGAGAAGGTTTATACCGCAGAGGAAATACATCGCTTAGTTCCACTGCTGTCAGCAGAAGAGATTAATGATGCTGTTAAGGAACTTGCAGAGTATGGCCTCGTGCAGACCAGAAAGTACCACGATACCGCTCCATATAGCTTCGGAAATGTGGAACCTACCTGTGCTCTATTTCTGCACTTTACAGATGAAGGATTAGATTATAATCCTTTCAAGGATATTAAGACGATTGCCTCAACAGTAGCTTCTAAGGGTCGGATTGATGGAAAAGGCCTTCAAGAAGTGAGTGGATTTCGGCCAGTGCGGATTAATCGGGCTGTCGCCTACCTTGAGGATTACGGCATCGTTAGAGTCCGCGAATTCCATGGTCCTACGCCATTTAACTTTGGAGTTGTTGAGGCAACACAAAGGACACGTCAATTTGTTGAGAAGGATTGTAAATAATTGTAGGCCAGAATGAGTCAGGTGGAAGCCATTAACCAACGGAGAGGTTTGAAGGGAGTGCAAATCGTCAGCCCTCTTGAGTTAGGAGGTGGTCAATATGTCTGACACGTTGTTTGCCCGTGATCCCATGATGCGAGAACTGCATAAGCAACGGGCAGCGGACTACGAAGCGACAAAGCATCTATCCATTAAGGAGCAACTTACCTTACGGCGTCAACGGCTGATGAAGGGGCTGGCAGAGTTAGGTTACGACTTGGTTGCCGATGGCGATGGACGGTTGAACGTGCGCTCTGCGCGTAAGCACCGAGGAGTGCTTTCAAAGCCTTCTCGCCCTGCTATTATACTGCCAACGGTCACAAATGACGCTTCAAAGTAAGTAGAGCCTGCTGGTGTCCATCACGGTGGGGTCGTCAAGGCGTTGGCCGTAGATGAAGACGGGACCGTTCGAGTCGAAAAATGAAAAGCTGTGGAGACAATATGGACGGGTTTGACATTATACTCCCCGGGATGTTGATGGCGGAGCAGTGTGATGTGGTACTGCGGCATTTGCGGGCTCCGGGAACACTCTCAAGGGCAGATTAGCAACTGGCACTGGCAGGCTTCGATGCGTTACACGCGGCAACTGTAGCTTGGACGGGACAAACTGCAACATTTCGTGAATTTTACCGTCGGGTGGTGGACGAGCCGTATGCTACGCGTTTGTTGACGATGTTGCACCATGCCGATGATGTGGAAGCGGTTGGGAGACGGTTCACTGTTGAACTGGGCCGTGAGATTCTCGTCGAATTACGACGATTGGGGTCGGGCGAACCTCAGACTTTACCTGAACAACTGTGGTTCGCTTATTGTCTGTACTGGTGGCAATCCTTCGCGAAGGGGTATACTCTCCAGTTCGCCGTGTATCGTGATCTGACTGTGAGTGGTGTTCAATTCGATGGAATCGACCCTCTGAATCCTGAACAGCGTTATGCACCATACGACCTGATTGTCAGTGGCTGGCGAGGCGACATCAAAGCCTCCACATACTTTGTTCATACTGCCCGCGGGGCAAGGCTAACGCATGATTTCTACATCGCCCGCTTTTTTGATTCAGCCAGTCGTACATATCGTTGGGCAGTTCTGCTGAAAGAATCGGTATGGAAAACACTCAACGGCGAGCCAATGCCCGGCGATTGGGAGGAAGTATCGCGCCTGTGGCCGCAACCGGTGCGAGTGATGGTGCATGATCAGGCATTGGTGATTGTACCGTATGACTTGTGGAAAGTAAAGGTTTTAGCGCAACAGAAGGGAGATAGACATGATGGCAGATAAAACACTAACAGCCCTGGATGGCGATGAATTTAATCAACTGATTGGGGAAATGCTCACGGAGGAGTATGGCGAACTCACACTGGAACAATTTTGCACAGCCATGGCTGCCGTTCATCAGGATGCCCCCGAAATCAAGCTGTGCATCCGGGTAAAGGTGGACAATGGTCAGATTGTGGCATACGGTCCCGAAGGTCAAACCCTGCCTAACAACACCCTGCGCATCGGCCTAGCAGAAATTGAAATTCGGCAGTGGTCGGAGGTTGCTTAAACGACCGAGAGCATTATCCGAACAACTAAAAAAGGGGCAACATCATGACCGAACTCATCTGGGAAGGAAAATACGACAAGGATGGCAGAAAGACGGCTCCTGTCCGCATTGCCCTTCCGTTTCAGACGATTGAAACCGTCAACGAGTCCGCGCTGGACCGACAGCGCACCCTTGACCTTTTCTCCCAAGGGAAACAGACCGACTGGCGTAACCGGCTGATCTGGGGGGATAAAAAATATGTCCTGCCGTCCCTCTTGCCGGAGTTTGCGGGCAAGGTTGACCTCATCTACATCGACCCGCCCTTCGACACCGGCGCGGATTTCTCCTTCTCAACGACGGTCCCCGAAAGCGATGCCCACTTCACCAAACAGCCAAGCATCATCGAACAGAAAGCCTACCGCGACACCTGGGGCAAGGGATTAGACAGCTACTTGCGGTGGTTCTACGAAACAATCGTCCTGCTGCATGAACTCCTTGCCGAAAGGGGGAGCCTCTATGTGCATCTGGATTGGCATGTCGGGCATTATGCAAAGTGTGTGCTGGATGAGGTGTTTGGGATGGAGAACTTCAGGAATCAGATTGTCTGGCAAAGATTCAACTTCCACGCAGATGCTAAGAGATATGGGATAGTATCCGATGAGATACTGTTTTACTCAGCTACCTCCAATTATATCTGGAATCCACAAACGATTCCTATCAAGGAATCTTACATTGAAAGCCACTTCCGAAACCAAGACTCTGATGGACGCCTCTACAAAATGGCTGACATTTTAGCGAAAGGTCAAGGCCCACTAAGAAGGTTTGGTAAAAAGGTGCTTGAGCCTCCTCCGGGTACTCACTGGCGATTTGGACAGGAAAAAATTGATGAACTGATGACGCAGGGCAGAATTGTCTTCACGAAGCAAGGGAGACCAGCTATTAAGATGTACCTTGATGAAAAGGAAGGATCAGTGGTTCATAACATCTGGACTGACATTCCACCTGTGAACCCAATGGCAAAAGAGCGGGTAGACTATCCCACCCAAAAACCCGAAGCCCTCCTCGAACGGGTCATCAAAGCCTCATCCAACGAGGGCGACCTGGTGCTGGATTGCTTCGTCGGTTCGGGGACGACGGCGGCGGTTGCGGAGAAGTTGGGACGGCGGTGGATTGCGTGCGATTTGGGGCGGTTTGCCATCCACACCACGCGCAAGCGGCTCTTGAGCATTGAGGGCGTCCGGCCGTTTGTTGTGCAGAATCTGGGGAAGTATGAGCGCCAGGCGTGGATGACGGCGGAGTTTGAGTCGCCGGAGGATACCGCCGCGCATCAACATGCGTACCGAAACTTTATCCTTGAACTTTACCACGCCACGCCAATCAGCGGCTACCGATGGTTGCACGGGGTTCGCGCCGGGCGGATGGTTCACGTCGGCTCGGTCGATGCTCCCATTGCCATCGGCGATGTGAAGGGCGTCGTCACGGAGTTCTGGAAATTGGTCGGCAAAACAGAAGCGACTGAAGTCGCCACTACGAATGGCGTGGACATTTTGGGGTGGGAGTTCGCCTTTGAACTCAACGAGGTCGCCGTGCAGCTCGCCGCAGAAGCGAACGTCAATCTGGCGTTCAAGAAGATTCCGCGAGAGGTGTTGGAAAAGCGAGCCGTCGAACAGGGGGACATCCGCTTCTTTGAGCTCGCGGCGTTGTCCGTTGACGTGATGTATGAGCGGGCGGCTCGCCCGTTGTATGGCGTGACGCTGAAGCTGACCGATTTCGTCATCCCGCCCGACGATGTGCCGGCGGATGTGCAGCGCGCTATCACCCATTGGAGCCAGTGGATTGATTACTGGGCGGTGGATTGGGATTTTAAGGAAGATACGTTTCATAATCAGTGGCAGAGCTATCGCACGAAAAAAGACCCCGATTTTCAGAAGCAGAACACCCACACTTATGATCAGGCGGGCGTTTATCGGGTCATGGTGAAAGTCATCGATATTCTCGGCAACGACACAACGAAGGTGATGGAGGTGGAGATTCAATGACAAGCAAAAGAACAATTCAAGAGATCGAACCGATTCTGCCTGAGATTAAATCCGCTCTTGAAAATATTTATGGGGAGCACCTTGTGGAAGTCATTCTCTACGGCTCTTTTGCGAGAAACACGCCTACCGTCGATTCGGATATCGACATCGCGGCGGTGCTCAAAGGGGCTGTGAATCCGATTAAAGAGATTGATCGAATCTACGATGTATTGTATGACTTGATGCTGGAAACTGGCGAGCTAATCTCTGTATATCCTCTCTCTGAGGAGGAGATGGGCAACTCGGTTTGGCCTCTATATCACCACATTAGAACAGAAGGGCTCAGAATATGAAAGAAGTCGAGACAGCACTCGAAAGGGCGGAGAGGGCGATTAAAAGTGCGGATGTGTTACTGAGAGATGGGGATTTTGAGGGTTCAGTTTCGCGATCTTATTATGCTATGTTTTATGGGGCAGAGGCTTTGCTTTTAACCAAAGGGTTAAAATTCTCATCTCACAAAAGCGTCATTTCCCTGTTCAGTGAACATTTTGTCAAGACTGGCATCTTCAAGCCGGAAATGGGTCGGAGATTGAGCAAAACTTTTGAAAAACGATTAGTGGGTGATTACAGTTTTGTCACCAGGGTAGACGAAAAAGATGCAAAAGAGGTGCTCAATTGGGCGAAGGAGTTTGTAGAAAAAGTAAAAGCGTATCTTGTGATTTGACTTTGTAAGTCTACAAAGCCGTGGTGAAGGTCATCTGCAACAACACGACAAAGGTGATGAAGGTGGAAATCAAATGACAACGATTACAGTGAATGATCAAACACTCAGAGCACTCCGTTTTTTAAGCGAAGCGGACATTGAGAGTCAAATCTCAGCACTTTTGAAAGAAGCCCTATTACACAAACTCAAGGAGTGCGCCGATCTGCTTTTACAGTTTGAAGCGAAATACGGTATGTCATTTTCGGAGTTTGACAGGGCATGGGAGACCGAACAGATTCCCAACCCCCATTGTCATGAAGTGGAAAGCGATTATATCGATTGGGAAGCCCTTGAAATGGAAAAGAAGAAAATTTTACGGTTGCTAATCGATCTGAAGTAGCTTGCCAATGTCACATTCAAATCGGGATGCGTAGAACATGCGGCTCGCTTGTTCCAACTCCCCATCGAACGACGCACGTTCTACGGGGCCGTCCCCCGAATGTGACATTGGCGAAGTAGTTGATTTCGAGGAAATGAAAGCGATTATCGAAACTTTATAAAGCGACAACCGCATCCAACTACAAGTCAAACGAGGTAAAGGCAAAATGAGGCGCAAAACCAAAAGGCTTCGCGAGCAATTGGAATTATACGATATTCCGCCATTCATTGCCACCGCGCCGTGTGTGCCGGCGTTGCGGGAAATTGTCAAATCGTGGCGTGAGGGAGGTTATAAAGGCGCGACGGATACCACCCGCGAACTGCTCAACCACTGGTTTCTGACCGACCATTTGACCCCCAACGGCAGACGATTTTGCTATTATGATGCGCAACGGGAAGCAGTTGAGACCCTGATCTACGTTTATGAAATTGCGAAAGTCCGGGCGCGCCTGGAACTCATCCAACGTTTCGCCACAGCGACAAAAGACCTGCGGCTTCCGCCCTACGATGATTTTGCCCGCTATTGCATCAAAATGGCGACGGGAAGCGGCAAAACGAAGGTCATGTCGCTGGCGGTTGTCTGGCACTATTTCAATGCCGTCAGGGAAGATGATGGGGACTACGCGAAAACATTTTTGGTGATTGCCCCAAACGTCATTGTTTTTGAGCGACTCAGGAAGGATTTCGCCGGCGGACACATTTTCAGGGCCGACCCCTTGTTTCCAAAACATTTTGAACTGTTCTGGGATTTCGACTGTTATATGCGCGATGAAGGCGAAAGGGCGCACTCAGAAGGGGCGTTGTTCCTGACCAACATCCAGCAGTTTTATGAACGTCCAGGTCGAACAGCAGAAGATGAGCCCGATGAGATAACGGCTGTGATGGGCGCAAAACCGCAGACGCAAAAGTTGGAGTTGACCGACTTTGACGAGCGCATCGCCCGTCGAGGCGGGCCTCTCCTTGTGCTTAACGACGAAGCCCATCACACCCACGATGAAGACAGCGAATGGAACAAGGTCATCCGTAAATTGGGCGTCAAAAATCCGATTGCCTCCCAGCTCGATTTCTCCGCCACGCCGCGCTATCAAAAAGGCGGGCTTTTTGCGTGGACGCTCTATGACTATCCGCTCAAACAGGCGATTTTAGACGGGGTTGTGAAACGTCCCGTCAAAGGCGTTGCGGACATTCAGGAAGCGAAGTCGGATATCGCCAGTGTGAGATACGAAGGCTTTTTGACGGCTGGCGTCGAACGTTGGAAAGAATACCGCCAGCAACTCGCCCCGTTGGGCAAAAAGCCGATTCTGTTCGTGATGCTCAACAGCACTGCTGAGGCAGATGAAGTGGGAGATTACCTGCGGGTCAAATATCCCAATGAACTCGGCGGGGATAAAACATTGGTTATCCATACGGACACAAAAGGCGAAGTATCCAAAAAAGACCTGGACACGGCGAGGCAGTTAGCGAGAGAGGTTGATGAACCCGATTGCCCCGTCAACGCCATCGTGAGCGTCCTCATGTTGCGCGAAGGGTGGGACGTGCAAAATGTGACGGTGGTCGTTGGATTGCGTCCCTACACATCGAAGGCGAATATCCTGCCGGAGCAGACCATCGGGCGCGGATTAAGGCTGATGTTCCGCCACCTCCATTCCCCCCCGTCCACGGGACAAGGGGGGGATTACACCGAGCGGGTTGATGTGATTGGCAACAAAGCGTTCATCGCATTCGTCGAGGATTTAGAAAAATTAGAGGGGCTCACGCTTGATACCTTCGACGTTGGCAAAGACAAGTTGCGAATTTTGACCATCATGCCGATGCCAGAAAAAATGGCTTACGACATCGGTGTTCCGACCCTCAGTCCGCTCCTAGTGCGGAAGAAAAGTTTAGCTGAAGATATTGCAAACCTTGATGTGATGGCGCTGAACTGTCCTGTTTTGCCGCGCAAGAAGGGCGATGCGGTTGAAAAAACCTTCCAATACGAGGGATACGACATCATCACGCTGGAGAAGATAATAGAACGAGATTACACCATCCCTGAACCCCAGACCGCGCAGGAAGTCATCGGATACTATGCGAGACGCATCGCCAGCGATGTCAAGTTGCCCTCACAATTCTCCGCTTTAGCCCCAAAAGTGCGAGAATTCTTTGAACGCAAAGCGTTTGGCGCGGTTGTGAATCTGGATGACAAAGCGCTCATCAAAGCGATGAGCAGTAACGTCGCGGGCTATGTGGTCGTCAAGACGTTTGGAAACGCGCTACGTGAAAAGATCATTGAGCCGACCGAGCCGCAATTGACTGCGCCAGAGCGGATGCTATCTTCGACCCCGCCGTTTCCACATTCCCGGCCTACCTTTGAAGCCGCCAAATGTGTATTCAATTATGTCCCTTGTGATAACGAATTTGAGCGAGATTTCGCCAAGTTTCTTCAAAGCGCGGGTGATGTCGAAGCGTTCTCGAAACTCCCCGAACCGTTTGGATTTGCTATTGAATACACAGATACGGTGGCGAACCTGCGATACTATTACCCCGATTTTGTCGTTCGTTTGACAAACGGCGAAAATTGGATTGTCGAAACGAAAGGTCAGGAAACCATTGAAGTCGAGCGAAAAGCCACCGCCGCCCAGATATGGTGCGAGAACGCAACGATACTCACTGGCACAGCGTGGCGGTATCTGAAAGTTCCGCAGAAGGACTTTGAACAGTTGCAGCCATCGCTGTTTAGCGATGTTGTGATTTTATGAATGAATGAAGTCGCTCATGCCTTATATTACCAAGTTTGACCGTGATGCCTTAGACGACTTGCGCAGGTTACGGAAGCGAGAAAAGACAACCCTATTGGACAATATTCAACGGTACCTCGTGCATCAGCCGGCGGTGGAGCGGGGCACACGAATCAGGGCGTTGAAACAGCCAGCCATAAGCCAGTTCCGCTTTCGGGTTGGCGACTTTCGCGTCTACTATGACGTGGATGATGAATCGCAGGAGGTCCGCATCCTGCGCGTCGTGGAGAAAGGCACACGCACAACTGAGGAGGTCACAAAAGATGAAAGTGATTGAACTGACCCAAAATCCGTTTTCCTTGCAACACTTGCTTGAATTTGCCCAGGGTGAGGATATATTGCTAACGCAAAACGGACACGCCATCGCGCGGTTTGAAAGGTTCACAGACGAAGATTGGGAAGATTGGTTGTTTGAGCACGACCCCAAAGTCATCCAACAGGCACAGGCAGCGCGTGAACGCCTGAAACACGGTGAGGGCAAAACTTTCGACGAGGTGGCGAAGGAACTGGGCATCACGTTGCCTCGCTATCGGGCAAAGAAACAATTCTCAAAAAGGAGTTAGGAGACGCTCACTATGCTAGACAAATACAATCGCCTTCGAGCTAGTGGAACATTCACCCCCGACATCATTGAAGATATCCAGGTAAAAGCAGAGTTGGGGCGATACCGCATCCGCGGATTTGGGACGTTGCGCCAGCGACGGTGGGCGACGTTTGATGACCTGACGTTCATCCCCTGTTCCCTAACGCGCATCCCGCTTGAAGGCTACCGCGAACGCTGCTCGACGAAAACTGTCCTCGGCACTCGCTACGCCAAAAAGCCGATTGAACTCGACACCCCGATCATGATCACCGGCATGAGTTGGGGCGCGCTCTCTTACAACGCCAAAGTCGCGCTGGCAAAGGGCGCGAATATCGTTGGTTCGTCAAACACAACCGGCGACGGTGGGATGCTCATGGCTGAACGCGAGCACAGCAAGGTGCTGATTTACGAAGTCCTGCCGTCCCGCTACGGCATCAACGTCCACCATCTGCGGATGGCGGATGGCATTGAGTTGACAATTGGACAGGGCGCGAAGCCGGGAACCGGTGGGCTGCTGCTCGGCACAAAAGTGTTGGATACCATTGCCGCGCAGCGCGACCTTCCCATCGGCGTAGACCAGCGCAGCCCGGCGCGGCACCCCGACTTCCTCGGGCCGGACGACATGATTATCAAGATCGAAGAATTGCGGGAAGCCACCGATTGGCAGGTGCCGATTTTCGTGAAGATGGGCGCGACCCGTGTCTTTGATGACGTCAAGCTGGCGGCGAAGGCAGGCGCGGATGTCATTGTCGTGGACGGGATGGAAGGCGGCACAGGGGCGTCGCCAGAAATCTGTCAGGAACACACCGGCATCCCCACACTCGCCGCGGTGTGTGAGGCGCGTGCGGCCCTCGAAGATTTGGGGTTGTACGGCGAGGTGCAACTCATCATCGCAGGCGGCATCCGCAACGGCGTGGACGCGGCGAAGGCGATGGCACTTGGCGCGGATGCCATCTATATCGGCACGGCGGCGTTGATTGCGCTTAACTGCAACAAACCGCTCTATGTCGAGGACTATCATAAACTCGGGGCAGAGCCATATTACTGCCACCACTGCCACACCGGCCTCTGTCCGGTTGGCATCACCACGCAGGACCCTGAACTGATGAAACGCCTCGACATCGACGAAGCCGCGGAGCGCGTCGCCAATCTGTTGCAGGCGATGACTTCGGAGATTCAGATTCTCGCCCGTTCCTGCGGCAAAGCGAACGTGCATGACCTTGACCCTGAAGACCTGCGTGCGTTGAGCCTGGAAGCCTCCATGACGTGCGGCATCCCGCTGGCGGGGACTAACCGAGTGTTCGGCGGGGGACCGGGGTGGAAGGAACGCGGATGACCAATGACTTATTTCACCCGATTGATTTGTCTATTCTGTATCAACGAAGGCATGTTTCAAACATAAGTGGACACGTCGTGGATACCAGATTCAAGATGCAGGATGCAGGATTCAAAATGCAGGATTCAAGATGCACTTGCCTCCGACAGATGGAGCGTGTCGAAATGTTGCATCCGACCTGTCAACTCATTTTGGAGGGAATTTGAAACATGCCTCAACGAATAAGGGAGAAACTACGATGCGAAAAATGGATTTAAGCGAAGCACAAACACACCTGGCTGAACTGATCAAAGAGGCTGCCCACGGCGAAGAAGTCATCATCACTCAAGGCGATAGATTAGCGTTCAAGATCGTACCGATTCTCCCTGAACTCCATCATGGGAGGATCACTCTTAGCAGACGTGCCAAATTCACCTACAATATGCTTCTACCTGAAGAAAGGAAATCTGTCACTGAATCCATCAATCAACTGGAGGGTTTTTCAGATAACGCGCTCGGTCACAATGTTAAAAAATTAGCTTTCGACAGATTGTATATGACGAAAGCGGGTGACCTGAGAATAATCTTTCGGGTTGACGATGATGGTATTGAAATCGAAGATATATTGAACAAGAACCTTCTCTCCAAAATTTACAAGTACGATTGGTAAAGGGCATGAAAACTTTCATCAAGTTTAATTTCGATCCGAAACTGTGTAGAAGAGAGCTCGACGAATTCAAAGAACTCCTTGACAGCCGTTCAACATTGGATGAAAGAAGAGATGTACTTCCATTTTTCAGGAAGAGGAAGCACTTATCAGCCTTTATAGGGTCTTATTTTTCCTATCAGATCTATAATTTCGATCGACTTGCTTTTGAATATTCCCTTTTCGGTGATTTTTCTTGTGATTTGGTGGTGGGAGATTCTAAAACAGGTTCGTATTGTTTTATTGAATTTGAAGATGCCACTCCAACGAGTATCTTTGAACCAAAGGGTAAGAAAGCCACACTCGAATGGTCTTCTCGCTTTGAGCATGGTTTTAGCCAGATCGTTGATTGGTTCTGGAAACTGGATGATATGAAAGGGTCCATAGCGTTCAAAAGTCAATTCGGCAGGGATTATATCCGATACAATGGAATGTTAATATTGGGAAGAAGCAAAGATTTAGATTACAAAGAGCAGATGCGATTACAATGGCGTCTTGACAAAGTGCTGGTAGATTCCATGCAAATCTTCTGTATCACTTTCGATGAGCTCTATAAAGATTTGGATAGCCGTTTGAGTCAGTATGGACCACTCGCATAGTTGGCTGATCGGGATGATTGAATTTTCTCTGCCTATACATACCGAGGAGAACACGACATGCGTAAACTCATGGGAGTCATTGGAGCTTCGCTTGGAAGTTGGATAGGGTGGTGGATGGGCGAGCGTATAGGATTCATGACGGCATTCTTTCTGAGTGCCATCGGCGCAGCGGTGGGCCTCTATGTGACGCAACGCTTCCTGCGGAACTACCTGGGCTGACAGTCCTACCCATAGATGCTGTATCCCCGAAAGCAATAAACTTTGAATCTACAGTTTTTCACGACACATCGTTAAAGGACACGATTGAATATGGATATCACCCAAGCCAAATCCCAGATGGCAGATGAAGGCTTTTGCATCCTGGAGGGGCTTCTTGACACGTCTGAGGCGGAGCGTCTCGACGCCCTTGCTCGGCCGCTGATGGCGAATAGGACCGGTTACGTCAAGCTGGAAGGGGCACTCAATCCCATCCCGGAGCTCGCCCCCCTATGTATTCACCCAGCAGTGCTGGAAATTGTCAGTCACCTGCTTGGCGAAAATTTCTACCTGGCAAACAATGTGTGCATGATGTGGTGCCAGCCAGGCGCTCCGGGTGGTGGACTGCATTCGGACTGGCCCCTCCATCGCGTCCCACAGCCCTGGCCCCGATGGCCGTTCCTGGTTCAAACCATGTGGATGCTCACAGATTTTACCCCCGAAAACGGAGCCACGCGCATTGTGCCGGGCAGCCACCTCGCCGGTCGTCCGCCGCCCCCGGATCTGAAGTACGCGCACGAGATGCCGGCCGTCGGCAAAAGTGGCTCTGTATTGATCTGGCACGGTGCCTTGTGGCATCGCAACGGTCCCAATACCACCACGGATAGACACCGTATGGGAGCCAACGTCGCCTATATCCCGTGGGTGGTTCATCGTCCGCCAGAAGGTTGGCCCCTCGTGCGCCGCGAATTATACGAAGGTTTCCCCGATCGGCTGAAACAACTGCTAGAACGGTCTGTGGAGAACAGATAAATAGGACTTACGCAGTTGATGACAGATAGGTTCTCTGCATCTTGAATCTTGCATCTGGATTCAGGATTCAAGATGCAGGATGCAGGTTGGACATAGAGGGTATGATAGTGATCGGATTCGCCAGAAACTCGTTGGTGAAGCCATCAATCCGGTGATACCGCCCTAGAATTATCGAAAGTCAGCCATCCCTTATGACAAACAGCTATATCAACTGAGGGAAAAAGTCGAGAGATTCTTTAACTCTGCTCAAGCAGTTTAGACGGATCGCCACCCGTTATGAGAAACTGGCAGCGACTTTTCTGGCATTCATCCACATTACAGCGTCCTTTCTCATCATTAAGTAATTCGTCAACACGCCCTATATTGACCTCCTCACGTGTCTGAACGTTTACGAAAGTTAGTGTAGTATCTATCGAATCGCCATGCTTCTTAAACGTTGCAAATACCAAAGCGTCAACAAATTCCTCGATCTGCTCCAAGGGTATCCTGCCATGTGGATCCGTCAAATCGGATATTTGCAGATTCCGTTTTTGTAGGATTTCCCTAAATTGTTTTCTGAAACATGCCGCTCTTATGCTCATTTGCAAATTTCTAATCAGCCCTCAAGTGCTCCAATACTTCCAGAGATTCTCGGGGATGTCGTACTTAATTTCATCTCTGCGTTTGTGACGCCAACGGGCGAATAGTCCGAAGCGCGGCGTAAGCCTGACATTGGTTGAACCGGTATGGCAGAGAAACGCATGCCAGAGCACGACAGTCCCTGCTGGCGCTATAAATTCTCTCGGTGCTTCCGGTGCCCGATTTGAAAACACTTGCCATCCCACCCCTTCGATATCTTTATAGCTCCCATCAATCTGTTCAGGATATTGGCGAAAGTATTCGTGGGTGGTTCGATGGCTCCCTGGCCAATAAACAAAGGCACCACCCCCCGGCTCGACATCGTAGAGATAGGTTGTCGCTCCCAACATAAACGGCGTCCACCCTGCGGGGCCGTATCCGTCGATGTGTCCGTGTGTGGGCATCGACCATTCGCTGGTCGGTCTTGGCCAGTTGATAATGGGGGAGCCGCCCCCACCTGTGAAATTCTCCCCTCCGAGTTGTTCGACAATCTTCTGCATTGTCGGCTGCTGCCCGAAAGCCGATTCCGGTGGAGAAAACCTGAAATCGTTCAATGCCACCTGGTCCGTCGGCCAGGTGTCGGGACTTTCCAGACTGGAACCAAGGGGCGTCCACAGTTGGTCCCGCCAGTTTTCAATCACGGGCATTTCAATGAGGTTTTCGAGGATAAGGTATCCGTGCGCCTTAAAGGACGCAATCTGTTCGGTTGTCAAGATGTTTTGTTTCGACACGCTTTTTCCTCCTGATGATTATAGCACGGATTTGCAGAATTCACGGATTTGCTTGAATCCGTTCATTCTGTCAATCCGTGTTCTAACTCCTTCCTTTCCTTCCATCCTTTTAACTCGCCTCTACCGCCTTGTCTATTTGCCAGGGCACCCGCACCCCTAACTCATCTGCAAGCTGTCCAAAGTCTCGCAACTGGGATTTGTGGAGTGGAATGCCGTTTGCGCGGCGTTCTTGCGTCAACTCCCATTCAATCTCGCCGGGGAGGGTGATGCGAGCAAACCCCTTGCGCGGGTTGGCTTGACGGGTCATGCGAATCTGCCCATCCACTTCTGCTTTGAACGCCTCAACGGAGGTCAGACTCGCGATGTTAATCGCCATAAAAAAATGGGCCGTTGCGCGTTTTTCAGGCGGCTCGTCCGCTGGAGCGAACCTTTTATTGATACCCATGAGGCCGCCGCTCAAAGGACCACACAGGACATCCATAACGATTGCAAGTGCAGACCCCTTTGGTCCCGCCGCAGACAAGATAACGCTTACCTTCGATGGGTCATCGGTGTCCTCCCCGTTGGCATCCAGCCCCCAACCGATTGGGATTTTTTCGTTATACATCCGTGCGGTACCAATCCTTCCAGCGGCGGCGGCCCCGCAAGCCATATCCAACACAATCGGCGGTTCTTCCCCTGCGGGAATCGCGTAAGCAAACGCATTGTTCCCGATGGAGGGGCTCATCGCGCCAAATACCGCCATGTTCACGCCGGGGCCATTCGTCGTTGCAAAGCCGATCATATCGTGCGCAAGCGCTCGCATCGCATGGCTGGAGGCTGCCCCAAAATGGTGGCTGTTACGAACGACAGCCATCCCGATCGAAGCGGCCCTGGCTTTTTCGATTGCGATATTCATCGCGTGGAAGCCAACAAGATGCCCCAATCCGCGATCGCCATCCAATAAAGCAGAGGCGGGGTTATCCTCAAGCACCTTGACGGTGGGGGTTGGGTTAATGCTGCCTCCAATAATTCCACGCACATAGCCCGGTAGTGCACGAGTGGCATGGGAGTGGACACCCCGCAAATCCATCAACACCTGCATTTCTGCGATGGTATCGGCGTCCTTTTGGGAAACTCCGACTTTTTGGTAAAACTGGCTACATACCGATTGCAGTTCTTCTGCATTGACAACTAATTCCTGTTCGCGTCGCTCCATATAGGTCTCCTGTAATCATACGATGCGTAAAACGTGAAACGTGAAGCGTGAAACGTGAAGCGTGAAACGTGAAGCGTGAAACGTGAAACGTGAAGCGTGAAAAGAATCCTTCCCTTCCTTCCTTCCTTCCCTCCTTCCCTTCTTCCTTTCTTCCCTTCCTTGCCCAATTTCCGGTTCGTGGGGGGGTACAGTTCAAGGCGCAATATAAAGATGATAGGGGCGATTGAGCCCGTCCGGATCGCCTTGGTCTGACAGCAAGATTGGGGTACTGTCAAGCACACGCCGAGCAACCCACTGATTGATCGCCGGAATCTCTGCCGACGAAAGTGCTTCAATCTCTTTGAGGGTGAAGAATCGTGCCGCATCAACTTCCCGCCCATCGGGGGTTGGGTCGTCAGGCTGAAGGGGCGTCATTTTAAAAATGAGGTAGGTGGAGTTATCGCCCTCATTCACACGGTGCCGAACTCCAAGCAGTCCATCGACCTGCGCGTGGATACTCGTTTCCTCATGGACTTCACGCACAACGCTCTCATGCGCACATTCGTGAGATTTGACATACCCTCCCGGAATCTGCCATTTTTTTGAACCATAAGTATGGTGAACCAGTAGCAATCGTCCATCGCGGACAACTGCCCCACCAACGCCGAGTGTAAATTTCTGTTCCATACGCTTTTCCTTCAAGAGTTACGTTAGCCCTGAAATGTTTGCTATCCTCACAACAATCCGATTTGAGCAAAAGTATACAGAAGGATTGGAGGATTGTCTAGTAAAATTTCTTGTATTGAGTTTATCAAATTGCAGATTTGCTCATTTGCAAATTCACAAATTTTCTAGTCACAATTTGCTTGACAAAGTTGAAGGATAGTGATACCATGAAAAAAACGTTGTACTTGAGCGAGAAACAGAAATCTGGGATTTTGCAAACCTTCGGAAGGTTACAAAGCAGATTTGAAGCCTTATGGGGCATGAAAAGGTCACTCTTGCCACGCATTCGACCTGAAATCAACCTTCCGAAGGTTTCGTTGGGCTTCACATGCTCTAAATCCCTTATTCATTGAGGAAGGAGATAAAGATGGCTTCAAAAGAAGAACTCAAAGCGACGCTAGGGGGGCCAATCCATTTAGCCCCAAATACTTACCTGCATTTTTACAACGGTGGGAAATTGCGTGCCGCCTTCATGGGGGAGGCAGACCCGAAAGATGATTTTCGTTCCGAGGAGTGGATTTTTTCGACGAACCGCGCCATCACGCCGGGACGGGAGAATCCGCCGGACAAGGGTTTTAGCCGAATTCAACTTCCAAGCGGCGAGGTCGTCTTACTGAAGGAGTTGTTGGAGGTGTTTCCAAATGAAACATTAGGTAAAGCGCATGTGGATAAATTTGGGACGAATCTGGGGGTCCTCCTCAAAATCTTCGATGTGGGTGAGGGCGCACACATTCCCATTCATTGGCATCCGGAACCGGAGTTTTCAAAGAAATATCTCAATTCACCTTTTGGGAAGAATGAGGCGTGGATTGTGATTGGCACACGGCCGGGAGCGCAAGCGTGGATCGGCTGGAAGGAAGACCTCCCAAAAGCGGAATTTCGCAAACTGATGGACGCACAGGATATCGAAACGTTGCGTGGGTTAATGCACGTCATCGAGCCAAAAGTGGGCGATGTCATCTTCCTGAGAACCCGTTTTGTCCACTCACTGGGTAGCGGGCTTTGCATTCTTGAACCGCAAGAACCAACCGACTGGAACATCCTGGCAGAGTGGAAGGGATTTCCTTACGGCAGAGGGGATGGAACCCTTGGTTTAGGATGGGATTTGGCGCTCGAAGCGGCGGACTTCAGCAAAATGGGGCTTGACTACCTGAACGGATATGTCAAACGCACCCCAGAAACCATCCGATCGGAAAACGGCAGCCGTGATGACCGGCTCGTTCCCGACGAGGCATCGCAATTTTTCCAGGTTTCGCGCCTCATCATTGGGTCAAAACTGAGTATGCCGGCGGGACGAGGGTTCTATTGCCTTGCCACCTTACAGGGCGAAGGGGTGCTCAGAGGCCCCTTCCGGGATGCACCAATCAAGCGCGGAAAATCTATGTTTATTCCAACGTGTCTGCCGGATTACGAGATTGTCAACACAGGTGAAACGCCGATGGAAGTGATTTGCTGCTATCCGCCGGTTGTGGATTAAACAACGAGGTGCTGAGATGAAAGCGCTTGTCCTGCATGGAAATTGTTCTTCGCTCTTAGATCAACAGGGGTTTAAGCGCCACGCGGCTTTACCTGAAGTTGATCTCACCTTTCTGGATCCTCCCTTCAATCAGGATAAAGAATACAACGAGTGGGATGATCATTTGCCACAGGAGGAATACTGGCAGTGGATGCGTGATATCTGCATGAAAATCTATAATCTCACATCTAGCGGCGGGGCGATCTATTTTATGCAGCGCGAGAAAAACACCGAGTTCGTTCTGCGGTGTTTGCGAGAATCAGGCTGGACGCTTCAAAATCTAATTATCTGGAAAAAGAAAACGTCTGCTGTCCCTGGAATGACGCGCTTCGGCAAGCACTATCAGATTATTGCGTTTGGGACAAAAGGGAAACGCCCTCGCATATTTCACCGCCTGCGGATTAATCCGCCGCTCCCGCCGGGTTACAAGCTGGAGCGCGAAAACGGGATGTTCGTCACCGATGTGTGGGACGATATTCGTGAACTGACATCGGGTTACTTCGCTGGTGATGAAGCCTTACGACATCCAGAGGGCAATCGCACCCACAAACAACAGGCACCGATTCAACTCTTGCTACGCATCATTCTATCTTCGACGAATCCCGGCGATGTCATATTAGATCCATTCGCTGGAACCGGAACCACGCGGGTCGTCGCAGAACAACTGAATCGCAAATCCATAGGGATTGAGATTGATAAAATCAACATTGAGTTGATTGAGAAAAGACTTGTTGAGCAAAGAGAAGCAGATGATGTCTCAAGGTTTTTTAAAGACTACGCCTGCACACCGGACTTAAAGGTGATTTGGGGAGCAGGCGTTCCTGAAAAGGGCATGTTTCAAATTGCTGAAAAAAGGTGGTGACACTTGGCGTAATGCGTAATGCGTAATGCGTAACTAAGAGGTTCTTCTTACGTATTACGCATTACGCATTACGTTCTCGAAGTCTCAACAGTTTTCTGAAACATGCCGTTCACAGTTAGAAATTTTTACCATCAACTACCATTTTAATGGAGACTTCCTTGCATTTCAAATCAATCTTTAAGTTTGAAGTAAACTTCACTTTCCTGATCTGTCTCGTATACTTTCCGGGGGCATCATTGCATGCCGCCACCTGGCAGGACGATTTCGATTTCCCTGTCATGATTCAGGAGTGGCGTGGCGATTTAGAGCATTTCACCCTGCAGGAGGAGAAACTCAGAGGGGTCAGTTTCCACCCGGTGCTTCCTCCCGTCCTACGCTTCATTGAAGTAGGTCAAGAGTGGACGGACTATGTTGCGTCTTGCAAAATTAATGTCGTCCAACCCAATCTGGCAATATGTACCAAAGGTGCCCTGATACTGAGGCATAAAGATGGCGAAGGGTATGTGTTTGCGCTCCACATCGCAACTCAACGGGTCGAGGTGTATCGGCTTTCCGGGGAGATGCTCCTATCCGTACCGATGCCCTTGCAATTGAAGACATGGTATAATGTCCGCGCCGAATTACAGGGGGATGAATTCCGCTTGTATGTTGACAACCGGCAGATTGGGGTTCTTCGCGATAATCGTTCGCCGGCTGGCTCCGTAGGACTCGCGGTGGAAGATACAATGAGCGTGTTATTTGATGATTTCGTGGTGACAGGCCCTGCCATCCCCGCGGGCGGTCATGGGACGACAGCGGTTGACCCCAAAGGCAAACTCGCTACCCGGTGGGCTATCCTGAAGTCTTGATACATCCCGTAATCTCTTTAAGGAAATGCCAAAACTTTTGACTCAAAAAGGGTTAGATCATTTTGAATCCGCACAGTTGTTACAGCGTCACCAACGCTATCGGGACGCTGTGAGCCGGGCTTATTATGCCATTTACACAGAGGTTGTAAATTGGCTTGGCGGAGGAGCGTGGAACCATCGTTCTATCCGTAGCGCATTTGCTCGGAAGATACACGAAAAGGGAATTCCCAATCAACAGGCACGCCATCTAAACTACCGGTTTGTTCGTGCATTAGAGGCTCGAGTGGCAGCGGATTACGATCTCGATGAAGTTACCATGGAAAATGTTGAGGAAATTTTTGAAATTGCCCAAACGATTTTTACATTTCTTGAGGAGGAGGGGACGCTATGACACCAAAAGTTTATCATTCTCTGCGACGCTTTGAAAAGGAAGTCAAGACACATTATCCGCTTGTGCAACTGGAGATGATTGAGCCACTTGTCGGATCCGATGCTTCATTTCGGGTAACGTTTCCGACACCCGGTTGGCGTGAGGAACTCGACAAACTCCACAATATTGTCCTCGACATTGAGGAAGAAACGGGGATTTGGATTTTTTTATTGCCGAGGGGGCCCAGAAATGGCCAAGAAAAAACAGCACGGCAAAAGCAGTGACCCGCGATCGCAAACTAATCCTTAAAGAGACTTCCGAAGTCTAAAAAAACTTCGGAAGTCTATCACATCTTATACAAGGAGAAAAAATGGCAAAGAAATTGTCTATTGGAAGTTGGGCCTATACCTTTGGTCCTTACACCGATAACCCAGTCCCGTTTGATACCGTTGTCAAGCGTCTGAGTGAACTTGGCTTTGACGGCATTGAGATTGGAGCATTCAAGCCGCATATCGACATTAACGACTATCCGATGCAGCGTGATCGGGAAGCAATCAAGGACTTGATTGCGTATTACGGCTTGGAAGTCTCCGGGCTTGCTGCCGATTTCTGGTCCCACCCAGGGCCCGGAACGGATGAAGCCCAAAAGGATGATGCCTATTACAAACTATTCAAACGCAACCTTCAGCTCGCGTTAGACCTGGGTTCTCCGTCCATTCGCGTGGATACCGTCGGTAATCCAGAAACAGGGATTCCGGGCGTAGATAGGCAGACCGCCTGGGAGCGAATCGTCTCCCTCTGGAAACGGTGCGCTCAGGTGGCTCAAGCGCACGGCGTGTTGATGCTGTGGGAATTTGAGCCGGGGTTCATGTTCAACAAGCCAAGTGAAATCGTGGCGATGGTGAACGCAGTCGACCACCCAAACTTCAAGGTGATGTTCGATACCTGTCACGCGCACATGTGCGCGACGGTTGGCGCACGTCAGCCCGGTCAGAAGGAGACCCTCGGTGAGAACGGCGTTATCGAACTTGCGCGTCGGCTCAAAGGGAAGATCGGCCATTTCCACCTCATCGACTCGGATAACACCCTGCATAATAATGAAACCAGCACGCACCGCCCGTTTGGTGAAGGCGTGTTGAATTTTGATGAGATTATCCCGGTAATTATGGAAGAAACGGGATACGAGGGCGAGTGGTTCTCGATTGACCTCTGCTTCTGGCCCGGAGCGTGGGAAGTGACTGAGAACGCGAAGAAGTTCTTGACGCCGTATCTGGAGAGGTATTGACGTGATGCGTGAAACGTGAAACGTGAAGGGTGATGGAAGGAAGGGAAGGATGGGAACCCAATTTTCCATCCTTCCCTTCTTTCTTTCTTCCTTTCAATATCAAAGTTGACATTTTCAGACTTCCGAAGTCTCCAAGACTTCGGAAGTCTGATGTATCCTTTATTTTTCAAATCGTTAAGTGGTTTTAGTTACACGTTAACAAACTTTGAACTCGTTGACCACATCCCGCTGCATCATTACCATGGCCCTAATCTCCCTCCAAAACATCACCAAACAATACCATCTGGGACAGATTACCCTCACCGCGCTCAAGCAGGTGAACCTGACCATCGAGCACGGTGACTTTGTTGCGATTATTGGACCTTCAGGCAGTGGCAAAACAACATTGCTGAATCTGATTGGGTGTATCGATCTGCCTACATCTGGAAGTATTGCGATCGACGGCCAGGTGATTGACAGGCTTTCCCACAACCAGCTCGCTGAATTACGCGCCGAAAAAATTGGTTTCATTTTTCAGCATTTTAACTTGTTCCCTGTGCTATCGGCGAGCGAGAATGTTGAATACTCCCTCCTACGCAACAAGCGAGCGGGCAATTCAAAGGTTCGGAAGGCTAAAGTCTCAGAAATGCTGGCGAGAGTGGGCATGGCAGATTTCGCGAATCATCGTCCGAATCAGTTGAGCGGTGGACAACAACAGCGTGTAGCGATTGCGCGCGCCCTTGTTTCTGAGCCGCACATCGTGTTAGCCGATGAACCCACAGCAAATTTGGATTCACAAACCAGCCAGTCTGTATTGAATCTCATGAAACAGATGAGTCGTGGAGAACAGATCACGTTTATTTTCGCAACTCATGACCCTGAGGTGATGGGTCACGCCGAACGGGTGATTGCATTGCGCGACGGTCAGATAGTGGAAAAGTAGGTAGTTAGGGGTCTGCTTCTTAAATTCGGCTCGGGTTTCATAGACTTCCGAAGTCTCCAAGACTTCGGAAGTCTGGATGGTTAAACCCGATACGGACTGAGGAAATGAACCCCTAAGAACTACCCAAATAATCAGATCGGATGGCTTGCGGTGGTGCGTGGTCAATCAACGCATTGCCTGCAATCTCAAAAGCAAAGCCAACCGGCGCAGGTCCTAAATCGTCGGACCGGCCATTGTAGGTTGTCGCGCCCCAGCGTGACCCCACGGCGATGACATCAAACGTTTCAAAGCTCCCCTGCACGCTATCATACGTCAGATAGCCGAGCAGTCGTAAATCGAGCCCCCTCGGCTGGTCTATGGTTGTCCCACTAAACGGATTGACATCAAGGCTAGGTGGTGCCTCATTCAACACCGCCCCTTCAAGACGCAGTTTCAGGTGTTCTGCCGTCACCCCTTCGACGGTCAGGGTCATTTCTGCCTTTTTTACATCTTCAGAACGCCATCTCGGGGACTCGCCGCGAACCGTATCGACGAGATGGAATCTCGCCAAACGCCGCACAATCGGCCACGGGACCGGATAGCTTTGCTCGACTTGAGTAGCCTCTGGAATCAGGGAACTTGCCTCTACCTTTGTCAACCACACATAATCGAGGTTCATTTTTGAATCGATTTCCCCTGATTCGCGCGGTAGGTCACGCACATAGCTCTTTAAGATTAACCCACCCTCGGGATACTCCCAGCGATACCCGGGAGCGGGTTCATAGCTTTGGGGTATCACAGGTTGGGGGGTTGGGTTAGTTCGCTGATGCCATTTCTCTAACGCTTGCTGCATCAACCCGAGCACTTTGTTAGCATCTAGCGTATTGACCGACGCCAACAACTCGCCCGACGCGGTGCAGATATACAGTCCCTGTCGCGTTGCTGTCGGCCGGGTTCGACCTCCATAGTGCCCCTGTTCTGCCACGAGGCGAAAGAACTCGCCCTTCGCGTCCGGCTGGGTTTGCGTATAGCTACAATTGTCCGTGACCGGCACGAATGCCTCGGTCATTCGCTGGATGACTTCTGGATGGGAAAATACGGACGCACGGCCCGCGATTCCGTTGTTTCAGACACACCCGAGCGGGTTTCCGTTCATCGCCCAGATAAACATGGGTCGGTTCAGTTCCGCTGCCTTCCGACGTGCCGCCCATAGGTCTGCTTCCCAAGGAATCTGTGTCCATTGGAGTTCTTCCGGCTTCGCCTTGATATAGGTGTGCAACTTCTCAAATTCCTGCGGATAGATTGGCGATACGGCGGATGTGGCTGTGCGATTTTCATACGTCAACATGAATATAAAACTCCTTTTTTGTATTGCGTATTACGTATTGCGTATCTGGTATTTCTACGCAATACGCAATATGTACTATGAGAGTTAGTGTTGGGCAGTTTTCAATCCTGGAAACGCCTAACACCCAATACCCGATACCTATTGTAGTGGAATCGTGAGGGAGATTAAATCAGTATCAGCAATTCAAACACGTCGTCGTCATTTGACGCAGAACTGTTGCTGATGTTTACTTTCTCTCAACGTTGCAGATTTGCTCATTTGCTCATTTGCAAATTTTACCTGTTCGGGCACAAAAAAGCGGCTACAACCTGAAGTCGCAGCCGCTCAACAAACAATATGACCGCCTAAAACAGGGCGATTATTTCTACTGAAGCGTTGTCGCCGCTTTTGTTGAGGCAAGGATCTTCTCAACCTCACCCGATTTGATGACCTTGATTGCTTTGTTCAACTGATTGTCATGGTCCAAATCGATCAGTTCGTAGATGCCGACGTTGGCGTTGAAAATCCGGCGAGCGTCGATCTTGACTAATTCGGGCTCGAGCATAATGTCTTTCTCAGCAAGTGTTTTCATCAGTTCGGGAAGTTTCGCCTCGAGCTGGGAAAAGTCTTTCGGAGTTTTGCCGGTTCGCTTTTCTTCGTTTTCAATCCATTTCTCGACGAAATCATTGACATATTTGCCGACACGCATCTCCTGTCGCATGGTGGCCTCTGCGGTTTCGAGTTTTGCGGGTTCAACAACGATGTCCGGCGTAATTCCGGTTTCGTTAATCGAAGCTCCACTCGGCGTATAATACGTTGAGATGGTCAGCGAGACAGCTCCACCGCCGTTATCTAAGGGGAAGCGTTGCTGGACAACGCCCTTGCCGAAAGTTTTCGTGCCGAGCAGGATGCCTCGCTTGGAATCCTTGATGGCTCCGGCGACGATCTCAGAACCACTCGCACTAAATTCGTTCACAAGGACGACCAGGTTGACTTCCGGTGGGCAGAGAACGTCGCGATCGGCAGGATAGGCCTGGTCGAATCTGCTCTGCCGCCCTTTCGTTGAAACGATAATTCCTTCGGAAAGAAAGGCGTCTGCGACATACTTGGCAGCCTCAAGAAGCCCCCCTGGATCATCCCGCAAATCCAAAATGAGTGATTTCATTCCTCCCTCTTTGGCGCTGAGAAGTTCTATGAGCGCATTTCGGAATTCTTCACTGGTTCTTCCGGTAAAGCTGCTAATCTGGATATAGCCAATCCCATCCGGTAGCATCGCCTTCTCAATGCTGTCAATCGGGATCTCCGCGCGAATCAATGTGACATCAAATGGCTCTGGATGCCCTCTCCGTTGGACAGTCACCGTAACCGGTG
Source organism: uncultured bacterium (assembly GCA_964577695.1). GTDB lineage: Bacteria > Poribacteria > WGA-4E > WGA-4E > PCPOR2b > CAZOAL01. Next base: position 49,623 of record CAZOAL010000023.1, on the reverse strand, counting down.
TTCCAATTTCCCCTCTCAAAATATCCACAACATCTTCAACGGTTTGTCCCTTCGGACCACCAATATGAATTGGATTTCCATTGACTTTGATGATATAATCTCCCGATTGCAGCCCAGCCTTCAGCGCAGGCGTATTGGGCAAAGGACGGGCGATCTTGATAAACCCTTTATCCGGATAGATACGGATACCGAGGCCACCGAATTTCGCATGGTAGAGGTCTTCAGCCTCGCGTTTTTGATCTCGTGGCGGCAGGTAAAAAGAGTACGGGTCATCAAGTGCTGCGAGCGCGCCCGCGATGGCCCCTTCATACATCTTTTCCCGCTCCACATCTTTATAGTAATTTGATTCTGCCTTTCTAATCACTTCGTTCAAAGCATTCAGCATTGTATAGGTGTTTCGACTTCCATCGCGATCACTTAACGCATTTCTGTCTCCTACGGGTATGAAGAGGAGGGAAATCGCCACAGCCACTATCAACGCGATGATGGATAACGTGTGTTTTCTGTAAAATCTCATGACAGCCCCCTTATGTTATACCGCGAAAGGTCATCAACTCCGATGATATGTGTTGCATCTGGCATCTTGAATCCTCTAGGGGTACAAGATGCCAGATGCAAGATGCAAAGGTATCATTTGTGGCCGTTCGCCGTATCTTTGGTTATGTGATTTTGGCGTAATTATAACACGCCCGCTGATACACTGCAACAGGTGACGACTCCCCATGAATAAATTCAGGGGCTTCTAGGTTCCGGTGCTGTTGGTCTTGCTTCGAGACCTTACAGCACCGTGAATCCACGATTCTCTAGGCACGAGACGTGCTAAGAGAATCGGGACTTGCGTCGCTTCCAGCGCTGGAAGCGACGCAGCCACGCATTGTCGTCCCAATGCGACGCACATATTATACCCTATTTAAGCGAATCTCCGCACATACTTTCTTGCGCGATTCCTCCCCAGATCTGAAGATCAGGGCTTTCTCGCGCTCTATAGTAAATTGAAGACGTGAAACGTGAAACGTAATATGTGAGATGTGATTCGCCGATTCGTTCACTTGCTCATTCGCTTGTGGTGCTTCATTTGCCACTTCGCGTCCGGTTGGGTTTTCCACCGCTTGTGCAACCATAGCCATTGATCCGGGTGTTGGCGGATATGGCCCTCAAGGATTTTCAGGAGGCGTTCGGTATTGATTTGCACATCCTGTTCAAAATTTCCTGAGATTTCAAGGTTAACAGGTGGAGAGATCAAGACGCGATGCCGATTATCCGGCTGACGCACATCCATTGAAAAGAGAATCGGCGCGTCCGTTTTGAGCGCAAGCGTCACAGGCCCCCGCACCGCTGAAGCCAGTTTCCCAAAGAAGTCCACAAACACGCCTTCTCGGCCTGCATTCTGATCGGCGAAGAAGCCAACTGCGAAATTGTCTTTGAGGGCGCGTAAGGTTTCTTTGACCGCATCCTTCCGCGTGATGAGCCTTAAGCTCAAATGCTCTCGATATTTCGAGACCAGCGTATTGAGGTGCTTGTTCTTGACAGGGAAGGCGATTGCCTTGGCGCGATCCGGAATTAATGCCCCGTAGACCAGCGCAAGGAGCTCCCAATTTCCAAAATGGGGTAGAAACACAATGACGCCTTTTCCTCGAGCGAAGGCTTGTGTCAGATTTTCACCCCCTTCTACCGTCACCTCTTTCCAGATATTGTCGAAGGTCAATAACGGAAAACGAAAAAATTCGATGGCTGTCTTACCCAGATGACGAAAATTTTCTCGGCAGATTGCTTTTCGCTCTTCGTCTGACTTCTCGGTCCCGAACGCAAGTCGCAGATTTTCCAAAGCGATCCGGCGACGTTTTTTGAGGACAAAATAAAGCAAATTTCCCGTTTCGCTGCCGACGGTTAGGGCAACCGGCTTGGGCAACTTCCGGATGAACCAGCCAAATGCACAGACAATGAGATAAATCAGCCAATCAGCCATCAAAGGTGTAAAAGCTAAACACAGAAAGAGAGCAAAAACTAACAAAATAACTATAAAAATCTGAAAAGAAGGAACATGGGGCCTTGATAGTAACCCGAATAAAAGCAAGGGCAGAATTAATATGAAGAGTGTAATTAAAAGCCGCCGCTTATAGCGTGCGAAAATCTCAGAATAAGTTAAATCAAATAGAGTTCGGTCATCAAAAAACATCGTTTACGTCACCTCATTCTGATGAGTCACCTTTGGGAATTATCTTTGAAGTGGGCATGTTTCAAATTCCCTTGAAAATAACTTGACACTTTGGAAGGGCCGGAACCCTTGAGCGAAGAGAAGGAATGGAAGAATGGAAGGGTGGAAGCGCGTACTTCCATTCTTCCATCCTTCCAGCCTTCCACTCACAAAGCGTGTCAAGAGGTTTCTGAAACATGCCCATCTTATATAGCGACTCAACCCGCGAGCGCATCGGCTTGCTTTGCCAACTGAAAATCTAACGTGCTGATTCCGCCCGCATCGTGCGTCGTGAGATCAATGGTCACGCGATTGTAAACGTTGAACCACTCTGGGTGATGGTTCATCGATTCCGCAACCAGAGCCACGCGAGTCATAAAACCGAAGGCTTCTATAAAAGAGGTAAACTGAAACTGCTTGTGCAACTTCCCATTCTCGATAGTCCAACCTGATAAACCTGTGAGTTGTTCCTTAATTTCTGAGTCGGTTAGTTTTTTAACTGCCATTTGATTCTCCTTGAAAAAGAAGTCATTTGATGATTTTATATTTTTTCACAAGTGGGGCGCGAGTCACCAACTGCCTCTATCATATAGCATTGTATTGTGATTTCTGGATAAAGTCAAGTTAAAATCACTGGAGAAGGCGAGAAACCGAGTTTTTCAGAAAAACTCGGTTTCTGAGCCCTATTGGGGCAACGTTTATGGAATCTCGGTTGGAATTGTCGCCAAGAACTCCTCTTCCACCCGACGATTGTGAGCCTGTGCAGCGACAACTGAACCGTAAACGTTCCCAAGATAAAAGAATCCACTGAGTGTGCCAAACATCCACCCTTTGGTCGATGCCGTTCCATCTCTTTGGAAGCCGTCATAAGCCTGCCACCCCGTTGTCGCTAACACCAATACAGTGAATAACGCATCGCCTGGCTGTCTCGCATAGAGTTTCCCGGTGCCCGGAACCATCGCGGAAAATAGCCCGGCTAAAATCGGACTTTTGGAGGGGAGGCGCTTTCCAGCTTGGGCGTATTTTCTGTAGAGCGGCACCGTTTCTCGAAGATCGCGGGGAACCGTTTCTAGGTCGAATTGATTGAACAGACGACCTGCATCCTCCCATCGCTTCAGCATGAGATAATTAAGCCCAATCAGTTGTCGCGATTTCCAGCGATAGTTTTCGTCACGAATCAAAGTCTGCGTTTCGTTGAGAAACCGGATGGATTGATCGTAGGCTCGCATCAAAAAATAGGAATACCCAATCTCGTAACGCGCAAGGCTGGTAAAGTCGCTCTGCGGATGTTCCCCCAGGATTTTTTCTAAAAACTGAAGGGCTCGATCCGCTTGCCCATCCAATCGATAACTCACGGCGATCCGGTATAAAATGTGATCGGCGTCTTGAGGCTTGTAGAAGAGATATCGCTGATACTCACCCGCGGCACGCAAATAATCCCCCGCCCCGTAGAGGGCATCGGCAAATTTAAGAATGTTTGTTGGATGGTAATAATCAACCCCCATTTCATCTGCGATGCTTGTCGCTGCCGAGAGGACACAACAGGAGATCGCGAGCATGAGGATGAGACGTTGTTGGAAACGTGAAGCATGAAACGTGAAACGTGAAACGTAATTTGACTTTGGTAAATTCAACTCAAGAACCACTCGTAGAACACGCGGCTCGCTTGTTCCGACTCCCCTGTGAACGAACGAGCCGCACGTTCTACAAGGTGATCGTCTACCGAATATACCAAAGTCAAGGTAATAAGGTTTTGTTTTTTCGCTGTCTTGTATTCTCATTTCCTCAATGCCTCTCGCGAGTAGTCTTCAATGGCATCCGCGTACTTTCCTGTATCTGCGTCAATGGGATAATGGGCGGCTGATATCATCCCGTGGTCCCGCAAGAGGCGATCCGCGGTCAACAGTACCCCGCGAAAGAAGCCGTATTTTTGGATGGCCCCCATCCCGAATCGAGAACAGCTCGGCGTAAAATTGCAGACAGGGAGGTCTTGGGTTGCAATGAATTTCTGATAGAGCCGAATGAAGCCCATCGAGAAGAGTTTCAATTCGGACGTTTCTTCAAAATTCAAACGGATGGCCTCACCTCCCCTTGCAGGGCGGGTGATTGGATTGGATTTCAGGATGAACGTTAAATCTGCTGATTCTTGCGCCAATGCAGGAGATTGGAACATCGCCGATATAAGTAGCATACCAATGAAGCGTATCACCCTTCAACCTCCTTGATTTTTACAGACTTGGGAATGCGGGATGCAAGTCCGATGTGTGTCCTGATCTATTATACTCGATCTTATCGGTGAGCACAAGCTGTTTTTAGATGAAATGTGCGTTTGAATTTCTAATTCAGTTGAGTCTTTTTTCTATCTATGTTATAATCAAAACAAGAAACCAAGTTTTTCAGAGAAACTCAGTGGTCGATTTCTTAAATTCGTATAGGGTATCAAGACTTCCGAAGTTTTGGAAACTTCGGAAGTCTAACCCTAGCCGGACTTATGAAGTGAACCACTCAGTTTCTCTATGCGACTTTGCATTTATTTTTGATATGAGCCGGTTTATAATCAGGTAGAGGAGAAATGCAGATGCAACTCACCGAACAACAAAGGCAGCAGTATAAAGAGCAAGGATACACCGTTGTGCGCGGGCTGATTTCACCCGAAGAAGCAGCAGGCGTGCGGAGTCGTCTCATCGATTTGTTGGAAGGCAACCACGATTGGCCCAACGCCCATTTTCAGGTGCTTGACCCGTCGAAGTTTCGGAATGATAAGGGCGGGTTTATGCCGATTGGTGTGCAGTTGCCTGCCAAGCAAGAACAGGTATTCAAAGCCATTGCAGACCACCCCAACCTGCAAAGTGCAATGGCGCAACTTCTGGGCGGTCCTGTTCAACGCTTCACCGATCAAGCCCTCATCAAGCACCGTGACATCAGCGGTCAATCGTTTTATCACCAGGATTCGTACTATTGGCGTCTACACCCCGAACGGGGATGCAATGCGTGGATTGCGTTGGACGAAGTGGGGGCGGATGGGTGCGCGTTGGCGATTATGCCCGGTTCGCACCAATCGTGGACGCTGACCCCGCATGAGCAGTATTACGATGAACCGAGCTTTCATAACGCTCAGAGTGGCGAGGCGTTCAAGCGCTGGCGTATTCCGTTAGATCAAATTGATTTTTCGAGAGAGGCCCTGCTGCCAATGTCGCTGGGGGATGCGGCGTTCTTCACCAACTTCACCTGGCATCGTTCTGAGCCGAACAAATCCGGCAGTCACAAGTGCGCTTATGCGATTGCATATCAGTTGCGAACTGAAATCACTTAGAGGAGGTAATCTGTTTGATGGCCCCAAAATTTTATGTTATTTCGACCAAAGGCCCGGACTGCCTCAAAAAGTTCTATGAGACTGGCTGGTTTGATTCTCTTTACACACGTCAACCGGATTCTCGTTCCGTTATTGAAAGTAACAAGGAAGATTATTCCAACTTCCAGTTTGTATTCTTTGACCGAGTCCGTAAGATTGATAATCGTCCAAATGAACACTATCGCTACCTAACAGGACTTTATCGCTTGCGGGAGGTGAAATTTAATTCCAAAATCAGCAATGAAACAGGAAGTAAGGAATACTCGCTTTTTTTGGAGCGGCTTCAGGAGTTTGAACCGGTTCCCTTTAAACCAGGAACGCCCCTTTGGGAAAGGATCCCAACAACTCGTGGCAAGAAGTTAAGCAATTTTTACAACGCAAGACGAATACTTTTGCCCCTGACAAAAGACGAATTTAATGAGGTCAAAAATCATGTGGAGTGATGAAAAACAGCAACGATTCGACGCACTACGTTTGAAAGAAGCGCAAGGCATTTTGAATAATGGGGAAATACAAGAGCTTCAGGCATTTTTTGCAGAACTAGAAGCAGAGGAAGCTGAAACGTTCAGACAAGGCATGGAACGAATGGACGCACGGCGGGATTCCTTGCGTGCTGAGAAAGCGCACATTAAATCGAGAAACAAACAGTTGGCGGCAATTGTTGCCAAGCAGGAGCAATTGCTTGCGGAGGCCCGTAATTACCTGACTCACTTGAGAAGAAAACAAGATGAACTTTGCGCTGAGTATCACGCGGCCACAGGAAAAGAATTAGCAACACAATAATTAGGTTCATGGACAAAATGAGAGAAATCGTGCGTCAAACCTATCAATTCCGTTGTGGTTACTGTGGCGTACATGAAGAAGATGCCGGTGCGATTTTGACAATCGATCATTATCGTCCTCAGTCTCGCTTTGGTAATCACACACTGGAAAATTTGGTCTACTGCTGTCCAAAATGCAATGCGTACAAAGGAAGCTACTGGCATGAAGTTGACCCGCCATACATCCGATTGCTGCATCCGCGACAAGATGACTTAACGGCGCATCTGCGTGAAGAAACAAACGGTAGAGTTGTCGGGTTGACAAAAGAAGGTGTGTTTTTCATTCAACGCCTGCATCTGAATCGTCCATCGCTTATCGCATATCGATTGAAGCGGCGGACCGAACAACAACTCAAAGATGAACTCCGCGCTGTACAGGAACGCGAGCAGGCCCTGCTGCGACGAATCGAAGAACTGGACGCTGCTTTGCGAGCCACCACAGCGCAAATTGAGGAAGAAACAAGTTAGGAGATGGGTTATCGACATCCTGGCGAATTACTCAGAAATACCCCCTCAAATCCTTACGCTTCTGCAAGAAATTGGGCGAGCCGGCGATCAAGCCTCCCAATCTGTCTATGTTGTCGGCGGTTTCGTCCGTGACTTTCTGCTGGGGCGTGAGAATTTGGACCTTGATATTGTTGTGGAAGGGGATGCCATCTCTTTCGCTCGGCATCTGGCTGAAGCATGGGGTGGCACGTTTCAGGCGCATCACCAATTTGGTACAGGAACCCTAACGCGCCCCGATGGATTCAAGATCGATTTTGTCAGCGCCCGTCGCGAAACTTATGAGCGCCCTGGTGCGTTACCATTCATTGAGTCTGGTACCATTGAAGACGACCTTCGCCGTCGTGACTTTTCGATGAACGCCCTCGCGATTCAGCTTAATCCCGACGCCTTTGGAAATCTCGTCGATTGTACGGATGGATTACGCGACCTGCGGGCGGGGCACATCCGCGCTTTACACGATCTGAGCTTCATGGATGACCCGACCCGAATTTTTCGGGCGATTCGGTATGAGGGGCGTTACGGATTTCAGATCGTTGAAAGCGATCAGATGCTGATTCGCGAGGCGATTCATCAAAATGCCTTAGATCTCATCAGTGGGGAGCGCATCCGGAACGAAATTGACCGTATCCTATCGGAAGCGGCAACCCCGAAAATGATCCGGCGTATGCTCGAATTTGATCTCTTCCGCGCCATCCATCCGGCTTGGGAGGTTCCGCAGAATTTTGACGCCCTCTGGAATGCCGCCCATCGTGCGATGGATTGGGCTGCAAAGCATCTCACAGCGGATAAGATCGACGCAACGGTAATGCTGTGGATGACATTGTTTGGCACGGCTACCCTCGTGTATGCGATCGAAGCGATTACCGATAGGTTGGTATTGGCGCATCAACTCCAGAAACTGTTTCGTGTCGGATCGGAATTTCAAAGAGATTTGGAAGATAGCGTGTGCTCAGAGAATTTACGGGGAGCGTTTGAAAATCATGGCATCTCACTTTCTCAAAATGTGTCGATTAAATCGGAAAGTGGCAAGTGGTTGATAACTGATAAAGATAACAAACAGACTTACGCTATCAGGAAAGAGAAGGGGCAGCTAAACATTTACCAAATACAGACGAAGTTAGTCGCCCCTAACCGTTTACGAAAAACCTTAGATGCTCTATCGCTCGCTTCCAGGCCGAGCGAGGTTTATCAGTTATTAAAGCCTTATCCCCTGGAGGCGTTAGTTTTCGCGTTGACGCAACTAGATCAACCCGATTGGCGAGTGGCAAAGATCAGAAACTACCTGATCGACTGGAAGGGCGTTCAGCCGTTAATCAACGGAGACGATCTCATCCAATGGGGCTTGAAACCGAGTCCAGCGTTTGCGGAGCTGCTGTGGAAGGCGTTTGCAGCGCAGTTAGATGGAGATATATTCACCAAACAAGAGGCTTACCAATTTTTAACTCATATTTAGCTTGACTTTGTTAAATTCAACTGGCGATCTAGTCGTAGAGCATGCGGCTCGCTTGTTCTATGTTTTGGTGAACCAGCCAGTCCGATTCTCGGACGAGCACGGCAGGCTCTACAAGGAGATTCTTCCCCTAATTTACCAAAGTCAAGTTAGAAACCGAGTTTTTGCGAAAAACTCGGTTTCTACCACCTACGAAACAAGAGGCTTACCAATTTTTAGGATATAAAGAATAATGTCTAATTTCAATCCATTTCTCGCGATTATCCGAGTCACTGAATTTATTATTTTACTGACTTTCCACGAATGGGGACATGCGAAATCAGCACACATGCTGGGTGACTCAACTGCCAAAGATGAAGGGCGAATGACGTTCAATCCTGCTGTCCACATCGATCCACTCGGAACAATCATCCTGCCACTGATTGGCATTTTTTTCGGCGGGGGCTTCTTCGGCTGGGCGAAGCCTGTGCCTGTGGATTCGCGTAATTTAAAAAATCCCAAACGCGATCTTATGTTCATTGCGGCAGCGGGCCCAGCGATGAATATTATCTGCACGATCGTCATTTTATTCGGGATAAAAGTCCTCGCGGAGACCATCGGATTTCCGGAGCGAAGTTCCATGCAAGCGGAGATTTACAGACAGTTGAGAGTCTCGGCGCTCATCAGCGTTTTTCTCGCCATCTTCAACCTGATTCCCTTGTTTCCGCTTGATGGATTCAGCGTCATGTATGGGATACTTCCCTGGAAACAGGCCCAAGAATTTGCAAAGCTGCGCCCTTACGGCATGATGATTTTATTGGGAATCATTTTTCTACCGGATCTGCTCAGGATTCCGAACCCAGTCTTTTTCGTTATCATAGAGGTCTCTTATGGCATTTTCAACCTAGTCGCAACACTCGTCGGTTTGAGATGAAGAGGAGGTGAGAACATGTCAGTCGAATCACTGAAAAACACAGCGATGAATCGCATCTCAAAGATCGTCGATCAGACCTTTGAAGATAGCGAAGTTTACAGAGAAGAAATCAATAAAGGTGAGTTTATGCAACATATCGGTAAGCAGTTCGATAATGGATTATCGCCTGAGAAGGTCATTTCTATCAGTTCTGAGAGACTCACGCGAATCGTCAGGCAACACATGGCATACGAGTTGTTGGGCACGTTGCTGAACGGGCTCACTCCGGAAGAAATCCAGATTTTTAATGAAGCTGTCGAAGGGAGGTAAGTCGGTGTATCTTCTTGATACAAATATTATCAGCGCTCGAATGCAGAATCATGAAAAAGTTGAGGCAAAACTGAATGCGGCGGCTAATGCCGAGGAACCTGTTTTCATGAGTGGCGTCAGCCATTATGAAATCAAGCGTGGACTTTTAGCCGTCAATGCCACAAGGAAACTGAAAATTTATGAAGAAATTCGTCAAGATTTTCAAATGTTATTTTTAGATACTGAGGACGTGTTTGACAAGGCGGCGGAGATTTACGCTGACCTAAAGCAAAGAGGCCAACTCATCCAAGATGCTGATATCTTGATTGCCGCAACGGCACTGCTCCGGAACCTGATTCTGGTCTCAAATGATTCGCATTTTCAACGGATTAGCGGTCTGGCCACAGCAAATTGGATAACAAATTAAACTTACGACATTTGCAGTTATGGGCAAAATCGAGGCCCAGACCCCGATCATGCCCTTTCTAAGTCGGGGCGTGATCGGGGTTTCAACACGCGAGTGCCCCTGAAACGATGCGAAACCATGAACAACAGCTTCAGCAAAAATCTGGTCTCAAACTTCGGAAGTCTAAGTGAAAAACTCGTATTAAACTGAGAAGGGAAATAACGACAATGCAAAAAACACGATTGGTCAGTGGTGTACGCCCAACGGGGTTGCTGCATATTGGACATCTCGAAGGGATGCTCAAGAACACAGCAAGTCTGCAGGAACAATTTGAATGTTACCCTTTTATCGCGGATTGGCACGCGCTGACAGATATGACGGATACATCAAATCTCCCCGAATACACCTTGCAGGTGGCAATCGATTGGTTGAGCGCGGGGATTGACCCCGAGAAGAGTACCCTTTTTGTTCAATCCCATGTTCCTGAGCACGCGGAACTATCGACGCTCCTCACCATGGTGACGCCGGTATCCTGGCTTGAACGGTGTCCGACATATAAAGATAAAGTCGAAGACCTCGAACAGCGTGAAGGTCCTTCAACCGGCCTGCTAGAATATCCTGTGTTGATGACGGCAGATGTCATCATCTACAAAGCGGAAGTTGTACCCGTTGGCGCGGATCAGGTTCCACACCTTGAAATCTCACGGGAAATTGTGCGTCGATTTAATCATCTGTTCGGGAAGGTTTTTCCGGAACCACATCCACTGCTGACTGAGACCGCTGCGTTACCAGGTCTTGATGGTCGCAAGATGAGCAAGAGCTACCATAATACCATCCCTCTCTCCGACCCACCGGAGACCACGCGGAAGAAACTCATGCAGATGGTGACGGACCCGGGCCGTGTGCGTCGCACCGACCCCGGCAATCCCGATGTGTGCCCCGTCTTTGCCTATCACAAGATTTACAATGCCCAAGAGGTTCCGCAGATCGATCAAGACTGCCGTTCCGCTGCCATTGGGTGTGTTGATTGCAAACGGAACCTCAGCAACAAGCTGATCACGACATTAACCCCATTTTACGAAAAGCGTGCGGCATGGGCATCAAAACCGCAAGTGGTTCGTGAAGTGCTCGCAGACGGGGCAAATCGAGCCAGGGTGGTCGCGCAAGAAACCATGGCAGAAGTCAGGGCTGCGATGAAGTTGGCGTAAAACTTGACATGACAGAAATTGAATTGGGGAGGAAAATGTATGGAATCCGTAAAGGTGAGCATTGTTCGTATTGGCAACTCTCAAGGTATTCTCATACCAGATACCTTGTTGGAACAATGCCATTTGCAAGGAGAAGTGGAATTGGAACCTGGAGAGAATTACCTCATCATCAGGTCAGCAGCTAAATCGAGAGCGGGATGGGACAAGGCATTTTGTGCGATGGCACAGCAGGGGGATGATGCGCTGCTGGATGGAGATATGCCTTTGGAAACCACATGGGAGCAGGATGAATGGCAATGGTAGTTGAACGTTTTGAGGTTTATTTGGTCAACCTTGATCCGACCCAAGGTCGCGAGATTCAAAAAACTCGTCCGTGTCTTATTGTCTCTCCAGATGAAATGAATCGCCACATCGGGACTGTCATTATTGCTCCCATGACAACAAAAGGGAGGGACTATCCCTCTCGCGTAGCCGTAACTTTCCAAAAGAAAAACGGCCAAATTGTTCTCGATCAAATTCGCGCTGTAGATAAAAACCGGTTGATTCAACGACTGGGAAAAATTGATGAAAGTACCGCACAAAAGGTGCTTGAGGTATTATCCGAAATGTTTGCTCCATAGAAAATTCCTCTGACCCAACAAACCTGGTGAATCCTTATGCATCCCGAAGTCTCAATCCACAATCCACAAATTGTCCAATCTAGCTATACCATCAAGCTTGATGTTTTTGAAGGGCCCCTGGAGCTGCTGCTGCACCTGATTCAAAAGAACGAGATGGAGATTACAGATATTCCGATCTCGGAGATCACAGGGCAGTATTTGGAGTATCTCAACTTCATGGAACTGCTGGACCTTGATATTGCATCAGAGTTTCTGGTGATGGCAGCAACACTGCTTTACCTCAAATCCCAGAGTATTCTGCCCTCGGTGACCTCAACGGATGAACAGCCTTTCAAGGATCGGGAGGAGCTCGTCCGACAACTGTTAGAATACAAGCAGTTCAAGGAGGCGGCTCGAGCGTTAGACTACTATGCCGCGAGACGGGAGACCATCTACGGCCGGAACGTCAATCTTACGGCTGTGGAAGGGCTGCGCGAAATACAGGTCAAAGCCACGCTTTTTGATCTCCTCTCCGCTTTCAATCGCGTAACGGAAGTACAACCATTTGTTGATGATGATTCTTACGAGGACATCCACAACGAACCCATCACAGTTGAGGAAAAGATGGAATTTGTGGAGCAAAGGCTCAACAGCGACGAGCCGATGAAGTTTGCCGATCTCTTCTCACCGTTCGCAAGCAAGCTAGAGCGAATCGTGACGTTTTTAGCAATTTTGGAGTTGATTCGCCTTGGGCGCATCATCGCCATGCAATCTGGACACTTTGAGGACATCTATATAATGCGTAATGCGTAATGCGTAAGAAGAACCTCTTATCTTACGTTTCACGCATCACGTTTCACGTTTCACGTTTCACGCATCATGTTACATTGACGATAACAACCCAATGAATGAGATTTCCGCGACTTCCGTTCAAAATTCCCCTCTTAGCCCAGACGAGATTAAATCGATTCTCGAAGCCATCCTGTTTGCTGCCAGCGAACCGATTTTACTGAAACAATTCAGCCAGGTGCTCGGTGGGGTGTCAACGCGACACATCCGCCAACTCCTCATGCAGTTACAAGATGCGTATCGGGACACCAACCGCAGTTTCCAACTCATTGAGATCGCCAACGGATTTCAGATCTGCACACGCCCTGAATATCACAGTTGGATTGGAAAATTTTACACCCGCCAGGTCCGCCTCAAACTTTCGCCCTCCGCCCTTGAAACCCTTGCCATCGTTGCCTACAAACAGCCCGTTACCCGTTCTGAAGTTGCAGAGATCCGCGGCGTCAATAGCGATAGCGTCCTCAATTCGCTGATTGAGAAGGGACTGGTTCGCATCGCAGGACGGAAACCCGGTTCCGGGCGTTCGCTCCTCTTCTCAACCACCGATGAGTTCCTGCAACAATTTGGACTGAAAGATCTCTCTGAACTCCCTTCTCTGGAAGAGATCGAGCAGATCTTAAATCAGGCAGCGGAAGGATAGCGTTGTTCAGCGGAGGGGACGCTGGCGAATGTCGGCTGGAAGGAAGGGAAGGAAAGGAAGAATGGAAGGAGGGGCGAAGCATTCGCCGGTTCGTTTTGACCCAACTCGCTGGTTTGCCTGGCGAATGCTTCGCCCCTACCCATTTTAATTTGTGACCGTTCACAGTATAACACGCTTAAAAGACGACGTTTCGTTGTGTTCAAATTCTGCTGATGTAGAATAGCTTTTTACCGATACCGTTAGAAGGAGGAACAAGGTATGAAATGTTTCACAAAACAGGGAAGATATTTGGTGGTGTGTATTATCGCTTGCACAGTGGCATGGCTAGGGGTGATGCCTACCTACGGACAGGAAGTGAAATCCGCTCAAGTCAAGCTGGTCTCCGTTCAGATGCCGGATTCCGCTCAGAAAGGCGTACCATTCAAGTTGACCGTCAGCGCCCAAGTGACAAACGCCGATTCTACGAAAGGGAGCATCACCGTCTCCTTTTCAAAACCGGTGGGGATTCTGATTGCACCCAGTTCGGCTTCAGCCAAGGTGTATCCGCAAGGGAGCAAGCTTTGGAATCCGCAGGTGAAGGCGAGCATTGAGTCGAAACAGCCAATGGTAGAGTTGTGGACGGAATACTGGCCGAAAGAGATGATTCACCAGCTTTCTGTCGATGTGACCCCTTTAGAGGCGGGGGCTCTGGATGTCTTCATCCGAGCCACAGCGATAGATGCCACCTCCGGGGCAAACGTCAACGCCCCTCCGAAAGGCGTCGTGGATCAGCAAGGTTTTCTGTGTGAGAAAAGGACGCTTCGCATCTTAGCCGATTTAACAGATTTGATTAAAAATTTGGAAGATCCAAATGAATCTATACAGCAAGAGGCACAGAAGCAGTTGATGGATATAATCCGGCAAAAGTTCGGGGAAGATCTAATATGGTATTCTGGGACGGATATCTTCTTAAGCGATATCGATGGAGATGGAATCCGAGAGATTATAGCTTCATTCTGGATGAATAATCTGGGCATCATAGCTGTTGTGGATGAAACACTTTCCCCTATTCAGGTAATAGACCTTAGAGATAGCCCCCCTGCCGCAAACGCTGGAGATAGCCCTATCGTGAAGACAACCGATTTGCTTGGAGAGGGCAAGCTGGCTCTCATCATTGAAAGTAGTACACACATGGGCACAGGATTGGGGACGCGCGACATAGCGATTTATCAGTGGGGGCAAGGGAAGTTCACCGAGGTTTGGCAAGGGCTCACCCACGATATGAATTCGGCAGAGTATCTGGGTTTCGTACATGAAGCTAGTGCTAAAGTGCAAATCGTCGATTTAGACCAAGATGGGATACGAGAGATTGTGATAATAGGGAAAGTTTATGACAGCGCATGGGAGGAACAGGCTGAGGAGGAACAGGAAACCGGGCAAGCGAAAGTCGAGATAGAGATGGGATACTTAGATGACGCAACTGAGACATTTGAATCAGGATATGAGGTGGTGTATAGATTTAAAGAGATCTTCTTTTGGAACAAGGCTTTTAACCGTTACATACAGTATACCGCTCGCATTACCAAAGATACAACGGCAAGCCCGAACAACGTTTCTATTGCTTCAGGAACAGTCGTGGGCGTTTTAGGGCAGGATCATAGAAGAGATTATGGTTTTGGTAGCATTGGTGACATCCTTGGGTCCAATCCTGTTGCTGTAATTTTGCCAGACGGTCAGATTGTAGAAGTTGACAAAGGGGTATTAGAAAAGATTCAATCGGAAGATGGAGAAGGAGAGCAAAGATGACCGAAATTACAATTCGTCTATCCGAATCCGCGTATCAACGTTTATTGACAGTTGCTCAGGCGTGCCGCAAATCGCCTGAAGAGTGGCTGGCAGAACAGGTCCATTCCAACCTAGAGCGTTCGCCCATGACTGCCCCTGAAGCGCGTCAGATTGCTGCGGCATTTTTACAAAAGCGTGTGGGTTTTCTGTTAGTGCCCAAACGAGCCTCCTTCGAGGCGAAACAGGGGGTGTGGAACATCTCCGTCATCCCCAACGTCAAAATGACAAAACCCCCGCTCGTTGGACAGATTCAGGTAGACACTCAAAGTGGGAAGGTGCTAACCCCTGTGGCAGAAATTGCGACGATGATGCGCGTAGCGGAAGCCTTCCTGGGGATGGAGGGATTTCCTTTGGAAAAGCAAGAGCGGCTGCGTGTGCTGAGAGCCCTTTCGAGTCAAGGAAAGCTTACTGAAGCTCAACAGGGTGAACTCCATCAGTTAGTGGTCGAGGCGGAACGTCACACCCAGGCGAATCTGCGACGATGGGGCGAACTGGTGCGTGTGCCGAAATCGAAGCAACGCGAGTTCAAACGCTTGATGGACAAAGCTGAACGCATGGAGGCGCACATCCATGGCTAAGGCTGAAGCCTACCGTGCGCTTGTGACGCAACGCGCTGATTCGCGCTGTGAATACTGCCACTACCCTCAAGAGATTAGCAACGGCGTGCTTGATTTGGAACATATTGTGCCAGAGTCATTTGGGGGCGAGACCGAGCCAGATAACTTGGCCCTGTCTTGTCGCCATTGCAACACGCATAAACTTGCCAAGGTAGATGGAATGGACCCACAAACCAGGGCTATCTCGCGCTTGTTTCACCCACGAAAGGATGTTTGGGGAGAACACTTTCGTCTGAACCGCCGGTTCGTCCGAACCGCCGGGGAGATTGTAGGCTTAACCGCTGTAGGGCGAGCGACAGTTGTTGAACTGAAAATGAACGCCGCCCTGGTTATCTCTACGCGATTACGATTATTGGCGTTTGGGATTCTCTAATGATAGTGCAGTGAAGTTGACCATACGGTTAAAAGGAGGAATAAGCGATGAAATGTTTTACGAAACGAGGAAGATATTTGGCAGTGTGTGTTGTTGCCTGCACAGTGGCATGGCTGGGGGTGATGCCTACCTACGGACAGGAAGTGAAATCCACTCAAGTCAAGCTGGTCTCCGTTCAGATGCCCGATTCCGCTCAGAAAGGTGTACCGTTCAAGCTGACAGTCAGCACCCAAGTGACCAACGCCGATTCTACGAAAGGGGGCATCACCGTCTCCTTTTCAAAACCGGTGGAGATTCTGATTGCACCCAGTTCGGCTTCAGCCAAGGTGTATCCGCAAGGGAGCAAGCTTTGGAATCAGCAGGTGAAGGCGAACATTGAGTCGAAACAGGCAATGGTAGAGTTGTGGACGGAATACTGGCCGAAAGAGAGGATTCATCAACTTTCTTTGGAGGTGACGCCTTTAGAGGCGGGGGATTTGGATGTTTTCATCCGAGCCACAGCGACAGATGCTACCTCCGGGGAAAGCGTCAACGCCCCTCCGAAAGGCGTCGTGGATCAGCAAGGTTTTCCGTGTGAGAAAAGGACTATCAGCATAAAAGCCACGGTTGGAACTATCATAGTGAATGTAAGCGATCGTCTAACCGGAAAGCCCCTTGATGATGTTGATATTGAGGTAAAAAAATGGTTTTGGTTTGTAACGATTTCACCGGACGGGGTTCAGACGCTGACGGAAGAACATCAACCGCAGGTGATAGATGTTAAACCGCAACGAATTAGAGAAGGGCGCTCTAAGGTGGAAGTTCCATTGGATAAAAGTATTAATTATTTTATGGTTACAGTCAATAAGGATGGATATGGATCCATTTCTTCACAAGTTAAGGTAAATGTGAATGAAAAGGTTGAGACAAAGATAAAAGTCAAATTGGTAAAGAGTGTTTTTTCAGAAGCAGATCGCATAAAAGCCCTACAAGCATCCTTAGAAAATTTACCAGATTTGATTAAAAAGTTGGAAGATCCAGATGAATCTATACAGCAACAGGCAGAAGACCAGCTAGTGGATATAATTTGGATAACAATCGTGGATCCTGATTACAGAGGAGGCTATCTATTCTTTGAGGAAGCGGATATCTTCTTAAGCGATATCGATGGAGATGGAATCCGAGAGATTATAGCTTCATTCTCGATGGGTACTGGGATGGGAAGAGGTGGCAACATAGCTGTTGTGGATGAAACTCTTTCCACTATTCAGGTAATAGACGTTGGAGCAGACCCTACCGTGAAGACAACCGATCTGTTTGGAGAGGGCAAGCTGGCTCTCATCATTGAAAGTAGTACACACCTCGGCACAGGATTGGGGACGAGCGACATAGCGATTTATCAGTGGAGACAAGGGAAGTTCACTGAAGTTTGGGAAGGGTTCAGCGAAGATGTGGATGATCAAGGTCATCTGGGGACACATTTCACCCGTGCTAAAGTGCAAATCGTCGATTTAGACCAAGATGGGATACGAGAGATTGTGAGAATAGGGAAAACTGATGACAGCGCATGGGCGGAACTGCCTTTGCCTGAAGGAGTAGAGGACAGGGAATTGAAAGTCGAGATAGAGATGGGAAGCTTCAAAGACGCAGATTTACAAACGAGATCGGGTATAGATTTCGGCGGCGGCGGCGGGGTAGAATTAGGATATCAGGTGGTGTATAAGTTCAAAGAGATCTTCTTTTGGAACAAGGATTTTAACCATTACATACAGTATAAAGCTCGCGTAACCAAAGAGACAACGGTAATGGTCGGCTCAGAATCAGTTTCCATTCCTTCAGGAACAGTCGTGGGTGTTTTAACGGGAGACTACGGATCTGGTTCCGTTTCTGTGGTTTTGCCGGACGGTCGGATTGGAAGGGTTGACAAAGGGGTATTAGAAAAGATTCGATCGGAAGATGAACAAGGAAGATGATGACAACAAGTCAATGGCACCAAAAGATCAAAGGCAAAACTGCATTAAAAATTAACTCGCCAATGTCACATTAGAAATTGGATCCAATTGTAGCCCAACTTTCTAAGTTGGCCAACCAGAGGCATCATTCGCGGAAACCAAGATAGAATCTTGGGCTACAGGAAAATGTGACATTGGCAAATTAACCATCAGCAAAGGAAAAAATATGCGTTCTTGGAATCGTAACTTTCGTTTGTTAGCATGCGCCGTCTTTGGGATGGGCGGGTTTTTTGGAATTCAGTTCGCCCTTTTCAACAACTTTATCGTCGATCGGATCGGCATTGAAGCGCATCAATTAGGCTACATGGAAGCCTTGCGGGAGGTTCCCGGCTTACTCAACGCCTTGGTGACAGCCATCCTGATCCATTTTGCGCCGCCACTCATCGGGGGGCTCTCCCTGATTGTGATGGGAATCGGCATGGCGGCCTACTCACAGGCGAATAGTTTTTGGAATATCGTCACCTTCTCGGTGGTGTGGAGCATCGGATTTCACACCTTCGCCCCGTTGCGCGAAACGATGGCGCTTGGCTATTCAGAAGGAGAGGAGAAGGGGAAATGGCTCGGACAGTTGAAGAGTGTAGAGAGCGCTGCAATGTTGGGAGCGATTCTCTTGTGCCTGCTCGTCATCAATCTTTTGGAATTTGAAGGGATGTTTCAAGTCGGAGGGGCCATCGTCGCGGTTGGCGGCGTTGCGTTGATGTTCGCGTCCCGTCAGGTGCAAGCTCGTGAAAATCGACTGGTGCTGCGAAAACGTTATCGGCTCTATTATCTGTTATCGTTTCTGGAAGGGTGTCGCAAGCAGATCTTCATCACATTCGCCATCTTTGCGCTGATTAAAGTATATCACACCGACAGGAGCATGATTATCAAGCTCGTCCTGATTAATCAGATCGTCATTTTCGTCTTCTCCCCAATTATGGGGAAACTTGTGGACAAACTCGGTGAACGTACCATGTTAAGTGCAAGCTATATTGGTTTGTTCTTTGTATTCATCGGATATGCAACACTGAGAAACATCAATCAGTTGTATGTCCTCTACTGTATTGATAATTTCCTATTCGTTGGCGGCATTGCCCTCACCACCTATCTGAACAAGATTGCTCCCAAAAGCGATCTCAAACCGACGCTTGCAATGGGAGTTACCATGAACCACGTCGCTTCAGTCACGGCACCGTTGGTTGGGGGATTGGCGTGGATGAAATTCGGCTACGAAGTCATCTTTATGAGTGGTGCGGTTTTTGCAATTTTTTCCCTGATTGTCACGCAGTGGATGAAAGCACACCCCTTAGTTGTTGAGCCAGAACCTGAACTGATTCCCGATTAGAATGGGGTTGAAAAACTAACAACGTGTCTACTGCATCATTGATAATTAGTTGATTTGTAGAATATTATGCGCTATAATACTCACGTTCTGTCCTACCCTGAACCTTTCACCTAAAATTTACTCCGACATTGCGAAGGATGATAAAGCTATGTGTGGTATTATTGGGTACATTGGAAAACAGGGTGCGGCAGATATTTTAGTCGATGGGTTACGACGGCTCGAGTACCGTGGATATGATTCCGCGGGGCTAGCGGTTCTTGATGAAAAAGGACTCGTGATTCAAAAAGCGCCAGGAAAACTCCAGCAACTGGTTAACTGTCTACAAAAGAATCAACTCGTTGGAAATATGGGTGTGGGGCATACGCGATGGGCCACGCACGGGGTTCCGAATGAAATCAACGCGCACCCCCATACGGACTGCCGAGGTGCGATTGCAGTCGTGCACAATGGGATTATCGAAAATTTCCGTGAGCTCAAGCGGGAGCTGGAATCCGCCGGACATCAGTTTTTGTCAGAAACTGACACGGAAGTTTTGCCTCACCTGATCGAAAGTGACAACGGAAGTGATCTCCTTCAGGCGGTTCAAGGTGCCCTCGGGCGGGTTCATGGCAGTTATGCCATCGCGGTGGTTTCGGCGAAAGAACCGAATCGGCTGGTGGCCGCGAGAAACGGAAGCCCGTTAGTCGTGGGACTTGGGAGGGACGAATTTTTTGTCGCCAGCGATGTCCCGGCGTTTTTGAAACATACGAATGAAGTGATTTATCTGGAAGATGGGGATATCGTCGATATCAGTAGCGGGAGCGTGCGGATCTCAACCCTTGACGGCAAACGGGTCCAACGGCGGCCTACAAAAGTGACCTGGGACATCTCCAACGTCCAAAAGGAGGGCTATCCACATTTCATGATCAAAGAGATCATGGAGCAGCCAAATTCGTTGCGGCAGACAATGAGTGGACGCATTCAGCAAGGAAAAGCTGCGTTTCAAGAATTAGAACCGCTCCGAGAGAAACTCAGCGATTCTAAGCGGATGAATCGAATCATCCTTTTGGGGTGTGGCACGGCTTACCACGCGGGACTTGTCGGCAAGTACCTGCTTGAAAAATTCGTTCGGACGCCCGTAGAAGTGGATATGTCTAGCGAATTCCGCTACAGTTCGCCGCTAATTACTCCAGAGACGCTGGTCATTGCGGTTTCGCAGTCGGGAGAGACAGCGGATACACTCGCGAGTGTCCGCTATGCCAGGAACCACGGCGCGACGGTGATAGCCATCTGCAATGTCGTTGGCAGTTCCATCACCCGAGAGGTCGATGCGACGGTCTACACCTATGCGGGCCCTGAAATCGCCGTTGCCTCCACGAAAGCGTATACCTCCCAGTTAGCCACGCTCTTTCTTCTCGCCCTGCACCTCGGCAGCTTGCGCGAGACGCTCCCTACCGAATCGGTTGAAAAACTCCTTCAAGACATCAAACATCTCCCGGAACAGGTCGGCCAGGTTTTAGCACAGTCCGACTCCCTTCAAGAACTTGCAGTTCGCTACTCACCGTTTGAGCGCTTCCTTTACCTTGGACGTCACATCAACTATCCCAGTGCGCTGGAAGGGTCTCTCAAACTGAAGGAGATTTCCTATATCCATGCCGAAGGCTACCCCGCCGGAGAGATGAAGCATGGCCACATCGCCTTGATTGACGAAAGGATGCCGGTGGTCTGCATCGTCACGCAGTCGAGTGTGTATGAGAAGATGGTCTCCAACCTCCAGGAAGTTCATGCGCGCGGCGGGAAAGTGATCGCGATTGCGACGCAAGGGGACTCGGAGATTCGCGGGCTCATCCAGGATTGCGTCTATCTGCCGGAGACCCACGAATTGGTCAGCCCGATTCTGGTCGCGGTCGCGCTTCAACTGTTCGCCTATCATGTTGCCGCGCATCGCGGCCTGGACGTCGACCAACCCCGTAACCTCGCCAAGAGCGTGACGGTGGAATGAGAGGCAACGGGAAAGCCAGACAGCCGGAAAACCTTTCACGTTTCACGTTTCACGCATGACGTATGACGATAAACATATCCCCAAAAGGATTAGACATGGCCCCAAGCACTGAATCAGGGATGCTCTTTCCTAAAGAACTCTTCGATTATGAACGCTTTGAACATAAGGCGTTATTTGAAGGCATCGGCTATGTGTGGGAGGCGCTCACGCGATTGGGTGATTATATAGCGGCATATCTGGAAAGACCGCATCATCATGGTCGTGCAACCGTGATGGAGGGCGCAATCGTCGGTGCGGATGTGGTCTTAGGCGCAGACGTCGTCGTCGAACCCCATACCTATATCAAAGGGCCCGCGCTCATTGGTGACAGGACCCTCATCCGGCACGGCGCATACATTCGTGAACACGTCATTATTGGAAGGGATTGCGTGGTTGGAAATTCGACGGAGGTCAAGCACTCCATCCTCATGGATGGGGCAAAGGCGAGCCATTGGAATTACGTTGGGGATTCAATCATTGGCTTTCATGTGAATCTGGGGGCGGGCGTGAAACTCTCAAACCGGAAAATCACGGACGCGGAGATCGCGGTTCGAGATATTGCGGGTCAACCTTATGCGACCGGCCTTCGGAAGCTCGGCGCTATCATTGGCGACGAAACGCAGATCGGCTCCAACGCCGTGCTGAACCCCGGCGTGATTCTCGGGAAGGGTTGCCTGGTATACCCACTCGTTTCGGTTCGAGGAACATATCCCCATCGTCAGGTTATCAAGGCTTGATACATGGCATGCGACAGTATTCAGATGCAAGATGCAGGATTCAGGATTCAAGATGCAGCAGAGCCACCTATTTCTCATTGTACTTGTGTAAGTCCTGTGAATGTCTTTCAATAGCTACCCAAGAAGGGCTCATCCAATTTTCCTGCTTGAGCTCATAGCCTGCTTCTTGAAGAATTTCGTCTAAAGTTCCTATATCTGCTGCGGTTTCCAAGAAAAGGTATACTGCCTCATCTAAGGCTTGTTTCGCCTCTTCTGGTGTTTTTCCTGAACTCATCACATCAAGTGGCATTGCGTGAGCAATAAATTGATGGCCCTCTTTCCAGATTTGAATTGTGTATTCTATGTTTATCTTTCGACTCATGTTACCCTCCTGCCACAGGAGGCGTCAATGGTTATGTACCTGGACTTAAATTTTTGTAATCCCCCCGAGACCCGAAGGGTTTCAAAAATCCTTTGGGTCTGACAACAACAGAAACTTTACATTTTTCGTCTCGCTTCAATAATTTCCTCTTGAAGGCTTTTAGGCAACTCCTGGTAGTGCGAAAACTCAAGCGTATGCACACCGCGTCCACTGGTAAGCGATCTCAGATATGTCGTGTATCGGAGCATTTCGGCAAGTGGGACTGTCGTAGAGAGGCGTCGGAGTTTGCCAACGATTTCGGGGGATTCCAACCTTCCACGCCGCGCATGGAGGTCGTTGAGAACAACGCCGAAATACTCCTCCGGGAATGTGACGGACACCTTCATCATTGGCTCCAGCAGGATGGGGTTCGCGTTTTTAATCGCCCGTTGCACCGCTTGACTGCCCGCGCGGGTAAAATCGCGAGCCGCGGAATCCACCGGGTGATATGAGCCGCCGCGCAGGGTAATGCGAACATCCGTGATTGGATATCCGGCAAGCATCCCTCGCTCTAATGCCTCGCGCACGCCCTGCTCGACCGCGGGGATGAAGGAAATGGGAATGTCATTGGCGGATGCCTGGTTGATAAACTCAATCCCTTCGCCGCGGGGCAACGGGTAAATGTGCAGTTTGACTTCAGCGTATTGACCCCGCCCGCCTGTTTGCTTTTTGAGCCTGAAATTTCCCGACCCGCGCCGCGCAATCGACTCACGATAGGCAATCTCCGGTTGACCCAACTCGGCTTGGACGCCGTACTCCCGTTTCATTCGATCTGCGATAATCTCAAGATGGAACTCTCCCATGCCAGAGATGACAGTTTGACGGGTCTCTGGATTGAAGGAAACGCGCAAAGTCGCATCCCCCTCTGCGAATCGAGAGAGCGCAGTTGCAAATCGCGTGAGGTCTTCAGGCTTCGTGGGTGCGATAGCCGCCGAAAGCACAGGGGGCGGAAATTGCATCCCCGATAGGCTGATGGGGGCTCGCGGGTCGCAGAGCGTATCCCCCGTGGCAACCCCCTTCAAACCAACAGCCGCAACGACATCCCCTGCACTTGCCATGTCGAGGTTTTCACGCCGGTTGGCGTGGATTGCCATCAACCGACCAATCCTTTCCGTTGTGTCCGTGCGAGGGTTGTAAACGATTGTCCCCGTTTCTGCCCACCCCGAATAGACTCGCAGATAGACGAGTCTCCCGACGTTTTCATCCCGCACCAATTTGAAAGCCAGCGCCGTAAAAGGGGCATCGCTCCCAGCAGGTGGAACACTCTCGGAACGGAGACGAGCGGCAAGCCCACCCCCCCCTTTCCCCCCCGCGGGCAGAGGGGAGGTGCCCCTCCCTTCCCCCCCGCCCGCGGGGGGGCAGGGGGGGGAGAGGTTCCCTTGAATTGGCGGTACATCAATCGGGGAGGGGAGATAATCCACAACGGCGTCAAGAAGGGACTGAATACCGATGTTCCGAATCGATGCGCCACAGAGCACGGGGGTAATCTCCCGTTGCAACGCCGCGCGCCGAACTGCCCCACGCAACTGTTGAGGCGTAATGGATTGCCCTTCGACCACACACGCAAAGAGGGTTTCATCGACGAGGGAAACCGTTTCGAGCAAACCTTCACGCGCCTTGAGGGCGAGATTTTGATATTCAGCGGGGATTGATTGAATCTGTGGCGGTTGTTCCTCAGCTTGGTCTTTCGTCCAGAGTAGCGCACGCATTTCGATTAGGTCGATGACCCCACAAAAGTTCTCCTCACTTCCGACCGGTATCTGGAGCGCAACGGGCTGGGTTCCCAATCTCTCCTGCATCATTTCAAGCACACGGTTAAAATCCGATCCGGTCCGATCAAGCTTGTTGACGAAAGCAATCCGTGGCACATGATACCGGTCCGCTTGATGCCACACAGTTTCCGATTGCGGTTCGACGCCGCCGACCCCACAGAAGAGGACGATTGCACCATCAAGCACGCGCAAACTCTGCTCCACTTCCGCTGTGAAATCGACATGCCCCGGCGTATCGATGATGTTGATGCGATGCTCACGCCAGAAGCACGTTGTCGCCGCCGCGGTGATGGTGACGCCGCGTTCCCGTTCTTGAGGCATCCAGTCCATCTGTGTGGTCCCATCATCCACCTGCCCAATCTTGTGGGTTTTGCCCGTGTAAAACAGGATGCGCTCCGTCGTCGTCGTTTTCCCCGCGTCGATATGGGCGATGATACCGAGATTCCTGAGTTTTTCGATTGGGCGGTGTTGCATGGTGCGCACTCCTTGTAACACGAATTTGCTTTCAAAATAAAGCATTACCTGTAGTGGCGACTTCAGTCGCTGTTTGGAACGACTAAAGTCGTTACTACAAATTTAATGCTTTAGAACCAAGTCAAAACGATATAACACGCTTCACTCCGCGTGCAAGCGTTGGATGAGTTCCTTCTGCGTCACGATATGGGTGAGGTCCATCAGGTAGAGCTGGAAGGTGTTGCTGCGATCCGAAACAAACGCCAGCTTCGTTCCATCCGGCGAAAACGCGGGCTGCATGGAGACGCCGATTCCGTTGGTAATACGCCGTTCATGGCTTCCGTCCGCGTCCATCATGTAGATTTCGATGTCGCCATCCCGCGCGGACACGAACGCGATAGTTTTCCCATCGGGTGAAACCACAGGGCTGTAGCAATCGTAGCGATTGGGGCTCAGTGGCTTTTCATCCGTCCCATCAAGGTTCATCGTGTAGATGCGATGGAGGCCATCCCGTGAAGACACGAACACAATCCGTTTTCCATCGGGGAAGAAGGTCGGGCTGCCGTCGTCCGATTTGCTTTGGGTGATTCGTTTGGGATGAATCGCGCTTGCCTCAATACGTTCAAGGTCGATTGCACTGAGGTCCAGCATGTACACCTCCAGGTGTCCTTCGCTGTTGGACTCATAAACGATTCGCTTCCGCTCCGGCGATGCGCTCGGCGAGCGAACGCCGAATCCAATGGGCAAGAGCTCCTGGACCACCTTACTGTAAATATGGGTCACATTAAAGCCCGCGTAGATCAGCGTTGAACCGCTACTCTGGAGTGTCACCTTGACCTCGCGTGACGACTTAGGCTCACTGCTGTACATCAGATACAGTGGATTGCTGAGAAAGACAGGCGCGCTCTCGTTAAAATCCGTTGTGAACGTCACCCGTTGGCGAATGCGCCCATTGAGGTCCATCAGGTAGATTTCGCCGTTATCCAGCCGATACGACGAAAACGCGATCAGCGAGCCATCCGGCGAAAATGCGGGTGAATAGTTGTCAGAATCTCCTTGTGTCAGTTGCACAACCTGATAGGCATCTCCTGCCCATCCCGCAACCTCTCGAAGCACCGCCGCATCCGAAGTGGAGCGAACAATCGCTCGGAGTTCGTTGAATCCTGCCTCTCGCTCCCCCAGTTTCAGGTAGATTTTTGCGAGCTCCAGCCGGACCATCGCCCGATCTTCGGGTTGAGCGGTATAAAGATTGATTGCAGTTTTCAACTGGGCAATCGCTTCATCGTAGCGCCCCAGTGCCTCATAAGCCTGCCCGAGCAAGGCATGCGCTTTTGGGGTCCGCTCATTTGCTGCGATGAGCTTCTCCAGGAGATCGACCGCCTCAAGCGGCATGCCTGAACGGATGAGCTCCTCTGGCTGCTGAAGGGACCGGTCCGCTCCGCCGCACCCGAGAGCGAAGAGGACAAGCATCAGCACTGCGATAGAAATTATAGTGTATTGAGACATGGCATATTTCAGAAAACTGTTGACACTTTGAGATTTCGATGGTTTCGACAAGCTCAACCCAAGAAACTCAATCCGGCGGAACAGGATGTGTGAGGCGTAAAACGTAAAACGTAAAACGTAAGAAGAGCCCCCCTTTACATTTTACCTTTCATATCAGACGCCTCTGATTTCTTCTAGCCGGATAATCAATTTGCCAAGTTGTAGGCGCAGCAACAGGATATAAATCTGCATGAGCAAGCCAATCTGCGCTTCAGTGGTGAGCTCCCCATCCCGAATCAAGCGCATGAAACCGTCCGCCCGTTGACGAATCTCATTGGCTCGCTCGATATCCATCTCCCCTGTATTGCGTGCGCTCTCTTTGATAAACTGCCAAATCCGATCCTGGAGTTCAAGCAGGTAGTTTTTTGTCATCGCACGTTGGGTTCGCTTGACAGAATCGATCCAGAGGGTGTTCGCTTTCCAGTTCAGCATGAAGCCAACGCTATAAATGAGCACGTCCCGAAAAGTATCCTCTCCAGAGATCCATTCTTCAAGTTCCATGAATCCTTCCGAGCCCGCCGAGAGGGTACGGGCTTTCGTATACCCCCTGATATCCATCGCCACAACTTCGTTTTCAGAGAGCAGATTCCAAAACCCCTCGCTCGTTGAAAGCATCCCCTCAACCGAGGCGGGGAGGTCATCCGGCAATCCCGATCGCATGCAGTAATGGTGAAGCGCGTGCAGTTGGCTGCGAAGTTCCCAAACCGCTTCCGGCGTCTGCAACTCTGCCCCTCTTGCAACGCCGGGCAGGATATGCTGGCGGATGTAATCAATGATGTCGTTTGCAGCGCGTTGTGCGTTCATGCGAATTGCATCCTTTTGTGAGGGCGGAGGTACGATTCATGTTGACAGTGAGATAGTAGCAGATTTTCAAGTTGCTGTCAATGCTTAACTAATTTTTAATAATAAACCATACATTTAGGCTTCGCAGACTTCCGAAGTCTCCAAGACTTCGGAAGTCTGAAAATGTAAACTTTAATATTGAAAGTTAGTTAATGCCTTGAGGTACTTTTCCGCCGTTTGTTGCGCGTGGAAGCAGGCCGCATCATAGTTAGGGTGACGACGAGCCCGTAACTCCCGCCCTGCTGTGGCATAATCTCCTTCAGCTTTCGCTATCCACTCCGTCATGAGCGCGTTCATACAATGCCTTGCCTTTGCTGATGATTTCTTTCAAGAACACATCCCCCAGGGCTAATCGCCGTGCAATCGTGGCTGGGGTGCGTACTATCAAATCGAGCCCAAAGTGGTACTCAATGGCTTGACAAATCTGAATTGCCTGCTCCGTTTCCTTGAGCGGTGTATCCATCACCACCAGCAGGTCTACATCACTGTGGGGCTGTGGCTGTCCGTAAGCATAGGAGCCAAAAAGGATGACCTGCTCCGGCTGGAACTGCTGGACAACTTGCTGCACCACAGCGTCAATCACTTGATAGGAAATAAATGTTTCGTTGTTATTGCTAATGCTGGTACGCATCGTTAGTTTCGTTTCATCATTAGATAGGGTTATTGTGAAACCACTCCATCACCTTATACAAATGCCGACAGTAAGGCGGAAAAATATTCAGATCCGCGAGGACAATGTGTCGTGGGATAGTTTTGCCGCCGGGGTGGCCTGCATAATTCCGATATAAACGGATTAAGATAAAAATCACCTGTATGTAATGGTCAAAATCAACTTTGAGATCTTTTGGAAGCGCTCCATTTTTTCCTGTTAAGTCTGGAAGTTTCTTCTCAAACTCATTATATTGACGGCTAACGCTCACTCCATCTATGCTTTTTCGGAACTTTTCTCGCTTGCTGACATCCGCAATCGCATCAGTATAAGCCTCAAGGAGAAGCGTAAAGAGTTTCTCCGATGCCGCCCCAAGCATCACACTGGAAGCCAAATAGCACCCGACATTATAACAGGTCAAACTTTCTCGAACATAATCAAGGATCTCCGTATCAATTCCAGGCACCTCTGCCTTGAGATGATCCAGATATTGGTTGGGTCTATCGACCGGTAAGCCTTGCAATGCTTTTTCGCCCCATTCTGTCAGATGAAAACCTGTGATAATTACAGGCGAAGAAGCACCAGACACACTGCTAATCGTTGGTTGGATAATCTGTTGCATCACCATATCCCACAAAATTGTGTATATCTGATGATTGTCCTCAATGACATTAACGGTAAGCCCCTGATCCTTGGCAAATTGCTCCAACGCCTGATGAGGTGTATAACCGTTAAGATTTAAGTCTCCTATCTGCTGAAAATATTTATCCAACAAATCTCTCAATTCCTCGGATGTTTGATGACTCATTAAAATCTCCTTATCATGAAGGGCAAACTAACCTTTTAGGCTGCGTGAGGTGGCAATACTTTCTTGCTTCATTTGTAAATCAGGTTAAACAAACGGTTGGCTAAATCCTTGTCCAGGTCTTTGAGAATTTTGTACTCATCCAAGGCGGAACCTCTATCCCCAAGTATCAACAAATAAGCCACGCCCAGATTGAAGTGCGCCTCAACATAATCGGGCTTGATGCGAATTGCCTGTTTGTAGGATTCTATCGCTTCCGTATAGCGTCCGAGTTTGCCATAAAACAGACCCAGACCGAAGTGCGCTTTGGCATAATCGGGATTGATACGGATTGCTTGCTTGCAGGCTTCTATCGCTTCCGTGTACTGTCCGAGTGTGCCATAAGCCACGCCCAGATTGAGGTGCGCGTCGGCTAAATCAGGGTTGATACGGATCGCCTGCTTGTAGGATTCTATCTCTTCCGCGTAGCGTCCAACTTTGCCATAAGTCACGCCCAGATTGTAGTATGCCTCAACATACTCAGGCTTGATACGGAGTGCCTGCTTGTAGGATTCTATCGCTTCCGTGTAGCGCCCGAGTTTGTAATAAGCCCAGCCCAGGCCATAGTGCGCCTCGGCTAAATCCGGCTTAATGCGAATTGCCTGCTTGTAGGATTCTATCGCTTCCGTGTAGCGCCCGAGTTCGCCATAAGCCATGCCCAGGCCATAGTGCGCCTCGGCTAAATCCGGCTTAATGCGAATTGCCTGCTTGTAGGATTCTATCGCTTCCGTGTGGCGTCCAAGTTTGTAATAAGCCAGGCCCAGACCGAGGTGCGCCATGGCATAATCGGGGTTGATGCGGATTATCTGCTTGAAGGCTTCTATCGCTTCCGTATGGTGTCCAAGTTCGACATTACAATACCCGATTTGGAAATGGGCTTCAGCGTAGCGGGGGTTTTTCTTGACCGCCTCTTCAAAATAAGGGAGGGCACTCCGATAGTCTTCTTTCCAAAGGGACATAAGCCCTGTAAAGTAAAGTCCCTCTGCGGAGGCACGCCATTCCTCAATGCTTCCCGCACCCCATTCGGCGAGGGGCACTCCCTTACCCGGCGTCAGTTTTGTCACCCGCTCAACCGGGATGGCGAAATTCAGGTTTTGTCCTTCAACGATTTGAAACGTAGCAACCCCGATGACCTCCCCTTTCATGTTGACCACAGGGCTGCCGCTTGAACCCGGAGATATGGGCGCTGAAATCTGGATAATCTTCCCAAACGCGGGAATCTCCCGAACCGCCGAGACAATGCCATCCGCAACCGTTCGCTCAAGCCCCAACGGGTTGCCAATCACGATGACCCGTTCGCCAACTTCAGGGGGAGAAACGCTGACCGACAGAGGACGCACAGCATTTCGAGGAATCTCTACGGAACACCGAATCAGATCGCCCTCCTTGTCCTCCGCGAGGATTTCCTTGAGGGGGTACGCCTTTCCATCTGCCGTTTTCACTTCAGCGCGATTTGCACCTTGAAGGACATGGCGATTGGTAACTATATCGCCATCCACGCTGATAAAAAAGCCGCTTCCCTGACTGAGAATTTTCCCATCCATGTCGTAGGTCAGGATAAAGACAGTGGATGGCTCAATCTTTTTGACAATCGCCGGCAAAACTTCCTGTGCCAGCGTTGAGGAAATCGCCGCGATGCAAAAAAGAAAGATCAGCCACAGGGCTAAGAAACGATGTGTTTTCATAATTCAACCTCCCAAGGGGATTGTCACATTCAGATAAGGACGCGTTTGTAGCCCAACTTTCTAAGGCCTGTCCTGAGCGAAGCCGAAGGATTGGAAAATGGAACCGAAGGTCGCTTGAAACCAAGATAGAATCCGCCGGGTTGAGCTTGTCGAAACCTTGGGCTACAGTAAACGTGACATTGTAGTGTTAAAGGAAGGAAAGGAAGAAAGGGAAGGATGAAAGGTGGCTTCCAATCTTCCATCCTTCCCTTCCACTCTGATGAACGGGCGAGCCGCCCGCTCTACTTGCTTCCCTTTCACGTCTCACTCCTTAATCAGTTGTAGGACGATATGCCCAAACTCAGACGCACCGGGGGACGAACCAATGAAAACCTCCGCTTCGATTCCCCACGCCAGTTTGTAAGCCGCAAAGACCTGGATGAGGGCGTTGGAAATATCGCCGTAGCAGAGCACCGCGACGGTGCCGCCCCCGCCCCCGCCGGTAATTTTCGCTCCGTAGAAGCCGCCCCGCATCCCGACCTTCCGAACAGACCGCACAATCTGATGTACTTGAGGCGAGCCAAGCCCCACGCGAAACCGATAACTCCAGTCCGATGCGTACATCAGTTTACCCGCCTTCATCAGATGTCTCCGCACGATGATCGATGCCTTGCGCTCCGCCTCCGCTGCCGCTTCATTCGCTTTTTTGAGATGCCCAATGAATTTTTGCACGCGGGCGTGTTCGTAAATCGGATGTTCGACCCGGCTGCGAACCCGGTAGCGCTTTTGCGGATTGACCTGAGTGACGGTGTCTACGGTTTCGCCGTATTGATTCAGGAAGTCTTCACCTTTCATCTCCGCTGGCAAAATCTTCCAACACGTCTTACGAAAATCTTCCACAGATAACTTGCATAAGTAGTTATCCCGCAATTCGTCCAGATTAAGCGATTTCTGAAGAATGGTCAATCCCATAAATGCTGCGGTGCGCGCATCGATATACGCTGAACTGGAGGTGCTTCGCTTGACTTTACTATGGATGCCAATCAGCTTTGCATAAGGCGGGAGAGACACCATTTCGAGGAGCCCATCCGGTTGGCAAAGAATCGAAAGGATTTTGTCCTTTTGACCCGCGGCAGCGGTGATCTGGTCCATGATGCCGCACGGGGCACCGACGATCCGGTTTTCGACAATCTGCCCAATCCGCGCCACTTCTAGGGCGCTGAGATTGAGCCCGTAAAGATGATTGATGGCTGTTAGCGTTGCAACCTCGATCGCCGCGGAAGAGCTGATTCCTGCCCCCATTGGAATGTTGCTTTTGATAACAATCGTTGCGCCGTGTGGCAAATGGTCAACACACTTCTCTTTGAGAAGGGCATAAAAACCGCCGAGAACATATCCAGCCCATGCCGTTTTGGGATTCTGCTTGAAAAGCTGACGAATCTGCTGATATGATTTGAGGTTTCCGTTCGCGTAAAAATCGTCGATGGAAATCTGAATGCCAGGCTGGTTGCCTTCCCTTTGGATTTCAAAACTCAATGCCATCAATAGGCGGTCATTTCTTGCCTGGCAGCCCGCAATTGCCGCCCGTCCTAACGTCAATTCAAAGACGTTGGCCCCACAATAGTCGGCAATCCCACCCATGACATCAAGCCGCGCTGGCGCTCTGGTGATGATGACCTCTCCGCCTTTTTCAAACCCGTATTCGCCAAACATCTGCACATCTTCATACCGCAGCATAGATTCAAATTCGAGAATTTCATAAGGTTTGGTTTCAGGGCCAAAAATCTGTTCAGTTTTCATCCGTTCATTTTCCCTTCAAGTTTTACCTTGACTTTGGTAGAAACGTAGCCCAAGATTCTATCTTGGTTTCTTGTCGTGGAACGGTTCAAGAGCCAACTTAGAAAGTTGGGCTACAACGAGATCTGATTTTAATTTACCAAAGTCAAATTACGTTTCACTCCACGAGATATTTGAAAACGGCTTGCAGATTGTCGTCGGGTGAATACAGTTGTTCAACCTGAATGTCGTTCGCCATAATGATCTCCGGCAGGCGTGAATAAAAATCATCTGGCTTTAAGGTTTCGATGACCATGCCACCATCCAACGATTCAAATTTGACGCTTGCGACGTCCGGGAAGCCAACACAGATTGACGCTAACAGGCGTGGTTTATTACAACGCAGGTAGACGTTATGTGGGTGTTCGTCGATGAGCTCGCGAATGTCAGAGATGTTTCCTTCGGCAAGGATGCGTCCGTGATGGATGAGCAGGATGGTGTTCGTCATCGCTTCGATTTCGTGGAGAATGTGACTGGACACGATGAGACTGGTCCCGCTTTCGGCGAGTGCTTTGATGAGGCGAATGGTCTGTCGCCTACCAATCGGGTCCATGCCGGTCAGGGGTTCATCCAGAAAGAGGAGTTCAGGGCTGTGGACGAGTGCCTGTGCGAATTTAATCCGTTGGCGCATCCCTTTACTGTAAGCACCAATGCGTTTGTCTTTCGCCTCGACGAGGTCAACGGTTTCGATGGCTTTCATGGTACGGGCCTCCGCCTCTTCTCGTGTGTATCCGTTGAGGAGGGCGAGGAAGCGCACAAACTCAAATCCCGTCATGGATTCGTAGAATGTGTCTTGGTCCGGGCAATACCCAATTCGACGGTTGAGCGCCGGATTATTCCAAACCGGTTCACCCAGGACCGTCAGTGACCCCTTGCTCGGTCTCAGTTGTCCTGTCATCAGTTTGAGCAGGGTTGATTTACCCGCTCCGTTCGGGCCCAACAGTCCCGTCACTCCAGCCTTTATGCCCAATGTGATGTCATTAATGCCAATAATCTGTCCGTACCATTTGGAGAGGTGAGTTGCTTGAACAATCGGTTGATTTTCCATTGCTTTGATAATCGATGAAAGAGGAGGTGAAACCAGTTCTGAATAAAAATGCCGCATAGCAGTGGAAGAAAGGGAAGGATGGAAGGAAAGGAGGGATGGGTTTTCTTCCCTTCTTCCCTTCCTTCCAAAGGCGATGCGAGGTTATATTCAGAATTGGCGAATTAGTCTACAAATTATACCATGACGCCGCTCCAGATAACAGCAGTTTTTACATTGAAAAAGCAGTTGACAAAACGGCCCCGTTGTGCTATGTTGTAGGTTATAATACTGCGGAAGGTCACAAATGACGCTTTGGCAGGATACAAAAAAGGAGAGTCAACGTTGCGATATCAACGGACAATTATCATCGCGGTTGTTTCGCTGATGTTCCTTTGGGGCATTGGGATTGTCGGGTATGCGGTGATTGAAAAGAATAATCCACACGGTGGCTGGACCGTGTTCGATGCAATTTTCATGACAGCAATCACATTGACGACTGTCGGGTACGGGGATTATAATATGTCCAATACGGGCAAGCTCTTCACCATTGTCCTGCTGATCGGCGGGGTTGGGGTTTTCGCGTATGGCATCAGTGTGGCAACCGCTTTTATTGTCGAAGGGCAATTGCGAGAGGTTTTTCAGAGAAAAAGGATGGAGAAAGCAATCAATAAATTATCAAACCATTATATCATCTGTGGTATCGGCGATACGGGAATTCATGTCCTTGATGAGCTGATTCATACGAACGTCGATTTGGTCGCCGTTGAGGGAAATCAAACGCGGATTGACCATTTACTTGAAACGCGAAATTTTCTGTATGTACATGGCGATTCGACAGATGATGAAGTACTGATTCGAGCAGGCATTCAACGGGCACGAGGATTGATTGCCAGTCTTTCTACGGATAGGGATAACCTGTTCGTTGTTTTGTCCGCCAAACAACTGAATCCGAAGTTGCGGGTTGTCTCCAAAGCCGTCGAGGCAAATTCACAAATCAAGCTCAGAAAGGCTGGCGCGGATAGCGTTGTCTTGCCAGATCAGATCGGCGGGTTGAGATTGGCATCGACAGTGATGCGTCCACATGTCGTTGACTTTCTGGACATTATGCTCAAACATCAAGTGGCGACCCGCTTTGCTGAATCCGTTATCCAGGCAAGGTCAGATGTCGTGGGACGGACCCTCGGTGAAGCCCGCATCCCGGAGCGAACGGGATTGGTCGTTGTTGCGGTCCGCGATCGAGAAGGACATTTTATCTATAACCCTCCTGACCAACTGAAGCTAAATGCAGGAGATGCGCTCATCGTCATTGCAGATAACAATCAGTTGGCGAAACTGAATAAATTAACGGAACATACGCTTTAAGTCTGGAATGTCTACTAAGAGCTTGGACAAAATTAATTCGTTATTTTAGACTTCCGAAGTCTTTGAGGTTTCGAGATTTTGATGGTTTCGACAAGCTCAACCCAAGAAACTCAATCCTCAACCCGGCGGACTTCGGAAGTCTGGACGACTGCATCCTCAAATAATTCTGTCCAATTACTTATCACTATACACATTTCCTTATGACGCAATTAACTCCCAAAGTTTTTCCACCAAACTCGCCAATGGGAGTCCAACCACATTGAAGTAGCAGCCCTCAACTCGCTTGACGAAGGCTGCCGCTCTCCCTTGAATCCCATAAGCCCCTGCCTTATCTGACGCTTCCCCGCTCTGGACATACGCCTCTATCTCCGACGGGCGCAATTTTCTGAAATAGACCACCGTCTTTTCAGCCCACACCACTTCACGCCCTCGATCGATATCCACCAATGCGACGCCGGTAATGACTTCATGGTGATTTCCACTCAGCCGCGCCAAAATCTCAATCGCGTCTTGAGCGCTATCTGGTTTGCCGATGACCTGCTGATCGATGACGACAATCGTATCTGCGCCGATGACAAGCCCCGTTTTGAGACCCGCCGCAACTGCTTTCGCCTTTGCCAGGGCGAGCGCTTGCACGGCTGTTTCAGAAAGCGTATGGGAGATTTCTGGCTCCTCCACCTGGCTCGGCTGAATCTGAAACTCAAGCCCGAGCTGTCTCAGTAAATCCGCGCGTCGTGGCGATGCAGAAGCGAGGACGATATGAGGAAAATGTTCGAGTAACGGTGCGCTTTGACTCATTTTAGCTGATACCATCGTATGTTGCCCGCATCTCGCGTTTGCAGCATTCCTGCCCTCACGAGCGCCGCTAATTCTTGATTAATCTCTTGCTTGGAGAAACCGAGCGGCTGTAACCGCTTATCCAGCCGGGGAGCGCGGAACCACTCCCACTCGTTGCGGGAATGGAATACATCTCTAAAAACTTCGAGCGCCCTGTATAAACGAAGGGCTGTTGAGGAAAGCCCCACCAAGGGGTTGATTGCGTTGTAACCGGATGAGACTGTTTGCGGAATAGGCATCAATTTTCTCCTTCGTCAATCATGTAGACTTCCGAAGTCTCCAAGACTTCGGAAGTCTGAACGTTTCCTTATTATTATACGTTCATCAGCGACAAACCGTTTCGGTAACAGGTTTTTCTATTGAATCGGCGAAAGGATTGTGATAGAATAGCGACATCAGTTTGGCACACGGGATGATGAGTCTGGGCCGAAACGGAAAAAATTATATCAGCAACGATATGCTCGTCTGAAAGGGGGAACTTTCAAATGAATTTTCTCAAAAAGTTTTTCTACACGACTGTGGAAACGGAAGGAGATCAAAAAGAAGATAAGGTTTCTGAAGAGGAGGAACCCAACCCTTTTTTAACCGACTTTCCAGAAGATAACCGTGATAGTGCTAAAGGCCAGCCCTCTGATGCCCGATCGGTTCATTTGAATCAAAACGACCTGGATTTTGTGGGCGGTGTGGCGGCTCAGACAGACTTCACTGCTTCTCATGAATTTGAAGACAGCGACGGAAAACTGGATCTGAATGGGGTTTTGAGGAGTGGCGGCGTAGACCGAGAAGCGGAGGAGGCAGGTGGCATATACACCATGGAAAAGGTGTGGGCGCTCGTACAAGAGGGGGTCCCCAAAGCGAGTTTGCCTGCGGTCATCAAAGTCTCTGGCAAAACCGTTGAAGCCATTATCCAAGATGCGTTACGCAAAGGGACCATCTGTGATGAGTTTGAAGAAAAGTATCGCCAGGGGCATCAAGCACAGTTGCAGGGCATCACAGAGGAGATGAACACCGTTGAACAGGAAACCGATGCCGAAATTCAACGCATCAAGGAAGAAACGGAGTTGAAAATCCGGGAACTCGAAGAACGTCGTCGAAATGGCCTGGAAGAATTGCGAACCCAAAAGCAAGATGCCGTTGCGAAATTTGATCGCGACATTGCGCTCTTAGATAGTTACGAGGCACAGTGTGCAGAAGTGGTTAAGGCACTCAAGTCAACTGTACCATCTAACGCATAGTGCTTCCACCAAGCATGATGCGTAATACCAAACTGCATCTGAAAATACAACTTTGTCCAATGCTGAATTCTCAATTCTAAATGCTGAATGATTGAGGGACCACGCGCATTCAGCACTCAGCACTCAGCATTCAGCATTCATTGCCAATCTTGTATTATGGAACGCAGTTTCGTATAAGAGGGAGTGTGCCTTTCTTACGCATTACGCATTACGTTTTACGCATTACGCATTACGTTTTACGTACCATCATCAGAAAGGAGTTAGCACCATGGGATTCTTGTCGTCACTTTTCATCCGAATCAAGGGGTTTTTCCTTCAAGCCGGTGATGACATCGTCGCTGGCAGCCCATCCAGCGTTAAGGCAACTTACAGGGCCATTGAAGAAAAAGAGATTAAACGCTACAATCAGATGCTCGATGCGGTCGCGTCATTAGCGCGTCAGCGTGAAGACGCCTCGCAAGAGATTCACCGCAGTGAGGAGCAACTGAAGGGGTTTACAGAAGAGATGGAAGGGGCGTTGGCGCTTGCAGAGAGTGAGCCCGACAATGTGGCAGCGCATCGTGAAGCCTACAACCGCGCCTTCAGCGAACATGAACGGTTGCAAACCCGTCTCCAACAAGTTCAGGCGAAATTTGAACAATTGGATAAGAAGGTCGAAGATTATAAACTGGAGCTCTCGAACTTCCAGGGACGCATCCAATCATTGAGGCAAGAGGGTGATGAGGCAGTCGCCGATCTCATCGGCAGTGAGTCGATTATCCGCATTGAGCAGCGGCTCCAGGGGCTTTCAACGGACAGCGGCGATCAAGCCCTTTCCGCCGTGCGTCGCAAAGTGGCGGATACGAAAGCCAAAGCCCAGATTACCGCAGAACTCGGTGGGACGGACGTTTCCCGTCAGCGTCAACGTTACCGCACCGCCGGCAAACAGAGCGAGGGAAGCGTTGCCTTTGAAGAAAAACTGAAACAGCGGCAACAGGCGAAAACGGCACCATCCGATACCACGACACCTGAGAAGCGACGGCTTGGGGAGTGAGAGAGTTAGGTGTGAGGTGTCAGGTGTCAGGTGTGAGGGCTAATACCTAATAACCTTTGGTGCTAGTTCGCACGAAACTCAACGTCCACAAGGGGCTAGACTACGACGGGATTCTCCGTAGCCTAGGGCTTTATGCCCGTGTTTGCTGTATCCATAACTCAAAACTAGCACCACTGGTTAATACCTCACACCTGATACCTGAATCACGTTTCACGTATCACGCATTACGCATTACGTTGGGAGAGATCAGATGTCCGAATCAATTGTGTTAGCGAAAAATGAAGGTCTGAAAAGCGATTTAACTCAACAGGAGCTCTTGGACCGATTTCATACGTTGGTCGATAAAGAACTGGATGGTCAGTTCCCGGAAAGTGAGAAACAAGAACTGGAGATGATTGAGGCGCGTTTGGATGCCGAAGATGCTGAGATATACGCTCCCTGGGCGAAATATCAGCAAGATAGGCTACGGTTTCTCGCGTTACAAGTGAAGCAGTCCAGGGAAATTAGTAAAAAACTTGATGAGTTGCTTGAAAAGGTCTCTCAGAGGGCGTCTGTAGATCTGAATGAATCAGACCGGCAGAGCCTGTTGCTCATGCAAAAGGCAGTTCAGGAACAACTCATCAAAGAACAGGAGGATTGGGAAAAACGTTTAACCCCGCCTTATAAGATAGACGATACCACTTAATTTCTCAAAGCGGCCGGGATTGAATGGAAAAAGGGATGGATGTAATTTACAGAATTTTTTCGGGTTAATTTGATTTAACCAGATAGCGATAGGGATTTATGCAACAATTGCCACAAAGTCTTGCACCTGTGAATCACAGAGCGCTAGCGTTTGTTTAGTGTCTCGGAAACAGACTTCAATCTGCCATCTACTGCCCTTCAGCTTGATGACGATGGGTCCTGTATAGGTACAATGAGTGCAAAATATAATTTCCCGGTGGAGAGTGCCATCTCCTATAAGAGACTCGACCCATACCAATAAACCAAAGCCTCGCAGATGATGCCTCCCATAGAAACGTTGATAACCGATCACATTATCAGGCAATTGGGTCTGTGGGGTGCGAAGGTCGTTTGTTGTCTCAATCAGTTGTTTAGGGGTTTTCATTTCCCCGTCGACTTCAAACTCAGCTAAGTCAAACCCGCGTCTTTTTGCCTCAGCGGATAAAGCATCAACCATCGCACACAGTCACTCATCTTTAGACTTGTATTCCCGGCCCTCTTTGGGTTGCCAGACTCGAATATCAAGAGGAAAATCAATATCGATATCCCCAATGCGACAGTGAAGTACCACCGGATTGGAACCTTTGCGATAGCAGCCCATTGCGTGGTCGAATCGCTTTTTCACGTTTTCGCTTTGGCATTCATCGCTGCGCGGCCAAAGCGTATCATCGCCTATGAGTACGATGCGATGCCGACTCTGATAGCTTGCATCTTTTGATGTATAATCGGCAAAAAATGCGAAAAACAACTCATACGACACCAAGGTGAATAGTTTATTCCACAGATACTGGGTGCTATTGAGCATCCGACAAAATGCTGAAAGGCTCATGCGCGCCACCTTGCACGCAGGCGAAAGCTTACCGCAGTTGAGTCGTGGCAAAATGATATAGAAGATTATCATGCGAATGAGAGGCTTGCCTTCCGGCTTGATGAGTTTGGCTTCGGCAAGGTAATTCGCAATCCCCACAGCATCAATAGTTTTGTCAAATTTATCCAAAATTTCTGCTTGACTTTGAGTCATAATCCTCCTCCGGGATATAAAGATATCTCATGATACCCAAAATCGCGTGTAAAGTCAAGCAGTATCTGTATTTGCAGCCAAAAATGCTGAGTTAGGTGACCATTAACCTATATCACCACTGGCGTAAATAGGTTAAATCGCAAATATTCTGCTTGAGAAAAACCGAAGAAGGCGATGACGTCTTGGGTTGGATAAAACTTAAAGTAAAAGAGGATAAAGAGGAGCTGATCGATGTTCGTTTTGAGCACGGATTTTCGTCCACCGCCCCGTCGTCGTTTTCTCGGGTGTTCTCGGCATTGGTCTTTCTTTTCGAGGTCGTTGTTGTAAGCTCGGGAAAAAGTAGGAATCAATCGGTTGAAGGTTTTCTTTGGGAAACCGGTAAAGCTTCGGACGAGATTGGGCTTATTGGCGATTTTCTGAAAGTTGAGCATTGGTCGTTCCTAGAAGTATAGAGCGAGAGATAGGAATGAATGAGACGGATGAACCGACGGACAGTATACCATATTTTCCGAAAGAAAAGAGTTTTTCTTCTCAATTTCGTGTTACAAGTGTTAAATTTTGGTTGACATCTGTTACTGAATGGGGTATACTATACGGCAAGAAAGTGAGCAATTATGTGAATTGTTCACGATGCCTTTGTCTTGCTCTAAATATTATACTGGTTGGGGTTTGCTTTTTCCTATTTTAGACCCAAAGGGTTTCCAAAACCCTTTGGGTCTGGTGGATTCGGATGGGAAATTACAAGTTCCGCAAAGCGGAATCCTCGCAAAGCGGGACCTGAATCGGTATTAGACCTCGACTGGCGTTTAACTGGGGCGAATACAAGATTCGTCCCTCCTGCTGCTTAATATTGCCAGGCCGTGCCCCCACGGTCTGGCTTTTTTTATCTCAATTTCCGGGAAGCCCTTTATGCAAGCATAATCAACAATGTACAGTTGACAACAGACGGCTTTCTATGATAAAATTAGATCACGTTTCCAACGGGTCAGAACCGATGACCGATTGGAGCAAGGGTGAAAGGCCCGACTGGCTGCGGTGAGTATTAGTTCGCCAATGTCACATTTCACTGTAGCCCAAGATTCTATCTTGGTTTCGTTAGGAATCGGCTCAACGGCCAACTTAGAAAGTTGGGCTACGACTGGATCTCTTTTCTAATGTGACATTGGCGAATTAGAATATATTATACAAGGAGACTCATGAAAAAGTTAAGTCTATTATTAACAACCACCCTCTTACTGTGTCTATGTTCCGCTGGGGTAATGGGGCAAGCCATCCATTATCAGCAAAACTTTGACAACCTCAAAGAGGGCGACGCCGATAAACAGGATGGATGGGCTGTGGGCGCGCCTGCCAATCAGCCATCGACGAAAATTACGTCAAAGGTGAAGCACGGTCTGGCTGGCAAATCCATGGAAGTCAGTGCAAACCAAGAGGTCATCAGAGATTTCAACCCGATTATCAAGAAGGAAACACACTTTCTCTCCATCTGGTTCAGATTTGAAAACCCAGGTGGGGATAATATGCTGCATATCTATATGGGGGAAGTGATGAAAGAGTGGCCAGCGGGGCCCG
Source organism: uncultured bacterium (assembly GCA_964577695.1). Taxonomy (GTDB): domain Bacteria; phylum Poribacteria; class WGA-4E; order WGA-4E; family PCPOR2b; genus CAZOAL01. The sequence continues at coordinate 8,694 of CAZOAL010000023.1, read as the reverse complement.
TTACCAGAATTGGGGCTCAATCCGGTGACCCCAACAAAGTTGGGGTGCATGATATGGATACCGTGAAGCCTGTTGGAGATATCCAAAAGGGTCAATGGCAGCATCTCTTTGAAGTGATGAATGTGGATAAGCAAACGTACACGGTATTCCTTGATGACAAAGTGGTTGCCAAGGATTTCTCCTGGCGCAATCCGGCGAATCATCATGGGCTCGGCTGGCTGATGCTCGGATTCGATGGCGGGGCGGGGCTCATCGGCTATTACGACGACATTGTCTTCGGTGAGGGCGATCAACTGCCCAAGGCCGTTGAAGCCACAGGTAAACTGGCAACCATCTGGGGCCAGATGAAAAACGCTCAATAGCCCGAAGCCATTGTAAGGATTTGAAGTAAAATAGGAGATTGAGAAACCGAGTTTTTGCGAAAAACTCGGTTTCTGAAAACTCGCTGTTTTTTCGTTACAACGCCTTGCTTCCCTGTATGAACGTGGCACAGATCCGTGCGCCGACCGTGTGCGTATAAAACGAAATCGGTCCCACCCACCCAATTTCACTGTGGGAATAGCCCCGATCTTTCATATCTCGGAGGCAACGGAGGAAGAGGGCCTTTCCGATTCCCAAGCCGCGCATCCGTTCTTCCACACCCGTTGGGCCAAACCCACCGCGAAACATCGTGACGTCGTAAGAGGCAAAGCCACAGATATTTTTTTCTGGGTCGAGCGCAACAAAGGTGGTAACCGGAGCGTTTTTCAGCGAGTTGCACGATTCAGTTGTCCAGTTCTTGCTCCATTTCGCCAGCATCCATTCGTAATACGTTTGTCCCTCTTCCTGCTTCAAGCGTCGCACCTTAATTCCCTTTCTGGCGAGCTTCGATTCTGCCTCGGTTGTATCAAAATCGTCCGCGGTGAGGTCAACTTCCATGTTGTGGACGTAACGCTGAAGGGTATAACCGTGCGATTGGAGGAAGCAGAGCGCCTCGGTGTAACGGACATCCAATCCGGGCATCAAGTAGTACGGCGAGGAATTGAGTATATGAACCCGTTCGGCCCCTCCCGCTCGAAATAGGGCTTCAATCTCCATCAACATCATGCTACCGAATCCGGAGCGACGATGCGCCTGGTCGACGGCAAAGAGCTTAGTCCAGGCATCGTTCCCGCGCAAAACACCGATTATAAAACCGATCGTTTTCCCTTTTTCACGCAGGAGGAAACCGTGTTCAGGTTGATAGTCGGGGTCATCAAAGATTCGCTTTTGAAGAATTTCGCCTTCAAATCGTCCCCGATGAAAATCAAAATTTCTGTTGCAAAAGTCAACGAGTTCGTCCAGGTGTTCCAGACGGAGTTCAACAAAGTGTGACATTGGGGTTCTCCTTTAACGAACAACCTATACTGATGCCAAAGTGACTTGGTGATTGATGAGGAATGTGAACAAAGATGCAAGATACAGGATACAAGATTTCGCTGATTCGCCTATTCTTCGATTCGTTGCGGCATTAACTGAAAATCTCATTTACACGACAATGAAAGCCCGGAACGACTGCCTCGCCATCAAGGGTATCCTCTTCAACTAAGACGGTGAGATCAGTTAGAGAACGATAAACGGTAACGGTTCGGTGTTGAGGTCGAACCACCCATACGAGCGGCGTTCCAGCATTGAGCCACTCCGCTACTTTTTCATCGACCTCTCGTGAGGTATCTCCGGGGGACACCACTTCAACAGCGAGGTCGGGGGGGCCTTGAAAGTAGCCGCGCTGCCCCGGCGGTGGCAATCGGTCCTGCCGAACAAACGCGATGTCAGGCGCTCGCACGGTGTCCGGATTCCAGGCAATCTGAAAACCGGTTTCAGCAGCTGCAACTTTGCCGAGATGGTTAATGTTGACATAGCTTGCGAGTCGCCAGGCCAGATCAACCGTTCTGATACCGTGTTCAAAACCAGCGGGCGGCATGTCTCTCAACACTCCTTTGATTAACTCGTATCGAAGTCCGTTATCGGGTAAAGCAAGAAGATTATCAGCGGTCATTGTTTCTGGCATGATTTTTACCTCCTCTTGTCCAGCCATTCAAATGCCTCATCTAATATTTGAAAAGATTTGATGTTCCCATTTTCCACATCTTTTTGGGCTGATCCGATGCTTTGCTGTACCTCTTCTTGTCGGTATATCTCCAAACTGATTTTGGGAGCGAGCAGTTCCTGATAAACCTTATAGGGAAGAACAACCCCAACTCTTTTCCCGTTAGTGTTCATAATAACTTTTGCTTTCTTCTGAATCTCAATAGTATTCATTTTAATCTCCCTTCTTCTCTGCCTACAGTTTTCTTCGAGAAGTCCCCTTCCGTTGAGTCACCAGTTGGTCAAGCGACTGAAGTTCTTGATTAAATTCATCAGGGGAATAGTTGAGGGTTGGTCATAATTTCCAGAAGAGGCAATCGTAGCCCAAGTTTCTAACTTGGCCCTGGCACCAGGGGCCAAGATAGAATCTTGGACTACAACTCAACCACCGACGAATTATGACCCTCCCTCGAATAGTTAATTGTAGAAATCTGATTTTGCTTCATGGGATCGAGAAAATCCCCGTAAGAAAGTCCCAGTAGATTGGCACCCTGACGCACTGTGATTTTGCCATCCCTGACGAGGGTCTGACCAGTATAAGGTTTGAGGGATTACCCGTCAATCAATGCCCCTTACTCATTTGATGCAACAAGCAAGAAGGGCCGGAGCTCTTCTACCGTTAATCCGGTGACTTGAAGAATCGTTTGCAACGGCATCTGTTGCGCGATTAACGCTTGGGCGATCTGGAGCGCTTTACTTTTTTCTCCAATAGCTACGCCCTCCGCTCTGCCTTCTTCTATGCCCTCCGCTCTAGCCTCCTCTTTTGCTGTTTTCTCACTGGCGTAGCGGTCCCGTTTTTCCTTCAAGCTCCCTTCGTAGTAGTACCGATCTACCTCACTTAACTGTGCCAATTCTGCCTGATGAAACGCCAAAGTAAACGGCTCCTCATGGAAGGCTTGAGGCACTTCCTGTAATTCAGTGGAGTGCTTGAGGAAATAGATCCACTTCTCTCGCTCCCGTTTTAACTCAGAAATGGTCAGGTTGAACTTGGGCAACTCCACATAGACAAAGGTCAGTTTGTCTGAAAACACTTGATAGGTCTCCACATCCAGGATTTGAAGGCGACGGAGATATCGATCATCTGCTTCAAACCGGAAGTCCAGAATCCCAACGCAGTAGACAGCGCTGAGTTGAAAATCCCAATCGCCCCGCTCTGCCTGTTGGGAGATCGGAAAGGTGGCGTAATATAACGCCCGCTCCCTAAAGTAGTGCTGTTTGGTTTTCTGCATCTCAACGATGAACCGCCGCCCGCTTTCGTCTTGACAATAGACATCGAAGATTCCCTTCCGCTCTTGTGGCGTCCGCGGGCGTTGTTCGGTGGGAAGAAAAGTCAGTTCAACAATCGGGGAGGGAAGTTCTAACAGGTCAAAGAGAAAGTGCTTCAGAACTGGCTTACTTTCCTCCTCCCCGAACAGTTTCTTAAATCCAAAATCGGTGGTAACATCCAAGTATCTTGTAAACATTTTTGCACCTCCTCTCTGTATCTTGCATCCTGCATATTGCATCTTGTATCTTGCATCTTGTATCCTCGATCACGTTTCAGGCATCACATATCTCACCCAATGAACCCCTGAACCGAAGTAAATCCCCGTCTCAGTCATCGCGAAGCCGCAGGAGATGCCGCCCTCGTACTCGCCGATCCGATTCAACTCGAAGTTATCTGGATTTATGGTAAAGATCGCGTTGCCGGCGAGGCCATAGATCAAACCATCGCGCCAGAGCCCAAGCGAGATTTCGTGTACCCCACCGTAGGGAATCATGACGCGATGAATCATCTCTCTCGCCTTCACATCATAGACAAAAAGAGTGTTCGATGGACGCCCAACTGCGAAGACCAGACCTTTTGCGGCGGTCATTGCGACAATCGCTGTATCTCGCACGGTTTTTTGCCCCTCCGCCTGGACCGTATCAAACACGGCTGGGAGGTCAATCACCTTCTCTTTCCGTTCCGTATCCCACGCGAAGAAGTGCGCCTCCGTTTCAGTGGGGTGACTTCCCCCGCCGCCGGCGATGCTGCTGCCGCCGAAGATGAACCCACTCTCCGGCTCATAAGCCAGTGAGACGATGCTTTGGTTGGGAATCAGATTTCGGTAGTTCTCAATGACGCGGTCTGTCGATGGGTCATAGCACGCCATCGCCCCACCGAGCTCCCCATAAGGGGGCAAGCTGCCGATGTACAGCCGATCCTTGGGGCCCACAATCATCGCACGCGGGCGGAGATGCCCATCGCCGATGGTGCCGAACCCGCGTGGATTGGAATCCGGCGCTTTGCCGTAATTCCACGGTTTACTTGGGTCATAGATCGAGAGCCACGACCCCGGATAGGCGCAGACGTAAAGTTTATCATGCAGTGCGACCAGTGAATAGAGCTCCCCGTTGACATCCGTCGGATTGCCGAGGTGTGTCGAACGGTTGGCGACCGGGTCATAGACGAACATCTCCAAAGGCATGATCGTGCTGCCGTATACCTTGTCATCGGGCCCAACGCCCACGACAAAGATGCGTGAACCTGTGCCTTCGTAAGTAAACGTATGCTTCGTCGTCTCGCCGGTTTTTGGGTTGTGGAGGGCGTATTCCCCGTTTCCGAAGCGCTGCAAAATCCGATCATCCGCCAGGATTTGCGGTTCACTCCCCGGATAGTCCGACGCCTCAATCGGGACGAGCGTTTCATCCTCTGCGCGGAACCATTGTCCGCTGGCCTGGGCATATAAATTTCCATCCCTGCCCCTCATCACAGATGCGCCGCCGGTGACGCGATACGGTTCTGGCAGGATAGACCGATGTTCACCTGTCGCTGGATTGTAGACCACGATGTTCGCTTTGCCATAGCCGATTCCCGTGTAAATCTTCCCATTCGGGCCCGTCGCAACGCTGCGCGTGTACATCTCGCTTTCGTCCATGCGCCCTAAATCCGCCATCTCGCCCGTTGCCGGATCGTAAGACACGAGCTTCGCCTGCGGGTAAGTGCAACCGTACAACTTGCCATCATGACCAATCGTATACATCCAGATGTAGCTTTCCGTCTCCGATGGTTTGCCGACCACTTCGATCCCTTTATCGGGCGTCTGCGGGTCAAAGCGGAGAATGTAACCCCCGTCCCATGTCCCCAGATAGATTTTCCGGTCAGGCCCCTCGATTAACGCCCACGCCCCCGGTCCCTCCGGCGAGTTGTACTGCCTCACCTCACCGGACTCCGGGTCAACGACGCCCAAAAATAGTTTGCCACCGATTTGGTTAAAATTGAAATAGAGTAACCGTCTTTCGCCCGTCGCGTCAGGGCCGACGATGCAGCCCATCAGCCCGGCTTTGCGGACGGGGACGCCAAGATTTTCAAAGTGTTCTGGCATCAAATACCTTCCTCCCAAACTGAATAAGATTAAGATGATGAGAATTGAAACGCGATGCGTAAAACGTGAAACGTGAAACGTAAAGCGTGATATCTTCCTTCCCTTCTTCCTTTCCTTCCTTACGCATTACGTTTTATGGGAGCATCCCACGCATCTTCTCTGCGACCCAATCCACCGCGACATCGATCATCACCTGTCCCTTCTCGGCTGTGGCCAACTTTGCTTCGTGATGGTAGGTTCGATCGCTTTCCGCCTGACGCGGGTCAGATATTGTCAGCTTTGCGCTGTCGTAGTCCACACCCTCCCAATCGACATTTTGAGGGAAAGCCGCCAGGGCAAACGCGGTCTCAAACTCTGCAGCATGCGCCGGACATTTGCCTGACTCCATCTGCGCCTTAATCAGTTCAGGAGAATACGCCTCCCAATAGGAGCAGAAATCGAGGTTAATTCCAAGTCGTTCGCGGAAACCACCCAACCGTTCACGCACAGGGCCGATGTTGCCGGCGTGTCCGTTGACAATCAGTATATTGCCAATACCGTGACGGCGCAAGCTATCACACACATCGTACAGCACTTCGCCGAACACCTGTGCGCGAAGTGTCAACGTCCCCTTGTGCTCCATCCAGTGTTCCGAGACGCCAATCGCCAGCGGTGTCGTGACAATCACTTGCGGAAATAGCTTTTGCGCAACGAGCTGTGAGACATGCAACGCACTGGCGGTATCGTGAATCATCGCCAAATGTTCGTTATGTTGCTCTGTGCTGCCTGTCGGGACGATCGCGCCCTTGAGCGTCCTTGCATCAATGGCTTCGCGGATATACCGCCGTTGATTTTCCCATAACAGAACCGATTTGATTTGAGACATTTTAGAACCTCCTTAGTTATCCTTGTATGCTTATAGATGCAAGATTCAAGATACAGGATGCAATGAGCATCTTGAATCCTGAATCCACTTTGATTTTTCATTTGCTCTCGTCATACCCATACAGCTCGATTTCACGTACATGAGGCAATTTCGCTTCAATCTGATTCAACTCGTTGAGCAACTGCGCTTTCTGGACGAGGACTCTGAATCGTTCGAGAAGTGTTGCGCCTTCAGCGATTTCCGAACTGCCTTTGAGCGTCTTCTCAACTACATTTCTGCCACCTAAGATGGCAATGGTGTTGACTTTGAGTTTGATACGCTGCGTTTGGACATCTGTCCGAATCTCAATTTTCGATTTCCCGCCCCCCTTGACTTGACGAATCAATTTCCACTGGTCGGTTTCGGCCTCATACGCCCACAGTTGGAAGTCCTTGAGTTCGTTGCTGTGAACCACGATTCGTCGGATGACTTTGGATTCAGGAAGCGAAATCTCTGTCTCCGCTGGCGGGTAGCCGTACATCTTCTGCGGTTGAATCTTTAACCGAAGGGGCGCGGCTGTCTTCAGGTCGCCATCAATAACGGCTGGCGTCGGCGATTGCGCACCGGGTTGATGGGCATAATTCTCACTCCATTTCTGCCCGATGATGGCGGCACACCCTTCGATTGCCATCACGAATCCGATGACCATAAAAAACGGAAACCACCGACGACGATGGCGATAAAATCGAGAGGCGAGAGTCGTTGTGTTGGGGCGGTTCGTTATCAAGAGGTATCCCTCCTTGGGCATGTCTGTGTGGAAAATAAGAGAAGGTACCACCCTAAAAATATTTAGTGGTCTGCTTCATAAGTTCGTGTAGGGTTTTTCATAGACTTCCGAAGTCTCCAAGACTTCGGAAGTCTGGATGGTTAAACCCTAGCCGAATTTAAGAAATGAACCATTAGTGCTTTAACGGAAATCTTGCATAAATTTGTGGACAGATCCTTTATATAATAGGACTTACGCAGTGAATCAATGAGACGCTCTCGTAGAGCGGGCAGCTTGCCCGCTTGAAACGGGCTGGCAGCCCGTTCTACTTCTAAATTGCGTAAGTCCTATATAAGATAAAGTGACGTTTATAAAGTGTAGCAAAATCTCGCCTTGAAATCAAGCATGAAAGCACATTAATAAGTAGATAATGTCCGATTTCACGGATTCGCCTTAAACCCGATTGAATCAATCTGCGTCATCCAGTGAGGTCAGCGGCTCTACTTGTAAAGCTGCCTCGTCAACAAATCTAACAAGTGAGAAAAAGAATGAAAATTACCAAAATCGATTGCATGAAAATTTTTATCCCATGGCAAGCGAGTTTCACTGAACCGATGCGCCAATGGCGTGCTTCCAGCAATACGACGCCTGAAGAGGAAGACGCTTATGTGATTATCCAGGTCTACACTGATGAAGGACTCGTCGGCTTAGGCGAGGGAGGACGCGATATCAAACGGATTCAATCACAAGCAGAGCGATTCATCGGCAAAAACCCGCTTGAGATGAATCCCTACCAACTCGGCATGCCGTTTGTTCACGCGATGTTTGACCTGATGGGGCAAGCCCTCGGCGTTCCGGTCTATGAACTCTTCGGCGGAAAACACCGAGATCAAGTGCCTGTTGCATACTGGTCGCCGTACCAGTCGCCTGTGGAAACGGGAAAACACGCCGAAGAGGGAAAGAAGCGCGGGTTTAAGGTCCATAAGATCAAGGCGCGTCCCTGGGATGCCATCGAACAGGTCAAGGCGATGCGGGCAGCTACTGGCGATGACTACGCGATTCGCATCGATCCGAACTGTACCTTTGAAACCCCTGAGGTCACCGTTCAGATAGATCGGGGGCTGGAAGGCTATAACGTTGAATGCTTTGAAGACCCTGTTGACAAAACTCGGATAGAGTGGTTTCGGTTGTTGCGCGAGAAGTGCCGCATCCCGATTTGCTTGCACAGCGGCGATCCGCGGGCGGTCCACGAAGCGGTGAAGTGTGATTCGATTGACTATGTGAATATCGGTGGACCACCGCAACGAATCTTCAAGGCGGCGGCGATCGCCGAGGCAGCGGGTTGTCCCGTGTGGATTCAGAACGAAGGACACTGCCTTGACATCGTTGCGGCATTCGATGCGCACCTCGGCGCTGCGATTCCGAACGCAACGTTGCCTTATGACACGCTGCCTTTCTTGCGTGAAGGCACCATCGCTGAAAATCCGATGGAGCCAAAGGATGGTTTTCTCACCGTGCCGACCGAACCGGGATTGGGAATTCAACTCAATCCGAAAGCTGTGGCACGGTATCGTGTGGAGATTAAATAAGCCCTTGACTTCTTATACATAGTGTATTATAATTATAGATTA
>CAZOAL010000022.1:0-131763 GCA_964577695.1 uncultured bacterium | reverse complement strand
ACGTACAGTTTGGAGGGGGGGAAAATTCCGTGAGGAATCTACCTATCCCTACGGAACAGAACATGCGATTCTGTTTTGTGACACTGACGACGTTGTTGCTCGCGGTGCATTGGCTAACCGGATGCAGTTCATCGGGAGGAAAGCAGTCCATTTCTGCTACCGAAACTTCATCTGTTACCGAAACTTCAGCAGCTTCGTATGAAACGGTGCCGTGGGCGAAATTGTGGAACAGTGCGTTCGTCGATGAATTTGTTGGAAAGCGAGTCCGCCTTGAGGCCATGTGGATCGGTGTCGCACAAGGCATGGTGCTGGGTGCTGGGCTCTATAACAGCGATTGGGTTCAGGTTGGAATCACTTCCGTGGGGGATACCGAAACGATGGGGCAGTATAGGAACCAGAAATCGTTAGTCTATATTCCCAAGAAGCAGTCCGACCTTGCTTTTGCATTAGAGAAAGGAACACATGTGATCGTTTATGCTGTGGCGAGGAAAGCAGTGCTAGGATCTGTAACAAAGTACAATCAATTGATTTTGGAGATTTCAAAAATTGAGAAGGTTCAGTAAGTTGATTACTTTGTCAGCACTTGAATCCTAATCTCGTGTCAATCAGCGATCCTAACAAGCCGTTGCAGTTGACGGCGGGGAGCTGTGGTTTTTATAATGTTTCTGGGTTTGCGACGGGGTTTTGGTTTGTCGAACGGTTTCGGCAAACCCCCGCCGCAACTGAACTTATGTCGTTAGGCCGCGCTACGCGAATTGAATGGCGGTGATTCAAATGGCAACCCTCAGTGAAGTGGTAAGAAAATGCAAAGTGGCTCTTGAAAGCCATTATGGCTCTCAGCTCAAGGGTCTGATTCTGTATGGGTCTGTAGCACGCAACCAAGCTGACTCAATGAGTGACATTGATCTGCTTGTTTTGTTAGGCAAACCCTTCGACTATTTTTCAGAACTTCGTCAAGTTATAGATGTGCTGTATCCCATCCAATTAGAGTCAGAGCAGCTTATTTCTGCCAAGCCTGTTCCTCCGGATGAATTTGAGCACGGAAGTATTCAACTCTATCGAAACGCAAAACGAGAAGGGATACGTGTATGACGCCAGAATACGAGCAGGAAATCGCCGCCAATCTTGAACGAGCGGAGCAATCTATCCAAGCGGCTAAAGATTGGGCTCTCAAAGGCTACCACGATTTTGCGGCGTCGCGTACGTATTATGCAGCCTTTTACGGAGCCACAGCGGTTTTGCTGAACGAGGGTTTGGATTTCAGCAAGCATAGCGGGGTCATTGCTTCGATTCATCAGCGATTTGTCAAGACGGGGAAATTGGGCAAGGAACAGGGCAAGGATTTGAACTGGCTTTTTGAAATACGTAATGTTGGGGATTATGGGGGCACAGCACATGTGTCTCAGCCACAAGCGGAGCGGGCTATTCAGGCTGCGGAGAGTTTCTTGAATGCTATCAAGTCCTTGCTCAACAGATGAACAAAAGCAAAACGCTGCCTAACAATCGCTTGTAGCTGACCGGCTACGCCGGCGGCTGAAGCGCGGCGTTAGGCAACCTGGTGTCGTACAGAACATCACTTTCATCTTGGCAGTGATATTGATGGTAGTTATCGTAGCACTCGTAGAAGAATTTGTTTTATTCACACCAACAAGACGTATTTTCGACAATGACCGTAACTCATGGCTGACTCTCCAAAGACACCACTACCTGATGACGCATTGGTTGTTCGCGGCGGACAAAACTTGCCGATCCATTTCGCTAAAGGATCGGGAGTCGCCGTTGGTGAAGGCGGAAAACTTGAAAACGTGTCCGTAAACTGTGCGCCGGATTTATCCATTGAGGAATTGACGGCTGCAAACCCGCAAACCGGTTATCCGGGAATCCCGCATAACTAGGTGGGAGTCACTACAGTTGGTGCAATCAGAGCCGCTGGTGGTGATGTTGTTCCCTCTCCGACAAGGACTAATCCGAATCATGCAATATTAAGCGGTTTAACACCGGATGGAGCCAGTCGGCTCTTTCGTCCTACAATTAAGAACCCCAATAAACGAAATCCATGATTTTGGAGCAAACACATGTCTATCGCCAAAATATACGCCGATTTTCAGAATTTAGATGATTTCAATCGCTTGAGATTAACATGTGCTGGAACCCTTGAGGAGCTAGCGAATCAAGGGATTGAATTGAAAGAAGGTATGTCCCTGACTTTCTATACCGATGATGCTGATGACCAAGGACAACCTGATGAACTGCTTGTCGAAGGAACCACACATTACAATAAAGATGAACACTGTTGGGTTGCATCCATTAATTGGTCTGCCATTCATCACGTTTTTGAGGAACAATTGCAAGATTCAATGCCGGTTGCCCATGCAGCGAATACTGGAGGATGATAACGTGGCAAATGGAGCCTCTGCTGCCTAACCAGCCGTTGCAGTTGACGGCGGGAGATACGGTTTTATTGGTGTTTTCTGATTTGCGGCGGGTTTTGGTTGGTCGAACGCTTTTCGGCAAACCCCCGCCGCGCCTGAACTGGGTCGTTAGGTGCCAATCGAGGCGCGAGTGCAAGACAACGGAGTCACAAACCGAATATGGGTGTTTACTTTCTATACTTGAGTTCGCGACGTTCATAGATGGAGGGAAATATGTCCTACATGTTTGAAGTCTATTACAAAGCGCCACCAGATTCGAGAAAAGAAGCCGAATTGACGGTTCAAATCTCAAGGCTTGGTGGACATTTGACTTTCCGAGAGCATCCAGACGAGTATGGGTCAGCAAGCGCGTGTCTCACTTATGAATTCGACGACCTCTTTTTTGCGGAGACTGCTGCCGAATCGTTGCGCCAGCAAGGCGAGCACGTTGAAGGCCCAGTAGACTATGGCCCTTGAGCCGGTGGTTCTAACCCGCTTGAGGATCAATGAGTTAGATGAGGTGGCTATGAACAAATCCATATCCAATGCGACGTATGAACAAGATTTTTATGCCTGGTTATTAAAAAGTGCTGAATTACTCAGACAAAGGAAATTTTCTGAGCTAGATGTTGACAATATGGCTGAGGAACTAGAAGGCATGGCTAGAAGTGACAAGCGTCAGTTGATCAATCGTTTTGCTGTGTTGCTAACGCATTTACTGAAATGGAAATATCAACCTGAAAAGCGTAGCAAAAGTTGGGAGCGAACCATTAAAGAACAACGTAAAAGAATTTTCTTATTGCTAGAGGAAAGCCCCAGCCTTAAATCTGAGATGGCAAAAACAGTATCCGATGCTTATGAAATCGCAATTTTGTCTGCTGCCAACGAAACAGGTATTGATGAGTCTAATTTTCCTGAAAGTTGGGAATCTTCTGTTGAAGAAACGTTAGATAATAATTTTTACCCTGAATAATAAATCACCTAACCCAGCGTTGCAGTTGACGGTGGCAGCTTTCGGTTTCCTGGGGGTCAATCGGCAAACGACGGTTTTTCGTGTGTCGTAAGTTTTCCCCCAATCGCCGCCGTTCTCGTCCGAGAATCTGACAACTGAACTTGGTCGTCAGGTCTTACTCCCCCCTGCTGGCAGCGTTAACCTTGCTTGTTGCAAGTTATACATCTATGTCGGATAATCGAACCTTGCTTACGTTCATAGAAACTCATCTGTTTACCCGTATCGTGCATGACTACCTTTCGGACGAAGAATATACCGAACTGCAAGGATTTCTGGCTGCACATCCAGAAGTGGAAGACATCGTGCCCGGTTCTGGTGGTGTGCGCAAAATGCGCTGGAAAACGAAGAGCAAAGGTAAGCGCGGGGGTTTGCGAGTGCTCTACTATTTGCGCATGCAGGCAGGGGAAATTTGGCTACTTACACTCTATAGCAAGACCCACCAGATCAATATCCCCGCACATATCTTGAAAGCCATCAAGGAGGAAATTGACCATGATTGATGAATCCAAGCGCGACATCGGTATGGAAATTCTGGAAGGGATTCGTGCAATCAAACGCGGCGAGGGCAGACGTTTCACTGTTGAAGTTCCGCCGATTGTAGTGACTCGCCAGAAGACCGGCATGAGCCAGGCACAGTTTGCAGAACTGCTTGGTGTTTCCGTCCGTACCTTGCGAGCGTGGGAGCAAGGGCGTCGGAAACCATCCGGTGCGGCACAGTCCCTTCTGATTTTGGCCGATAAAAAGCCAGAAGTATTGCGTAAAGTCTTTTTATCATGAACAGCAAACAAGCCTAACCCATCCTTACAGTTCTTAGGTTTTTGGGCATGATTCTGCAAACGACTGTTTTCGCTCTGTCCACGTTTCCCTCCTATTCTTTCAGTACCTCGTCATAAAGGTGATATCCCTCTTGGTACAGTCAGTAAAATCCTGAAACATGCAGGACTGGAGGTCAGAAAATGAATTACTACTATGCAACCTTTATTCAGAGAAATGGATCCGTTGAAGTGGACTTTCCTGATTTAGCAGGGTGTGTCACCTTCGGGGATACATGGGAAGGAGCCTACGAAAATGCGGTGGACGTTTTGGCGGGATGGCTTGCGAACGCTGACCAGCAATTTGTAAAGGGGCCATCCTCCCGTGAGAAACTTGAGGGATTAGCGGAAGATATTATAACTGTACCGGTTGATGAAAAAATAATGCAGCATTATGAAGCGTCAAAGCGTTTCAATGTCATCTTTCCCGCGAGTGCCCTTGTTCGTGTTGATGCGTTTCGTAAGGCGAAGGGACTCAAGCGTTCGGCATTGATTCTGAAGGCTGTGGAAGAATATCTTGAGAATCATGCAACAGAAGTATGAATTACTTCCGGTATGTTTCAAATCATAACCCAAATGACTTGACATTGGGAAGGATGGAAAGCTGGAAGATTAGGGAAGTTTCCGTGCTTCCATCCTTCCTCAATTGTTCCGATAGCAAAGCGTGTGAAGAAAATTTTGAAATACACCCCAATCAGCCATTTTTCCCTGACCCTTCTCTTGTGTGGGCACCTCCTATGTTTCCATCATGCCGATGCCGCATTTGAACGCCCGCCGCTGGTTCCACCAATAATGGCGCGGGGTGGGGCAAGTGTTGGTTGGCCCGAGGAACCGTCCGCTTTCCTCTGGAATCCTGCCGGGGAAATCTCCTCGCGTGCCAGCTTTTCAACGGCCTATTCGCGTCCATACAGTGTTGATGACCTTGACGAGGGCATTCTGAGCTATGCTCACACCGTTGCAAAGCGTGGATGCCTCGGGTTGAGTTGGCAACGCTTTCGCACAGCCGGCTATTATGAGGAGCGCCAAGCTATTGCCGCCAGTTACGGGCATCAGAGTGTGCGGGCAGGCGTGCGATTGGATCGGTTCAGAATCGGAATTGATGGGTTTGGAAATCGGTCTGCATTGGGCGTGAACGTTGGGGGTTTATGGCAGATAAACGAGGACTTACAGCTTGGCATCGCTGCGGATGCGCTCAATCGCCCCGATATGCCGCGTCCATTACCGCGGCGTTTCGCCGTCGGGATTGGGTTGCGCGTTATGCCCGGTCTGCTCCTCGTCGCGGATGTGCGAAAGGAAACTGATGTCAACGTCCAGATACTTGCCGGCGGGGAGCTCTCCGTTGGTCATCATTTGATGCTCCGGGCAGGTATGCACAATCAACCGTGGGAGGTCACGGCTGGATGGGGGCTCAGAATACGCGCCCTCGTGATTGATTACGCCTGGGGCAATCACGCTCGTTTGGACGGAACACACCAAATCGCCATGGGTTGGGTTTTCTGAAAAAGGGGCGATGCGTCCAAGCACCAAATTCCATTTGACATGCCTCTGGGTTTGTGATAGAATGGTGCGAAGTTTTAATGAATCTTTTTTTAGAAAGGAATATAATTATGGCGAATCAAGTGAATGTTGGCGATAAAGCACCAGATTTCTCTCTACCGCGTACACTCAGGGACAAAACCACCCTGAGTGACCTCCTGAAGAACAAGAAGGTCGTGCTGGCTTTTTACCTCTTCGATTTCGCGGGCGATGCCGGCAGTCTCTGAACGGGCGAGTGGGTCCGGTTCCGAGACCGGGCTCAGGCGTTCCGTGATTTGAACGCCCAAGTGGTTGGGATTAGCACCGATGGTCCCTTCTGCCATGATGCTTTCGCTAAAGCCCTGAACCTCGATTTTATCCTGCTCAGTGATTACAACAAAGAGGTGATTCCGCAATACGGAGTTCAATATGATGACCTGTTAGGGTTCAAAGGTCTGGCCAAGCGCTCCGTGTTCGTGGTCAATCAAGATGGGACAGTGAAATATAAATGGGGTACAGACGACCCGTCCCAAATGCCAAATCTGGATGAAGTGTTGGAAGCACTGAAGTAGCGGTAGGCTGCGATTTATGAAACACCTTTCGCTGTATGGTGAATCTGGCTTTAGTTCTACCATGTCACGTTAGGAAAAGAATGCGCTTGTAGCCCAACTTTCTAAGTTGGCCGACGAACCATATCCGTAGAAAACCAAGATAGAATCTTGGGCTACAATTGAGCGTGACATTGTAGTGTTAGGCCATGTTAAGAAATCGTGCAAAGAAACCGGGTTTCTCCAGAGAAACTCGGTTTCTGGCGACGATTCATATTCCGCAAAGGGGAGACAATCATGACAAAACCCACTATCCACCCACAAACAACTATCGGTCATGTCCACCTCACCGTGGCGGAGCTCGATCGAGCGGAGCGTTTCTATACCCAGATGCTTGGCTTTGAGGTGACAGCCCGCTTGGGCGATGAGGTGGTTTTCATGTCAGCAGGCGGGTATCATCATCACATTGCGCTTAATGTATGGGAGGGCAAAAACGCCAAGCCCCGTCCGCGGGGGACAACCGGCCTCTACCATTTCGCCATTCGTTTCCCGAATCGGCTGGAATTGGCGAAGGTGGTCCAACGACTCATAGACCATGAGGTCAAAATTGACGGTGCGTCAGACCATACCGTCAGTGAAGCTATCTATTTGCGTGACCCCGATGGCAACGGCATCGAACTGTATGCGGATCGAGAACGGAGTGAGTGGTTTAATCGAGCGGGCGAGCTGATGATGACAACTGAACCGTTAGATCTAGATTCGCTGCTTGATGAACTATCCGCCATCAAGGACTAGGGCGTGTTGACGAACTCGGGCAAATGCGCTCGTAGCCCAAGTTTCTAACTTGGCACCTCGTCCCCAACCAAGTTAGAAACTTGGGCTACAGTTGGATTGCGAAACAGTTCGTCAACACACCCTAGAAATTTGCAAATGAGCAAATAAACTGCCAATGGACTGATGAGCGGCTTCATTTGCTTGATTGCATTTCTACCCTATACCACTTTTGGCGATATACGCCTTCAGGTGCGCCAGCGCTCGGCCACTGTCGATGGCGTCCTTCGTCCGCTCAATCGCTTCATGAGCGTCTGGACAGAGTCCTAACAGGTAATCGGTTATCGCCGTATTGAGGACGATCCGATCATAGACGTGTCCTTTCTCCCCGGACAACGCTGCCATCCCTGCCGCTGCAAACGCTTCAGGACTGACCGATTCCAATCGTGGATTCTTTTCGTGATGAAATCCAAACGCTGCCGGATCGATGTCCAAAGCGAAATCCTTTCTTTGCCCGTTCACATGCTGAAAACCTTGAGAATAATTCACCGCTTGCCGTTCTGCTGTCGAGGGGGTGCCCAAACGCAGGGCGTAGTGACTTGTCCCTTCCTCCCCCTTTACCACGAGCCCAGCCTGGAAATCACGCTCCCATATTAACTGAAGCAGGGGTTCTTCGTAGCCGATGTGGAAGTAGCCAATGACCATGTAGTTTGCACCGGGAGCGGAAAACAGTTGTTGGGCTTTTTCTGTTGCCGCCCACGGGGGACGCTTTTTGATGTGAACCCGCAATTCGCGGAGGTCATAAGCGCCGGGGGCAAATTCCCGCTGGCTCATGTAAGCAAACCCAACTTCTGGGTTTTCAATCAAAGTCGCCGCCTCCGCCAGAGAGAGCGTCGTGCGAGCACCAAGGCCACGCAAAATCTGTTCTTCCGTTATCCCGCTTTTCGGTGGCATTTCATCGACGCCGTGAAGCACCGACGCCTCTCCTAAGGCAGCACGCACGGCTGCCATGAACAGGGTTGGCTTGAAATATCGCGTCGAGCCATCATACGGCTCTCCAAAATGCGTCAACGAATCGACAGAGACCCCCAGGACCTGCTCTGGGGCAAAAACCGCATCTAAATACCCGCGGATTTCGTCGTAGGTTTCACGGTTCATACGCTGACCAATCAGTGCCGCCCCCTTCAAAGCATCTTTAATCTGACCATTCAGGATGGCTTCCCCCATTCGTCGTGTTTCCTCGTAGGTCAAATGTCCCCCTCGTAAAATCTTTTCAAGGGCTTCGACAACGATTCCCTCCTGGGGATTCGTGGCTTCATACCCCACCTCCGGCTTTATGATAAACTTTATCTCCGGCGGCATAGACTGTTCTAAATCCGCTTTGTATTTACTGAAAGCCGCGTTCTCCGCTTCGCTCCACCTCGTCTCTTCTGGAAAGTGCTTCCGAATCGTCATCGCGACAAAAAATGCTCCCATTTGGGCTTCCGAAGCCATCTGATCATCGGGAAGTTCTCCCCTCGCCGATTTCAGGATGGTTTGAAGAATCATCTCCGGCTGGATGGCACCCGTTACTTTTGCGCCGAGAGGTCGCGTCTGGTGAGGGCCTGTACACACCCTCGCTTGTGCTTCTAAGACATCTTCGTTGGGGCCCGGATACTGTTTTTTATACATATTCTATTTCTCCCTTCGTTAGTTAATTATTTTAGCATGCTTCTTTTCGTCATGCAAGATGAAAGAATTGTAGAACTGAGCAATTGAGCAAATGTGCAAATCCGCGCATTCTACAAATCCGTGCTATATAACGTTTTACGCCTTCCGCCGAATTTTGAATTGCGGATTGGAAATGTGAAAAATCCGTCATCTAAACTTGATTTTACGCTTGACATGACATACGCTTGTGGTATAATACACTATGATGATGGATGTAGAAGGCAAGGGGGATTCAGCGATGACCGAACCGGAAAGGGATTTTGAAACTGGATTCTGGCAGGAAATTGATAATCTCAGGAGGAGATAAGTACGGGACATACACCGGTTTTAGCGAATGAAGTTGTTGAATTATTAAAACCGAAGAGCAGCGGTTTTTATGTAGATGGTACAATCGGATTAGGAGGACATGCTTCTGCCATTTTGCAAGCGTGTGCACCAGATGGCCGCTTACTCGGAATTGACTTGGATGCAGCGGCGCTGGCTGTTGCTCGCGAAAAGTTGAGTGAACACAAAGAACGGTTGATTCTGGTTCATGGGAACTTTGCGCACTTAGATTGTATACTTGAAAAAAATTCAATTGCTGAGGTTGATGGGGTTTTACTGGATGTGGGTGTTTCATCTTTGCAACTCGATACACCGGAGAGGGGTTTTAGTTTTTTGCATGGTGGTCCGCTAGACATGCGTATGAATCCAACCCAGTCACTTTCAGCAGCACAGGTTGTCAATCAAAGTAGACAAGACGAACTTGCGGACATTTTCGTGCGCTTTGGCGAAGAACGTTGGGCGCCAAGAATTGCCCACCGAATTGTTCAAGCCCGAAAGATTCAGCCTATCACGACAACCCTCCAACTGGCTGAGATCGTTCAACGGGCAATTCCTAGAAAATCGACAAGAGAGCGTATCCACCCGGCAACACGGGTTTTTCAGGCCCTCCGAATCTATGTCAACAGCGAGCTAACGCATCTGCATTTAGGGTTAGATTGTGCCGTGGCAGCCTTAAAGCCCGGCGGACGGATTGGTGTCATTTCCTTCCATTCTCTCGAAGACCGGATGGTTAAAGAACGGTTCCGTACCCTATCCCTTACCTGTATTTGCCCACCGAAAACACCTATCTGTGTTTGTCATCACAAGCCTTCTCTTCACATCCTAACCAAACGCCCAATTATTCCGAAACCTGATGAAATTCGACAAAACCCTCGGTCTAGAAGTGCAAAATTGCGTGTTGCGCTGAAGATCTGCGAATCTTAAATCGAAGATTGAGCGTTTTTATTTTCAATCTGACACTTAATTTTTTCACAGTTCTTGCATGATAGCATGATGAAACATCAAAAAATGCGCCAGCCGGAAAAACTTCATCCGTTGGCTTATGTGGTTCTCGTACTGTATATCTTCATTTTTGGGGGAAGCGCGTGGTTTTCTTCATACCAGAACAAGGTTTCCCGGCAAATGCGTGAGGACTTTGAGCAGCAAAAAAATCAACTGCTTGACGAAATTGGCAAACTTGAAATGCAGGAAGCAGAACTGACTTCGATTGAGCGCATTCACAAAATCGCACAAGAGCTTCAGATGGTTCAACCCACCGAACCCATCCAAGCGCTCCCAGAGGAACCGAATGGCTCAATTCGCAAGGGTCAGTCAGATTGAGTATCAGGTTTACGTTTTATAAGCATGTTTCAAATTTCTGTACTATCACTTAACCTGTGAGAAGAGGTGTCGATTAGGTGCCTCTCTTTACACGACATCGCCCGTAAAGCGTAAAACGTAAAACGTAACGTGTAAATTGTTACGTTTCACGTTTCCGCCGGATTGAGCTTGTCGAAATCACGTTTTACGAAAGTCATCATGCGGATTCTCACGGAGGAAATGATAGAACAAGATGCCGAATTTATTCACATACTTAATTTAGGATTTTAAAGAAAATGAATCTAGGTACACGTCGTGCACGCACTGCTATTATGTTCATTGGTTTAGAAATCTGCTTTGTCGCACTCATTGGTCGCCTCTTTCTGGTTCAACTTCTGCACGGTGAGGAGTTGCGAGAACGCGGTGAACGAGAGCGTCGGACTCATCTGCAATCGAAAGTGAGGCGTGGCAAGATTTTGGATCGACACCGGAATGTATTGGCAATCAATCGAGATCTGGTTTCGGTCTATGCAGACCCGAAAGCCATGAAAACCTCCCCCGCCGCAATGGCTTACAAACTCGCACCGGTGCTCAGTGCGCCGGAACCTAAACTCCTGTCAGCACTCCAGGAGAAAAACAGACATTTCGTTTGGCTCCAGCGGAACCTGGACTATGACTCCTTAAAGGCGATTCGACAGATAACCAAAGGCATTCGTGGATTGGGGTATGAGATCCATGGCAAGCGGGGCTATCCCAAAGACACCCTTGCATGTCATATCATTGGCTATACGAATTTTGACGATGAAGGGGTCGAAGGCGTTGAGTATCAATACAATGACTACTTAAGTCAGGCGGAGGCAAAACCCGACCCTCCCCAAAATTCAACGGAAGTGTCCTCACAAGGGGGATACCCTACTGTGGATACAGATGGGACAAAACCCCTCGTTGACCCTTCAGAACCTTCTCCAGATGCGCCAGAATATGGCCACAGCATTGTACTCACCATTGATGAATATATTCAATACATCGCGCAAAAAGAGTTGATCGCGGCATGCGAGGAATGGCAAGCCCCGGGGGGGGCCGCTATCGTCATGCACTCCAAAAGCGGTGAGATTTTAGCCATGGCAAATTACCCGAACTATAATCTGAACCATTATTCTCAAAGCGAAGAATTAGCTAAACGAAATCTCGCCATCTGGATGCAGTATGAACCCGGTTCTGTGTTTAAGATTGTCTCAGCTTCAGCCGTCCTCAACGAAAAGCTAATGACACCGGACTCTCGTGAATATTGCGGTGGAGGGGCATATCGCCTGCCCAATGGCCATGTCATCCACGATGTTCACCCAAACGGTTGGCTGACACTTACCGGGATTATCCAAAAATCAAGTAACATCGGCATCGTCAAGGTCGCAACCCACCTCGGTAAGGAGCGTCTGGATGAATATGTACGACGATTTGGTTTTGGTGCAAAAACAGGTATTGATTTGCCTTACGAACAAATTGGGAATCTGAGGGGATTACGGTATGGCTATTCGCTTGGACAAGTGCCTTTTGGGCAGGGTATTTCCGCTACCCCTATCCAAATGTTGAATGCCATGAATGTCATCGCTTCAGGGGGTGTTCTTCTGCAACCTCGGGTTGTTCAGGAGATTCTTGATGCCAACGGTAAACCGCTGAAACAATTTACACCCCAAGTGATTCGTCGCGTGGTCTCGCCAGAAGTTGCGGAGGACATGAAGAAAATGCTCGTTCTGGTCACAGAAGCGGGGAGCGGTAGAAGGGCGCGTGTCGAGGGATATAAGGTTGCTGGCAAGACAGGCACCGCACAAAAGGCGGAAAAAGGGAAAGGATATGTGAAAGGCAAAGTGATTACCACGTTTGTTGGTTTTCTTCCCGCTGACGACCCACAGGTTTCGATCATCGTTGTCCTTGATGAACCGGCCGGAGCGCCATTGAGCGGCCGGGTTGCAGCCCCACTTTTCCAAAAAATTGCGGAGCAAACCATGCGCTATTTGACCCAAAAGGATCTGTTTGCCCGGCGTCCTACAGGCAATGATTAAGGTCAGGTTAGGAGAAACCGAGTTTTTCGCAAAAACTCGGTTTCTACCGCATCCAGAATGTATTGCAAATGGAGACAACAGACTGTGAATCTTCAACGCTTGCTTCAACAGGTAAAGTGTATCGCATCAGTTGGGATTCTGGAGCGAGACGTCACCGGTATCGCTCATGACCACCGGGGCGTACAGTCGGGGTATGCTTTCGTTTGCTATGAAGGGGTCAAAGTGGATGGACATGCGTTCATCCCGCAAGCCATCCAAAACGGGGCGTCCGTGCTTCTTGGGGAAAAGCCGCCTCCAACTGACCTTCCAACCAGCGTCACTTACCTCCAGGTGCCGAATGGACGAACAGCACTGTCGCTCATTGCAGCCAACTGGTATGGGAATCCCGCGAATCGGCTGCAGCTGATTGGTATCACCGGCACAAACGGTAAGACATCGACGACGTACCTTGCCCATTCGATCTTCAAGGTCGCTGGGCTGAAATCGGCCATCATCGGTACGGTGAGCTATCGTTACGGTGATGTGCTCATTCCTGCCTCCACAACGACGCCGGAATCCCTTAAACTGCATGAGCTATTTGGCAAAGTCGCTGATGCTGGCTTAGATTATATCATCATGGAAACCTCGTCTCAGGGGCTTGCGCAACATCGGTTGGCGGGGCTCACTTTTGAAACCGCCGTTTTCACCAATCTCACGCAAGACCATCTGGACTATCATAAGACAATGGAAAACTATCTCAATGCCAAGCTGATGCTATTCCAGCAGCTAAATTCGACGGATGGACTGGCCATCCTCAATGTGGATGACCCCGCTTCTGATCGTATCCGTCAGCAGACGCGCGCCCCAATCTTGACCTATGGCGTTGAGAATCGATCGGATTTGACAGTTCGTGATGTCGAATCAAAACTCACGGGGCTTGCGTTCACTGCCATCACCCCCCAAGGGGAGCTCCGTGTCAGTCTACGTCTGTTGGGGGATTACAACCTTTACAACGCCCTCGCCGCAATCGGAGTGGGGCTGCATCACGGCTGCTCCCTCGAAGCAATTAAAGCCGGACTTGAATCGACAATCGTGCCGGGACGGTTTGAACTGGTCGATCGGGGACAGGATTTCGCTGTCGTTGTTGACTATGCGCATACGCCAGATGGGCTGGAAAATCTGCTCACTGCCGCACGGAAAATTACGAATGGACGATTGATTTGTGTGTTCGGCTGTGGAGGGGATCGAGATCGCGGCAAACGCCCCATCATGGGGAAGATTTCTACGACCATCGCTGACCACACGGTGATTACCTCCGATAACCCGCGCACCGAAGACCCGGACCGAATTATCGCTGACATCGTGGCGGGATTGCCCGACGGCGCAAGTTACGACCTGCTCCCGAATCGGAAGGAAGCTATCGACTATGCGATTGGGTTGGCAAAGGGGGGCGATCTCGTCGCCATCGCGGGGAAGGGGCATGAACCTTATCAGGAGATTCATGGGGTGCGGTCCCATTTCGATGACCGGGAGGTGGCGGCGGAGTTCCTGGAGCTAGAAATTTGCAAATGAGCAAATCTGCAAATGGACAGTAGAGTGACCGAAAAATGAACTCAATTTCTCTGAGCTATCAAGAATATATTGAAATCTGGCAAGTGCTGGAAGAACTTCGTGTTTCGTTAGATCGAATTGGCGGCTGTGACGAGAAAGCGATTCTCCAGGAAAGATTGCTTGACTATTTTTCTTCTGGCGTCTATGCCCAAATTGCAGCCGTTGCGAATTGGATGGAGGAGAAACTTTCGCGTGAAGAATCAATAGCGCTTGCAGAGAAGTTTGATTATTACGACCCTGACAAACTGTGAATCGACAAACAGGCAAATCGACGAATG
Source organism: uncultured bacterium (assembly GCA_964577695.1). Classification (GTDB taxonomy): domain Bacteria; phylum Poribacteria; class WGA-4E; order WGA-4E; family PCPOR2b; genus CAZOAL01. The sequence goes on along the minus strand of CAZOAL010000022.1, from coordinate 117,433 downwards.
AGCGAATCAGCGAAGAAATGAATGACCACTTATACAGTGATTGCCTATGCAGAATAATTACCAAGAAAGAATATTTCTCAATTTGATGGGTAGCGATAAAAAATCGGTCCAATTGGCAAAAGATATTCTAAGGTCTTGGAGAGAATGTTACAAACCATTCTCAAGGAGTATGGGCGATGTGATAACATTCCAGAAAAAAGTTCTGAAATGCTCTCGATTCTGAAAGCGATTTTTGGGGTTGATGAATTGCCAAAACTTGATGTTGACGCAATGGGAGTAGATTCGTTAAACGAAAAAGTCATTCTCATTCAACTCCGTTCAAGAGACGATACGGGTGGAACAACAGCCAAAGAATCGCTAGTTGATATGTTGAGGGCACTTTTAAGAACCAACAAAATTCCCCAAAATGACATCTTGTACTTGGTATGCGTTTGGGATGCCCGAGATTCCCAGCAAAAAAAATCTACGGTCGCCAAGATGTTTTCTGCTTTGAGGGACTTAATAGAAACAAGCGAAGATGAGTTTTATCATGTAGTTGACGGTAAAATAGATTTACGCGAGAGAATATCCCTCCAAATGGTATATGGCACAGACGAAATCGCTCATTCTCTTTTTGAATGGATAGCTGACCCCGACGATGAGATGTTAAATGCCATAGCGACAACAGTAAATATCGTTGAAGACTGGGATGATTTATGGGTTTCTTATGCGATTGCAAGTTTGGAGTTACCTCTGATATCATTCTCAAAGTATTCAAATGTTAAACTGCTGAACGAAAAATGGGATCAAATCGGAGCTCGATTTAGCTTCGATTCTTATAAGGAACTAACAAAATCAATAGATCAAGCTACCCAAAAGATAATTCCCTTATGGACAGAGGACAGTATTCCCTTAAAATCTCTGTCCGATAAAGCACATTATATCCGAGATTTATTGTTCTTAAAGGCGTGCTATGCAAGAATATCCTGATAATGTATTAAAAGAACAACTGACCTTGTGGCCTGCCACTCGTGAAACCAACCATCCATCACCGGAAGATGAATCGAGTGCAAACAGCCCTGAAATCATACCAGTTTCTTTCCGAGACTTGGTTCCAGAAATCAAGGATACCGGGTATCTAACCCACTCCATTTATTATTATCCTGCTAAGTTTATTCCTCATGTGATTCGATATTGCGTTCAATCTTTCACAAAAGAAAACGATTGGCTGGTAGACCCTTTTGCAGGTTCAGGAAGTGCCGGACTGGAAGCCTATCTATATAAAAGAAATTCCTTCTTATTAGATCTAAATCCTTTGCTTAATCACATCATACCCGTAAAAATATACAGGGGAAAAACAGTCTTAAGTGAAGGGGTCATGTTTAAGTTGTTAAACGGCCTTTCCCCAAGCACCATCTATTTTTACCCCCAATGGGCAAATTTGAAATATTGGTATCCTGATGAAATCTTAGAGGTTTTGAGTCGATATTGGGGCTGGCAAAAAAGTCTGGGGTGTGATATTTACCCGGCAATTATTGAGTCCGCTCTGCTAAAGGTGAGCAAACATTTTTCTTATGCTGAACACAAAGTACCAAAGTTGTTCAAATCAAAGCGGAAAAATCAATATATTGAAGGATTGCAAAAAACGGGATGGAGGGATAAACTGGACGAAATGGTGTTTGCGCTTTCATTAAAGGCTTTGAAGGCGATTAACCAGTTAATCTTTGTGACAGCGGAGCATGACAATGATGTCTTATGCAAAGGGGGCGTGGATTCATCAGATTATCGGTTCGATACTGACATGGAGTTTGACATCTTGATTACCTCTCCCCCCTATTTACAGGCGCAAGAATATATCAGAACCGCGAAAATGGACTTGTATTGGTTGGGATATAACGATGAGGAGATTAAAAGGCTTTCACGGCTTGAAATCCCCTACAGAAAGCCGAGTCGTATGATTCATACAGAAACCCTGGAAAAGGTTAAATCTCAATTGAGCCGAGATGGCCTGATTCAGGTGTTGGATTCTTATTTTTGTCATACCATCAATGCACTGGAAAACGCAATGAGCCGGTTAAAGAAAAACGCGAAAGCCTGCATCTTCATCGGCAACCCTAAGTGTGATGCCGTTGAGGTTGAGAGTTGGAGAATCATCGCCGAATATTTTATCGATAAAGGATATTCATATCAAGGCGTATATGAGGATAAAATCAAAAACAGGCAATTGTTTGGTTCAAGGAAGAACAAAAACCCTGAAGGCATGAAATTTGAATACTTGCTTATCTTGAACAGAGTCTGAATTCCTGTATTCTTGCATTTATGAACCTCACCATCTCTGAAATCTTAAATACAACCGATGGTAAACTCATCCGAGGCGATGCCAACACAACCGTGACGCAGGTCTCAACGGACTCGCGGACGCTCCAAAGTGGGGCGCTCTTCGTGGCGTTGGTCGGTGGGAAATTTGACGGACATGATTTTTTAGAGCAAGCTCGCCATAAAGGTGCCATCGTCGCGATTGTATTGAGACCGATCCAAGTCGATCTGCCGATTGTCATCCAGGTCAAAGATACGCTGATCGCATTGGGAAACATTGCAAATTGCCATCGTCGCAAATTCGAGCTCCCAATCATTGCAATCACGGGCAGCAACGGCAAAACCACAACAAAGGATATGACGGCTTCTGTGCTGACGCAACGGTTTGCTGTATTCAAATCCGAGAAAAGTTATAATAATCAGATTGGCATTCCGTTGAGGCTGTTGCAACTTACCCAAGCGGATGAGATCGCGGTTTTTGAGATTGGAACCAGTTGGCCCGGTGAGATCGAGCGACTGTCGAAGATGACGGAACCAACCGTTGGCGTGATTACGAACATCGGGCCAGCCCATCTGGAATTGCTCGGTTCAATCGAAGGGGTCGCTGAAGAAAAGGGGGCGTTGCTAGAACAGGTCTCGCATGCCATCCTGAACGCCGATGATCCGATGACACCGAGGCTCGTTAAACGGGCGCGCGGTCAAATTACCAGATTTGGTCGAGGAACTGAAGCCGACGTCTCAGCGGATGAAGTTGAAATTGATTCTTCTGGAAGGCCGTCCTTCACATTGCGACTCAACGGGCATGCGGTTGAGCGGGTTAAATTGTCCTGTCTGGGAAAACATAATGTCTTAAATGCGCTTGCGGCGGCGTGCGTTGGGGTATGGGCTGGCTTAACGAGCGCGGAGATTCGCATGGGTCTGGAAAATTATCACGCCGCGGACATGCGTATGCAGCCAATTGCGTATAACGGTTTGCATATCATCAACGATGCCTATAACTCAAATCCGGATTCCCTCAAGTCTGCTTTAGAATGCTTCAGCAGCATGGAAACGGCTGGCAAGCGAATCGCGATACTCGGTGATATGCTAGAACTTGGCGAGCATTCGCACACGCTCCACCTGAAAGCCGGACAGGGCATCCCCTCCAACATCAGCGTGCTCATTACTGTTGGTCAACACAGCCATGAGATCGCGCGCGGGGCGACAGGGCGAATTGAATCCATTATCTCCTGCGAAACCCCGAAAGCGGCGGCGCAACACCTCCGCACTTATGCTCAAGCCGGTGATGCTGTTTTAATCAAAGGTTCTCGTGGGATGAAGTTAGAGCAGATACTGGAAGAACTGATGCGAATACCTAATAGTTCCTAAATTCATAGACAACTATGAACATGGAACTAACAGTGGGCAATGACAGAAAATGTCATTGCAGAAGTTAGATGGGTCATCACACCGACAGATGTTGTTCCAGTCGGTCGCAAAGCCGAGCGGCTTGTGAAAGAGGAACTTTCACTGCCGCTCTCCGTCTGTGGTCTGGCATTAAGGGTAATCGAAAGATGATAAGGCAGAAATCGCGCATTTGGATGCGCGATTTCTGCCTTATCGGTGTGCCAGATGCAAAAAGCCGATTTAACAACCACGAGGAGCACTTGACTCCTACGAACAGGAGGTCGTAAAGACGTGATGTTCGTTGGACAATTCAGCCATATAACTTTCAATATATGGCTGAATTTGTCTATATTTTCAAAAACTTATTCTAATACCTGAGCACACAACACACAAATTCAATACATCAAATTTCCCAATTTTTTTCTTGAGTGACTATGTTCTACTACCTGTTTTTTGAAGTGTTGAAAGGTGTTTTTTCGCCGTTTAACGTTTTCCGCTATATTAGCTTTCGCTCCATCTACGCAACGGTGACGGCTCTGCTCATCTCGTTGCTTTTTGGGCCGTTTGTCATTCGGCATTTGCGGCGCTTGAAGATCGGTCAGCATATCCAGACGGATGGGCCTCAAACCCATCTCACTAAGGCGGGAACGCCAACAATGGGTGGCGTACTCATTATCACTTCTGTGTTGATTTCAATCTTTCTATGGGCGCGGTTAGATCAACCCTACATTTTCCTTCTCACATTCAGTCTCCTGTGGTTTGGTGGAATCGGTTTCCTCGACGACTACCGTAAGCTCACGAAACGACAATCGCTTGGGTTGCGCGGCTGGCATAAGATTTTTCTCCAAATGATTGGCGCGTTTATCATTGCCTATTACGTTTATCAGTGGGGACCGGTTCCGAAAGACAGTGTGGCATCGAAAACCTCGATTATCATTCCGTTCTTTAAAAATCTTCATCCAGACCTGGGGATTTTGTTTATTCCCTTTGTCATGCTCGTGATTGTCGGGGCGTCCAACGCTGTCAACCTCACGGATGGTCTTGATGGATTGGCAATCGGCTGCACTCTATTTGTCGCAACCACGTTTGGAATCTTAGGTTATCTGACAAGCCACCAAAAAATGGCAAATTACTTAGATATTGTCCATCTCCCAGTGAGCGGAGAAGCGGCGACGATTTTTTGCGCCGCCTTGACTGGGGCAGGTCTGGGATTTTTGTGGTATAATTGTCATCCGGCGCAGGTTTTCATGGGAGATACGGGGTCGCTCTCCCTCGGTGCAGCTCTCGGTACAGTGGCGATCTTAATCAAAGAGGAGATTCTGTTGGTGCTTGTGGGTGGAATCTTCGTTGCGGAAGTCCTCTCCGTCATGATTCAAGTGTGGTCATACAAAACGCGGAAAAAACGAGTGTTCAAGATGGCACCGCTACATCACCATTTTGAGCAACTCGGTTGGAAGGAAACGAAGATCGTCATTCGCTTCTGGATCGTCGCGCTGATTTTGATGCTGATGGCGTTGAGCACCCTCAAGTTGAGGTGAGATGTGAAGCGTCGTAGTTCCACCGGCAAAAAATTGGGTAGATACGATTTAGGCAACAGACGAGGAGTATCATTATGAGAATGCCAAGATTTACATCATTCAAAATCGTTCCTATCGTGGATGAATTTGAATTAGCACGGGACATCCGCCAAGCATTCGTCGAACAATTTGGCGAAGAGAACGTGGGCGCGGTGGATGTAAGAAGTTATCCGGGCGATGAATACTTTGCAAATGTGAAGGTATCTAAGGAAACAAAAGAGGTTTCTGATTTTGCCTGGGAACTGAGTGACAGATTACAAGAGATAGGTCTGCGGATAGGTGTCATCTGTCATGAAAAACCGGCGGCATGATTGGGTGTCATTTTTAACCATGCGTGTGCCCCCAGCGTTCCTTGGGATTGCGGGGGAGGTGAAATCAAAATGCCACAAATGTTGACTTTAGAATTACCGGATTCGATATATAAACGTTTCAAATGGAGGGCTGAAGCGACTGAACAAAGCGTCGAGGAAGTTATCATGAAGACACTTTCCGCGTCATTGCCGGCAGTTATTCAACCATTTTCATTGCCAGTCCGATTTTATATATCTGGCACCTCAGAGATCAAAAAAAGGTGGCTAAACCCGCCTAATGGGTGGGGATGGCGGACCGGGTAGCAATTTGCTGGGTTTCATTGCCAAAAGGCAGTTCCGCATAACGCCCCTAAACTGGATGCAGTTTAGGGGCGTTAGACCCCATTTTAAGATCGCTGTAAAATCTCTTCACAGCGATACAGCATAACAAAATTCAATCACAGAGATGAGAAGCGTTATGGACGGTCAAAGCCTTGATGTTACCGCCGAAAAGATAGCCCAACTGCGAGCCATCTTCCCCGAAGTGTTTTCGGAAAATAAGATTGACTTCGCCCGCTTGAAAGCTATTTTGGGCGAAAGCGTTGTTTTCCCCAACGAACACTACGAACTGAATTGGGCGGGCAAAGCCGAAGCCCGCAAGGAAATACAAAAGCAGACTACCGCCACGCTGATTCCCGATAAAGGGAACAGCGTTGATTTTGACGCGGCGGGCAACATCTTTATCGAAGGCGAGAACTTAGAAGTCTTGCGGGTTCTACAAAAATCTTATTTCGGCAAGGTCAAGATGATTTACATTGACCCGCCGTACAACACCGGCAACGACAGTTTTGTTTATCCCGATGACTACGCGGAGCGACAGGCGGATTACAACAAGCGCACAGGCATCACCAACGGGGACGGCGATTTGAACGGGCAAGACCTGTGGCGCAAGAACACTCGCGAGAACGGGCAATTTCATTCCGTTTGGCTTTCGATGATGTACCCGCGCCTGTACCTTGCCCGCAACTTGCTCCGCGAAGATGGGGTGATTTTTGTGAGTATTGATTCGAATGAAGTTGCTAACTTAAGGCTACTGCTAGATGAAATTTTTGGGGAAGAAAATTTTATTGAGGAGTTTATTTGGCGTTCCCGACAAGGCAAAGGCGGCACCGCTGCTGAAACCGCAACAGTCCATGAATACATTTTATGCTATGCCCGCAACATTCAGGAAATTCAAATCAAACAACAAGAGCGAGTTAGTTTGGGCGGCAAAGAGCGTTTGCGCCAATGGGGGCAAGGCGACAAACGGGAAGACCGTCGTTCTATGTTCTACCCGATTTACACGCCATCGGGTGATGAAGTGTTTCCCATTAAGCCTGATGGAACGGAAGGGCGCTGGCGCATTGGCAAAAAAGAAATGGAAAAACTTTTTGCTGACCAGCGCATAGTTTTTGAGAAGCGCGAAGACGGGCGATGGGAAGCGTATAAAGTGATACCACAAGGGCACAAAACATATTCGGCAGTTGATTCGATTTTGTCACCTGAGACAGGAACAACAGCCAATGGCAGCATTGTTGTCAAAGACTTGTTTCGCGCTGGTGTGTTTGATTACGCCAAACCACCAACTCTGGTTCGTTACTTAATTGAACTTGCGAATGGCGATACAGACGCCATTATTCTTGACTTCTTCGCTGGCAGTGGTACAACTGCCCAAGCCGTGCTGGAGTTGAACGAAGAAAATGGTAACGGCAATCAGCGGTTTATTTTGGTGCAAATACCTGAACGTTTGGAAGAAAATAGCGAAGCGTACAAAGCAGGCTACCGCACCATTGCCGATATTTGCAAAGCGCGGATTCAAAAGGTCATCGCAAAACTACAAACGAAGCGGGCGGCAGAATTAGGGTTGAATGGAAATCAACAGCTATTAGGTTTTCAAGCCTTCCGTCTTGCGCCCAGCAACTTCAAGCAATGGCGCGGCGATGTGGAAGGCGCGGAAGCCATCTTGCAACAGTTGGAAGCCTTCCGACATAGCGAGAAAGAGAACAGCGAAGCCGAGAAAATGCTGTACGAGTTGTTGCTGAAAGCGGGCTATCCGCTTACTGCCAAAGTAGAGTCAGCAGAGATAGACGGGCAAGCCGTGTACATGGTGGAAGACGGCAAAATCCTTGTCTTTTTTGACGACTATACTCCCGCCATCAATGCCTACGTCCATAAGCAAAAGCCGCAGAGAGTTGTTTGTCTCGATAGAGTATTCAAAGGCAATGACGAAGCCGTGACGAACTTCAAACTGCAATTGAAAGAAGCAGGCATCGAACTAAAGATTATCTAAAATGTGGCTATGAAACTTCAATTCGACAGTTCCCAGGAATACCAACTTGCCGCCATTCACGCAGTGGTGGGCATATTTGAAGGACAGCCTTTAGCCAAAGGCGATTTTGAACTTTCTTTTGCGATGGAAGGGTCTTCACTTGCCCTCACCGAAAAAGGGGTTGGCAACCAACTGGTCCTGAATGAAGAACAGTTGCTTCAGAATGTCCGCGCCGTTCAGGAGAGAAACGGTATCGCGCCATCGGGCGCGTTAGAGCGTTGCCAGTACGTGAAAAATCAAGAAACGGGCGAAACCGATTTTATCCCCTTGAACTTCACCGTTGAAATGGAAACGGGCACGGGCAAGACCTACACTTACCTGCGGACAATTTACGAACTCAACAAGGTTTACGGCTTCAAGAAGTTTGTCATCGTCGTTCCCAGTGTGGCAATCCGTGAAGGTACGGTCAAGAATCTACAAATCACGCATGACCACTTTCAAGCCCTGTACGGCAATCCCCCTCTCAACTACGTGATGTATGAAAGCAAAAGTCTAGCGGTGCTGCGGAACTTCGCCACATCCAACGCAATCCAGATTTTGGTGATTAACATTGACAGTTTCACCAAAGACACCAATGTTATCAACACCGTGCGCGAAACGGGAGTCAAGCCGATTGAATATATCCAAGCGACTTGCCCGTTTGTGATTGTGGATGAACCGCAAAACATGGAAACCGATGTGCGGCGGGCGGCATTGCACAACCTCAACCCGCTTGGCACGCTTCGGTATAGCGCAACACACCGCAATTTATACAACTTGGTCTATAACCTGAATCCTGTGCAAGCTTATGACTTGGGCTTGGTCAAACAAATTGAAGTTGTTGGGGTGACAGCAGTCGAACAAGACTACAACCAACCCTATATTCGGTATGAGAGTTGCACGCGCGGCAAACGCACGGTTTCGTTGAAACTCACCTTAAACGTGAGAACACCGCAGGGCATACAACGCAAAAGCGTTTCTGTTTCTCCGGGCAAAGCCGATTTGTTTGACCTCTCTAACGGCAATCCACTTTACCGAGATTTATATGTCAACAGGTGGTCATACTTAGAAGATAGTGACAGCAGTGACATTCGGCTCTCGAATGGCTGGGTCCTGCGAGAGAAAAGCGAACTGGGTGGAATGAAAGAAGAGTTGTTGAAATATCAAATTGAGCAAACGGTTTTACAGCACTTCAAGAAAGTTGAAGAATTAAGCCCTAAAGGAATCAAGGTGCTATCCCTGTTCTTCATTGACCGAGTTGCCCATTACAGAGAATACACTGCCGACAGCAATCCGCAAAAGGGCAAGTTCGCGATCTGGTTTGAAGAAGCCTTTACGCGCCATGCCAGCCAGCACAAAGGCTTAATACCGTTCTCCGTCGAGCAAGTTCACAACGGGTATTTTTCATCTGATAAAAAAGGTGTAGGCAAAGAGAAAAAGGAAGTCTGGATAGACTCGAAGGAAAAAAACACCAAAGCCGACGAAGATACTTACAGCCTGATTATGAAAGAAAAGGAACGGTTATTGAGTCTGGACGAACCATTACAGTTCATTTTCTCGCATAGCGCCTTGCGCGAAGGTTGGGATAACCCCAACGTCTTCCAAATCTGCACGCTTAACGAAAGCAAAAGTGACCTCAAAAAACGACAGGAAATCGGGCGCGGGCTTCGTTTGCCTGTTGATAGCACGGGGTTACGAGTGCAGGATAAGCGCATCAATGTTTTGACTGTTGTAGCCAACGAAACTTATGAAGACTTTTCGGAAACTCTACAGCGTGAAATTCAGGAAGAAACCAGCGTTGAGTTCAAGGGCAGGATTAAGAACGCCCGCGACAAAGCGAAGGTGCAGTTATCAAAAGAATTGACTTTAGAAAACTTCCCGTTCTTGTTTGAGATTTGGGAAAAAATTAAGCGCCACACCCGCTACGCAGTGGAATACAGCACTGAAGAACTGATTAGGCGCACGGTTGCCGAATTGCGTGATTTTAACTTTGTGCCACTGACCAAACGCCCCATGCTGGAAGCTCGCACCGCCCGCTTGAGTTATTCCCAAGAAGGCATAGAAGGCACGCTGAAAAATACTGGCGTAAAAAAATCCGAAGAGGTGCGGTATCTCATTCCTGATGTTTACGGCTATATCCAAAGCCGCGTTGACGTATCCCGCAACACCGTTTACGAAATCCTGAAACAATCTAACCGCTTTGGAGAATTGGAAATCAATCCCCAGATGTTTTTGGATAACGTGATTGGAGCAATTCGCCGCACCCTGAATAGTCTGCTAGTGGAAGGTGTGAAATACGAGCAGATAAACGGGGCAGACTACGAAATGCGGTTGTTTGAGTATGAAGAAATCGAAACCTACCTATCTAACCTGTTTACCGTCAGCAAGCAGGATAAAACGCTATTCAACTATATTCCCGTAGATAGCGACGTTGAAAGCGATTTTGCCCGCGATTGCGAAGCCGACGAAAACATCAAGTTCTTTTTCAAACTGCCACGCGGCTTCAAAGTGCCGACCCCGATAGGCAATTACTTTCCCGATTGGGCGGTCGTCTTTGAGAATGATACCCGTATCTACTTTGTTGCCGAAACGAAAGGCATGCTAGACAGGCAACTACTCCGAGAAGTTGAACAGATGAAGATTGATTGCGGAGCAAAGCACTTTGCTCTATTCAAGCCTTTGAGCGTTGAATACAAATTAGCCGTAACCACAAGAGATTTATACGCATGAGCAATAACCGCTCGCTTTCAAAAGTCAGTCGTCGTAAGGCAAAAAGGCAACCCAACACGCTGCGCGGCGCTCAGAATAACAAGTCGTTGGAGCGGAAATTTCACCTCCTGTGAAATTCCGCTCAACTCGGGATCCGTTAGGCGCGATGCAGCGTATTGTGATATGATTGACCTCGTAGGAGGTGAACGATGGAAACGCAGACGGTTTCAAAACCTGTAACTTATGAACAAAAACTGATTGGAATCATACGCAGACTGCCACCGGAGCGGGTGTCTCAGGTCATTGACTGTGCCTAATTTCTTGAGTTCCAGACGACTAAGACTGACGAGGAAGTGTTAGACGAGGATGTGAGCGAAGAAGAAATCTCCGCAGAAAACGCTCGATGGGACGCCCTTCTCGCAACTGATGAATCTCAACGCTTGCTTGAAAAGATGGCCGACGACGCTTTGGCAGAAATTCAGGCAGGACACGCAATGCCAATGGATAAGCCAACCGTTTCGTTCTTTCCTCCAAAACCTTCCCCGTAGAATTTGATGAATATGGTGGTTTGCTGTGGGTGGATTTCTCATTCCTGCGTTCGGCGTGGGGATGCTTTTCATCGTCTGTGTGGCGTTTGCCATCATACAGAGACTTATGCGAAAACACAATTCTCGGGCGCCATGGCGTGCCCGTGACCGGCAACAGACGGAAGGCAAAAACCCTGAACCGGTGAATACACTCGCTCGAGAGTTAGTTCATGAAATTCGGAATCCGCTGAATAGTATCAATTTGAATCTCCAACTCTTAGAGGAAGACCTGGCGGAAATTGACGGGAACAAGGACGATTTGCGGAAGCGCGTTCGCCGGATTCGCGGAGAAGTCGAGCGATTGGATCGGATACTGACGGACTTCCGCCGTTACGCAAAACTCCCCCCTTTAAGATTTGAACCCTGCGACCTTGCCATGCTCATCGAAGAGGTCCTGGACTTCACTGAGCCAGAAGCGCAAAGACAAGACATCCAAATCGTCCGTGAAATCCAAGAGCTCCCCCCTATCCAACTGGATGCAGAACAGTTCAAGCAGGCGTTGTTAAACCTGATTATCAACGCGAATCAGGCGATGGAAGGGGGCGGGGAACTAACGGTTCGTGCGAAGTCTTTGAATGGACAGATACAAATCGATGTGCAAGACACAGGCAACGGCATTGAACCCCGTCTTCTCGACAAGATTTTCCAACCGTTCTTTTCAACAAAGGAGGATGGAACGGGGCTCGGGCTTGCCATTGTGAAACATGTGATTGACGGGCACGGCGGAGACGTGAAGGTGGAGAGCCAGCCCGGTAAAGGGGCCCGATTCACCATGCGATTGCCGGTTAAAAGAGGTATGAAATGAATCCGAGAATCCTGGTCGTGGATGATGATTCGGCAAGTGTCGAAGCCACCGTCGAGGCTTTGGAACGCGAAGGCTATGATCTCTTTTCGGCATCGGGCGGACGCGAGGCACTCCGAATCTTAGCCGCGGAAAATATCGATGTGGTCATTACAGACCTCAAGATGCCAGACCTGAGTGGGATTGATCTGCTCAAGTATATCCACGACAATAATCCCTACACCCAGGTCATTCTCTTAACGGGCTACGGCACGATTGAGAGCGCCGTTGAAGCCGGGAGGATAGGAGCAGTTTCTTATCTCCAAAAGCCAATAGAAATTAATATATTGCGCCAAGCGGTTAAAAACGCCCTTGAAAAAAAGGCGCTCTTCCTTCAAACCGTCAACCTCAGAGAACAACTGGATGATAAGTTTGGGTTCGATAATATTATCGGTAAATCGAGACCAATGGTCGATCTGTTTCGTCTGATTCGACAGGTAGCTCCGACAAATGCAACCGTCTTGATTACCGGGGAGAGTGGGGTCGGGAAGGAACTCATCGCGAAGGCAATCCACAATCACAGCAGACGAAGGGAGAAAACGTTCAAAGCGATCAATTGTGGGGCGCTCTACCGTGAACTCCTCGAAAGTGAGTTGTTTGGTCATGAGCGAGGGGCATTTACCGGGGCAGTTTCCCGTAAACTGGGGGTCTTTGAGCAGGCAGATGGTGGAACGCTATTTCTTGACGAGATTGGGGAGATGGGGGTTGAGACACAGATTAAATTTCTGCGGGTGCTGGAGGAGCAAGAATTCACACGACTTGGCGGCGCTCAAACCATCCGCGTTGATGTCCGGATGATCGCCGCAACGAATAAAGACCTTGAGGAGGCTGTGAAAGATAAAGAGTTCCGAATCGACCTGTACCATCGAATCAACCGATTTCGGCTCCGGGTTCCCCCGTTAAGGGAACGCCGCGAGGATATACCGCTCCTCGTGAGCGCGTTCATCAAAGAATTTAGCAAAGAACATAACAAGCATGTGGCACAAATCACCACCGAAGCCATGAATTATCTGAAAAGCGCGGATTGGCCCGGAAACGTCCGTGAGTTACAAAACATCATTGAAACGGCGGTCATTTTAGCGACAACGGATACGATCGAACTTGCAGACCTTTCGCCCGAATTTCAACGAACTGCCCCCCCTTCGATACCCATTTCAGACGACATCAGTGACGCCGTTGGAAAGGTTGGGATGGCAATGGAAGACATCGAAAAAGAAGCCATCTGCAAAACCTTAGCGGAAACCGGTGGTAATAAAAAGCGAGCGGCTCAAATGTTGAAAATCGGTTTGCGAACGCTTTATCGCAAACTGGAATCTTATGGCTGGATGAATAAAACAGATTCAGCGGAAGACGAAAGTGAAATGTAATGTATAACAGGAATTTAGGTACACAGCGATCTTACGGTTTACCCCACTTGGTGAGTGGTGATTCTCTCCGAAACCACCCACCACTCACCATTCACTCCTTTTTTTAGAGAAAACGCTCCCCCTTTCCCCCGTGTGCTCCGTGTCTTCGCATGAAATCCCCTCCGCCTTTTCACCAACGAATTTAATAGACTCTCAATCGATAAGGTTATTGTTGACAGAAAATTGCAATTGGTGTATTATATAGCCGTGCAATTTTCTGGACTTTTTTAGACATGATGCTTCGTAACTAAGCGGACGGTCACAAATTACACTTTTACATTCTGAATCCTGCATCTTGAATCCTGCATGGATACAGAATTCAAGATGCAAGATGCAAGGTGATAGAGGTATCACTTATGACCTGTAATAGAATTGCAATAGGAGGGAGTGAATGACTAAACTACACTTCGATTTTCGGGACATTTTTCGAGCTGGGCGGTACGGCTTCAGCGGAAAGAAAATCACCGTTCATTTTTTAGGGCTTGTATTTGTTTATTTAATCTATGAGATTCTCGTTTATTTGAGTCTGTTAATCTCGGGGGGAAGTGCAGCGAGTGATTTCTGGAATAGGTATGCCCTATTGCCAGTTTGTCCCTTCGTCGATTACAATTTGCCCCCCCTCACGATTGGCGCGATGGGGATTGGCACGTTTATCCTTTTTGTAGTTTTCTTTTTGACAAGCACAATGGTCTCCAAAATTACAATCCAACAATTGCGGGGTGACAATTTCTTTTCAATGCGGGAATCTGCTGGCTTTGCAAAGAAACATTGGAAGGCTGTTTTCGGAATCTTCGTCAGTCTGATTGTCATTTTTGTACTTTTGGCTGCAACACCGATCATCGTTGGTTTGCTTGGCAAGATTCCAGCGGTGGGTCGCATCCTTGTCATGCTTGCATCAATCCTGACTATCCTCGCTTTCTTTCTGGGATTGTTGATGGTTTATCTTCTCGTTATCCTGAAAGTGAGCCTGTTCTTCGCCCCATCCGTGGTTGCGGCTGTGGATTCGGATACCTTTGAAACGGTGTATCAGCATTTTTCGATGGTTTGGAATCAGCCGTGGCGGCTCGTCATTTACGAAACCCTGCTGTTCGGTGTAAAGTTAATCTGTGTTCCGATTTGGGCTGTTTTTTGTTTCGCCGGCTTTGTGTTGGCGATGCTGCCAATCGGTTGGCTCATCCCGACAGATATGCAGGTAATCATGGGACATGCGAATCAGTGGCTAGGGGGATGGATTCAGAAGTTGGCAGAATTGTCATCCGTTGGTCAGTTCTTTGTATTTGACTGGACGGAGCCTGCTAATTCCCCACTAACACTGAAAATCGCCTCGGTTTTTATGACCCTTTCTCTGTTGTTTATCGCCGGTTTGGTGATTGCCTATCTTCTCTCGATTGCTTCCGTTGGGAATACCCTCATTTATACGATCGTGAGAAAGCGAATTGACGGGGAAAACCTGTTAGAGGTCGAGGAAGAGGAGAAAGATGATATTGCTGAACCCGTTGCTCCGGAGCAAACTCTTTCACAAGAGGAAAGCACTGGGGAAAAGCCGCCTAGTTCTTCTGAAGAAAAGCCTGAGTAATGTAATCAAATCTTGAGAGGAGGAAAACCGATGACTCCATTCACCCATTGGAAGCATGAACACGGCTATGTCCTGCCGCCATACCCACGGGCATCCGGCAGAGCGACCATTTCTCTCGAAGGCTACCCGGCGGAGGACGATGAACCGATGGCAGCAACCGAATTTCATGGCATACAGATTACCACCCTCAGCTATCAGTTGAGGACCTTTTTTCGACGCAGAAGCGATACCGTGTATGTGGGCACCGATAGCTTTATCTATTACGTCCAAGGGGATACCTCCCAATGCGTCGCGCCGGATGTGTACGTCGTCCTCGGCGTGGATGCCATTCCAGCGCGGCGGAGTTTTTATACATGGGAGGAAGGAGCGATTCCAACCGTTGCCTTTGAATTTCTCTCCGAAAGCACGGGGAAGGTAGACCGCGAGGACAAGGTGAAGCTCTATTTGCAAGAGATTGGCATGCAGGAGTATTTCCTCCACCAACCCGAAGTCGCCAGACCCTTTGAATGTCGGGGGTGGCGGCGAACGGAGGGCGGGGAAATCATTAACATCGAACCGGATGCGCGAGGGTGGTTGCAAAGCGAAGCCTTGAATCTCTGGTTCTTTGTGGAGGACCAACCCACCAAAGTGAGATTGATGCGTCCGGCTTATCCCGATGCCACGCCCTTGCCCACTTATGATGAGCTAATGCAAGAGCGGGATTACTTCAAGGGTGAAGCCAAGGAAGCAGAAGCCAGGGTGCAAGCGGTAGAAGTCAGAGTGCGAGCGGAAGCCCGCGCCCGACAAGAGGCAGAAGCGAAAGCCCAAGCCGAAGCCAACGCACGCACCCAATTGGAGGCGGAGTTAGAAAAATTGCGTCTCCAGTTGGGGCAACGCTCCGAATAAAAGCACAAGGCACTCAAAAGTTCTACGTTCAGGAATTACAGGACTTACGCACGTCAGTGGGCAAAATCGTCTCCGAACGCCTATTGCATTTTGAATCCTGAATCTGGAATGCAAGATGCAGGATTCAGAGTGCCTCTCTGTCACTCACTGCGTAAGTCCTAAATGTAAGGAATGATGTACTATGTTTAAAGTTCTAACCAAAGTCTTCGGCAGCAAGCAGGAGCGGGATGTGAAGCGTTTCCAATCGGTCGTGGCGGAAATCAATCGATTGGAACCTTCCGTGCATCGCCTATCCGATGCAGAACTCCGGTCCAAAACGCCGCATTTCCGAGAAAGGTTGGAAGCCGGAGAATCGCTGGATAGCCTCTTGCCCGAAGCGTTTGCGGTTGTGCGTGAAGCTGCCATACGAACTTTGGGGCAACGCCATTATGATGTACAACTGATGGGTGGCATTGTACTCCACCAAGGGTGCATTGCCGAAATGAAAACGGGTGAAGGGAAAACCTTAACCTCGACGCTGGCGGTCTATTTGAATGCACTGACAGGCAAAGGCGTTCACGTTGCCACTGTCAACGATTACCTCGCCCGGCGCGATGCCGAGTGGATGGGGCAGATCTATAATTTCCTTGGCCTTTCGGTCGGATTAACGATTAGCGGTATGCCCCATGAATTGAAAAAGCTTGGATATAAAGCGGACATCACTTACGGTGTGCACAGCGAATTTGGTTTTGATTACCTGTGGGATAATAAAGCGCGGCGTTTGGAAGACAAGGTACAGCGTGGCCACCCCTATGGAATTGTCGATGAGGTCGATAGTGTGCTCATTGATGAAGCGCGTACACCGCTGATTATCGCCGAACCTTATGGTGAGGCAGTTGAACTGTATTCAAAGATTAACCGCGTCATCATCCAATTGCAAAAGGATAAACACTATGAAATCGATGAGAAAAATACGACACGCGGTAACGTTGTGCTCACCGAGGAAGGCGTTGAGGAGGTGCAACGTCTGCTGGGCGTGGAGGATTTATACGACCATAGCAACATCGCCGTTGTCCATCACGTCAACCAGGCGTTGACTGCCCATACCCTCTACAAACGCGATGTTGATTACGTTGTGGAAGGCGGGGAGGTCGTCATCGTCGATGAAAAAACGGGACGGATGCAATACGGGAGACGATATAGCGAAGGCCTCCATCAAGCCCTTGAAGCGAAAGAACATGTCAAGATCGTTCAAGAAACCCAGACCGGTGCCAAAATTTCTTATCAAAATTATTTTCGTATGTATAAGAAGTTGGCAGGTATGACCGGAACGGCTGCGACGGAAGCCGATGAGTTTGCGCAAATCTATAAGTTAGAAGTTGTTGTCATCCCCACGAATGAGCCGATGATCCGGATGGATTATTCAGACCAGATCTATAAGACAGAGGGGGCGAAATACCGAGCGGTGATCGACGATATCATCGCGCAACATGAACAAGGATGCCCCGTGCTGGTGGGAACAATTTCGATTGAAAATTCCGAAAAATTAAGCAAGATGCTCAGAGCGAAACGGCGCGACATCCGCAGTCAGGTGTTGAACGCCAAAGAACACGCCCGTGAAGCGACGATTATCGCCCAGGCTGGTATGCCAGGAGCGGTCACAATTGCCACCAACATGGCTGGCCGCGGCGTCGACATCCTGCTGGGTGGGAATCCGGAGGTCATGGCGCAGGACATCCTCCGGAAGAAAAACATCGACATGGCTACCGTTGAAAAAGATTCAGAGGAATGGAAGGCAGCTTACGCAGAAGCCAAAGCCATTTGCGCGGAGAATCGTGAAAAGGTCGTGAAAGCTGGAGGGCTGCATATCATCGGAACAGAAAGGCACGAGGCGCGACGGATTGATAACCAGTTAAGAGGGCGTTCTGGACGGCAAGGCGACCCCGGTTCCTCTCGGTTCTACCTTTCGCTTGAAGATGATCTCATGCGGAAGTTCGGCTCAGATCGCTTGTCGGGCATGATGGAGCGGGTCGGTATGGAGGAAGACATTCCCATCGAACACCCGTGGGTGACCAAAGCCATCGAAAAAGCGCAGAAACGGGTCGAGGAGAAATACTTCGAGTATCGCAAGAATGTGCTCAAATTTGACGACGTGATGAATACGCAACGTCAAACCATCTATGAGTTACGCGATAGCATTCTCGAAGGCGAAGACCTCAAGAGCACGATTGAGGACATGATCGAGAATATTTTAGATGACCACCTTGAGGCTGATTTGCCCGAAAGAAGTCAGACACCGGAGGAGGATATGAAAAGCTTCACGACATGGTTGAGTCATATCTTCCCCATCGATTTTGCTAGATGGCCAACTCAACCTGACAAAATGAGTCGAGCCGAATTGCGCGAGCAGATATTAAAAACGTTGCGGGACAGCTACGAGCAGCGTGAAGCCGAAATGGGCGCGGAACAGATGCGCGAATTGGAACGGCTGCTCCTTCTGGATCGAATCGATGGTCACTGGAAAGAGCACCTGTACAATATCGATTATGTAGAAGAGGGAATTGGCTTGCGCGGTTATGCTGGCAAAGATCCGATCGTTGTTTTCAAAAACGAAGCCTACGGGATTTTTGAAGCCATGTACCAGCGGATTGAAGAGGAGGTTAGCGAATACATTTTCAAGGCGCGGATTGATTCGGCAGCCACACGACGCGCCGCCCCCAGACATGCCCCTCAACGCGGTTCCGCGATGCGAGCCCGTCGTTCCATGCCGCAGTCCTTCGGCGGGGATGCTGCCAATGCCGCCGCATTGGCAACACAGAGTGCCATTGGAGACATCCCGAAGATCGGGCGCAATGAGCCGTGCCCGTGTGGGAGCGGGAAAAAATATAAAAAGTGTCATGGAAGATAAAACGTAAAACTTAATGCGTAATACGCAAGCGTTTTTACGCATGACGTTTTAGGCATTATGTATGGAGGATTCAAAAATGGCAACGACTGTAAGGGCAATGTTCATTAACGGAATTTTCAAGCCTTTAGAGGATTTAGATTTCCCGGAAGGGAAGGAAGTTACGATTATTATTGAGACTCCTATTGCTCCTCCAAAGAAAAGTGGCATCGCAGCCACAGCGGGGGCATGGAAAGATACTGTTGACTGTGAACAGTTAAAAAAAGACATTTACGAAAGTCGTCAGATTAGAACACGACCAGAGGTGAAATTTTGACACCACAGTATCTTATCGATACAGATTGGGCGATTGACCACATATTGGAATCCCTGAATCCTTGATCACGTTTCACGTTTTATAAAATTATGGAGGAATCCCTTGAGTTCACAAGAAGAAATTAGCCAGGAACTACTTGATATTCTCGCTTGTCCTGCCTGCAAAGGCGATATCGAATATGACCGTGAAAATCAAAAACTGATCTGTGTTGGCGAATGCAAGCGTCGTTATCCAATTCGCGAGGGCATCCCTGTGATGCTTATTGATGAAGCAGAACTGCCAACGTAATGCGTAAAGCGTAAAACGTCATTCGTAAGCTGTTTTACGTTTTACGTTTCACGTCTCATATATGAAAATCCTATTTTTGAGCCTCAGGTTTCCATATCCACCTCAGCGCGGCGATCGCATTCGAGCGTACTATTTTATCAAACAGCTTGCCCAACGCCACTCTCTGACCTTTGCCTCCTTTGTCGAGTCTGACCAGGAAATCGCTGACGTTAAGCAGATGGAAGCATTTTGTGAGCGCGTTGAGTGGGTGCGCTTTCACCGGAATCGCGCTTGCCTGAATTCCCTGTTACACTCCTTTTCAACTCAGCCCTTACAACTTCACTACTGGTATTCCTCGCAGATGCAGCGAACGATTAATAAGCTCCTGGACAGAACTGACTTTGACTTGATTCATGTCCAACTGTTTCGGATGGCGCAATATGTCTCTCATGTGCAAGGGATACCGAAGGTGCTAGACCTGTGTGACTCACTGGCGTTGAATTTACACCGGCGAGCGGCTTTGGATCGAAGTATCAGATGGCCCCTGGTTAAACTTGAGGAGCATCGCGTGCGTAAATATGAGATCGAGATCATGAAGTCGTTTGATTGGGGAACTGTTGCCGCGGCGTTCGATCGGGATTATCTGCTCAAACAGGATGCCACACTGAAGCTATCGGTTGTGCCGATGGGTGTGGATTTAGAATACTTCCAACCCAACGCATCCGCATATCAACCCCACCTGCTCTTTACTGGTACGATGAACTATTTCCCCAATTGGGATGCGGCTTTATATTTTTATCGTGAAATCTTTCCCCTCATCCAAGCGGTACACCCAGAAACAACCTTTTATATTGTTGGGAATTATCCACCTGAACAACTGAAACGGTTAGCCAAGCGCGGCAACGTCATTGTCACCGGGCATGTCTCCGATACACGCCCCTATTTTGAAGGTGCGGCTGTTTTTGTTTCACCGCTACGGTCTGGGTCTGGGATACAAGTGAAGAATCTGGAAGCGATGGCAATGGGGGTTCCTGTCGTCACCACCTCGATTGGGGCGTTGGGGTTGGAGGCGACAACTGGACAAGATCTGCTGGTCGCAGACACGCCCCAAGCATTTGCCAATCATGTGATTCGCCTAATCGAATCGCGTGCTCTTCGCGAGACCATTGGCAAGGCGGGGAGACAACTGGTTGAGGCGAAGTATCACTGGCCCATTTTAGCGCAACGGCTGGAAGCGATTTATTCGCAGATTTGTAGCTAATACCGATTTAGGCTTGACATTTCCCATCATCCGAATGTCTCAATCTGGAAGGAATGGAAGAATGGAAGGAAAGGAAGGAATAGCATGTGTTCCTTTTCTTCCGCTGAATGGGCAAATTCAAACCTAAAGGGGTTTAAGGAGGGTATTCTCATGGCAAATGTTGAAATGAATGTCGCATTAGGAGAGGGCGTGCGGCGATTACCGATTTACTTGCTGTTGGACTGTTCGGGCAGCATGTCCGGCGCGCCGATTGAATCCGTGAGGCGTGGGGTCGAAGCGTTCGCGCAAGAGGTCAGCGCTGACACCTTCGCGAGTCAAACGGTGCATGTGGGCGTCATCACCTTCGATAGCGACGCTCGCATAGTCACCAACGGCTTGACGCCGATTGAGCAGTTCCAGCCGCCGCAACTGTCGGCGTCGGGCAGCACGGCGCTGGGCAGGGCATTTCAGGTGCTTCAGCAGTCTCTGGATACCGATGTGAAATCTTCGGTCAAAGGTGGAGAGAAGGGCGACTGGAAACCGCTAATCTTCATCCTCACCGACGGCATGCCAGACCCTGGCTGGGAGACGCCGCGTCAGGAAATCCTCAAACGCCAGCAGCGCAAGGTGATTAACGTCATCACCGTCGGTTGCGGACCGAGCATCAATGAGCAGAATCTGAAAGCGATTGCCACTGGTCCGACGTTCCGAATGGACAACTCAGAAGCGTCCTTCAAGACGTTCTTCCAGTGGGTGTCGCAGAGCGTCAAGGCCGTCAGTAAATCGGTGAGCCAGCCGGGGGGCGATGCACAGCCGGCGGCGATGCCGAATCCACCTAACATCCTTCAGTATGTCCCATGACAAGGAGGTAGCGGGATGATGACACGAGGTTTCGTTGTTGGTGACCGTATCTTAGGGCAGGCTGCCGACTCGCACGCCGACTGGTGCGCCGGCTACGGGCAGATTGGCGCGTATCAATTTGTTGGCGCAAGCGCGATTGGCAAACTCCACCTGCGCGAGCCGCGCCCGCGCGATGACGCCTTTGCCGTGCGTTCAGCAGGCGGGTGGTTAGCAGTGGCGGTTTCTGATGGCGCTGGGTCTCGCAAGCAATCGCGCTACGGGGCGTCCTTCGCAGTGGAGGCGCTCTGCGAGCACCTGTTGCGTGAGGCAACCGGCGTTGCTTCTCCGTCAGAAGCGAAATCGACAGAGCCGACCTCCATCGCCGATGCGGACGACAAACCAACCCAGGTCGAGCCGATTTTGCAGAAGTCAGAAGCATCTCATTCAAAACCTGGCCTTCTCTCTCGTTTGGTTGGACGGACACCCACTCAAGCCACACCTGAAGAAATTGAAGTCAGTTCTCCTGTGCCCGCGTTCGATGTTCCGTCAGTGTCCGCCCCTTCGGATGAGGTTGCGACAATATGCGGCACCCTGACGTGGCATTGGCAGCCGCCTGCACCTGCGACCACTCCGACCTCTCCCCCGGCCCCTCCCTCCGATGGAGCGGAGCAGGCTCTACAAGGGGAGGGGAGTCAGGAGGGGGAGAATGCTTCCCCTTCCCACTCCTCCCTCCCCGTCCACGGGGAGGGAAGGGGTGGGGGTGGGAAGGGGGTTGGGGGGTTAGGTGAGGGGGAGTGCATCCGCCGTGCCTTTCAGCGCACACGGCAAGGGCTAGAGCAGTTTGCCCAGTCACGCAACGTGGCGTTGCGAGAGCTACACTGCACATTGTTAGGGATGCTGCTCAACACGGAGACGGGTGAGGTAGCAGTTGGGCATATTGGTGACGGCTTGGTGGCGGCGTTCCATCCGGGGTTTGGCGCGAAGCCGCTTGTTGAAGCCCCCACGCCGGGTGAAGTCGGCGAAACTTATGTGCTGACTCAGAGCGATTGGGAAAAGTATCTTGCTATCCGCTCCCTATCTTCCCAAGAAGCCGAAGGTATCACCACGTTCTACCTGATGACGGACGGCGTCGCGGAAGACTGCACCCATCCGCCGCCCGAGGACATCTTCCAGCGGTGGGCGCGAGACATTGACCGTGAGATGCGCAAGGATGAGCCACTGCCGCAAACGGCAACGCGGCTTTTGCGCTGGCTCGCCACCTACGAGGTGCGCGGCAGTTGGGATGACCGTACCCTCGTCCTCGTCCTGCGGGATGCTGAATGAAAAGCCTGCGAATCAATTCGCAGGCTCATAGCTCAAGTCCACTGAAGTGGACTAAAACCCAGTTCCAGTCCCGATCTTCAGATCGGGACTTCAGCTTTGAGCCTGAACTTCAGTTCAAGGCGTCAAGATCCCTCAAGTTAATCCGTATGGATGGGGATTCCGGTATACCTTTTGGTGATCAACGAACTGGATCTCCGCCCAGCGCATTACGCCTGGCTCTCGTTTGCCGAGGGAAAGCCGTATGAGGCATACCAGGAACGGTTGTCGGAAGATGTGGCTCAAAATGAAACTTACCAAATCTACATTGACATTCTTCGTGACTTAGAAAAGGAGGGAAAAGAAAGAATGGCTTATGAAGTTCTCAGCAGAATTATTAGCGAAATGCCACCTGAACGTGCCGAGAAGCTACTTCTCAGCATGCCTACGAGTCTGAGACAAAAGTGGCAGGTGGAGGCAATGCAGAAGATGTTATCCGAACAATTGCAAACTAAATTCGGTCCGTTGCCACAGGAAGTTGTCGAGAACGTTCAGAAAATGGCATCCGAAGATGCGTTGTCCGATCTGGCAAAAAGAGTGATAACCGCTTCTTCTCTGGTTGAGCTCGGATTGAGTTGAGATAGTAAATCTGGAATACCATACGCAAAAAATCGAAGGAGATTGATGATGATGACCAACTCACTTCCCCCCGTCCAGTTGGAAAGTCTACTCCCCGCCCTGCGACATCTGGCGGAGTTGGTGCAAAAGAGCGGCCCGCCCAGCCGTGAGGATTTACAACTCCTGCTGCTTGCCAGCGGGCTGGACGAGGACTGGGCCGTGAGCGAACTGGAACGCTGGGCAAAGGTGCTGGCGGCGGTGCGAGGACAGACCGACGCGGGCAAACGCGACATTGTTCAACGCGGACTGATGTTGCGCGGCGTCCCCGAAGCCCCTGCCAAGTTAGCCGTTGAGATGGCGGCAGCGCCCGCGCCAGCCCCACCGCCCAAACCTACGACGCTGCCGATTCAGGTCAGCCCCGAAGCCATCGGTTTTGGGGAGTTGAAGCCGGGTCAGGGGACACAGGGGACGCTGACGGTGTCCGGCGGACCGGGACGGGTGAAGGTCGGTTCGGACACGGTGACGGTACAGCCAGAAACCTTTGGCCCCGACGAAACAACGCTGACGGTGGCAGTCAAGGGGGGACTGGACGGGCAGGTGCTGTGGGACACGCTGAATCTGGAGAGCGAGACGGAGAGCGTGAAGGTGGACTTGACCGCGCGGTGGGCAACACCGGTTGAGGTTGTGGATGAACCGGTAGTCGTTGCGCCGCCACCGCCCCCGAGGCGTCGGGTGGAGATCATCACGCCGAGAGTTGAACCTGCCGCGCCAAAACTGCCTCCCGGGCTGGTCTCCCGCAATGGGAAGGTCTTCCGTGCGAAGGATGACGCGGAGATGGTCCTCATCCCCGCGGGAGAGTTTCAGATGGGCAGCAACGATGTCAGTGACGATGAAAAACCGGTCCACACGGTCTATCTGGATGCCTTCTACATGGACGTATACGAGGTGACCAACGCGCATTACAAGCAGTTCATGGACGCCACGGAACATAAGGTGCCCGGCTACTGGAACAATTCAAACTACAACGCCCCTGACCAGCCGGTGGTGGGGGTGAGTTGGTACGACGCCGCCGCCTATTGCCAGTGGGTGGGAGTACGCCTCCCCACCGAAGCGGAGTGGGAGAAAGCCGCTCGCGGGGGTCTCGTCGGGAAAAAATACCCGTGGGGGGATTCCATTGATTCCAGCAAGGTGAACTACGGGAGCAACGTCGGTAAACCGACCCCCGTTGGCAAATATCCGCCCAACGGATATGGGCTGTACGACATGGTGGGGAATGTGTGGGAGTGGTGTCAAGATGGGTACGACTCCGACTTCTACGCTCAGAGCCCTAAGAACAACCCGGTGGCAGGGGGTATAATCACATTCGTTAATAATAGTTTCACAAACGTTAAAATACTTCGCGTCTGTCGCGGCGGTAGTTGGGGCAGCGATCCGAACTACGTGCGCGTGGCGAACCGCAGCGACAACTACCCGACGTACGCGGGCAGCCTCCTCGGTTTTCGTTGCGCAGGACCCGTTACCCCTTAATTCCTTTACCCCTTTACCCCTTCCGGTGCTGGCGTGGGATGAAGGGGCGTGGGGGAGCGAAATTGTTAGCGTTTTGGAAAAGGTTCGGAACCCTTTCAGGGGGTCACTGGGTGTTTGACTCCGGCTAGACACCGACACACACACCCGGTGTCCTGCGGACAACCGGGGTGTAGGGAAGGGGGAAGAACACCCCGGCTGTCCGCAGGACGCCGGGTGTGTTCATTCAAAAACGGAAGATTACTATTATGCCAACCAGAAATGTTCCTCTCATAAACGGCTATTTCTATCACATTTACAATCGTGTCGTTGAAGGCCGTAAGTTATTTTATTCTGATGAAAATTATCTCTTTTATTTAAGACGCTGGAAAGAAGTCGATTTCTCAACCTGTTGCCGATTAATCGCTTACTGCTTAATGCCAAATCATTATCACTATTTAGTTCAGATAACCGATGCTGTTTTATTCCCTAAAAAGATTAGCTATTTCTTCAATCGGTATTTGAAATCCTTAAATGCTTCAAGAAAGGAAACCGGGCGGTATTTTCAAGATCGTTTT
Organism: uncultured bacterium; assembly: GCA_964577695.1. Lineage (GTDB taxonomy): Bacteria > Poribacteria > WGA-4E > WGA-4E > PCPOR2b > CAZOAL01. The sequence goes on along the minus strand of CAZOAL010000022.1, from coordinate 91,989 downwards.
AAGGCAAAATGGGTTGATAACGAAAAGTATTTAATTGGAGTCTGCTGTTACATTCATCTCAACCCGGTTAAGGCAAATCTTGTTCCTACATTGAATCAATGGCCCTTTTCAAATTATTTGGAATTTATTGGAAAGCGGAATGGAGAACTTTGGGATAGAAACTTCTTTAACACCTACTTTCAATCTCCTTTAGCTTATGAGAACTATATTCAATCCAGATATTCTGAGGAAGAGTTGGAAGCTTATCTTTTTGATGAAGATGAGGGAATATGAATAATCGCTCAAACCCCGGTTGTCTGAGCGCAGCGAAGACACCGGGTGTTTGACTACGGTTAGACACCCGGTGTTTGAGCCCAGCGAAGACACCGAGTGCTTGACTCCGGTTAGACACCGACACACACCCGGTGTCCTACGGACAACCGGGGTGTTCGCGCAGAATGGCCACAAATGAAAGGGAACTCCCTTGCAGAAGAAAAGGGTTGAGTATCAAAAGTTTCTCCGAATCAAGCTGGAGGACGCGCATTACCGCAACCTCTTTGGGCTCTCAGACAATATTGAACTGGAAAGGGAGGAAGATCTGGTCCTCCAGCGGGAGTTCCGGATCGATTTCGTTTTCAGGAAAATCGAGGAGATGCTCCCGCTTGGGGGGCTTTTCTCCTACTTCCGACGGTATAATCTCTTTGAGTTCAAATCGGTCAATGACACCTTGAATCTGACGACGCTCCGAAAATACCTGGGCGAGCTCTTCTGGTGGTTATACGCAAAGGAGACCATCGCAGAGAACGAAGTCACGCTGACCATTATGACCGTCAGAAAGCCGATCACGGTGCTCAAGCATTTAGAGAACTTACAGCTCGAGGTGGTCAACGACAGCCCTGGGCATTACCACTGGTTGGTCATGAGCATCCCCGTCCATCTTTTGGTGATCAACGAACTGAATCTTCGTTCAGCGCATTACGCCTGGCTCTCGTTTGCCGAGGGAAAGCCGTATGAGGCATACCAGGAACGGTTGTCGGAAGATGTGGCTCAAAATGAAACTTACCAAATTTACATTGACATTCTTCGTGACTTGGAAAAGGAGGGAAAAGAGAGAATGGCTTACGAAGTGATTAGTCGAATCATTACTGAGATGCCACCGGAACGTTTTGAAAAGCTACTTCTCGGCCTGCCCGAGGAAACTTTACAGAATGTACTCAGGCGGCTTCCGAAAGAACAGTTGCAGAAAGCATTGGCAGTCAACTCCGACGGAACACCGTCAACCCCTAAAAAAGGGACGCAGAGGTGATAGGCTATGCCAGTGGTAACGCTCAAATCTCCACCTCAAGATGAGAGACACCAAATTTACCTTGACATTCTTCGTGACTTGGAAAAGGAGGGAAAAGAAAGAATGGCTTACGAAGTGATTAGTCGAATGATTGGCGAAATGCCACCGGAACGCCAGAGGAAGTTACTTCTCGATCTCCCTGAAGAAACGTTGCAAGAGACGTTGAGACAGTTGCCGGCGGAGCAATTGCAGAGAATCCTGACGGGGCTTCCGAAAGAACAGTTACAGCAAGCATTGGGAATCAACTCCGACGGAACACCGTCAACCCATAAAGAAGGGACGCAGAGGTGACAATCTATGCCAGTGGTGACGCTCAAATCCCCACCTGCGGGTGTGCCGCAACGGGTGGAGGTGATAGACGAACCGAGGATTGGCGGCGAAGGGGCGGTTTACTTCAGCCGCGATGGGAAGTATGCCGTCAAGGTCTATCATCAGCCCCGCGCGGATAAGGAGCAGTTGCTCGGGCTTGTGATGACGCTATTTGGTTCCCTGCCGCCGGAGCAGGAGCGGTTTATCCTGCCGCCGTTGGCGCTGGTGGAGGGGATGGACGGAACACCGCGCGTGGGCTTCCTCATGCGGAAGGTGCCGCCGCGTTACAACGAAATGTTGGAGTTCATGCTCAACCCAAAGGTGGCGGCGCGTCAGTTTCAGGGGGGCAAGACGTGGGCGCACTATCTCAAGGTCGCGCGCAGTGTCGCCAACGCCATCGTTGTGCTGCACGGCAAGGGTTGCGCCCACAGCGACGTCCACTACAGCAATTTTCTCGTCAACCTTGACGAGGGCGACGCCATCATGCTGGAGATTGACGGTGTGGTGGTGGCGGGGTTTCTGCCCCCGCAGGTGGCGGGGATGATGGGCTTCATGGCTCCCGAGATCCTCACGCAGCGCATCCCTCCCAGCGAGCGCACCGACCGCCACAGCCTCGCGGTGCTGATTCTACACACGCTGCTGTACCGTAACGTGATGGAGCCGCTGGTGGAATACGACAATGACCTCGACCGCAGCGAAAAAATGGCGTGGGGACAAAACGCCCTGTTCAGCGAGCATCCGAATGACCGCCGCCATCGCCCGCGCAGTGTGGGAGTGCCGCTGTATCAGCGCGGGGCACTCAGTTACCGGATGCTCACCCTTGCCTTGCAGCGGCTGACGGAGCGGGCATTGATCGATGGGCTGCAGAAGCCCGACCAGCGTCCGTCGTCGCGGGAGTGGGAGGAGGCATTGGCGTACGCGGTGGACGAAATCTGGATGTGCCCGCGCTGTGGGCAGCACTTTCCGTACCCACATTGGCTCATGCCCGTTCCACGACGCGCCTGCCCTTTCTGTGGGGCGCGCGTCCAGACGCCCTATCCTGTCGTGCTGGAGCTCTACGAGGAGCGGAATAAACACAATTATGCTCGTGTTGATAGACAGGTCGTGCTAGGGCATGGGTTCAAGGTGTTCACCGATGTGGTTGACCCCGCCCGCAAGCCCCCTTTCACGCGGCGAAACGAAAGGGCTGTCGGACACGTTGAATGGGACAGACAGAGCGGAGGATATCGGCTGGTCAACGATGAAGGGGGGGCATGGAGTGCCCGTTCACCCGACGGGACGCAACGGTTCACCGCCCAGCGAGGGGGTTCGCTGCCACTGGGGCGTGGCTATTTCGTCTACCTTGGCGATGGACAGCGGCTGGCGGTGGTGGTCGAGTGATTCTACAAGGAGAGTGGGGGAGCAAGGGGGCAAGTGTCTGTGTCTGGAATTTATACGCCACTCGCCCCTTCACACACTCGCTCCCGATCTGTGGTAGAAAGGGGGTGTTTGAAGCGATAGTAGGACCCAATAAAAGATATGCGTTGATTGGTGCTATAGTGATAGAAACACTGGATTTGATTGTTGAACCGAGAAGTTTACAAATCTATCCCAATCCTCGTTCAAAACTTCCCCTGGCTGAAATCGAGTAATGGACAGTCAGAATTAAATCTGGCAAAATCAAATGATTATTAAGGAAGGAAGATGCTCAAGTCAAAAATCAGGTTGGCTTCTTCGATTGTTGCGGACATTTTTCTCATTAATCTTGCTTTTCTTTGCGCTTATTACACATGCAAGTCACTTGGATTAAACTTGCTAGAATCGCTCAAGGAGGTGCCTATTGGGTATCAATCCCCCCATCTGTTTTTAATCGTTTCGCTGGTTGTGACGGGGGTCCGTCTGAGTAGTTTTTTTGTTTTTCAACTGTATAAACCTGTCTGGCGTTATGCCAGTGTTCAGGAATTTTTGTCGCTTGTTGGAGCTATTTCTTTAGGTACTTTAGCGCTCATTTTCGTCTTATATGTTGGTGGTCTGTTCAACTCATGGCTTCTCTTTTTAATTGATGGCTTATATAATATTGTTTTTGTTGGGTTGGCAAAATTCTCCTGGCGAATTGTTGGCGACTGTCGGCGAAAACAGGTTGCGACGCCGAGAACCAGAATGCTAATCGTCGGTGCCGGAGAAGCGGGGGTCGGGGTCTTACGTGACATCCGACATCACCCTGAAAAAGGTTATATTCCTGTCGGATTTATTGATGACGACTTGGAAAAAGTGGGTAAAAGTATTCAGCGTCTTGATGTCCTTGGCACCACGCGCGAATTGGCTTATATCGCCCGCAAGCGGGGGATTGACGAGATTGTCATAGCGATGCCCTCTGCTTCGGGTAGCCGAATCCGCGAAATTATTCGACAGTGCGAATATAAAGGGTGTAAATTTAAGATTGTCCCCAGTATTCATGCAATTCTCGCAGGGCATGTCAGCATCAGTCAGATTCGAGAGGTACAGGTCGAAGACCTCCTGAACCGACCGACCTCTCGGATAGATCTGGCTGAAGTCTCGAAATACCTATCTGGGAAACGGGTGATGGTGACGGGGGCGGGTGGCTCAATCGGCTCAGAGCTGTGTCGGCAAGTGGCAAAATTTAATCCGGAGCTACTGATTCTCTATGGACGCGGCGAGAACAGCATCTATCATATTGATAACGAATTGAGCGAAAGCGAACCTAGTCTCAACCGTGCTGTCATTATCGGCGACATTCGAGACCGCCCGAAGGTCGATCTCATTATCGAAAAATACCGTCCGCAGATTATCTTTCACGCCGCCGCCCATAAACACGTCAAGTTTATGGAAATTCACCCGGATGAAGCCGTTAAAAATAACATCCTTGGTACGAAGAACCTTGTCGATGCAGCCATTAAACATCACGTCAAAGCCTTTATCCTCGTCTCATCAGACAAGGCTGTCAATCCAACGAGTGTCATGGGTGCCTCAAAACGCGTCACTGAAAAATTGATTCAAAGCAAAGCCAAACGAAACGGCACGGAATTTGTCGCCGTTCGATTCGGCAATGTGATCGACAGCCGTGGCAGTGTGCTGCCAAAGTTCAAACGCCAAATCGCCAAAGGCGGTCCTGTCACCGTCACGCATCGTGAAGTGACGCGGTTTTTCATGACGATTCCTGAATCGGTCCAGTTACTCATCCAGGCAGGGGCGATGGGTAGCGGCGGTGAAATTTTTATCTTAGACATGGGGGAACCCATCAAAATTTTGGATCTGGCACGTGATCTCATCAAGCTTTCCGGGCTTGAAGTAGACCGTGACATTAAGATCGAATTTACAGGGTTAGAACCCGGAGAGAAGTTATACGAAGAACTTTTAACGGTTCAAGAAGGTGTCACTGCTACCAAGCATCAGCGTATTTTCGTCGCACAACTGGAAACGATTGAGGAACAGAAGTTATTGACCCAGATTGAGGAACTCGCGAGATTAGCGGATGGGCTGGATACGGAAGGAATTATTGCCAAACTTCGAGAGATTGTTCCAACCTATAAACCGAACCGGACTTTCATTCGGGAAGACAAAGCCGCTGCCGCAGTCAACCCAACGCATGACGAATCGAAAAAATCAGAAGCACGGGTTATTAATCTCCCCGTCGGCAAAAAACTTGATGGAAAACGCATGTTTGGAACCCATCGATAAGCGTGGGGGCGTCGGAGCGAGGGAGCCAGGCGCTCATTCACGTATCACGCTTCACTCCCTTACATAGACACATGACGTATTACGCCCAATGAAACGAATTTTTGATCTCTTATTTGGGACATTCATCCTGATTGTGTTCTCCCCCTTATTTCTGGTGGGTGCATGCCTCGCAAAGTTTCAATCCCCTGGTCCCATTTTTTATAAAGCGAAACGGGTTGGGCGAGGGGGAGTAATCTTTGAAATGGTCAAATTCCGAACGATGGTTGTCAATGCGGATGCGCTCGGAACAAGCCCCGATGGCTCGGGATGCAAGCACCTGACGACTTATCGGGACCCACGGATTACAAGGCTGGGTCGCTTTCTACGTTGGACGAAGTGGGACGAACTGCCGCAACTTTTCAACGTCATTCGGGGTGATATGAGTCTTATCGGCCCTCGTCCCGAAGCGCCCGTGTATGTCCAATACTATACGGAACGCCAAAAGCAAGTCCTCCGCGCTCGCCCTGGTATTACGGGACCTGCACAGGTCGCCAACCGCGACGAAGAAAAACAGTTAAAGGGGCAATTGCATCCCGAACAGTATTATATTACCCAACTGATGCCGAAAAAGCTAGAAATCGACTTGCAATATCTCGAAACCCAAAGTTTCGGTTCCGATCTTTTGTGGTTGATTAAAACCTTTTTCGTTATTATCTTTCCCCCCAAAGGAGAGCGTTAATGCAGCCTAGAAAAGCTGTCATCCCCGCGGCAGGCATTGGGACACGCCTGTTGCCTGCGACAAAATCCCAGCCCAAAGAGATGCTTCCAGTCGGCAGAAAGCCAACGATTCAGTACGTTATTGAAGAGATCTGTGCGGCTGGAATCAAGGAAATCTTAATCATCACCAGCCAACAAAAGCGCGCAATTGAAGATCACTTTGATCTTGACCTCGCCCTGGCAGATCGCCTCGCACGCGATCAAAAATCGCTTGAAGTCTTAGGGCACGTTGAACTGGATATTGAATTATTTTATACGCGCCAGAGCAATCCAACCGGGTTGGCTGATGCGATTGGCAAGGCCGAACATTTCGTCGGCAATGAACCGTTTATCGTTTGCTTGGGTGACTCGATTATTCAGTCCGAATCCCCGGGGTGCATTCTCAAGCGTTTGATTGACGCTTTTATGACCAATCAAGCCGGCGCTGCCATTTTGTTTGAAACTGTCGATCGCCAATCCGTTGTCAAATACGGGATTGCTTCACCGAAAGGTGAAGTGGGTCCCATCTTTGAAATTCAGGATTTGATTGAGAAGCCGCGTGTTGAGGAAGCCCCCAGCAATTTGGCGATTGCGGCTCGGTATGTCTTTTCTCCCGATATTTTTGATTACATCCGCCAAACTCCCCCCGGCAGGGGCGGTGAGATTCAGATCACGGATTCTATGCGCCTCCTGTTGCAAGGGGGGCATCGTGTTTGGGGTGTCCAACTTGGGGCAAACGAAAAACGCTACGACATCGGAAATTACCGGAGCTATTTTGAAGCATTTTTCAGTTTTTCATTAGCGGATGCAGAGTTCGGCAAGGCTTTCCGAGAATATGCCGAAAAGATGTTACAACAATTTGATACAAGCACCCATCCGTGACAAATATATTTAGTATCTTTAACAATGGCAGAGGCATCAAACTTGGAAATTTTGAATTTCTATACCAGAACCCAACGCCGCAGAGCCGATTCGGTGGTAAAATGGGTGGCACACTCGTTAAGTGGCATGGGAAGAGATATAAATTCAGGCTAGACCTTCATCAACTGAAAGGATTTGGCTCAAAAAGGGTTCTCCATTTTCATTGGAAGGGCGCAAAGGATAGCAATCAAGCCTATAAAATTCACAGACATATTCTAACTGGAAAACCGTTAAACTAGGTTACTTTTAATTTGACGGGTTTGTAGTCGCAAATTTATTCGCTCTATAAACGACTGAAGTCGTCACTACAAATGTAACAAAGCACTAGCCGATCTGAAAGATGAAAAAGATTGAATTTATCCCTGGGGACACTTCTATCAAAAGAGTTCATATATATCCGTTTAATCTTGATGCGTTCGCCGATCAAATGGTCATGAAAGAAATTCTTGGAACCTTATTTCAGAAAGGCGAGCCAATCTTCTTTTTGTGTTGGAGGGAAGATGATTTTTTAGCCGATCCGGATCGGCTAAAACTCAGAGCGTCTATCCCAAAATACTTCATTGAAAATGGGGAATACGCTTTAATTGAAAAGGGCGACGCAGAAAGGCATGCCTGTTGTGCCATGTTGCCCATAAATGACGCGACACTTGAATGTATATTGGATTTATGGAGATACTACCAATCTCTTGACTTTTTTACCCCTTCAGCAGAACTAAGTTGGGAAAGACTTGTTCTTCAAGCGTGTCAGAGCTTTAAGAAACATTTTAATTTCGGAGTTGAAATAAACCAGTGGAATTTCATCTGCACGAAAGGTTATGATGGTGACATGCTTACTATTACATATAAGCGGAATACAAAATTACCGGATTTAGAAGGCATAGCCCAAAGTCTTAGTGTCAAAAAATGTAATGCATAAGGGAGTTTTGGTTTTGCCGATTCGTTGATTTAGGGGTCTGCAAATTCGCTGATTCATCATGACTCGAAAAAGATTCCTCACCCTCTTCATTTTTGGGATTGGCTTGCTGTTCTTGCTACTGATCGCACGGACACTGATGAATATGGGACCGATCGGAGACAAAGTCGCGATCATCGAAGTAATCGGAGCCATTTCACGCTCGGATGAAATGATTGAGCAGATTCATCAGTACCGTGATGACCCAACCGTTAAGGCGATTGTCCTGCGCATTGACTCCCCCGGTGGCAGTGTGGCACCGGTCCAGGAAATCTACAGTGAACTTAAAAAATTGAAAAAGCCAATCGTCGCTTCAATGGGGAGCACAGCAGCATCAGGGGGATATTACCTCGCCTGCGCTGCCAATCAAATCCTCGCCAACCCGGGTACGCTAACAGGCAGCATTGGGGTGATTATGCAGTTCATCAAGATGAAAGGGCTCTACGAAAAGATTGGTGTAGAGCAGGAAGTCGTTAAAAGTGGCAAGTTCAAGGACATCGGTTCAGCCTCACGAAATCTGACCGATGAGGAGCGAGCCCTTTTGCAGGGGACAATTGATGACGTTCAGAATCAGTTTATCAATGCGATACTAGAGGGGCGCAAAGAGCACTTGACACGGGAAGAAATCGTTGCACTCGCTGACGGGCGAATCTTTTCGGGGCAGCAGGCACTGGAACATAAGCTGGTTGACCAGCTCGGAAATCTTCCGGATGCGATCAAGCTGGCAGCGACGCTCGGTGGAATTTCGGGCAAACCCAAAACCATCCGCGCCAAACGCAAAGTCTCCTTGCTCGAGCGGATTTTGGGGGCTACGAATGAGCGAAATTTAGAACATCTCCTCAACCCAGGCGTCTCCTTTCGATATGAACTCAGTTTTTAGTATATGAGGTTGACCAAAACAAAACCCGGAGTCAAATATGAACACCCAAGCTGTAACGGTTCACGATGCACAAACAAGACTTTGCCCCATTACCAGAAGGGTTTGGGACAGGAGATAAATCATGTTGACCAATTATATTAGAGCGGCTTTACACCACGCCAAATATGAAATCTTGTCGGATGACGGTACTTTTTACGGGGAAATTCCACAGTTCAATGGAGTATGGGCCAATGCAGCCACCCTTGAAGAATGTCGAGAGGAATTAGCGGCAGTTTTAGAAGAATGGATTTTATTTCGGATTTACAAGAATCTTCCACTCCCCGTTATTGATGGAATTGAATTAACCATTAAGGAAGCGGCATAATGCCCCATTTCGGTCCAATCAAGCGTCACGAGTTAATCTATTATTTGAGAAAAAGCGGGTTTCAAGGTCCCTATTCTGGCGGAAAACATCCACTCATGGTCAAAGGGGACATTACATTACGGATACCGAATCCTCACCAAGGGGATATTGGGAGAGAGTTACTATCTCGAATATTGCGACAAGCCCGAATGAGCCAAAATGAATGGGAGAAATTGTAAACGGTTTGTTTGATAGAGTACCTGATAGCGATGAGTTACTTTTAACACTCACGAAGTTTGCAGGCATGAGATTGAGTTCGTGCTCATGAAGCCTGTGAAGTCATATAATATTGATAGGACTTACGCAGTTGACATGCCGCGAGCAGGGATACTGCGTATTGCGTACTACGTAGACATTCCTGATACGCAATGATTTCGACAAACTCAATCCGGCGCCGGAATACGCAATACGACGAGGTTTTTGCAAACGAAATGCGTAAGTCCTAATTGATTAGAACGAAACTAGGAGTCAAACATGAACACCAAAACTGTAACGATTCACGAGGCACAAACACAACTTTCGGAACTATTGACGCTTGCCTTAGAAGGCAATGAAGTTATTATTATAGATGGGGACAAGCCTTTGGTACGCCTTGTCCCGATTTCTTCTCCCAAGAACAAGAAACCGCGTATAGCAGGATTGGACAGAGGCAAAGGTTGGGTCAGCGAGGATTTCGATGATCCATTACCAGAAGGGTTTTGGACAGGTTCAAAATGAAACTATTGTTAGACACACATACCTTTATATGGTGGACGCTCGAACCGGAAAAGTTGCCCAAGCTGGTGCTAACTTCGCTCGAGAACCCTGATAACAGCTCGCTATTTCGGCATGAAGGATGGATTCACGAAAGATTACGCCTGTCCACTATACGACACTTGTCAAAGTGTTTGAACGGGATGGTTTTGTCATCCGGTGACGAAGAGGAGATCATATCATCATGGTTAAGCCAGGTGTTCCCCGTCCTGTGGTGATAAAAACCAGCCCCAGACAAGTTCCTGTCGCCCACATTCGTACCAACTTGACAACGGCAGGGATGAGCAGAGAAGAGTATTTTCGGATTCTGGATGAGGTTCAATAAGCAAGGGGGTTTCAGCGATAGAGGAGGTGACAACAATGACACAACTTCTTGAGAAAGCGTTTGCGGAGGCTTCCAATCTGACTGAAGCCAAACAGGAAGCACTCGCAACAACCATACTCCAAGAACTTGTTGCCGAGCTACAGCGGGATGGATGCCTTGCTAATTACAAAGTTCCATCGGGACGGATTGTGAAATTAGGCGGATTGTTGGCTAAGTATAACATGGACATCACAGAAAAGGATATTTCGCAAGCCCGACAGGAAATGTGGCACAATTTCGGAGAATCTAACGAATGAGCGAGTACATCACTGATACCCATTCTTTGCTTTGGTATATTTTTGAAAGCCCAAGGCTTTCAAAAAAAGCAGCATCTCTCTTTAGGGAAACAGACGCCGGTAAAGTGCGAATTTATATACCCGGCATTGTGTTGGTTGAAATTGTCTACCTGATGGAGAAGTCAAAAATTCCTCAAGAGGCAATTAATCATGTGACGAATTTGTTAGACCCGCCCACAACAAATTATCGTCTCACTCAAATCACCACAGCAACAGTCCGTGCCTTACAATCGCTGCCCCGTCAGTCGATTCCTGATATGCCAGACAGGATTATCGCTGCAACAGCGTTAGAATTAGATTTACCTCTTATTACGAGAGATGAAAAGATTACAGCGGCTCAGGTTAAAGTTATCTGGTGATAAATGACCGACCACTACCAAACAAACCACGAATGGGAGCGGGTTGCCCGGCACATTGTGCAGCCCAAACAGATTGCCCTTGTCATCGGCGCAATCGATGTGGGCAAATCGACGTTCTGTCGTTTTCTGATTGAACGTGGGTTGGCTCGCGGACTGAAAGTTGGATTTGTCGATGCCGATGTGGGGCAATCCCAGATTGGTCCGCCAACGACGATTGGGTGGAAGCTCTTCACCCACAGTCCCACGCCATCCTCCCAACCTCTCCCCCATCCCCTCCCCTCCAGGGGAGGGGAGAGAGGGGAGGGGTCAGGAACAGGCTTCACGCTTGATGGCGAGCCAGATGCCCTTTACTTCGTGGGGTGGACTTCGCCGGAACATCACCTGCTTCAATGCGTGACCGGCACTCGCTTGATGGTCGATGCGGCACACGAAGCGGGATGTGATTTTATCGTGATTGATACGACGGGGCATGTCGAAGGCCCGACTGCGGTGGTTCTCAAACAGCACAAAATCGAGTTGGTTAAGCCGAATCACCTAATCTGTATTCGACGATCGCGGGAGCTGGACCCAATCGTTGCGGGCTTTGAGGGCTTCACCGGGGTGCAGATTCACCATCTTTCGCCCCATAAGAGCGTCACGTCCAAAAGCAGCGAATTCCGAAGGAAATACCGTCAATCTTGCTTTGACCGCTATTTTTCTGACAGCGCTCAAGAGACTTTGCCCTTTCATCAGATTCGCGGCCAGCGAACGCCATTCCTGATTGGTCGAGGGGCAAATGCGAAAGAGGTAGAGATCCTTTCCGATTTTGTTGATGACCGCGTCCTTTATGCGGAATGGGGACATAGAGCACTGGCGATTGTGACGACGGATGCGATCTCAACTCTAGTTCAAGCGCGGCTGAAAGCCCATTTTAGCTTGACGAACCTGGTCGCTGAGACGCCAGAATATTTTGAACGACGCTTGATTGGATTGCTGAACGCATCGGGAAAAACGCTCTCAATTGGCATCATTGAAGCGGTCGATTTTGCCGCCAGCCAGTTGAAGATTCGGTGCAAGGCTGGGGCGGCATCTGAGACAAAGGTCATCCAGTTTGGGCGGTACAAGAAAGACGACACAGTATGATTCAAGAACTCGAAAGTATCGTGATAGCTTCGTGGAATACAATTCATGAAGTAGGCAGCCAAAGCTATCAGGTTTTAATCATTGCCACTGGTAACTGTTGTTGCCATTGTTGGCAGTAGAAAGGAGAAAAAGTAAAATGAGAAGTATTGTTCTGAAAGCAACGCTCATAAGTATTTGTCTGGCAAGCGTTATGTCAATGTTTACAGAAACCGGGTCTGCCAAAATCGACCCCAAATCCATTGTAGGAATCTGGTTACTTGATGAGGGGCAGGGTAACAAAGCGAAGGATAGCTCCGGAAATGGGAATGATGGAAAGGTTGTCGGCGCAAAATGGACGGATGGGAAATTCGGTAAAGCGCTCGAATTCGATGGGAGCAGTCATGTCGAGATTCCAGCGAGCAAGACGATCGATGATTATCTCAATGGGTTCACTTATCTCATCTGGGTGAAGCCGACGGCCCCGCCGCCAAACGTCAATACCCGTATCATCGAACGGGATTGGCATAACCCAACCATACAGATTGGACCGGCTGATTTTTACGGGAGCATCGCAGTAAACGCAGATCAAGCGGCAACGAATGTCCGGGGCGGAACGTGGAAACAGGACAAGTGGAGCTTTGTCGCGATAACTTATGATGGGAAGACATTGGAACTCTATGTAGACGGTGAAATGGTCGGCAAGAAGGACGTTGGAAAAGCAGATGTCAAGTCTCACCCGGCAACCCCAGCGCAACATCAAGGTGCAATCTGGCTGGCGACCTGGAAAGCGCCGGGTTGGGATTTCAAAGGTGTGCTTGATGAAGTGGGTGTTTTTAACACCCCATTGGGTGATAAAGAGATTAAGTCCATTATGGACACTGGACTTGAGAAAGCCTCATCTGTCTCTAGCGTCGGCAAAATAGCCATCACATGGGGCGCAGTTAAAAACATAAGGTGAATGGATTCAAACGTTGGCATGTTTCAGATTTCTTGGAAAATAACTTTACACTTTGGAAGGATGGAAGGATGGAAGCAAGCACTTCCAATCTTCCATCCTTCCATCCTTCCAATCACGAGGAATGCAAAGAGGTTTCTGAAACATGCCTATTTTTCCTAGTCTTCCTGGTCGTGTTTGTCGGAACGGAATGGTTGTCGCTTTTGAGAATGATGTGGCAGGCTCAAAAGCTTCGCCAAGTGCTTTTGAATCCAATCGCGCGACAAAAACGGGTTAAACAACTCAGGCACTACGCCGCCGAACTCGGTATACAAGACCTCTTACCCAAAGAAGACGTCGTCACCGAAACGGATTCTCATAGCGGACATTTCGAGGTGGCTGTCAATTGAAGTGCCTTTGTCAGTTCTTCGCTTTACTTGCCTGTTGCTTTTCAATGGTTTCCAATACCACGGCTGTCACGGTTGAGGTTTCTATTGGGAATTTTTCCATAGACGGTAGTTCCGGTCCAGCGCTTCCAAAGATTGAGCTAAGTGAGCCCATTAGCACTGAAATTCATCGTCAGGATACGCCTGTTTATGGATTTGCCTTGAAGCTCGAACCCACCTCGTGGCTCTATCCGGCTTTTGGGATGCGATTCGCCCAACAGGAAGCATGGATTAGAGGGGGGCACCAGAAGGTCTCTGCAGGAAACAGTTATAGCTCTGTAAGTTGGAGTTCTCTCAAAGCCTCCTCGACGACCAATTTTGTTTGGGCAACCTTTGGATTGGAGACGAACTTTCCAGGGCGGGAAGGTAATCGCCGGACCAGATGGCGTTCCCTTGTCTTTGGGAGCGGAGGAAGTTTGATTTATGCCAAAGAGACGACACATCCTGATTCGAGCTATATCGTCCACTTTGAACAATGGGAAAATGACTTTTTTGAGTCTGGTCAGACAAGCCGTCATTTGGGCGAACTGACACATGAAGAAATGGACCTATCTAATTTTTCGAGCTCTGGATTTGGAATAGGCTGGTACTTTCTTTCGGGTTTTGCATTCCATCTTTCAGAATCGATTTCGCTGAAATTAGAAGTCCGAGCGGAGTTCGGAACGATTGATTTGCAGTCGAGAGATAGCGCGGTTGACAATTCGCTCTACTATGGGGGTGGCATTATTGGTATTGCCACTTCTTATCGATTTTGAATTCGTATTGGGACAATTCCGAACTGAAACAGCAATCTTCTTAAAGTGGGCGGATAGGCTCAATTATCGGAAGTCCCGTTTTTCAGCCAAAGCAGGTTCTTAACCATCCGCTTACACATCACGCATTACGCAATAAGCATTGATTATGTGGGATAAAACCTATCTCCTCTCCGAACTCCCTTCGGAAGAGGAAACTGAAGAAGATGTCGAATTCATCTGTGACGCCCTGAAACTCCAGCCCGGCGCAATCGTTTTGGATTTGTGTTGCGGGAATGGACGGCATGGGCAGTTGCTTGCACAGGATGGGATGACGGTCATCGGTGTAGATAGTTCCCGTTTTCTCCTGGAAGAAGCGCGAAAGAACGCCCTTTCAACGAGCGGTGGAATGTACCTCGTTGAGGGTGATATGCGCCGTATCCCACTCAAGCCGGTGTGCGATGCCGTCATCAATCTTTTTACCAGTTTCGGATTTTTTGAAGAAAATGACAATCGAAGGGTTCTTGGGGAAGTTGCGGGAGTTCTCAAGCCCGGTGGGAAATTCTTGCTGGATTATTGGAACCCTTACGCCGCCATCCAACTGGACCGAACGCGCAACTGGTGGTGGATATCTGACGCGATGCTTGCGCTGGCAGAGGTGGAATACGACCCGGCATCTGGACAGCTCTTCGATTATCGCACGGTGATTGAGCTCCCCATCGGCACGATTCGCAAGTCCGTCAATCGCGTCCGGTTCTACTTTCCGACAGAGTTGGAAGCCATGTTGACGGGGGTTGGTCTAAAGGTGTGCGCCATGTATGGCGATTTTGATGGCAGCCCATTCCAGATGGAATCCAGGCGGCTCATCACCATTGCGGAAAAATCATAATCATGCCTACATTCTTACGATTTGCAAAGTACCTATCTCCGTACATCGGTTCCATCGTATTGGCATTAATGTGTGCCCTCGTGATTGCTATCTGCGAAATGGGCTACGTTTACATTTTAGCGGATACTATCGATGCGCTGAAGATTATTAAAACCAACGGGTTTAAAGACGGCCCCATCCATGTCCGATATTTTCAGGTTAAAAGTTTTTACGAAGGGATTGAATTTTCAATCGCTGATGCAAGGGCGGCGCTCAAACTCGTTGGTTGGGTGTTAGCGAGCATTTTGACCCTCGTTTTGATTAAGGGGATATTCACTTACGGCAATGACTTTTTGATGTCGCGGGTTGGGCTTCAACTGATTGTCCGAGTCCGCAACGACCTGTATGAAAGGATCGTTTTTGCGCCCTTGGGGGTCTTGAAAGAGCACCGAACCGGCGATCTGATGGCGCGGATGACTGATGATGTGCGGACATGGCAAAATGCAATTGGCTCCACGGCGAACACGATTCGAGCCGTTGTATTTATCCCTGTCTTTGTCGCCGTCATGTTATTTAGAAGCTTCAAGATGACGGCGCTTGCGTTGCTTGTATTTCCGTTACTCGCGTATTTGATTAACCACTTTGGGAGACGCATCCGCAGCACCAGCTCGGAGATTCAACGTCAGACAGCGGATATGTCTTCACAACTGAAAGAAACAATTTTCGGCATTAAAATCATCAAGAGTTTTACGGCGGAAAAATTAGAGCGTGACCGATTTGCATCCACTAACGAACGACAGTATCGCATCGCCATGCGTCGGGTTCGACTCGCCGCGATGTTACCGCCCATTGTCGAATTGATTAGCGCAATTGGCATTGCAACTGTTTTCGGCCTGGGGTGTTGGCAGGTGATTCAGGGCGAACTTTCAACCGGATGGTTCATCGGTTATATTGCGATGATCAGCCTGATGTTTAAGCCAATCAGTACGCTTGAGCACTTCAACAATGTCCTGCAACAAAGCCTTGCATCCGCTGAAAGGATTTTCTATGTCCTCGATTTTGAGAGGGAGGGTGATGGCTCGGCAGAGCCTGCCCCGATCCATCGGGGAGCCTTGCCTTCCCCTACCAAAAAGAACGCCAAACCATTTCGATTGCCACTCGTGCGTGGCAAAGTCGAGTTTCGCAACGTCTCTTTTGGGTATAATCGAAATGAGGAGGTCATCAAAGACATCAGCTTCCATGTCAACCCCGGCGAAGTCGTTGCGTTAGTGGGTCCCAGTGGCAGCGGCAAAACCACATTATTAAACCTGTTGCCCCGTTTTTATGAGGCCGATTCAGGCGACACGCTGATTGATGGACATCCAATTTCCCAGGTAACGCTGGACTCTCTCAGACAGCAGATCGCTATCGTGCCACAAGATACGATTTTATTCGATGGGACGGTGATGGATAACATCATCTATGGTAAGCCCGGCGCGACGCGCGAGGAGGCGATTGAAGCCGCCAAACGTGCCAATGCGCACGATTTTATCACCCAGACCCCCAACGGTTACGAAACACAGATCGGCGAGTCAGGCATCAAATTATCTGGTGGTCAACAGCAACGCCTCGCCATTGCCAGAGCCATCCTAAAGAATCCGCGCATTCTCCTGCTTGATGAGGCCACTTCAGCGCTGGATAGTGAATCTGAGAACCTGGTCCAAGAATCCCTCGCGAACCTGATGAGTGGACGAACCACTTTCGTCATTGCGCATCGGCTTTCGACAGTCGTTCATGCGGACAAAATTCTGGTCTTGAACGGTGGGCGAATTGTCGAAACCGGAACACACCAGGAGTTGTTAAAAGAGGGTGGGTTGTATCAGAAACTCTGTCAAATGCAGTTTCGCTCATAAAAGAGCGAAGAGAAACCGAGTTTCTCAAAGAAACTCGGTTTCTTTCACGATTTCTTAATGTGAATCTATCCTCAATAGGCGGGGCATCAGGATAGACATTGAGGATAAAGCGTATGAATTAAACTAAATCAGGCTAATAAACGTCTCAATGAAAGCATAAAAATTAAGTGTTAGGTATCCGGTATTATACTGTGAACGGTCACAAATTAAAATGGGTAGGGGCGAAGCATTCGCCAGGCAAACCAGCGAGTGGGGTCAACACGAACCAGCGAATGCTTCGCCCCTACTTCAAATTATGTAGGGATAGGTAGATTCCTTAATCGGAATTTTCCCCCCCTCCAAACCGTTGACAGTATAGCTAACACCTAACGCCTAATACTACTTTGTCAATTAGCGGTTGGCCATTCGTGAGTGGTGAGTGGTGAGTGGTAGAGTGGTAGAGTGGTGAGTGGTAGAGTGGTAGAGTGGCAGAATGGTCATGACCTGTTACCACTTACTCCTCACTCTATAATACTCCTCACCACTCACCACTCACTCCTCACCACTCACCCATCGCCAACGGCTTTGTTGTAAATGACAAAGTAGTGCTAATTATGGGACCAGCCCGTAAAACCCAATTCTTTAGATTTGGGATATAAGGGCTTTTTCCTTGCTTTAGCCCACCCGTCTGTGGTGTTCATTCTGCTTGACAATGCCATGCAGTTCGTGTATAACATAAGGCATGAAATCTAAAATTACTTTCATTCTTGATAAAGAGCTACATGATTTTCTGAGGCAATATGCCAAACAGAATCATCGTTCTGTCACTCAGGTTTTGGTAGATTCCATCTTTAATCCCCAGAAAAAAGAACAAAAGGAGGTAAAGCGTGCTCAAAACATTTAAGTATAAACTTTACCCGACCCAAGCCCAGAAGCAACAGATGCACGAAACGCTTTTCGCTTGTTCACTCGTCTACAATCACTGTCTTGCACAACGAAAAGAAACGTGGGAGAAAACGCAACAGTCTATTACCTGTTATGACCAGACGAAACAATTACCCGCCCTAAAAAAGGAGTCTGAGCGGTATCAAACCGTTTATTCCCAAGTGCTTCAAGAGGTTGTCAGGCGTGTCGATAAAGCCTTTCAAAACTTCTTTCGCCGTGTGAAACGGGGTGAGAAGCCGGGTTATCCTCGCTTCCGTTCTGCACGTCGCTATGATTCATTCACCTTCACCCAAAGATCAGGATTCAAACTCAGTCGGAAACTGACGCTTTCCAAAATCGGTGATATCAGAATCAAGTTACATCGTCCCATCGAAGGAAAAATCAAAACGCTTACGATTCACCGTCAAGCGGATGGATGGTTCGCTTGCTTCTCTTGTGAAATCGAATCCCACCCGCTTTCATCAACCGGAGAATCTGTTGGGGTTGATGTGGGTCTTGAAAACTTCGCCACGACGTCCGATGGTGAGTTTTTCCCACCCATCAAACATCTCCGAAAAACTGAGAAAAAGGTTCAACGACTTCAACGCGTGGTTTCGCGCCGAAAGAAAGGCTCTCGGAGACGACGAAAAGCGGTCTCCGCGTTTAAGCGGGCCCATCAACGGGTTGCCAACAAACGCCGTGATACTCACCACAAAGTGGCGCGTGCGCTTGTCAACCGATATGATGTCATTGCGATTGAAGAGTTGTCAACGTCCAACATGGTCAAGAATCACCACCTTGCGAAATCTATCAGTGATGCGGGTTGGAATGCTTTTTCGTTAATCCTTGCTGCCAAGGCGGAAGGTGCCGGGCGCAAGGTCGTTAAAGTGGACCCGAAATATACATCACAAGTTTGTTCGGGTTGCGGTACCATCGTCAAGAAAGCCCTTTCGGAACGTTGGCATTCTTGCGACTGTGGGTGCGAATTGCATAGGGATGTGAATGCCGCAATCAACATCAAAAACAAAACCGTCTTTCTGAAAGAAGAAGGCAAAGCTGGCTTGGACGGAGCCATCGCAGCATAACGTAACGGATAACCGTAAGCGTGCTACGAGAAGCCCAATCCTTTAGAGCCTGCCCTGAGCGTAGCCGAAGGGTTTGGGAGTCGTCACTGCACTGCCATTTTGGTGATTGCGCCTTCAAGGTCTGAGCGTTTGTATACCGCTTCTGAGAGGTTGGCTTCGTATAAATAGGCCCCTTTCAGCTTCGCACCGAGTAATATGACGCCTTTCAGGGTCGTTTCACCAAAAATAGCCCCTTCGAGGTTGGCATCCTCAAAGCTTGTCAGGCTACCGAATGGGTCCGAGGCAACCCAACGGGGAACGCCAATCGTGGCACCGCGTAAATTGGCACCGCGTAAATTCGTCCCCGAAAGGAGGCAACCGCTGAGGAATGCACCTTGCAGGTCTGCCCCTTCAAAATTGGCATTGGTCAAGTCTGCCCCAACAAGGAAAGCGTTTTTCATGATTGCGCCTGAAAAGTTGGCGTTGGATAGGTTCGCATCATTCAAATTGGCTTCGGTTAAATTCGCTTTCGTGAAGATTGCTCCACTGAGATTGGCGTGTGAGAGATTTATTGAAATCAGTGAAGTTGCAGATAAATCGATACCAGCAAAGTTCTCTCCCGCAAATGATTCGCCCTTCTGAAGACGTCTGAGAATATCAGTTTTAGTGAGTTGGTTCATAATAACCTCCGAATGGTAGTGGATAATTAGGAGTTACGCAGTTCGTATCAATATGTATATCTTGAATCCTGCATCATGTATCTTGAATCCAGATGCAAGATTCAAGATGCAAGATGCAGGCGAGCCATACGTGACGTGCCTCAAATGTGTAAGTCCTAAGAAGGAATGACCTCAAGAAAAAAATAGCATTGTGACAAAGGTTAGGTAATTCAAAAATTTTAACATCAGGTGAAGTATGGATATTGATACGATTTTCAAGATTCTGCGAAAATTAAGCAAAAGAATGGAGGTGAGGGTGCAATGACTGATGAACATGAATTCATACATAGCCCGGTCGATGATGACGACTCGATAAGCGACCTTGAATTTGAAGACGATGAGTTTTTGTCCGTACTCCCCACTGACGAATCGGATGAAGATGATATCGAGGGTGCGAGCGATGACGATTTGATTTCATCCTTTAGACAACGGGGCGATGTGGCTGACGGTACAAGAGATGAAGCCTTTTCTTATCTTCAGGAAATCGCCCGTACCCCCTTGCTCACGCCTCAAGAGGAAGTTGAACTCTTTCAAAAGTTTGAAGCCGGAAAACAAAGCGTGACGGAATTATTAGAGCAACTTCCACCGGCAATTTTAGAGAAAGTGCGTCCCAAAGCCAGCCGGCGGCGTGGTGCCAAACAGCGAGCGACGCATGGGATTTGGTGGAGCCCAATGAATCTTGCCCCTCTTTTGGAGCAGATTCGCAAGGAGCTCAAGGCTTACCAGCGGGCTCAGAAAAACGCCCCTTCCAGCGATCTCGCTGAAGAGAATGAATACCTCTCAAAACTTTGGACAGAGTTATACGCCGCTGCGCAGCAGATTCACCATGCGAAATTGAAGATCGTTGAGGCCAATCTTCTGCTGGTTGCAAGTATTGCCAAACAGCATAATTTCAACAAGTCATCGCTTTCGTTTTTGGATCTGATGCAAGAGGGAAGCATCGGCTTGATGAAAGCCGTAGAGAAATTTGACCTCGAAAGAGGGTATCGATTCAGCACGTATGCGACATGGTGGATTATGCAAGCAATCAAGCGGGCGCTAGACCAGCAAAGCCAAACGATTCGCATTCCCTGCTACGTTGGGGAAACGCGGCGCTCTATCAAGCAAGCGCAGGCCAAACTCGCGAGAGACCTTGAGCGTGAGCCAGACGTTAAAGAGATTGCCGAAGCAGTGCAAATGTCTGAAAGTCGAGTCATCGAAATTCTCCAAAGCACGAAAGGAACGATTTCGCTGGATTCACCCTTGAGCGAATCATCCCCCGATGCGACGATTTCCGACTTACTTGCGGATGAATCGCAAGTGTCACCGGAAGAGGAATTGCTCTCTAGCTCGGAAAAAGATTCGCTCGAAAAGGTGCTTAACACATTGGCACCGCGTGAAACCCTCGTGATTAAGCTTCGATATGGTTTAACCGATGGCACAGAGTATACCCTTGCTGAAATTGGGCGGCAACTTGGCATTAGCCGTGAAAGGGTCCGCCAGATTGAGGATGAAGCCCTTCGCAAGTTGCGCCATCATACACGCGTGCAATACCTCAAGGAATTGCTCTAAGCGAATTCGAGTCACCCAAAGGCTCTCTGGTCCGATTGGTTCAGAGAGCCTTTTTTTTCTTGAAAACGTCGTGATGCGTATAGGAATCAGAAACCGAGTTTTTTCTGAAAAACTCGGTTTCTCGTGCCCTATCTTGTCCCACCGATATGCAACGTTCCAAGCCGGTTGGGATGAAATGGGGACGCATAAGTCGGCGACCATTCACTCAATTCACTATAGGTTCCACCGGTATGACGAACGAAATTGATGCCCATTGTTTCTCCAGGCCGCGGTTGCCTTGCAAGTCCAAGCGTTTTATAAGGGATGGCAAACGCCGCAGTCCACCGAACCCCCTCCGGCGTGGTTGTCACCTCCCAGGCTCCATTCCATTTTTGATTCTTACCGGTCCGGTCGAACCGATGCGCCTGATAGTTCGCTGCGAAGAAATACACCTTTCCCGAACCCACCTCGGGGGCAATATAGACCCCTACATAGTCATCGCGAGTATCAAAGAGATCCGGCCGATAAGCGTAAAGCGGCTCTGGCCCCGTACAGATAAAGGCAACGTAGAAGGCGTCTCTACCACCTAAAACTTTTACGGTGGTTTGAACCTGAGTCAAATTGTCGCCAGAGCGGATGACAAAAGGTTCCTGGATGACCAATGCCTCTCGCCAAAACACCTCGGACAGATAACCATCAGGCTTTAATTCGTCCCCTGTCATCTTGCAAGTGACCGTGCGTTTGGGGCCAACCCGGATAGCAGGCATTTGCACCGTGCCACTCCAATTGCCCATCTGATAAATGATGCTGAACGTGGGAATTGGGTAGAGTCCATCTGCATCGCACTGCACCTGAAAGGGAAAGGCTTGCCGAGCCTTTGCAGCCATCGTGAGCTTCTGACGCGATGGCTCAATCCGCCAGTGAGCGTTGGATACATTCCAATGCACCTCGAAATCCGCCGGGGTCTCCAAGCTATTTGTGATATCAACTTGGAGACGCTCTGAGATGGCTGTTCCACTGTCATAGTAACCGAGGTCGAAAGGCTTCACATTGGCAATGAGTTGTCGCTCTAGCTCAATCTGCTCGTAAGGGATAAAATTTGCTGGGTAATGGGATACAACTGAATCTTTCGGCTTGATGAACGTTGCCGTATCAATCATCTGATGCGCCGCGTTATAAGCGGTCAGCTTCAGCGTGTTATCATTGACCTTGACGACAATGAAGTGGTGAGTTGATTCGCTATGGGCAGTCCAGAGCTGGGGTTGGGTCTTATGGAGTTCTGCTCCTCCCCCGCCTGTTACCACATAAGTGACAGGTTTTAAGGACGGAGCGGAAATGGAGGCGATGGGATAAGTTCGCTCATAAATGTGATCATGCCCATTGAAGACGATATCCACGCCATACTTCATAAAGAGTTTTGCCCATGCGTCGCGATGTTTAAGCGAACTTTTATGTTCCCCCGAGCTATAGAGCGGATGGTGGAAGAAGACAAATTTCCATGTTGCACGACTCGCCGCAAGGTCTTTTTCCAACCATTTCGTTTGGATACTATCAGGTTTGTATTCTCGGTTGCTGTCCAGGGCAACAAAGTGCGCGTCCCCGTAATCAAATGAATACCACGCTTCCCTAAATTTCTTCGTTCCATTGTCAGGCAGCGAGAAGAATGCGTAATAATAATCACCGTTCTTATCATGGTTGCCAAGGCTTGGAAAGATTGGGATGTGATCGATGACACCAGTAAGCGGCGTAAAGAACTGTTCTCCCCATTGCTGATACTTTTTGCCGTTGGCGACGAGGTCGCCGGTGTGGATGATGAGGTCCGGCGAAGCGTCAAGCATCCCTTCAACGATTTGACGATGGATTTTGGGGTAGCTTCGACTGTCCCCATAAACAACAAAAGTAAAAGGGGCGTTTTGGGCCGGGGCGGTTTTGAAAGTGCTCGACGCAATCAGCGAGCCAGATTGGATTTGATAGCGGTAGGCCGTTTGGGGGTGAAGCCCGTCTATAGTTATCTCGTGAACCTTAATCGGTTGATTATGACTCACGCTGTTTTCCGCGGTGGTTATTTGACCATAATGGACCTTTCCTGTCATGGGCATGTTGGTTTCCCATAAGACAGTGATGTGCGTTTTCCCAACATTTTGCAGATACGGTCCCTTGATAATCTGCGGAGGCGCTGCGGCGGAGGAAACACACAAAAGGGAGATAAGCAGATAAAGGAACAAGGGAACAAGAGGAGCACGGAAAATCAGGCGGAACGCTCTCGGAACGGAGGGACAGCGAAGTGCAGCGAAGCGCAGGGGGGACAAGCGAAGCGCAGAGCGGACACAAAGGCGAGAAACGGTGAAATCGTTACCGATGGCGGGCGCGTGTTGGGAGTTACAGCGGTCAATGCCGGAATCGGGTCGGCGATTGCACAAGCGTATCGTGGGGTTGCAGCGATTCACTTCGATGTGGAATCCAATGTCTAAGTTATTCAATCGTCAATCCTAAATTCCAAGAATTTCTCGAATCCTTCGGATACAATCACCAGAGGAAAAGAAGATTTCTATGACGTTTTCAGCCAATTCTTCCCGAATGAAATTCAGATCAAAATCCGATCTATCCGTCGTCAGAAATAACATCTGAATCCCCGGATTTTCACGAGCAAACATCAGAATCGATTCATAGACCCGTTTATCCGTCGGTTTCTCAGGCGGGTATCGATTCAACTCCCTCAATTCAGCGCGGGTGGCGATTTCATTGTTGAATGGAATCTGAACGATTTGCTCTTTCAATGTGTCGATTCTCAATTGCGAGGTTTCCATCTCTACGGTAATTGACCATTCCCGAAATTGTTCAAGCGCAGTCATCAGGTCCTCAAGATTCTGCTGGTAAGCACTTCGGGCGGATTGCCGTAAAACTCGGGTCATCGAATCAATGATCGTCACTCGCCCTTCAATTGTATGAACCAGATTTCCCCTTGCCTCGGCAAACGAGTATTCGGGGGCAACGATTGGAATAGCGTGTCCAAGTGCAAGTGTGAACAGTCGGTCCGCTTGCTCGGATTGTTCAAACACGATGTCAAGAATAAAGTTTGTTTCGGCGATGACGATCAAACTCTTCGCGTTGGCGCTTTCGCTCATTGAGGACCTCCTCAACTAACCCGGGATGGGCTCTAAAAAATTCGCGTGCTTCATTCAAGGCTTTCCAGAAATCTTTCGGGTCTTCACTTTTCGGTGGGATGACGCCCTTGAGTTTAAGACCGCTTTTCGTAATGTATTCTACCATGATGCTTCCTCCTCCTTTGGGATGCAAAATATCACAGAAGACTGATCAGTTGTGTTATTGGCAGATATGATACCATTTTTGCGTTATCAAAAACCAGACGTTTTCCGCAAATAAATCTGTTGACTTTTTGCTCTCCTATAGGGTACTTTTATCGTGCCACTGAAATTCATCGGTTGAGACGAGGGCGCTATCATGTACCGCAAGTTGCTTTGAGAGGATTTTAACGGAGAAAAATGCCTCAAGAACTTACCTACAAACTCGCTAAATGTTGTTCCCCGCAGGTTGGAGACTGCATCGTCGGCTATTTTAAGGAGGACGGAACGATTGCTGTTCACCAATCCGGTTGTGCGTCAGTACAAAACCTCCGGCGTGAACGAGTCCTCAATGTGACGTGGCAGGAGATCCACGCAGAAGAAACGAAAGCAACTCCGGAGGAAATCGCCCCGCAGTTTTCAGCGCTGGATGAGACGGACTACTTAATCCTCAAGCACCATCAAGAACTTGGGATTGACTATTCGATAGTCGTTGCAGAGACGCTCGGCATTCCACTCGAAGAAGCCCACCAACGCCATCGGAAATTAAGGGAAATAGGTGGCTTGAAGCGAGTTGAAAAATTAATAATCCAATATCGCAAAAATATTGTCAAAGGGAAATGGATTAAACATCGGAATCATACCTATTACGAATTGACGCCCACAGGCGAGAGGTGGATTCGCTGGTTTGAGAGAAAGGGTGAGGAGGCGTGATAAGCTTGCCTCCCGATCGAATCGGGACGAAGGGTGATGCGTATTGCGTGAACCTCTTCGTAACGCAAGCTGCCAGCTTGCGCAAGCCGGTCAAAACTCGGAACAAACTCAGAAATCGCTGGACTCAAGCAGCGGAGGTAGACAGTTTGGCCACATTAGAATCAGGACCGGAATCAGCCGATATTCCGGTTGTCAAATCAGCTCAAAAAAAGTTAGATTCTGTTGCTGAAAAATTTAGCACCAGATCGGACAATATTCTTTCACAAGCTTTGAAGTCAGAAAGTCGGTATATTGACACAGCTAACTTGGGCAATATCAACATATTCTTGCCACGCCCCGATGGCAAACCGGGTTTTATTCGTGTAACACTTGCTCCCTCCGGTGAGAAAGTTATATCGGCTGGTCTGAGCCGAGAGAGGGATGTAACAAGAGGTATCCAAAGGGGGCGTTTTCGCAAGATTGAATAATTTGTCAGGAGTGAAATCATGGATGATAAATCTACGCTTTTGAAAATGGTGACTGACCTATTAGATGGAACCTGGACTGTTTCTGAGTTCAGTGCTCATTACTATAATTTTTATGTAGAAGAGGTTCCAGACGAGGCGCTCTCCGAGTTAGATGCTGACTTTTTTGGGTTAATCCAGGAGAAATTGGACTGGACTGATGAAAATCCCAATCCGGAGAGCAGACAGTATGGCTGGATGGATGAGGCAGAGTTTGTAAAATGGGTTAGGGAATACCATGATTCTTATGTACCTATCATGCACGAAGCCTAATCCTTGTCATCCCCGATCGAAGATCGGGACGAAAGATCTCTCCTGCTGAGATTCTTCGCTTCGCTCAGAATGACAAACATTTAAGCTATAAGCCGATGATGAGGAGAAGTGATTGCAAAACCTGATACAGAAAAAACGCCCTGCTGTTCCCGGCGGCTACCGCGAGGTCTGGCTGTTAGCGTACCCTGCGATTATCACCATGACGTCGCGTACCGTGACGTGGTTTGTGGATACGGTAATGGTTGGACGGCTCGGCACTACGGAGTTAGCTGCTGTCGGATTGGCTGGAATCTTAACATGGACGCTATTTTCCTTTTTTAACGGACTGCTGGTCAGCATCAACACCTTCGTCGCCCAACGCTATGGGGCAGGGGACAAACGCGGAATCGCTATTGCGACATGGCAAGGTCTCTATATTGCGCTCGGAGCGTACCTTGTGATTCTTCTCATCAGCCAATTCACGGGGCCGTTATTCGCCTTGATGAAACCCTCCCCAGAAGTCCAACATTTGGGTGGCATCTACACCCGAATTCGGCTATATGGCGGAATTACCCTCTTCATCTCCTTTGGGGTAAGCGGCTTCCTGCAAGGCATTGGTGATACCAGGACACCGATGCGGATCGAAGTGGTGGCAAACCTGATTAACGTCATCTTGAACTATCTCCTCATCTTCGGGCACTTTGGTTTCCCACGTCTTGAAGTTGCTGGGGCAGCAATTGCGACGGTGATTTCGGGTATTGTTGCGTCAATTGGCTATCTGGCGGTTTTCCTCTCACGGAAATCCGATCGCCAATTCCAAACTCGGTCCAATTTCTCGTTTAATCTGCGCGAAATCCGCCGTATTCTACGAATTGGAATCCCCCTGGGTATCCAGTTTCTGCTGGACATGGGGAGTTTTTCTGTATTTTCTGCCCTCATCGGGCGAATGGGCAATCTCGAACTTGCAGCAAACAGCGCGGCAATCACTCTGATGTCTACCTCATTCATGCCCTTACACGGTATCTCGCTGGCAGCGACAACGCTGGTTGGACAATATATCGGATCTGACCAACGGCATTACGCTCGCAAAAGTGGATACACCGCAATCAAAATCGGCGTCGCTTATACCTTTGTGGTTGCAATGACGTTCTTCACGGTGCCTGCTGCGCTGTTTTCATTGATCACCCCCGATTCCGAGGTCATCCGGTTGGGGACACGCATCCTGTTTTTCGCAGCCATCTTCCAACTGTCGGACGGATTTGGAATCTGTTCAGCGGGAGCGCTCAAGGGCGCGGGCGACGCCTTTTTTACAATGTGGGTTGGCGTCGGGTATGCGTGGCTGCTATTCCTTCCCCTCGCTTATGGGTTAGGAACCTGGTTGGGGTATGGTGTCGCCGGCGCATGGGGCGGAGCAACGGTCTATATTATCCTGCTGGGGACAACCTATCTTCTGCGCTTTCGCAGCAATCGATGGGAACGGATTCAGATTTGACAAAGCAACTAAACTCAGGTATTCTTGTAAACGTTTAGATAGAGGATACAATATGATGCGTGAAACGGAATGCGTGAAACGTGAAACGTGAAACGTGATATGTCACACCCAACACCTAATACCTAATGACAGGAGGGTTCCACAATGGCAACCCGACATGAAAGCATAGAACGCAACAAAATCCGGCGGAGCTCCGCCATTCTCATGTCTTTAATTTTACATCTCATTATTGCAACTATCTACATCTTTCTCCCTTCTCAAGAGGCCGCCAAAGACACGGATAACATAGCAGTTGAGTGGGTCAAAGATGTACCCAAACCGCAACTTCGACAACCGAAAGTCAAGCCACCTTTGAAACCGAAGGTTTACCAACCGGATAAACGCCTCGCGCGCGAGGCGAAGAATAAGCTTTCCGAGTCGTCACCGAATAAGATAACAGAGGTTGAACGCTTCAGCAATCGGATCGTGTATGAAAACGTCGAAGTGAACAAAGCCATTCCCAGTGAGAAGATTCCTGAACTGATGACGGCTGCTGAACTCCGTGATGCGGAAGCCTCAAATCTTGAACGATTGGTTTCCCATCGGGGGCAGACGGACGGTCAGGGCGAAGTGACCGGCCGTGTGCGCGTGCGCGGACACGGCAAGGGGTTATCCCTTGTTGACTCTATCGGTGACTCGAAAGAGGGACTGCTTGGCGGGGGAGGAAATCCTGGAATCGCTGATAAATTGGATATTATCAAATTCCTCAACGAATTTGAAGGCCCCCAACAGGTCGTCTACTGCCTTGATGTCTCCGCAAGTATGCAAGCGGCGGGGCTTAAAAAGCTGGAGTTAGCGATCAAATCCATTAAAGATTCGTTGCTGGCACTTGGCGATGATGATCATTTCAACATTATCACCTTCTCTGCCCATGCGCAACCGATGAGCAAAACGATGGTGCGGGCGACGATGGACAGTGTCGAAAAAGCGTCGAAATATCTGGAGCGATTCACGCCCGATAGCATCGTGAATAATAACGGAACAAATCTCCTCGAGGCGATCGAAAAGGCACTTGAGACCAACCCATCGATCATTATATTAGTGACTGATGGCATCCCAGTAGCGACCCCCAATCCACAAGACCGTATTGAAACGGACTCCAAAAAGATCCTCGAAACCATTCAGGCGAAGAACGTGAATCACGCCCGCATTTACGTTGTCGGGCTTGAAATAGATCTGCGACACTCGCCCGGGGCCTATCTGCTGGTATCGCTTACGGAGCAAAATAACGGCAAGCTTAAAGTGATTGACAGCGATCTACTTGTACGGTACGCGAAACCGGATTTGAAAATGCCGAATTGATTGCCTTGGGGCATGTTTCAGAAACCTCCCCCGATCTTTGATCGGGGATTTCGCTTCGCTCAACTTGACACACATTGGGGTTGGAAGATTGGAAGAATGGAAGGATGGGAAACGGGGGGAGCGAGTGAACTCAAAACAACTCACATGCCTGCTCGCTTCCTTGCCTGCTCCCTTTCTCTCATCCGTGCAGAGCCTGCCTCCCGATCGAAGATCGGGACGAAGGGTTTCCTGCTCTCATATCAAGTGCAAACTCATCTTTTCAGGAATTTGAAACTTGCCGTGTCCAAGGGGAATATCATAACAACTGAAAACATGGAAACCACTCCACCTTACCCCACCACTCACGCCATTTTCCAATTGGCGCATTTGTTTTTGACATGAGTCAAATTTGTATAGAGATTCAGATCCAACCTTTCAAATTTTGAACCTTTGAAAATTTTTATTTTTTATGGAGGAGCAAATGATAGAATTACACAATTCCTGGAAGCGCGATTTCGATGTGTACGACCGACTTAAAGGACTCGGTATTGACCTGGGTAAGCGAGAAGATTCGATTTCTCCCCCCCAAGGTCGGCGCATCTGCGTGCTGACTTTTACGCCATCCGGCCTGGTTTTTACTTCCGGCACCGGTGGCGGTTCAGGGCCCGTTACCAATGATGACCAGGATGTGGAAGCGGGTTATCAGGCGGGGCGTGAAGCTGGAATCAAACACATCCGCACCCTGCACTGGGGACTTTTTCCCTTTGGCACCTTGAACGACATCTGGTATTGTGTCAAATGTATCGGTATGGTCAATTCACACGGAGGGGGCTCTTTTTCCAAGTCACCCAGGGTCGTGGATGGCTATACAAAAGTCTTTCATGATGTGTTCGGTGGACCGCTCTCTGAATGGGCTGAAGACGGCATGGACAAATCACTTTCCGGCTGGCATACCCGGAGCGCCGTCGCTGGCTTTGACCTGCCAGGTCACTGTCGGATTGAGCCCGAGATGATTGTACAGATCGACCCGGAGCTGGCGATCAAAATCATCCGAGAACGCGGGCCTCATATATAATCAGTACTTGGGAAAAGTGGCGAACTAGACTTCCGAAGTCTTGGAGACTTCGGAAGTCTGCCAAGCCTGAATGTTCAGTTCTATCAACTACTACACTGTAAAATAAGTTTTGACAAGTGCATGTCATGCTGAACCCTTCGGCTACGCTCAGAGCTTGCACTGAACGGAGTGAAGTGGCAGGCTTAGTGAAGCATCTCAGGCGGAGATTCTTCGGCTTCGCCTCAGAACCTGTCCTTGAGCGAAGCGAAGGAATGACAACTTCTCAGATATATTGGAACAAAACCTTTTATTCTTGAGGCAAAGCCTGGGAATATGGCACGGAAGGAAAAGGGACAAACACATAAAATAGTATTGGATGAATTTGAAAAACAGAAAACTGTGCCCTATCTACTTTCACAAGCGAAAACGTGAAAGCGGGCAGATGAATCTGAGCATGTTTCAAATCTCCTGAAAAAATGAGTTTACATGGAAGAGCTTGTCTCCCGATCGAAGATCGGGACGAAGGAATGGAAGGATGGAAGAATGGAAGATGAAGCCCTGCCGCTGGCTGGTTCAAGAGATGTGGAACAAGCGAGCCGCATGTTCTACGACTGAATCTCAGGTTGAATTTAACAAAGTCAAATTACTGAAAGGAGTAATCACCTATCATGTGGGCCAATACAAATTCAATTACACAGGTGATCACGTTCGCGTCCCGCGGGCGAATTGGCATAATCAACCCCGATGGCACCGGCGAACGCTATCTCGATTTTGATGTGCCGAATCAGGCCATCTGGCAGTTTGGTCCGCAATTTCAGGATGGACGTCGCATCCTCCTCCACAGTTACGAGGATGGCAGGACCTGGTTAGGGAATGTGCAGAGTCACATCTGGAGCTATGACCTTGCTAACGGAGTGCTGACCGAAGTTGCCACCACGAATCGCCTCGCCCCCTTTATGGTTTGTCCCGTCATCCTCCCCGGTGAGGAACGAATCGTCGTCACCCCGATCATTGATGGTGAGCAGCGTGTTTTCACCATGAACCTGGATGGCACAGACCCGCGAGCGGTGACCCATCGCGGTGATGGGTTCGCCTACGGTGTGACGTTGAGCCCTGATGCTACGAGGCTTGCCTTTCATATCACGCCGTACAACATCTGGACTGTAGACCTTGATGGAGCAAATCGAGTCACTGTCACGGCTCAGACGCATCACCTCTACTTTGGACCGGTGTGGTCTCCAAATGGGCAGTGGCTGGCATATCAGGATTGCTATACCCCAACCGACCCGGGGCACGATTGGGCAGACCTGTGCATAGGTCGCCCCGATGGCTCTGAACATCGCGTAGTCACCCAAGGACAAAGACACTGGTTCGGCACCTCTTACGGGTCCCCAGAAACACGCGGAGGCGGTTCAAACATGACCCAGTGGTCCCCAGATGGGTCTGTGCTGACCTATACCCGGGCACTCCCCGCATCACGAACTGCCTGGAAGTTTCAGCCTCAACGTCCCGATACCGATCACTTCAATCGCGATTATATCCTAGAGGAAGCCCGTGGTGGGACAGAGCTCTGTTTGTTAAATCCTTTTACGGACGAGCTCAAACAACTGACACAGAACGACCCGCCGCTGTGGGATTTTCGCCCCCAATGGTCTCCCGATGGTCGCCGGATCGTTTTTAGTCGAGTCGGCACGGGGTGCCCGTGTGAAGTGTGGGTTATGGATGCCCATGGGAACAACCAGCGTTTTTTGACTCGCGGTGCCAACGACATGGGCGCAGATTTCGGGCGGTGGTTGACTTTAAATGGGTAGCGTGCATCCGCAATTCGCCCTGTGCTATCATCTGCATTATTGGGAAATTCCCCTCAGACGAGTGCACAACATTTTTTATGATGCGTTTCGTCGCGTATCGGGGCTCGCTCGGACGGTGCGCGGCCCTTCAATGTCCGCGACGCCCGGTAAGGTCAGAGTGCTGGGCATTCGGGAGATCGAAAATGAGAAAGTGTTCGTTCTTGATTTTCTCCAAGCACACAGTCCGGAGCGGGTGGGTCGGCCCTTCTTCGCCGAGTTCAACGAACATGCCACCTGGTTCGATCAGCTTTTGCCAGCTTTGGGCAGGTCAGAATTCTTCTTCAATCAGGAACTCCAAACCGGTTTTGGGGGGAAATCACGACAATTTCGTTCGTTCGTGCGCACCATGCCTGTAGATGATCGGGTGTCTTTAAGTTGACAAATTTGCGAGGCGTGATGTGTCAGGCGTGAAAATCGGGCATAAATAACTCGACAGTTGAGATCTTTCGCGTAGTTTACCCTTGACCCCACTCCCAAATCCCAGATCCTTCCGAAAGTTTCAAACCTTCGGAAGGTTTCGCAAACGGTGGGGTCGTTATTTCCGCCGACGTTTTCGCTTCTTAGATTCGACTCGGGTTTAGACGGTCACTAACCTTGAAAAGGTTCCAAACCTTTTCAAGGTTCACCCCCAATAAGCATATCAATCGTTTCACCACCTTCGCCTTCCCACTGGGTGAGTCGATCGATTTCGATCGTTCGTAATCCGACAGACGGTTGAGCCCCACCACCGGTATAGAACACATATCCAATGCCATCTTTGATAAACATTCTTGGCCAGCCGACCCATGTATTATCAAACTGTTCCGCGCCCATTCCGAGCCCGGGGAGGGCTGGATTTCGTGGATAGTATTCCCAGTGAATGAGATCTGTGGAACGCGCCAGTCCGACAGTATCCCACCACCCGTGATGTACCTGCCCATCAAACGTTTTCGTCTTGGGAATCCAATGATTCGCGCCCTCATACCATAAATACCACATATCTCCAACTCTGTTTAGCCCTCGGGGGCGAACATGAATTGCGTCCCAGTTGTCCCGTGTTTCCGGTCCAAAGACGGGATTCCGTTCATCCGCTTTCCAATTCAAAAGGTCATCACTGTAAAGCAAATAGCCGCGGTCCCCTGCCGGTCCCCCCGGCGGATTTGTAGTAAAACCAGCATAAAAAAGGAGATAACGATAATCAGGGCTATCCACGTGCACCAAATCGAATTCGTGGGCGGGACCGTTGTGTTGATAAACGGGGTTCCCCGGATATTTTTGAAAGGGACCTAACGGGTGCTCCGCTATCGCCAATCCGAATCCATTCCAATTGGGAAACTTCTGAGCGGCATACATGACGGCGACCTGACCTTCCGGTGTGACAACAGCACCGGAAGGGTAAATCCCGGTCGGTTCCCACGAACCCGAATCCCCATAAGTTATCACCGGTTCGGGGTGAACCGTCCAGGCGATCAGATCTGGGCTGCTGGCAACCCCAATCGCCCGACGTGAAGCCCCCTCCTCATCCCCTCTCATGCCAGCCATGAAATACATATAATACGTCCCCTGGTACCGAATCAACCCGCCGGGAATTGCCTGCTGCTCAAAAAAACTGCCCTCGGGCCCTGCTGGAATAACAGGCTTCGTTATTTGCGAAAGCCAGGGAAGGGTTGTCACTGTAAATGACGTGACTTCCCCGCCTTCGGGCACCTCCACACCGGCGTAAGCCTCCCAGGACTCAAAATTATCTGTGGGGTGCGTCCATGCGCCAAGGGGTGAATGCATCCACCCGGTTACTTGGTTTACCCAAAAACGAAAGAAATTTCCTTTTTTGAGGACTTTTATCTTCCAGGGGGGGGTGCCCACCCCGGGGTATTCTTTACACACCCACCTCCTATCAGCGATTTCTCTCACTACATTGAACCCGTTTGAAGTGATCTCCAGATAGGCGCGTTTGGACAAATCCTCGTTAGCGGAAAAGAATACCTTCACGAGATGCCCCGCGCCTGACACCTCAAGATTCATCTCATAATTCCCCACGAATTTTCGCATCATGGTTTTCACGCCGTTATGGAGGGGAGGACTTGATAATTCAGAAGAACCCGATTGGGATTCCTTCGGCTGGCTAGAATTTTGTTCCCACCCAGGAAGACGGGGAGTAATGCGTAATGCGTAATGCGTAAGAAGAGGCGGTGGAAAGTGGTGCTCTCTCTTCTCTTCTCTTAATTACGCATTACGCATTACGCATTATTCTTCTCACGCCCTAATTGGATCCTTTTGTGTTCTCACGGACCAGGGCTCGCTTACTCTCAATCACCGTTTTCAATTGCTGATAAGTCTCTTCATTAAAATTCGATTTGAGGTAAAACGCAATCTGACCTTCCGAATCAATCAGATAGAGGTTCGGTTTTTCTTTTTGCGTGTGGTAAGTCTCATGAACCTTGCCGATCCAATCGAGTAACAGGGTCACTGGAGGTTTATTTTTCTTCAGTTGATTCTTAATGAATCCCTCGGGTATAAATCCGGGAACGCTTCGCATATCCGCAATGATATACGCGATGACTCGATCGTTATCCTTATAATCTTTCTGAAACGCGCGGGCCCATTTATCATCTTCCTTCCGAATCTTTCGATTCCCCAGAATGAGAAGAATAACTTTGCCCCGCAATTGATTCGAGGAGTGCGGTTGATTATTCGCATCCAGCAGTGTAAAGTCCGGTGCATTGTCGCCAATTTTAAGTGGGTCTTTCTTGGTTTCCTCGTTCGCGGCAATGGAAGTACAGGCGAGTAGCCCGATGAGTAGTAAACATAAAAGTTGTCGCATTGTGAAACTTTCCTTTCTGATTTTGATGAGACGATAACAAACATGAATTATTGGGGGATGAACAACTTTGGCCACATCCGCTCAAGCACGCGGTGATTGGCGTAGGTGATGAGGCGGACGGGGCCAAACTTCGTTTTGGTCGGAACTTCGCCGTTGGGGGTTTCGACATCTTCAGAAAAAGGTAGACCTTTCAGGGCGTCCATAGCGGCTGTTAATGCCTCTAGCCCGCGTTCATAAGGCATCAGGTCGACCTCTGCGTCATGTTGTTTCAACATAATCTGACGGCACGCTTCCTCTCCAGCGCCCACCCCGACTGTGATGATCTGATCTGTGAGTCCATATAACGCAACGCCCCGCACCGCGCCCACCGAAAGTGTACTATCCACCGCGATGATCGCCTGAATATTCCCCGCGTAGTTTTTCAGCATCCGATTGGTGAGGTCGAGTGCTGCATCTGCGCTCAATGTTGAGGTGAGTGAGAAAACACGAATCGCGTCGGGGTACTGGTCTAAAATCCGATAAATCCCTATCGCAACGTTTCGCAGAGATTCGACACCAAAAGGCCCCTCCAGGATTAAAACGTTTCCTTTGTACCCGACCCGTTCTACCGCATATCTCGCTGCCTCTTCTCCCAATCCGACTTCATTGACAGCAATATGCCCCCGCACCTGCATACTCACCAACAGCCGATCCAGCGAGATGATCGGAACATTCCAGCGAAGGGCTTCTCTCAGAATGGGATAAGCGGCGTTCCCGTCAACGGGGTTCAAGATCAAGACACGAATGCCCGCCTCAAACATTTCCTGAATTTGAAGCCTTTCCAGCGCAACCACCTCCGGCTGTACTTTTTTGTCACGGACTCCATTCCACAGAATCTTAACTCCGTACTCTTTTTCATGTTCAACCATCGCCTGTTTCATGAGGGTGTAGACAGGGGATGTTGTCTCAGGGACGCTAACGCCGATTTTGACAAGCGCCGTCTGATCGCGACACCCGACGAGCATCATCGCTATTGAAAGGGTCAACTGCCAGATTGTGGCGCTGACCGATGATAGTAACGTTTTAGAAGTATGGTTGCGCATCATTGTCAATGAGTTCCTGAACATTGCGCATCTTATTTGGCCGCCTCTGCTCATTTACAAATTTCTAACTTGACTACTTAACACTTGTATGGTATAATCTTCGTCATTAAGAAAACCTGAACCATTGAATTGTAATTTTTTTAGGAGGGAAATCCAGATGGCAACTTCATTTCCGTTGAACACAACCGATGCAATTCGCGCAATCAAAGACCAACACTGTCAACAGTGTGGCAGCCAAGCGAGAGGCTTTATTTACCGCAAAATGCTCCCGATCTACTATTGTCGCGAGTGCTTGCGTCATGAGCTCGCGACAAGCAATCCTGTATGTCCCACCTCAATCGTCGATTCCAGAATGCAGCATCAACGCAGTCAACATCTGTACAGATGATAGGCATGTTTCAAATTTCCGCAAAAATGTGTTGACACGGTTGAGATAATGCGTAAAACGTAATGCGTAATTAAAAGATTATCCTTTACGCATTACGTTTTACGCATTACGGCAACGTGTCAACAGTTTTCTGAAACATGCCATGGGAAACCACAAACCTGAATTCACCTTTCACGTTTCACGCCTCCAAGCTAACCCACCGATTCTTTTCCAGCCTCCTTCGATTTTGTCATATAAGACTCGCGAATCCAACGCTCAAGCACAACGTCAGGATTCTCCACAACCTCTTTCGTTAGAATAAACTCGGATTGACCTGTATTCTTTTTCACGAGATTCAGACCATGTTTGTAGCTTTGAAGCAGTTCCTCACAGATGTCTTGTGACGTTTTTCCACCCTCAATCGCCTTTTGGCAGATGAGATTCGCCGCCTCGTCATCAAACCGAATGTGCATCTGGTGCTCATGGCGAAAACTCGTTTCGTAACGGCGAATGCGTTCGAGCATGACGATCTGGCGGTTGTAGCTTGCGTCCTCCATGAGTTTCTTCAATTCACCCAAAGGCTCATCAACAACGGCTTCGGTCACCACAAATTCATGGAGATTGGATGAGGGCAGTTCAAACTTGTATTCCCGCAACGCTTTCTCGCAAACGGTCATTAACGCGCGTGCGCCCGTTTTTTGGGCATGTGCTTTCTCCGCAATTCGACGCAGCCCGTTATCAGAAAATACCACCTCAATCCCATAAGCGCGAAACGCACGTTCATACTGGCGGACGATAGAGCCCTCCGAATGTTTTAGAATGTGATAGAGGTCATCCGCTGAAAGCTCCTGACAGACCACATGAATCGGTAAACGTCCGATAAATTCCGGTTCAAAGCCGAACTCAACGAAATCGTGTGGCGTAACGTGCTGAAAATAATCTTCCTCCTCACCTTGACCTTTCACCGTTGCATTAAAACCG
The DNA here is from genome assembly GCA_964577695.1 of uncultured bacterium. Classification (GTDB taxonomy): domain Bacteria; phylum Poribacteria; class WGA-4E; order WGA-4E; family PCPOR2b; genus CAZOAL01. The sequence continues at coordinate 55,110 of CAZOAL010000022.1, read as the reverse complement.
ATGCTTTTTTGGTTCAGGCGCTTTTTGATAATCTCTCTCAGACCGTTGAAAGCGCCGCTCACAATGAACAAGATATGACGGGTATTGATAATCTGCTTCTCGACTTTGCCCTTCTGTTGGAATTCCATGACGGCTTGTAGTTGAGAGGCCACATCGTAGCCCGCGCGGAGGTCGACCTCCGTTTCCTCCATGAGTTTGAGAAGACCAATCTGCACCCCGCGTCCGCTGACGTCACGGCCAATGATGTTCGGCGGCGTCGCTAACTTGTCCGCCTCATCAAGGTAAACGATGCCATATTGGGCAAACTCAATATTATCCTCCGCCTGCGTCACAAGGTCACGAATCAGATCATCGACATTGGCACCCACATAGCCGGTTTCACTAAATCGGGTGGCGTCCGCCTTCACGAATGGAACGCCGATGAGCTTGGCAATATGGCGAATCAGGTAAGTTTTGCCAACGCCCGTGGGTCCGAGCATGACGACATTCTGTTTGGAGTAATCCGTGTCAGCGATTTTCGGGTTCTCATGGCATTCTCGCACATGGTTGTAGTGGTCGCACACAGCGATTGCCAGCGCTTTCTTCGCCTCATCCTGTTTGATGACATAGCGATCGAGATATTGCTTAATATCTTTCGGTTTGAGCTCAAATTGCAGGTCGAACGATCTCTTCGATGAAGACTCGTTGGCGTCATCAGTCGCTGGGCTCGTGGTCGGTTGCGCATGGGGGATAATAAAGCGGACCGTCCCGCCATATTTCTGTTTTACAAAGCTTTCAAATTCTTTTTGGACCTCTTCGGGGGTTGGGATTTTTTTGTTTGTGGTTTGGTTTGACATATTTCTCCTCCGTAAAATTTAATAGACAATACGGTTGCAGATTTGCTCATTTGCACATTTGCACATTTCTATGTTCCAGCCAGTTCCCGGCGGATAATCTCCGTGCCCGCGACCATCGACTTGAGTTTTGCGAACGCTGCCCAGCGTGCGGTCTGACTGAAGCCGCAGTCAGGCGTAATGGACAGTTTTTCCGGTTTGACATACTTGAGCGCGATACGCAGGCGTTCCGCCACATCCGCTGGCGTTTCAATATAGTAGTTTTTGACATCAATGAGCCCCGCAGCAAGTTCCTTGTTGGTCGGAAACTCACGCCACAGGTCGATCTCCGCCATTTCACGATTGGCAAATTCGAGGGCAAGCTGATCGAAATTCGCCTCCAGGATGTGAGGGAACAGGGGGCGATAACACCGCTTGCCAACTGCTCTGCCGCGATAGTTTCCAAAGCAGATGTGCAGCCCTATCTTGGCATTGACCCCATCGACGGTCATGTTAAACAATCGCGCGAACTCCTGGGGGCGCTCCGGATAGACGGCATAAGAGGGTTCATCAAGCTGGATAAAGGTCGCACCTGCCGCAACCAGTTGTTTCAACTCCGCATTGATGATATCCGACAGGGCGTAGGCGACTTCCAGCCGATCTTTGTAGACGCTACCGGGTTGTGGACGCCCTGAGAGCGTGAAGGGGCCAGGACAGGTCACCTTAATCGGCTTCGACGTCTGAGTTTTGAGGTATTCAAACTCTTTGACGATTCCAAGTCCATGCGGGGCGCGGATGGGCGCTGTGACCATCCATTTCCCACGTTGGTCGTGACCATCGGGGCCTTTCGTCCTCGCAGGGGGCATCTGTTTGAGTCCGGTGAGCAACTCATAGAATCCGAGCACGAAATCCTGCCTTCTCATCTCTCCGTCAGTCACGATGTCGATGCCTGCCTGCTCCTGGTCTATCACGGCGACCCGCACGGCGTCGTTAAGCGTTTCCTCAATGTCCGTTTCGCCGAGCTCACCGCGTTCAATCGCTTCCAATGCCACACAGAGCCAACTGGGTGGCGAATAGCTTCCAATGGTGCTGGTTGGAATCAGGGTATCATTCGTTGTCATAGGTTTTCCTTTCGGTCCGGTGGCTCATTTCATAAGTCCCTATAGGGTGCGGGGCGTGTTTCAAATTTCCGCAAAAATGTGTTGACACTGTTGAGATAATGCGTAATGCGTAATGCGTAAGTGAAATCCTTTACGTATTACGCATTACGGATTACTTGCTTGAAGTGTCAACTGTTGTCTGAAACATGCCGTGAGACAGATGAGGAAATTTTCTCCGCGATCCCCTGGACTTAACGCCACGCTTTGATGCCTCCCCATGTCGTTGTGAGCTTATCGGATGGCTGTACCGCAAGCCCACGCATGGACTCGTTGATCTCCTGTTCGGTCTTGACCCGTGGCGAAAGGCGAACTTCATCCAGCGTGCCATCCAGGGCGTACCGATCAAATGCCGGATTCGATTGGTAGGTGCCAATGGAGGCTTTCCCCCCCACGACTCTCAGCGCCTGGTCTTTATGCTCGACTTCATTGATGAGTTTGCCATCAATGTACCATTGGATCTTACCGCCCTTTTTGCCGTCGATCTTGTGTGTAATCGCAACATGGGTCCATTTACCGAACTCCCATTTGACATCAGCGGCGGGGGCAATGTAGCCCGCGCCATTGGCGTACTGATATGCAAGCTTCCCTGTGTCTTTGTTGATATAGAGCCAGTGAAAACCGGCGTTACCCCCCTGGGCGTGTTTACTGTAGAGGGTTGACCATAGGGAGTTGAGCCCATCCAGATTCACCCACGCCTCAAAGGTAATGTCATCGCCCGTATCCAGTTTCGGGGACTCCGGGATTTCGATGAAATTTGCATCTTTGAAGGCAAGTGCTGTGCCGAAGCGAGGTTCGGGACCATCGACCCATTTCGGCTCTTTCCCGCCACCGAGGGTCGCGTTATTTCCATTGCCGGAAACATCCTCGGCGACTTTCCCTTTGCCTTCGTCCAAATGAAAGGAAAAGATAGCGCCTTTGTCATATTTACCGGGTTCTCTCGCTTGCGCAAGGGTGGGAATCAACATTAGGGAGATAGCAATCGCCAGCACCATCGTGATGGCAGATAGGTGGGGAAAAATTAACCTTTTCATAAAAATTGTCTCCTTTTTAGGTGTCAGGTGTTAGGTCTTATACCAAATTGCGTTTCAGAAAGTAATATGTCTGCTCGGCTTGAATTGCCAAATCCAAGTCTCTAGCGAAGCGAGACCCCGCACAGCGGGGCCCCAATCCGATGGATTTGACAATCCAACGGGAGCTTATGGGAGAATTATTTTCTTGGATGTGCTTTATATGCGCTCCGTTCACTTATTGTTCGCCCGATATGCCTTCAACAAAGCGTTGACCTGTTCCAGCAATTCCTTGGGGTAGACTTTCCCCGCCAATTCGCCCTGCACCTGGAGAGCGAGCCCATCCCATCCCGCCCGCTCCGCATCGCTGGGGGTGACAACTTGAATCCCCGCTTTTTTTAGGGCTTCGACGGATTTATCATTATCCTCCCGAATGTGACGGACGAGCGTTTGATGATATTGCTGTGCCGTTTCTCGAAGTATCTGCTGTTCCTGAGAAGTCAACTGATCGTATTTCGCCTTCGTGATAACGGTTGCTCCCACGCCGATTGCCAACGGCATGTCCGTCATATACTTGAGCTTGGGGAACCATTGCAGTGCAATGCACGCGAGTGGAGAGGCCACCAAAGCGTTGATTTGCCCAGAATACAACGAGGGTAGCGCCTGCGGCACGGACAAGGGAACCCCTACGCCACCAATGGCCTTGAAGAAATGAATCCCGACGAGATCATCGACGCGCACCCACATCTTGACGTTTGGATTGCGAACATCCCCAATCGACTTGATTGGCTGATTGCTGAAAAAATAGAAATAACCGAGGTCCCCCCAACCGAGGAGAATGTACCCAGCCTCCTCAAACGCTTTATCGAGTTGGTCTTTTAAACGGTCTCGCACATAGTCGAGTTCAGCATAGTTATGAAATAAACGTGGCGTTTGAAAAATCAGCACCGATTTTTGAATCTCCCCCAGGCCGACGCTTGTCATCGCCCCGGCATGGAGAAGTCCCGCACGCATCTTGCGAATCACATCGATCTCATCCCCTTGGACGCCATCGGAAAAAAATTGCATCCTGAGTTTCCCCCCACTCTTCTCCTGAATTTCCCGTCCCATCGCATCTAAGATTTTCATCCACGACGATGTTTTTGGTGCCAGCGTCGCGAGTTTAATGGTTTCACCAAATGCGGACGTTACAAAACAGATAGCAACCCCCAAAACAGCAAGATAAAATTTAACAAATCGAATCATTCCATTCCTCCATAGATGCGTATGGCGGGAAACGTGAAGCGGGAAACGTGAAACGTGAAACGTGATGCGTTCCACCATCCTTCCATCCTTCCTTTTCTTCCATCCTTCCTTTTGAACGGGCGAGCCGCCCGTTCTACTTCCTTCCCCTCCACTCACCATTTCCTTTCATTTCCCCTCATTCCCTTCGTTTCCTTCAAACTCTTCCCCGAAAAGTTCGTCGGTTCGAGTTATCCAACGTTTGGCGCGTGCTTTGGCGACAGCACTCGCGATCCGTTGTTCAGGGAAGATATCAATGGGTGCATCGATAACCTCCTGCAACGTCTTTTCATAGAGGGCGCGATTTTGGGTGGGATAGGCATAGTAACGGGCGAGAAAAAACTTGCCGATGAGCAGTTTGCCGCCGTTCATTTCATCGACCTTTTGCAGATGGGTTTTTGCCAGTTCAGGGTCCCCGCCAATTTGCGGTGAACGGCTACCGTAGTAAACGCCATAAAACAGATGCGCCCCACCGAAGAAAAAGGTTTCATCCAGCTCAATAATGCGCCGCATCATCAACTCCACTTTGGCGAGGTCGACGAGCTGCATCGGGTCATCCTGCTGCAAATGGATCAAGCCGCCCCACGCATAAGCGGTCCAAAAGAGCGCGGGGAGGTGCTTTTTCTTTAGCTTCCGGAGCGTGCGCTCCAGCGTTTCTATATCTCCATTGAGGACTTTGGGAAACGCTTTATCCGCTTTTGCCAAGAGCTTTAGCCCGTAACGTTTGCTGCGCCCGTAAAAGTCAATCGCTCGCGCTCGCATATCCGCTTGGGCCCGGAAATCTCCCGCTGCCTCTGCGGCCTCCATTTTATCCTCAACGAACCCAAAGGCATACAGCGCGAAAGAACGCGCGGTGAGGGTCAACAATTCCTCGTTATCCGGCGCGATTTCCAATAACCCTTCAAACGTCTTGAGGTTTGCCATGATACCTGCATCCGCCAACCCGAGGTCTGCTTCCTTATCGAAGGTTTGGGACGCCGCGGCAAAAACCTTGACGGTCTGATTGACCGTGAGTTTGGTCATGCTGCAACCGGTGATGAGGGTTGAGAGGGTGAGAAAAATGAGGTGCTTCAGAGAGATTGCTTTATGAAACTTCTTCCGACATTTCTCCATTTCAAGTTACTCTCCATACATTTCTGTGATGAGTCGTCTCAATTGTGCAGATGCTTCGAGAGATAATTGATCCATTTTTTGCTTGAGTCGCTGTTTGCTAATTGTTCGGATTTGGTCAACTGCAATTTCCGCCGCCTTGCCAGCACAAGTAATCTGTAACCGACTACGCCATTGGGGATGTAATTTTGAAGTCAAAGGACAGACAACAACCGTATCCAGGTGTTGATTCATTTCATCTTGGCTGACAATGACGACAGGACGAATTTTGCTGATTTCACTGCCAACAGCCGGATTCAGATTAGCAAAATAAATTTCATATCTTTTCGGAATCAAGTTCATCGTATTCCAATCCGTCTAAGAGGATTGCATCAAAATCCCCCCAATCCTCCTTTTCTTTGGCTATTGCTTGATAGGTTTCTTTCCATGAGAGTTTGTTGGTCTCTTTCTTGCGGAGTAAAATCCCCTGTTCCCTTTCTTCCAACACTAATGAGTCTGCAAACCCGTATTTTTGCAAAATTGCCTTTGGTAGACGAATCCCTTTTGAATTTCCGATCGAAATTAGCTTGATGTCTCTGGCATGTAAAGATTTTCCCATGTTTGCATCCTTTCTATTGATTTAGTGTCCTCTCCAACACACGCCGCAAAAAGCCGTCGTTTTTCTCCAATAAGGCAACGGCTTCTGCCCGCTCCATCCCTTTCATCAGCATCACGATCGCGACCTTCGCGCTGCCGCCGGCGCGTTTCAATGCCTCTTGTGCCACCGCCTTATCCGTCCGTGTCACCTCCATGATGATGCGCGTTGCCCGATCGACTATCTTTGCGCTAACTGCCTGAACACCAACCATTAAGTTGTTGTAAACCTTCCCGATTTTAATCATGGGGAGCGTGGTGAGCATGTTCAGCACGAGTTTAGTCGCCGTTCCCGCTTTCAGGCGAGTGGAGCCTGCGATAATCTCGGGGCCGACGATCGGCACGATAAAGACATCCACAAGCGCTTTCAAATTGTCAGCCGGTGGCGCACAACAGAGGAAGATCGTCTTTGCGCCGACGCGATGCGCCTCTGCCAATGCACCCAATACATAAGGCGTGCGTCCGCTGCTAGAGATTCCGACCAGCACATCCCGATTCGTTATCCCATGTTCATGGATGGCTCGCGCCCCCGCTTCCGGCAAGTCTTCTGCCGATTCAATAGACCGCCACAACGCCCGCTCCCCTCCAGCGATAATACCTTTGACCATGTTGGGGTCGGTGCTGAACGTCGGTGGGCATTCGGAAGCGTCGAGCACGCCGAGTCTGCCGCTCGTCCCCGCGCCGATGTAAAAAAGCCGCCCCCCCTGTCGAAACACCGCTGTAATGAGATTTACCGCCTGTGCAATCGACTCGGATTCGGCCTCAACCGCAGCAAGTGTTTTTCGATTCTCTTCGTGGAAGATACCAATGGTTTCTTCCGTCGATTTGAGATCGATATCCATTGAGTTGGGATTTCGTTGTTCGGTGATGAGTTGGGAGAGATCGTTTTGCATTGTCGTCCTGAAATGGTAGTGGGCTCGAGACCCAGTTTTTTCGGAAAAAATCGTCATTATGAAACATGTTAGCTGATAAACTTCCGAAGTCTTTGAGACTTCGGAAGTTTGATTACTATCTTACTTTTTGGAAGGCAAAGTGGTGTTAGCTCAAGTGTGAACCATCAATTAGGTAAGTGTACTGAAATCTGGGTCATAAGTCAAGAGGATAATTTTCAACCCATAAACCACAAGTACCCCTCAATCGTCTTTCCGGCGGCGCGACTCAGAAGAACAAGAGGTGCGATTCACCTCCATCATCTCCTCTTTTCGATGCGCTCCAAAAAAAATTCTAACCCCTGTCAGATTGGGGTCAGTTTTGGTTTCTATATATCATGAAACAGAACCTTGCGAAGGTTTGGAACCTTCGTAAGGTTTCAAGTTACCAGATAGGAGAGACACCGTGCATACCGGAGACGGATACATTGTCAACCAATGTCTCAACGGAGAACCGGAAGCCTTTGGTTTGCTGGTCGATAAGTACAAGTCGGGCATCTTCGCACTCATCTACGGGAAAGTCGGGAACTTCCAAGACGCCGAAGATCTCACGCAAGAAGCTTTTCTCAACGCATTCGAGCGATTGGGGACGTTGCGACGGTGGGATAATTTCTTTGCATGGCTCTATTCGATTGCCTCGAACCTGCGCAAGAACTTCCACCGCGACCGAAAGCGGCAACTGCGTCCGGCATATTATGTCGAAGACCTTGAGGCGCAGAGCACCGAGGCCTCGTCGATGGAAGTTTACCGGGAGCGATTGCAGCACGAAGCCCTTCACGACGCATTAGCCGCACTGCCGGAGATGTACCGACAGGTCCTCACGCTCTACTATCTGGGAGGTATGACGAGCCGGGAGATTGCCCAGTTTCTGGGAACGTCTCCAAACACCATAGATAAGCGGTTGAGCCGCGCCAGAGCCTTACTGAAAGAGGAGATGATTACCATGATAAGTACAACATTTAACGAAATGAAGTTACAGCCGAGTTTCACGTTCCGCGTTGTGGAGATGGTCAAGCGAGCGAAGCTCCAGCCCAACTTTGACTCGAAATGGATTCCCGTGGGGGGTGTCAGGAATTGCAGGGATTGTAATGACCCTGTTGCTTTTGACTTCCTCCCTTGTGCCGGTGCTGCCGATTGGCAGGTTGATTGGGTCTGCGCTGCCCAGTGAGACGCAGGTCGCCGAGAAGGGCGAGATTCCCGTCGATGTGATAAAGATTACGGAGATTACCATCCTTTCCACCGAGACGGGGACCTGATGGTGATACCCTAGCCAGTGGCAGTCATGACAAGACTGTGCGATTGTGGGATGTCAAGGAAAGGGTATGCCTCAACACTTTGAAAGGGCACAAAGACTGGGTCAAGTCAGTCATCTTCAGCCCTGATGGGTGTACCCTTGCCAGTGGTAGTGGCAACCAGATATGGTTATGGGATGTTCGCACGAGGGAATGTCTCAGAACTTTTGAAGAGCACAATGACCGGGTTAGGTCAGTCACCTTCAGTCCCGACGGTTGCACTCTTGCCAGTGGCAGTGAAGATGAAACGATCAAGCTTTGGGACGTGCAGACAGGTGAATGCCTGAAAACTCTGAGAAGCCCCAGACCCTACGAGCGCATGAACATCACGGGGGTTACGGGCTTAACGGAGGCTCAGAAAGCCACACTCAAAGCGTTAGGGGCGGTGGAGGATGAAGTTTAACCAATCGGTGGGTGGTACAGGGGGGATGAAAATTCTAAGGGTTTAGTCCTACGGAAGCCAGAAAAATATTAACTTCCGCCTTGAGTTGATTCCATACATCGACAACAAGGGATACCAATCTTCCTAACTTGTCCCACTCCAGCAGGTCGCAATATGAGTGCCGAAAAAAGTGTCGAAAACTTAAATAGCCATTGAGTCGCTTTGCAGTTTCGACGGTGATGACAGATTTTCTATCTCCTGTTTCTATTGTCATCTTCTCTAGGGCGTGTTGACGAACTGTTTCGCAATCTAACTGTAGCCCAAGATTCTATCTTGGTTGGGGACGAGGTGCCAAGTTAGAAACTTGGGCTACGAGCGCATTTGCCCGAGTTCGTCAACACGCCCTAGTAGTTCTTTATGCCAACCGGCTCCAGCGGGTTCTTGCTTATCAAGTTCCTTTGCAACATATAGGAAGATAGTTTCGACCCCGTTGTAAAAGGAATGGAGGACGCTTGCCAATGCTGCCATCTCGGTCAAATTTGGCTCTTTTCTTTGAACCAGCCCTAAAAGGTCTGCGTATGAATTTAAAAGCAGCCTGTCAATCGATTCCACCTCAAACCGGATCTGAGAGCCCATTAGCTCAAGCGACACGCTTCAGTTCTCCTCTCTTTTCAAGGTATTTCCCATAAGGATCTTTGGAATCCAAATCCACAAGATTTACGGTATGTTTTACCTCGCGAAGTAGCCTACCCCAGGTCTCAAAGAAGATACTGGGCGGACATCCCCTGATTGCTAAATCAATATCTGAATCTTCTCTTGCTTTTCCGGTTGCCAGCGAATTGAAGATAAAAATTTCCGTGCAACCGGCTTCCTTGAGAATCTTAACGGCTAAATCAAGATCTTGCTGAAAAGGCTTAGGAACTTGAATCATTGGACGATTCCTCGCTTTCTGGGTATAATCAACTTCAGGTACTTAATTGAGGGTTGGTCATCATTCGGAACGAGTACGCCTGTAGCCTAGCCCCTTGTGGGCGTTATCGGGCCGGCAACGCCCACAAGGGGCTAGACTACAATTGGCTCGCCGGATAATTATGACCAAGCCTCACTTAATTTTTTTGTTTTCTTGTTTTCTGGCCCTCTGAATCTACAGAATGATAAGAGAAATCCTTCACCGGGTCATGCTTACCCGCCAACGAATTGATGGAAATTCCCACTGAATAACGCCTCAACATCGCGCTGGATTTCTGCTTTCGTCAGCGCCCAGCCGGAATTCAGGAGGTCTTGATACTTCTCCACCAAAACGTGCGCAATTATCTGCCGCGAGTGTTTCCATTTGTAAACCAACTGATCGAGGATACGCGCATCCGAATGTTGCGGAATCACACTCAGCCCCAGCAACTCAATCCGTTCACGGGTAATCTCCTCAATAATGCTCGGGTTGTTCATGAACCACCAGCAACCGAAGACCATCAAGTTCCTGAATTTACGCCCGAGCACACAGAGTTCGTGCTGATTCTCGCGTGAAAGGAGCGTGACCAGAAATTTGTTGTCTTGATTGTCGCGCAGCAGATTCTCCAAGCTGGTCAAATCCGCCTTACCCATTCCATCTCCGGCTAACCGTAATTGGGGGTTGACTGCCCGTTTGACGCCGATCATCAGCGCGAAGGGGGTGTTAAATTCCCGAGAAACGGGGAGGATGCACGCCTGAATGATTTTGCTGCGCGCAGAATCTTCTGGGTATTGGAAGTCGGGCGGCAGGGAAACCGCCATGTATTTGGGCTGCATCCGCCCAATCCAGTCTTCGAGGAATCGACGAATCTCGCGCAACGCCGTTTCGGAAAGCGAAGGGTCAACGCTATAGCCAAACGTGGATAACTGTTGACACCCAGTTTCCTGATATGTATTCAGAAGGACATCCAGCCGCAACGCCGCGTGGAACCGCCGATCGCCCGCCATGTTTGAAAGCCAGACCGGCCGCTCGGCCGGATCGAAGGGATCGTTGGTCATAACGACTTCCTTGACCTTCGCGAGCTCAAAGACCCGATCGATGTAGTCTTCAACCTTCATGCTGGCGAAGTAGTCCCGATAGCGCTGAAGATTGCGAGATTTCACATCTAACCCTAGTTCGTTCAACGTCGTCACAACCCCGCGGCATGCCTCGCTGATTGGTGAATTCTCAATGAACAACGTGCGCCAGATCAGGTCTGCCTGCTCCGTTTTGCCCATTGACCAAAATTTCTCATAAGAGACCGGCGCTTTTCTGAATGTCTCGGCAATGAGGTAATGGTAGGTGAGCAACTCATCAATACCCCACAGCAGGAGGTCTCCAAAAGCGGGGCTAAACAGATGGGTATGAATATCTGTGACGGCTTGGGATTGAACCGCTTCAACGACTGTGTCTCTCAAGGTTTGTGAACTGATGATTGTCCCATTCATGTTTGTCTCCAATGATTAAAGGCTGATATCAGTAGGATTTACGCAGTGACAACGGGAAATGGGCATCTTGAATCCTGTATCCTGAATCTAATTCAAGATGCAAGATGCAGAAGAATCGTCAATCAGTCTATGACCAACTGCGTAAGTCCTAACCAGATTCAAGATGCAGGATGCAAAAAGAATCTTGAATCCTGAATCCTGAATCTCTAAATAACCTGTACTTTCATTCAGAAACGGTCTAACGCTTTGCCCCGACTTTGCGTTTGACGAAATCAATCACTTCCCCACGGTTGCCTCCAAAACGAACATAGACGCCCCGAAAATTTTCAAGCCGAGAAGGTTTGGCGAATGGGCTCAGTAGCACCCCGTTGCGCTCCACATAAAAGCTGTGGAAGTCAGACCAAGGTTTGGTGGTACGGTAAAATAGCGAAGTGACAACCAGCCGATCTTCATAGCACTCGTAGCGGAAGGGGAGGAAATATCGGTGCAGTGATCCGATTAAAAAGAGCGCCGAAAGGAGGGTCACAAAAACGGACTGAAAACTCCAATAAATGCCGAAGAAAAAGAGGGTGAGAAAAAGCACAAGGAGAACTGACCGCTTCCAATTATCGCGCAACGGATGAACCACCCAGGTTTGTTGCGGGAGCGCTTGATTGGACATCGGCGGGTTCATAGCTTTGGGGAGGCATCGACAAGGGGTTAGGTATGAGGGCCTAGTTTTTTCACCAAAGCCTCTCTTTTCGTGGATGCGGTTCCCAATCCCTCAAAGATTCAGGATTTAGGAGCTTCCGGCGAAACGAGCATAAGGTCCTATTAACCGATTTCGAGTGGCTGATAAAAAAAATGGAAGGAAGGGGAGGAATTCATTTTACCCATCCTTCCTTTCCTTGCATTCCTTACCCTAAAATAGTTTAGTCGTTAGGTATTATAACCCAAATTGCTACCTATCGTGATGGAACGCTTAGTATCATCTTGGACGGAATGGAAGGATGGAAGGGAAGCAGGCGACACTCACGCCGGTTTTCCTTCCCTTCCTTTTCTTCCTCTCCTTCCAGATTGGCAAAACAAAATCGGAATCAGTGGCAACTTGGGTTATTATAACACACGCCTCACGCCTCACGATTGTCGTTTTTACTTTCCTGTGCCTTCTGCGTTATCGGCTTTCGTATCAGCCGTGCTACTTCCTTCTTGATTGGTTTCGTTCTTACTGCCGGGGGCCACTGTTTCCGATTGAGCTGCCTCTTTGAGCGGCTTTAATTGGCCGCTTGTCGCATCGCCGTAAAAACGCATCAAGAAGAGCGCCATTACCATAAATCCGATAGCGAGCCACGCGGTGAGTTTGGAGAGGAAAGTCGCGGCACCTCTACCCCCCAACATTGCTTGCATCCCCTCTCCGCCGAATGCACTCGACGCAAGCCCTTCACCTTTGCTATCTTGTAATAAAATAATGAGCGACAATAAAATGCTTGTAATCACGAAAAGGAAAGCCACAGTGCCAACAATGATTCCCATGATAGTTTCTCCTCACTTTACTGGCAGAAGTAGAACTTCTGCACTCCAAAAATATTATTTGCTGGAAGCTTTCACAATTTGTGCAAATGATTCAGCCTCCAAGCTAGCTCCCCCAACTAACGCTCCATCCACATCAGGTTGCGCCATCAACTCAGCAGCGTTGCTCGGCTTGACGCTCCCCCCATACTGAATGCGCACTTGCGATGCCACATCAGCCGAATATGTTTGGGATAATAGAGCTCTGATGAAAGCGTGGACCTCCTGCGCTTGCGCTGGGGTTGCGGTTTTGCCGGTGCCGATTGCCCACACCGGTTCATAAGCAATCACGGTCGACAGGATGTGATCCGCGGATAACCCAGCAATCCCATGGAGCAGATGGTCTTCGACAACAGACTCCGTTTTTCCAGCCTCCCGTGCTTCGAGGCTTTCACCGACGCAGAGGATCGGTTTTAAGCCGTGGGCGTGTGCCGCCTTAGCCTTCTGATTGACGCTTTCATTCGTTTCACCGAAATATTGGCGTCGTTCCGAGTGGCCAATGATGACATAATCACAACCCGCATCCGTGAGCATCGTCGGCGAAACCTCACCAGTGAACGCGCCACTCGCCTCCCAGTACATATCTTGTGCCGAAAGGTGGATATTGCTGCCTTCCAGCGTCTTCGCAACGGCGGAAAGCGCCGTAAAAGCCGGGGCAACAACAATTTCAACATCGGTGACATCAGCGAGTCGCTCCCGTAGCGCAGCAACGAGCGCTACGGCTTCACCGATGGTTTGGTTGAGTTTCCAATTACCCGCAATGATGGATGTTCTCATTTTCCAAAATTGTCCTTTTATGCACTCCAACGGAAAGGTTCTGATTAGTTCCTTCCTCTGAGTCTCCGTTCGAGGCGTTGATAAAAGCCCTCCCGTTTGCCGATTATCACGATTTCAACCACAACAATGTCCTCAATGATTTCATAAGCAATTCGATAGGCGGTTGCCCGATGCGTCACTTGCGTTGAGCGCCAATGGCTCAATGAGCCGTGCAGTTTTTTGCCGGCATACGGATTTTCCAGAATTCCAGCGATGGCCTCTTCAATTTTCACTCGAACTGCATAAGCCAGCTTACGAACATCCCGCATGGCTGCGTTCGTGTATCTCACGCTGAACATCTTCGATAGACCTCCCAAAAACCCCTTCGTGAGTGAGCAACCTTTCTGGATGCTCATGAGCTTCCCGGCTACGCCTCAGAATCTCTTCCATCAATTCTGGGTCGAGCATAATCTCAAGCGTCTCTAGCTCTCCGGGCGTCAGCGCGAGAATCTGCTCTGCCAGTTTCTCCAATTTTTGTTGGATCGCTTCCTCATCAGGCAAAGTCGGTTGGGCTTTCGCAATCGCCATTTTGAAACCTCCTTGGAGTGGAAAGACTTAGTTTTCATAGCGCGATCCGTTCTGCTATAACACGCGCGCGGCCAATTCAGCGAGACGATTTGAATATCCCCATTCATTATCATACCAGGAAAGGACTTTGACCAATCCGCCATCGAGCACCTTCGTAAACGGGGCATCAAAGATCGATGAGTAGGGATTCCCGTTGAAATCAATGGATACCAGCGGAAGCTCTGAATAGCTCAAAATGCCCTTCAGATTCGTCTCCGCCGCTACTTTCATGGCGGCATTGATCTCTTGTACACTCGCTTCCTTTTCCAAATCAACCGTGAGATCGACGAGGGAGACATTCGGCGTCGGAACACGAATCGCGATGCCGTCCATCTTTCCTTTCAGCTCGGGAAGCACGAGTGAAACAGCAACAGCCGCCCCCGTGGTCGTCGGAATCATCGAAAGCCCAGCGGCGCGCGCCCGACGTAAATCTCTATGTGGGAGGTCAAGAATGTTCTGATCGTTGGTATAGGAGTGAATGGTTGTCATCTGTCCACTGCGGATGCCGAAATTATCCAACAACACTTTCGCCAATGGTGCCAAGCAGTTTGTTGTGCAGGAGGCGTTGGAGATGATGTGATGCTTCTCTTTGTCGTATTTGTCATCATTGACCCCAATGACAATCGTGATGTCTTCGCCCTTGGCGGGAGCGGAGATAATCACTTTTTTGGCACCAGCCACCAGATGCTTGGAAGCCTTTTCTCGATCGGTAAAAAGCCCCGTTGATTCGATGACCACATCAACCCCCAACGCTTTCCACGGCAGCGCCGCGGGGTCGCGTTGAGAAAGGACGAGAATCTCTTTGCCATTCACTATAAGGGCGTTTTCTTTTGCCTCGACTTGGGCATCCAACTGTCCATGTACGGAATCATATTTGAGCAAGTGTGCGAGCGTTTTGGCATCGGTCAGATCATTGACGGCAACAAAATCGAGAGCGAGGTTTGGATTTTTTAAAGCGGCTCTGAACGCATTACGACCAATTCGACCAAAACCATTGATTCCAACTCTAACTGACATTTATAAATCCTCCGTTTATATTCTTTATTAGCAATAATATATAAATTAACCTATTTGTGAACCATCCCAGAAATTTCCCATTCAGTGAACCTTTTCATCACTCCTTTGAGTTTCAGATTATAGCATATCTCCGTGAGAAATGCAATGGAGAGAATCACGTATTGCGCATCACATGTCAGGCAAAATATACTTGACTTATAAAGTCGTATATATTATAATTAAACCCGACCAAATTAGTAATCAATTTTGAGAGAGGGAACTATGCGGTTATCGGCTCGATCCAAATATGCAGTTTTAGCCATGTTTGAGTTGGCTTTGCAATATCGTAGAAAATTTGTCCCTGTGACAGAACTGGCAGAAAAGCAAGGAATTTCACAGCCATTTCTTGAAAAATTGCTGCTTCAACTCAAACGTGCAGGTTTGGCAATCAGTCGGCGTGGCCCCGATGGTGGTTATAGCCTGGCACTCCCCCCCAATGAAATTCGTATTGGGGATATTTTCCAGGTTGTGGAAGGCCCTGTCGATTTCACAGATTGCTTTGATTCACCCTCTCAATGCGAAGCAACCAATTATTGCATGGCCTCCCTTCTTCAAGAAATTGAAGAAGGGATTTGTAACGTCCTGGACTCAAAAACATTGCAAGATCTCTGCTGCAAAGCGCGGGAATTCAAACAACTTTCTCAACCGTCTCATACCCACTCTTTCTCTATTTAATAGACTTCCGAAGTCTTTGAGACTTCGGAAGTCTGCACCGTTTGTTTATGAAGATTGCAAAAAACATCATAGATTTGATTGGCAACACTCCCCTGGTTCGCCTCAATCGTCTGCCCGGTCCGAACGACGCAACGATTTTTGCGAAATTAGAATCGTACAACCCCGGCGGCAGCATCAAAGACCGCATCTGCTACGCGATGGTTGCGGATGCCGAGGCGCGTGGGTGGCTCAAGCCCGGATACACCATCGTCGAACCAACGGCTGGCAATACGGGGCTCGGGCTTTCAATCGTTGCCATTGCGAAAGGCTACCGCGTCATTTTGACAATGCCAGAAAACGTCAGCCGAGAGAAGTATACGCTCCTTTCCGCTTTTGGCGCAGAAATTATACTGACGCCTGAAAATGCGGGAATGGCGGGCGCAATCTGGGAAGCAGAGGAAATCGTGAAGCGCAATCCTAGCTACTTCATGCCCAATCAATTTCGGAACCCTGCGAATCCCGAAATTCACCGACAGACAACGGCTCGTGAAATTTTGGAAGTTTTGGATGGCGACATCCATTTTTTCGTTACTGGTGTCGGAACAGGGGGAACATTGACCGGTGTTGGGGAGGTCCTCAAAGCGCGTCATCCCAAGATCCAGGTTGTCGCCGTGGAGCCGAGTGTTTCCCCCGTTTTGTCGGGCGGACAGCCCGGGCCGACCCGTATTGATGGCATTGGTGCAGGAATGATTCCAGAGGTGTTGAACGTCGATATTATTGATCGCGTCATCACGGTATCCGACCTTGAGGCATACCAGATGATGCGGCGGATATCACGGACCGAAGGATTGCTTGTCGGTATGTCATCGGGTGCAAATGTCCATGCGGCATTAGAAGTAGCGAAAGACCTCGGCAAAGATAAGACCGTTGTCACCATCTTGCCGGATACAGGAGAGCGTTATTTTAGTCTCGCTCGATATTTTGAGCCAGGACCGGATTTGGAGTAGGTTAGGTGTAAGGTGTTAGGTATTATACTGATTTAGGTTTGACTTTTCCCACAAGGTTTCTCTGAGGGAAGGAAAGGAAGAATGGGCAATCGCAAGCCTAAATCGGTATTAGGGCGTGTTGACGAACTGTTTCGCAATCCAACTGTAGCCCAAGATTCTATCTTGGTTGGGGACGAGGCACCAAGTTAGAAACTTGGGCTACGAGCGCATTTGCCCGAGTTCGTCAACACGGTATAGTAAGTCGCTAAACCTAAATACAAAAAGGTTGGGTGATGCTGTGGATGAATTGATAAACCACACTTTGATAAACGAGGAGCTCTGCTATCAAATTCGCTTACTGGAAGAACCACAGGAGATACTTTTTCATCTCTTTAAGCGTTTCAAGGAACGGGCGGCGATTGTCACCAGCGGGCAGCTCACGGGAACGGTTTTGCTCCACCTCGCTCACGAAAATAGGCTGCCGTTTCGGGTTTGCACGGTCGATACCTTGCGTCTGTTTCCTGAAACATACACCTTCTTTGAGCAGGTGGAGGCTCGCTACAACATTCGTATCGAAAGGATTATGCCTGAACCAGAAGAAGTGGAGCGAATGGTAGCACAGCATGGGGAGTACCTATTTTTCGATAGTAAACAGAAACAGCAATATTGCTGCGACATCCGAAAAGTGAAACCGATGCAACGATTGTTGGATACGCTAGATGTCTGGTTTTCTGGGCTTCGGAGAGATCAATCGGATTATCGACGACACACGCCCAATGCAGAAATTATCGACCATAACGGACGCCCGATTCTGAAGGTCAATGCGTTGGCAGATTGGACCGAAGCGCAAGTCTGGGAGTTCATCCGTCAACATAATATTCCGGTGAATCCGCTTCTTGAACCTCAGAACGGTGGGTATTATTATGAATCGCTCGGTTGTATTATCTGCACAACCCCGATACGACCAGGTGAGCCGAAAAGGGCGGGACGATGGCGGTGGCAAAATGCGATGCCATCCGAGAACACCGAGAATAAGAAAGAGTGTGGTATTCATTACGCGATATAGGTAAGCCAAGTGTGATTGGAAGAAGGAAAGGAAGAAATGGAAGAAATGGAA
The DNA here is from genome assembly GCA_964577695.1 of uncultured bacterium. Lineage (GTDB taxonomy): Bacteria > Poribacteria > WGA-4E > WGA-4E > PCPOR2b > CAZOAL01. The sequence goes on along the minus strand of CAZOAL010000022.1, from coordinate 37,324 downwards.
GGATGGAAGGATGGAAGAATGGAAGATCGCCTTTTCCCATTCTTCCATCCTTCCAATCTTCCAACCAAGCCCTTCCAGTCCGCAATTGCCAATCATCAATCATCAATCATCAATCATCAATCATCAATCATCAATTATCAATTATCAATTATCAATCCAAAAGAAGGGAGCTTACACAATGGCTATAATAGTACGGATTCCGACTCCACTGAGAAAACTGACCCAAAATCTATCTGAGGTCGAAGGGGTTGGATCAGATATTAGTAGTATTATTGAAAACCTTGAGGCAAATTATCCGGGGCTCAAAGAGCGCATTTGCGACGAATCTGGCAATGTTCGCCGCTTCGTCAATATTTATCTCAATGACGAAGATATCCGGTTCCGAGATGGAAAGGTGACTGCCGTTAAAGAGGGAGACGAAATATCAATCATCCCCGCAATTGCAGGGGGTTAGAAGACGGTTGAACTGGGCAAAGAAACTTGCCAGCAAGCCAGACTAAAAAGGGGGTTCTATATTATTTAGGCACCTTCAATAATTGGGGAAATTATAGTAGAATCCATACCCGAGCCAATGCGGAAGATGATAATCCTCAAGTCAGTGCGCCTGACCGAGCGTCGTACCAAGCCCCTGAAATATGTGAATGCAAACGTGTTTCAGGGGCTTTTTGTGCTTGCAAAAATATCCTAAATCTGGGATAATATGGTTATGCAAGAAGAGCGAACGAAACCCGTTGTCTGGGTTGGAGACTCTAAAAGGCGATTAAAGGAATTTCCCGAAGATGTGCAGGTTGAGCGAAGCGAAATCCCGATCTATCGGGGACGAAATCGGCTTCGCGCTGGAACGGGCACAGTGGGGACAGACTCACCGCAAAGCTAAACCCTTGCATGGATTTTCGGGTGTGTATGAAATTGTCAATGATTACGTGGGCGACACCTATTGAGCGGTTTATGTGGTGAATCTGGGAGACAGGATTTAGTTCGTTGAGCGTCTACGACCTGAAAAACCCGCAAGGGGCACCCCGACTTCTATTGTCGCTGGAGTCCAAAACGGAGCCGAAACCTGGTGAGCCGTCTGTGGTCCCAGCGGTGCTACGTTCCGTATCCCCACCGGGAGTCGTTCGCGGCAAAACAGTCGTGCTCACATTGGAAGGCTCGAACATTGGCGATGCGCTGGTGGCCTTCTTTGATGAGCCGGAGATTACAGGGAAAATTCTACCGATGGCGAAGGACTCGGATAAAAAAGGGGGGCAACTGAAAGTCGAAGTGACGCTTGCGCCGACAACTCGCATCGGCATCCATCGCGTCTTCGTGCAAACGCCGCTCGGTACAACGGGGGCGGTCACTTTTGCCGTCGGGGATTGGCAGGAAATTGGGGAGGCAGAGCCCAAGAATTCAATCGAAGGCGCGAACCAGATTGCTTCGCTGCCAGCCACCATCGTTGGCGTCATCAATCCAGTGGGTGATGCCGATTATTACCAATTTGAGGGGGAAGCGGGTCAGGAGATTGTATTTCAGGTTGTCGCATCCCCCATCCGCTCAAATCTCAACGCTGTCCCCATCGATGGCGAATATATTGTCAAAATCACCGATGTCCGAGGGGAGGGCGGCCCCCCCCCGCCCGCGGGGGGGACCAATGGCATCCCCTCGGCCCCCCCGTGGACGGGGGGGCAAGGTATGCCTATTGGCTGACTATCCGTGAAGCCGCCCCTGACTTCCAATTGGCGATGAGCCCCAACCCCCCCAATATGTCCCAGGGCGGCAGCCTGCTAATCACGGTGACGGCGGATAGACTTGACGGCTTCAACGGGAAAATCGAAGTCTGGATGGAGGGACTGCCCACGGGATTCTCAGCGACCTCCGGCACAATTTTGCCTGACGAAACGAGTGTAACGCTGGCGTTATCAGCCGCTCCGGATGCCACGACACCCGGAAGGCAAATCCCGAGCCCGATTCGCGCCGTTGGACGTGCACAGATCGGCGAAGTAGAGCGGGCTGCCAGCCCGCTATCATCCGAAGTAGAACGAGCTGCCAACCCGTTATCGTCCCCTAAAGAGATTATCCGAACGGTAGAGCCTGAGAATGGGGTGCGGTTGATTACCGTACTGCCAAAGCCGGACATCCGCGTGACAACCGACGTTAGTTCGGTGACGATACAGCCTGGATGCACGGCAGTCGTTGAGGTCAATGTCGAGCGCCAGAACGGGTTCGGTGGACGAGTGCCAATTGATGTCCGAAACCTGCCGTTCGGCGTTCGGGTGTTAGATGTGGGACTCAACGGAGTGCTGGTGACAGAACAGGGAAATAGCCGACAGTTCGTGCTTTACGCCGAACCGTGGGTCAAACCGATGACGCGCCCGTTTTATTGTGTCGGGCGCGTGGAGTCCAATCCGCCGACAGAGAACGCTTCAACGCCTATCATGCTAACAGTAGGTAAGGGTGAATCTGCATCCGCGCTGTCGGCAAAACAGGCTCCGGAATATTGAAAATTAGTTGGGTGAGCAGTCATCATAAATATTGGACTTTGAAAAATCGATAGAAATTCCCACGTATAAGGAGATGAGGAATCTATGAACTTACTTCCAAATGAAGAACTCAATTTCACGCATTTTGATACGACAGATGCCGACCAGAAATCAGATGAGGAAATCAACGACAAATATATCAAAGGTGATGTCCGAATCGTGACGGAGCAGGCACGATATCCGCTCACGGCAATCGTCCCCATGGTTGAGAGTGGTGACTATGAACTGAACCCGGAATTTCAAAGGCGACATCGCTGGGATGACCACAAAAAGTCCCGACTGATTGAATCGTTCATCATGAACGTGCCCATCCCACCCATTTTTCTCTATGAAGATCGCTTCGGGCACTATGAAGTCATGGATGGTCTCCAACGTCTGACTGCAATCTATGAATTCTATAAGGATCGGTTGGTTCTGGATGGACTCGAAGAATGGGCGGAACTCAATGGGCGTCGATATTCCGAACTTCCCGAACTGATTCAACGCGGCATCGCTCGGCGTTACCTCTCATCTATCATCCTGCTGCAAGAAACAGCGAAGGATAAATTCCAAGCCCAAAGACTCAAGCAACTCGTTTTTGAGCGGATCAACAGCGGGGGCGTAAAGCTTGAGTCTCAAGAAGCACGAAATGCAATCTACAATGGTCCCTTAAACGAGCTTTGCCTTAAACTGTCTCGTAATCTATACCTCTGTCGGACATGGAGGATTCCTGAACCGACAGCGGCAGAGCTTGCAACCGGGGCAGTCTCAGATAAACTGCTTAACAACGAACGCTATCGAAAGATGGATGATATCGAACTGGTTCTTCGCTTCTTTGCATACAGGCAACTTCTCATACACTACGGCAGCACGCTAGAAAGTTATCTTGACCGTTTTCTTTACTATGGAAACAACCTGCCAAAAGATGTACTGGAGAAGTTTGAGGATTTATTTACTCGGACAATTAAGTTGGTTTATGATGTATTTGAGGAAAAAGCCTTTTGGCTATGGCGTCGCCGTCAAAGTGGCAGGACTCAAAACAACAAAAATTGGGATTGGTCGCGCCGACCTGCTGTAACGGTGTATGATCCGATGATGTATGCCTTTAGCCAGCATTTGGACGATTCGGAAAAAATCGTCCGATATCGACAAGAATTTCAAGACCGTATCAAAGGATTCTATGAGAAACACGGCGAAATTTTCGGTGGATACGCAACGACTCACCGAAAAAACATTGACAATCGTAATAAACTTTTCGAGCATTTTGTGACCGATGTCATAGAGGATAAGTCATGAAGGCGAGCCTACAATCGTTTCTGGGAGGGCTTGCAGATCTACGGCACTATATTCAGGGACTCGATATTGAGGCAGAACTCCTCTCAACGACCGTCGAGAGCGACACACCATCGCCCGCCGAATCGATCCTTTTGCGACTTCAGGCGCATGTGTCGAGAGCTATCAGCCAAAGGCGTGTTTTTAGCTACAACAGTATCATCATCTCGCTCTATGGATTCTTTGAACAGTTCGTCGAGTCACTACTTCGGGCTTATGTCAATCACCTGAATGAGATTGTTCCCCAATATTCCCAGCTCCCGGTTTCCATTACGCAGAATCACACCGAATTGTCCTTTGAGTTGTTCAAGCGTATCAAGCAGTCCCGGTATCGTGGCGTTCTCACAGAAAACCAGATCATATCGAATCTTCACACTTGCGTCAATAACGAAGACAAGTACCAGATTAACGCGGAAGCGTTCATTCACCATACCGCCAACTTTAGAACGGAGGTGATACAAGAATCTTTCACGCGCGTCGGGGTCGAGAACGTTTCAAAGCGGATACTCGAATGCACGCTCTTCACAGATTACTTGAAAACGGTAAACCCAGACCGTGATGTCACGAATATCAAAGCAGCGGAGGCTTTCTTTTTTTTAGACGATTTGGCCGAGCGAAGAAACGAAGTGGCACATGGCGCACCATCTGAAATTCTCAACAACTCTATACTTCTGGATTATTACATTACCTTCTTCGAGACGTATGGTCCAGCCTTGTATGAAGTGGTGTATGAGAGTACACTGCCTTACATCGTGCAGCACCGTGGGATAGAGCTAGGGAAGCCTATCGTCGTATACAACAACGAGATCGTTTGCATATCGGTGAGAAATACAATCATTCGAGTCGGTGACCTGCTCATCGCTGAGACAGCGAACCCAACTCGTCCGTACCTTGCAGGCGAAATTCAGAAGTTGCAAGTCGATAAAATTCCCTACGAGGAAGTCCCAGCCAATCCTGATGGTGTGGACATCGGCATGCGCGTGTTATTCAACGCAAAAGAAAACCAGTCTTTTTTCTTAGTTCCGAAACGTGTTAGATAGTGGGACATGATTATTTCAACATTTTAAGTATAAGGAGATAGAAATTATGCAACCCCTTCGTGTTGGATTTATCGGTGCTGGCGGCTTTGCCAGACACACCATCTATCCCGCTTTGCACCTGGCACCGATTGAGTTAAAAGCGGTATGTGATATTGATGAGAATAAAGCCAAGCAGGCCGCTGAGAAATTTGGCTCTGGTCGCTGGTACACAGACCGGCATCAGATGTGGGAGAAAGAAGAACTTGAGGCGCTCATCATCTGTATGGGGCCAGGGCCGCGTCAGCCGTTAGTCCGTGAAGCCCTCGAAGCCGGCTATCATGTCTTTATCCCCAAACCTCCAGCCCCTTCTCTTGAAAATGCCATCGAACTGGCAGAAACCTCCCGCCGCACCAGCAAAACACTCATGGTGAACTTTCAGCGGCGGTTTAGCTTGGGCGTCCGTCGGGCAAAACAACTCATGGCGGAGGCGTCCTTTGGACAGTTGACGCAACTGTTCTGCTCTTTCTGTAGTGGGAAATATCCGTCCCTCCACTCGTACCTCCTGGACTTTGCCATCCATCATTTCGATCTGGCGCGGTACATCGGTGGGGAAATCAAGGCACTTTCCGCGTTTCACAACGAGGTCGGCGGCCAAGGGGCTTTCGCTGTGGCGTTAGAATTTACGAATGGTGCGGTCGGGAATCTCCAACTGAATAGCCAGCGTCTCTGGGGACGCAACTATGACCGCATCGAAATCACGGGGCAAGGCGCGTACATCGTCCTCGACGGGCTATGGGAGATTGCCCACTACACCGAATCCCAGAATACGTTTACGGATAACTACAGCGACCAGCGCAACGGGGAATTGACAGGGGACGGCTATAGCCTCACCGAGTTCGTGAATGCGATTCGGGAAAACCGGGAGCCGATCGCCAGCATTCACGACTGCCTGGGAACCATGCAGTTGTATGAAGCGGTACTGGAAAGACGGGAAGGCGTTATTACACTTTAGTGCTCCACCAATGGCATAGCTCCCCTCATTCACGACAGCCGTTGATATCATTTCGTAAATTTCTAAATTCTTAGATTAAGCCTTGCGTTCTCAATAGGTTTATGATAAAATAATGTAGTTTGTGACACCCAGTTTTCGTCACTTGATTCTTAATGTTGCAAATTCGTATAAGGAGGAACTTAAGCAATGAAGGCACAATATTATTGGCAAATCCGCTTTACCCTTCTCACAGTGGCTATCCTGTTTTTCTGCCACACGGTGGGGTATGCGCTGACGTATGATTTTGTCGGACCTGACGCCAAAAAATGGTTCGATGAGTTTGTCAAGAATAAAAATACCACCATGGGTGGAGGCGATGCAGGTTGGAAGTTGACCAAAGATGGACTGACAACCGATGATAATATAGGTACTGGACATCAACGAATCGGTGTTGCGCAGAATTGGACAGATTATACCATCGAATCCAAGTATCAATACCTCAAATTCGGCGCGCACAAAGAAGCTCACCTCTATGTCCGCTGGAATGACGAAGCGAACAACTACTACTTCCGAACCATCGGACGAACCAATAACGGTGGTCAAAACAGTGGTTGGAGTATCGAATGGCTCCGAAAAGTTGGTGCCACGGACAACGAAGGAGACATTACGGACGATAAGAAGATTCTCGGCGAAATTAAAGAGAAGGAAATATACGGACTCAAAGGGGAAATCAAAGATCAAACCCTGACCGTCGAGTTCTTCAGGGATAATTCATGGCGTCCTGCCGGCGAGATAAAATACCCGGGTACATTCAAAACGGGAGGCATCGGCGTTGCACGGGCAAGCGCGGAAGTGGCATGGCAATATCTCAAAGTCAACGGGCCAGGCATTCAACTAGATGCAGCTCCGGTTGAGGCTTTGAACAAGTTGGCAACAACCTGGGGCAAGCTCAAGAGGCAGTAGCCTGATACCAACACGAAAATTGGGTATCTTCTCAAAAAAAGGCGGAGACTTCCGAAGTCTTAACGCCATGGTCCTGATTTGACTGGTCCCCGGCAGACTTCGGAAGTCTTGTTCCCCGAAATATTGAGATGATACAAAATTTGTTTATACAGTTTGTCTTCTCTCTCGCCGAGGTGAATTCACCTCGGCGAGATCTATTTCTGCTGTATGGAATGGCCAATGATTCTGCGCTTTAGATTTCGATACGCTAACGCGACTCAATCCATCGGATTTCTGACCCTCTTTTTCGCATTCACGATTGGTATGTCTGAAGGCTTTACCTTTGCAGATGCGGTGATGATTGAGGCGGCAGCACAAGAAAGTCAACGGGGGATTTTACTGGCTCAAAAGGGAGAGATGAAAGCGGCGATTGAAGCATTTGAACGCGCCATCCAATTAAATCCTGAAGATGGGCGCGTTTATCTGCATCTTGGAAACGCCTATCTGGAAACCTCAAAGCTGGAGGCAGCGGCTCAAGCTTGCCAAAAAGCCGTTGAGCTGCTACCCGATTTCGCTGAGGCATACGCGACATTGGGGCGGGTTCTTCACCGGAAAGGGGAGCTTCAGGCGGCAATAACTGAATATCAGCACGCGATCCGTTTGGATGGGGAAATCGCGGCATACCATTATGACCTCGGGAGTGTTTACCATAGCCTTGGACGGTTGGAGGAGGCGGAAAAGGAATATCAGGCAACGTTGCGTTTAGCTCCGAAAATGGCTTCGGTCTATCATAACCTTGGAGAGATTTACCAGGACCAGGGAAAACTTGATGAAGCCATCCGTGCCTATCAACAGTCGCTTAAGCTTTCACCAGAGGATAAGTACACGAAAGCGCGTCTCACTCAGACAGAGCAAAAGCGAAAAAAAATCCTTGAGCAAGATATTTTACGGTATCAAACGGCGATCTCTCTCCGACCCAACGACCCAAAGAATTACAGGCAACTGGCGTTAGCTTACTACAACAATCGTCAACTCGAGGAAGCGATTGAATCGCTTCGCATCGCTTTGTATTTGCAGCCAGATTCTGAGCAGGCGCGTTATGACCTTGAGAGTGTTCTTCAGCAGAAGGAGACGTCGCTGAAAACCGTGCTGGAGGGGTATCTCGCACAAGGGGGTGAACAATCGGAGAATCCCGACGTCCACTATACCATAGGACTGATTTATTTAAGCAAAGGGAAACTCCCGCTGGCAGCGAAACATTTTCGACAAACTCTCAAGGCGGCTCCGACTTTTGCGAGTGCGTGGCAAAATTTAGGCGAAGCATTGCAAGTGCCTGGAGAGCGGGAAGCCGCACGAGAGGCATTTCAGCAAGCCATGCGATTTCAACCTGACCTGCTAGAAGCGCATCAGCAGTTGGGCATCCTTGAAAAAGAGATGGGTCACTTGGACGCCGCTATGGAACAACTGCAACGAGCCAATCAGATTGCGCCGGATGATGCCAAGACACACTACCATCTGGGAGAAGTCTACCACCAAAAAAAGCAATTCGATCTGGCGATGACTGAGTATCATACAGCCATCCGCCTGAAGCCAGACACGGTTCTTGCCTACCTTCGTTTAGCTGAGGTCTATGAGAACAAGGGAAATCGACAAACGGCTCTGAACTTCTACCAGCGGTTTATAGGAATGGCAGGCCCACGTCCTGAACTACATCAGCAGATGCAAGCGGCAGAAGCGCAGCAGAAGGAAATCGATGGAAAGGGTATTGTTCGATAACATCTTATACTGGTTTCGGTTCTAAATTTCCCATCTGTTCTGTCAGAGGAAGGAATGGAAGAATGAGAGCAGGAAACCTGCACGGATGGAAGGAGTGACCTTCCTTCCATCCTTCCCTTTCTTCCAGACGAAGATGGGAAATTGCATCCTCCTAAATCAGTATAATACCTAACACCTATTGCATCGGAGGGGGCTTATGCCGTTTTTTGAAATAGAACACCAGCCAGAAAAACAGATTTTTGATGGTATCAGAATTCGCACCGTTTATGGCGAAAAAATCATGATGTCCTTTGTCCATTTCGCTCCTCACAGTGTTGTTCCAGCGCATAGTCATCCCCATGAACAGATGGGTATGGTTTTGGAAGGAACCTTTGAATTGGTCATTGGCGGAGAAGGAAGACAACTGGAAAAGGGGGATACTTATCTCATCCCTTCCGGCATCGTGCACAGCGCTCGATCTTTTGATCAACCGGCGATTGCCTTAGATATCTTCAGCCCACCCCGAGAGGAGTACAAGTTGCTTTAGCCATAAAGAAACCGAGTTTCTCTGAGAAACTCGGTTTCTTTTCTCGACACGTTTCGCGCACTAAAATCGACGATGAACCTTTACCACCCAATTCCCACCCTTGAGAAAACAGGACTTGTTCAAGCGGCAACAAGTATTCGACACGGAGGGGTCAGCCGTCCCCCCTATCATTCGCTGAATCTGGCCAATCACGTTGGCGACGATTCAGAAGCGGTGAGCACCAACCGGGGCATTTTCTTTGATCAGGTCGGGCTTGAGGCGCAAAAATTTATCTATTGCCATCAAATTCATAGTGCGCGTGTGTTGTTAATAGAGCCCTTCATCCACCCTCCACAACTCCCATTTGCTGAAGCGGATGCGATGATTACCGCACACCCCTCTCTCGCGCTTGGGGTGTTTACGGCGGATTGCGTGCCTGTCTTCATCTTGGATATTGCGACCCCTGCCATCGGCATCGCTCACGCGGGGTGGCGTGGGACGTTGTCTGGGATTGCGGCAAAGACGCTCAACGCAATGCAGAAACACTTTGGAACATTGCCTACAAACTGTCTGGCTCATCTGGGTCCCTCGATTCAACAATGCTGTTACACGGTGAGCATGGAGCTTGCCGACAGATTTGAGCGTACGTTTGGGGCTCAGGTGCGCTCTGAGGAAAACAGGCTTGACCTCCAAACGGCGAATGTGCAGCAACTTCTTCAGACCGGTATGCCACCGCATGCAATTTCGATTTCGCCATTCTGTACTGCTTGTCGAACGGATGTTTTCTATTCTCACCGAGCGGAAGGGGGACAAACGGGACGGATGCTCTCCTTAATCCGGCTGCACTAGCGCTTTCTGCTTCGCTGTTTGAGTGCTTCTTTATCCTGCCATTGCACATCGCGGATTGGGGAAAGGTCCCCCGCCCATCCCCCCCGCATGACGCTGTTTGTAATTCCGTCGTTCTACGCGATTGTCGATGATATTCGTCAGTGGCGGGGTGTTCGCATCCCGGAGAAAGCGATGGTTCCCGCTGAAGAGGAGAGGGTTGGTTGTTTGGGATGGATGCCGGAAAGGGAGAGTGGAGATTAACCCCCCCATACGCATCAGGTTAAGCGATCCAGCCGCCCCGATCTCAAGATCGGGGCTAATAGCTAAAGTCCACTACAAGTGGACTAAACACAGGTTTCAGTCGTCTTCAGACGACTTGTGCTTTGAGCCTGAACTTCAGTTCAAGGCTTTGGGCGGAAAATCTCCTTAACCTGATCTGTATGGGGTGTGAGGGGCATACGCTTTGGGAGGAAGTTAATCACCAATCACCAATCACTCATGAAAGTGTAAATTTGTGACCGTTGGCAGTATAATTAGGGGTGGTCATCATTCTCAGGGGAGGCAATCGTAGCCCAAGATTCTATCTTGGCCCTGGTGCAAGAGACCAATCTTCTGATCGGGACAAAGGGATAGAATCTGAGGCTACAACGCAACTATAATTATACCATTTTACATGGAGATTTGCTAAAGCCCAATCCACTCCTTTTTTCGTTCCCAGTAGTACGCGAAGTTCTCGTAAGGGACATCCGGCGGAATGGAGTGGTCGATCGTCGGGATGTAGCCGCCACCTTCAATGAGTGGCATGACGCGCGCAAGTTCAGCGTCAATGGCCGCCTTGCCCTGCGCCAATACGCCCTTGTCGAAACCGCCGGTCATCCGCAGGTCATGCCCATATTTTTTGCGTAACGCAACGACATCCATCCCAGCTTGTACCTCCATCGGATATACTAGATTGATACCCACTTCGAGCCAGAGCGGGATGAGTTTTTCGACATTCCCATCGCTGTCCACCCCGATAATGTCGATGCCGTGACTCCGGATGAAATCCGTCACCTTGCGGTAGTTCGGCATCATGAATTGGCGGAACATCTCCGGCGAAATCAGGCTGCCGTGCGTGTAAGCCATGTCCTCCCAAAAGATGACCCATTCGATCGGTGCCTCTGCCAACGCCCGGCGCATGACGCGGATGAAAAAGTCTGCGAGAAATTCCATCATCTCATGGACGAGGCCAGGCTCATCCATCATCACCATCATCAGATTCACCGGTCCCCACCGTTCACGAAGGGGGCCGAAGAACCCCATGTTCCGGTCCCCCATCAGATGCAAAGTGACGCCGTTTTGTTCCCAACGGGTGAGGCGCGACTCCCAATCCGCGGGGTAACGTTTCGGCGAATCAGGGTTAAAGCGTTCGGTCAACTGCTCCCACTCGGCGCGGTTGTGAACGGGATAGTCGATGAAGTGGGGCATCGACAACTCCCACTCGTGGAGATTTTTGATTGTCTGCCCGATTTCGTTGATGTAGGTTACACCGCTATCATCTTCGGTGAGAATCTGCTTTTCAAAGCGCGGTACGGGAGCGAAGTCTATGCCGCAGTCGGACCGTGGGTCACATTCCGCAAACTGGGGTACGCCTCTTTCGCCGGGCATGCCCTCACTGCGCCATCTCCGGACAGTCTGTGACCATGGCCCCCATTCCCACAGAGGGATGCGATCAACCGGTTCAAAGTGCATTGTGCAACGGAAACGTTCACGCGGTGTCATTTTTCCTCCAATATTTGAATTTTTCCAGACCAGCTCTGATACACACGTTTTTTGTGTTGCTCTGCGGCGTCCGCATAAGAATTCAGTACCAGTACCAACCCATCGCAAAGTTTGATACACGTATCGACATAAGACTGGTCTGCGGCGGATTGCGAGGGTTCGGGGAGAGGCTGAATCTTGCCTTCAGCTATCAGTTTGCGACGGTCGTGTAGGGTCGCTATGCAGTCAAGCGCCAGTCTAGCATGCGTCGCTTCATAGCTTTGGTCTAACCCGACTTGAACGAGTTCATCGTACAGTCTCCGCAACTTTTTCCCCCGCCCCTCAAGCGCGATGAGCCCCTCTGGGACCTCGCCCGATGGAGTCATGACGGGTTCAGGAAGTCCACTTTTCTCTACAGGCACTTGCACCCCAAGGGAATCTCGGGGCGAGAACCGACTGAGGGACGCATCGCCCAAGCAGAGCTGGATTTGTGCGATATCGGGCGTCTGATCGTAGGGTAAAAAGATGGATTTCGCGTCAAAGGATTCCCACGGCTGACCGTTCACCCAAACCGATGTAATGTCGCCAACCCCAACGGTAGATAGATAGAGATGCTTCGCCCCAAACCGGATGGCGAAGCGTTGTTCCAACCGCGTAATCCCCGGGGGGATGTGCGGCAGAAGCGTCAGTCCATCGGCGCGATACAGGTACTCAAACAGCCCTCGGACGAGGGCGGCTGGCGGTCCAAAACTGTCATAACACAGGTTGATTGGCTCGTTGGGCTGATACACGTTATTGCCAAAATCGACCAGCGGATTGTCCATGCGAAACCGACGCGCGAAGGTGAGCAACTTCTGCATCGATCTGCGCGCGTCCTCGAACTTGCCGAGGCGATAGTATCCCATAATCATCCGCGCCTCGCAGGTAGACCAATGCCCGCCGTTGACCCACCTTCCAAATTCCCAAAGCCCCTTTGGCTCAGTGTACATGTCATCAAGGGACGGATAGTTCGTAATGATGAAATCGTGCGGACGCAGTTGCGGGATTGAGGCGATCTGCGCATAGATTTTCTCCGCCTGCGCGTCGTCCACAACACGAAAAGCAATAGCGTCATGATTGACCACGGCTTCAAAATAGCCGTATTTCTGAGCGCCATATACACCGTGACGCGCTCCATTCGGGTCAAGAGACTTGATGAAGTAGCCTTCATCTGTCGTGAGGAGAGGCAGTCCCACCCTCGCCAGGTCGCGCCGTTGCGTGTAAACCGCGACCTTGTCGGTATTGCCCGCGAGCTTTTCAACCTCAATGAGCCGATCGAGCGCGGCAATGTAGGTGATGGACAGTCCAGCTAGATAGGCTTTGTCGAAGCCTCCATCCGGTTTTTGCCAACCCGCGTAACTGGGAGCGAGAAGATTTCCCGCAGGTCCGGCCAGGAAGAGATTGTTTTTCGGGTCGCGACGTGTTTCGATAAAGTTCGCGCACCGTTCGAGTTTGGGCAGATATCGTTCGATCGCTTGCGCGTCACGGCTGATTAGCAGCAACTCTGCCTGCATGAGCAAGCCCGTTGCCGTAAATTCCATCCCCCAATCGTGAATGTCAATCCTGCCGTCGCCCTGCTTGTAGACAACCCATCCGGGGTTTGCGGCATCGCACAGACTGCCATCGGGCGCAACCCACTCATTCGCACCAGCGCGCACGCCGTCGCCCATCTGGTCGAACCACAGGTCATGCGAGTTCTGGAGAAAGGTAGTCAACGGTTCTTGCAGAAATGGGAGGGCGCAGTATGTTGGTCCATAGCTATTCTGTATCCACCACGCGCCCCATGTTGGCCCCTCCACCAAGCCGTTCCAGTTGGGCGTGTACAGCATGGAGATGTTTTGAAACTCAGGGTCCGGGGCAAACATCCGACGCGCAGTATCCAGCAGTTGCAGGTATTCCACATCGCCCTCCCCCCGAAAGAACGCTCCTTCAAAGTGGTCCGTGGCGAGAGCGTGGTGTGATGGACTCGTGTGGGTAAAGGCGTGAGGTGTCAGATAAACCAGTATCGGAAGAAAAATCGTGTGTTCCATAGTCTTTTCCCTTTTTTATTTGTAAAAACTGCTAAATTGTGCTACAATCTCAGTTCTTCCTCAAAGTGAAGAGAGAAAATTTCGCCTCATTTCATAAGCCCGTCTAGGGTCAGACTTCCGAAGTTTCCAAAACTTCGGAAGTCTTGATACTCTAGTGGTTCATTTCACAAGTCCGTCTAGGGGCAGATCCTTCCGAAGGTTTCAAACCTTCGGAAGGGTAGTGTCCGAAACCCTAGCCGAAATTAAGAAAGTATCATGAAATTGAAAATTCCCCAGTTCTTCAGACGTTCAAAACAGCAAATGGGATTATCACCCGTGCACGATAAGAAACAGCATATTGAGCCACCTCAACCCTTTGACCCCAATTGGCCCCGGTACTGCCCGCAACGCACCTTTCCACCTTACCGGCATGTGCCGGGGGTCACACCGCACCCAATCAACGACCCGCTGGGACATAGTTACAGCTTGGAGGAAAACGATGCGCCGGTTTCCCTGCCGGAGGATTGGTGTCACGTTGAGGATTACCTCTACGGGGTTGATCTCTACAACTTTGCCTACTGGTGGGAAGCGCATGAAGCATGGGAAGGGCTATGGAATAAAACGGAAGACGATTGTCGGCTGTTCCTTCAAGGGCTGATTCAAGTTTCGGCTTCGCTCATCAAATACCATACGCGGCAACTTCGCGCCATCCGGAGCCTCTCAACTGCCGGACGCGATAAAGTGCGCCGGGTGCGACATAATCTTGAGGATGCAACCGGAATGTACATGGGGATAAATCTCAACGAGTTCCTCACCTGCGTTGATACATTCTTCGAGCCGTTCTTCTCTGATACAGTCTCGGAGCAGACCTATTCACATTGGACGGTTAAGCCTTTGATTCGTCTACATTTTTAGAAGTGGGAAATTTTTTCACGTTTCACGAAATATGGAAATTGTGCCGTTTTTGCTCTTCATATTATGTTGCTTTGTTTTCGTGGGAGTGATTTGCGGGCTCTTCTACATCCTGATACGTTTTGGGCGAACGGAAGCGGATGAATTGCGGTCCGCGCGTTGTCCGCTGTGTCAAACCATGCGCAAGCCGCACAAAACCGGCAATGTCAGAAATCTGGTGGAAGACGAGTGGCAATGCCCGGAGTGCGGCTATCTGTCATGGGAGAGCCCCCCAAAGACGAATCTTTCAATTCGACAGATCGACAGATGACAAACTTCCTCACTTGAATATTGACACACATCAATATTTCGGATACACTTTAACAGAAGAAGGAAGAGGGAATGTTCCCTTTTGTGTAGAAAGAAGAGTACCCATGCGTATTAACAGGGTGATTGTTTCACCGGAAGTCGCAGAAAAAATTGAACGGAAACATAACGTCCAAGATTGGGAAGCACAAGAAATCTTTTTCAACGAAGACGCTTTTCTCTACACACGCAGAAGTCAACGGGTACGGGGACGATATCTTGCCTACGGGCGTACATATACTGGGCGTTACCTCGCCGTTGCTTACGTTCATCAACGTAGCGGCGTGGCAAAAGTCGTTTCGGCGAGAGATATGACTTCCCAAGAGCGCAAACAATATGAAAGGGAAAATTAACATGGCAAAGAAACCAATGCCACCAATTGACACTGAAGAGCAATTTGCTGATTTCCTCGACAATTACGACACCGCAGACTATTGGGATGAGTTTGAGGATGTGGAAATAAAGGTCGATCGTCCACCTCAAAAAAACGTGACGCTCAAACTCTATCCTCGGGTGCTGGCGGAGATAGAAAAGCATGCAGTTCAACGGGGCATCCCCTATCAGACCTTGATCGGACAGTGGCTGGCGGAAAGAGTTTCCCAGGAGCGAATGCTCATGCTCAAGACCTCTGCTTTAGAGAAAACCTCCTCGCCTTAAACCTCACCGTCCCAATAGCCCACGCTCTCATTCTTACGGAAGATACGTTTAGCGGCATAAGGATAAACCTTGTTGGAATCGGGATATTCAGCGACGTCGTGAGGCAGCGTGGTGCCGACAGCAAGTAATGTACAGGGTGTATCTCCGGCATTAACAAACTTGTGGGCACCCGTTGGTCCCGGAGGGAAGGCGATGAAATCCCCTTTGGTTACAGCCAAATCACCCCGCGGGGTTTTGAGGGTACACTCGCCTTCCATGACATAAAACATCTCCTCCCCAAAATGATGGAAGTGCATGGGAAAGCTCGCGGTGTTGGGCTGTAGACGAATCAGCCGATAGCCCATCAGTTTCGCCCCGATGAGGGGGTCAATGTCTTTGTCCTCGAAGCCGTAAGGGGCTGGGGCATTGCGTTTGACCCACTCGAGCTCGCCGATGTTGATTCGATTGATGTCAATGCCCACATCGGTGCGCCGTTGCAGGCATTCCACCAACCTTTGGCGAGCGTCCTGGAGGATGGAGTGTCCATCGCCAACAAATATGGCGTCAAACGGCAATGCCAGAAGCTTTCGCAGTTCTAACGCCGCCCGCGGTGGGTCTGCCAACTTCGCATCTGCCAGCAACGTCAATGCCCCCATCGGCGCGCCGACGACGAGATCTCCTGACAGCACAGCGCGTTTTTCGGGGAAGTAAAGCGCGATCTCCCCGGGGCTCTTTCCATAACGCAGGTGAATCGCTCGCAACCCCGGCACAATCTCTTCACCGTCTGTGAGCAGCCGATCCGCGGGCACAGCTAACTCACCGGCATCCGCGGTATGAACAACAACCTTTGCACCGGTGCGCTTGCGGAAAGCATCCGCCTCTCGCTCATGGTCGCGGTTGGTGATTACGAGCCATGCCGCGCCGCCGAGTGTATCGAGTTGGGCGAGGTCTGAATCGATCATCGGCACAGGGTCGATGAGAATGTTCCCTTCTGGGCGCACCCACAAATGCCCGTTAAAGTCAATCTGGCGCATTTCGCTAAAAATCGACCAACTGTAAATGTCATTGAAGATAAGTTGTTTCATTGGCAACCGTCCTTTCGGCTGATGGAATCTGTGAAGAATCAGAAACCAAGTTTTTCCAAAAAACTTGGTTCTATTTTGACTTTGGTAAATTCAACTCAAGATCCAGTCGTAGAACATGCGGCTCGCTTGTTCCGACTCCCTTTGAACGAGCGAGCCGCACGTTCTACAGGATGATCGTCTACGTAATTGTAGGGATAGAATGATTTTCAGGATGACAAATCGACCCATTTTTGATACAATCATTGGAAACTTAATGCGTAGTACGTAGTGCGTGAAATGAGCATAGGAGGCGATTATGGTTCAACTGTTTCGACTGACCGATATCGAGAATGATCAGGATATAGGGGTCATCACTGAAGACCAGCTTCAATTTTTGATCGATAACCTTGAAGAGGAAGGTCTCGAAGAACAAGACTATTATATTGATGAAGACACGCTGAATTTCCTTGCGGCAAACGATTGTGATGTGGAATTGCTGGCAATGCTCACAGAGGCTCTGGAAGGTCGAATCAGTATCGATATCCGTTATGAAATGGTTTGATACCATTTTGCATGAATTCAAGCGTTTGGAAAATCTTGTTTCCGAGCCTGTTTTGTGTTTATTATCAATGGTGCGCTTACGCGAAGCGCATCCCAAAGAGTGTATAGGTAATCAGCGCAATCGCCCGCCCCATGTAATGCCCAATCAACAAGCCGATGAAAAATGGCACGCCTTTCCCATACAGGCGCAATCCGCCCCAACGCAATAGGGAATGCTTCACGCCCCACGCGATGAAAAAGCCGAGATAGACAGCGTAGAGTGTAAATGATGAGACAACCGCTAATCCAATGGGATGCATCGGCCACCAGAGGAATCGGTAGTGCATCGCGGTAAGGAGAACCATCAGGACTGCGCCGATTCCGAAATAGGTAAACCGCGCCCACTCCACCGCCTGCCCGGAGGATTGAATCTGGCCAAGCACCTGATTGTAGGTATTGAGGCCGAAGCCACGAAACAGCCATGTATTCCAGTTTGACGCCCCTTGCTGATAACCCGCCAGAATCACGCCCCACGGGGCGACGAGTAAGCCTGCGCCCACTGCGAGCAGAATCGCCCCTGTCAATTGTCGTCCCGTGCATCCAATCGCCCGTTGCAGCTTGACGCCCTCGGCGCTCAACCCGGATAAAATCGATTGCACGTCCCCATGCCACGAGTAAGTCAGTCCTAACGAAATCATCCCTTGTGCGCCAATTCGTCGTGGGGACAGAAGGTCGATGCACGGATTTTGGGCGATCATCGGCGGAACGACATAGAACACCCCGGATTGGCAGACGACACGGGAAATTCCGATATAAATCAGCAACAGCAACGGCACAAAGAGCACGGTCACTTTCAGGGGCAGTTGCGAATAGCCGAGCCAGATGACCATAAAACTGATGCTGGTCAGGAATGTCAGAATCGCCGTTTTCGGCCTCATTAACTCTTCCGGGTCCGGTTCATCCGATCTGAATGCCGCGCTGATAAACCGTCCGAGATGCCGTCGCCCCCGATAGCACAGGACAACGACAAAAACAACGAACGCCCCAAACGATTGCCAGGCGATTGCGGCGTTGCCCCACACGAACATCCCGCCTGAACCGAGAAACCACCTTCCTGTGTGTGAGAGGATGGCGACCTCCCCGACCTTAATCAGCAGATAAAGCAGCCAGATGCTGAGTAGGACATCTTGTGGCACAAAGTATCCCACGCCAACGGCGACGAAATTGATGCACCCAACCAATGACGAAAAACCGTGCGCTCGGGTAAATCCCCCCCAATTGAGCGAACCGAGATGGTCTACGGGAAACGCAGGAACGTGAGGATAAATGTGGTGAAGGACATCAAAAATAGCAATCAGGAGCGGAATGGCAACGCCTAACCAGAACAGTGGCGAATGCCATACAGATTTCTCTTCTCCACGCGGACGCTCTACAAGATGCAGAACCGGCTGCATCAGTGGATAGGCGAGCTTTTCATGCTCCATCCACTGTTTGCGAAAGAAAATAATGAGCGTGTATGAAGCGAGCAGCAGGGCGACGAAAAAAGGAATCCAGACCCCCAAAGGGATGAGCCACGCGCGCCAGGGAATCGGTGCGCCCGAAGGGACCCCTTCATAGAACCACTGCACCGCGTGGTTGTCATCCGGAATGATGAGCCACCTGGGAAGATAGGGGAGTAAGACTTCGCGCCACTCGTTCTCAGGGGCGGCAAAATAGTGCGGAGAGACAATCGCGGCGAGAAAGAAATAGATCAACCAGATCGCGGTCGAATTTGCCACCAACGCCATGGCAAAAATCACAAGCAGTTCGCCCTGTGTCAATCCCAACCGCTTTCTCACTTTCATGAGCAGGGCGTTGACGGCAAGGAGCAACAGCAGCGGGATGGCTGCCCCTTCCGGCAGGTAACTCCACGAGAAATTGCTGAAGCCGACGCTTTCGGTGTACGGGGAAGCCAGATTGACGAAAATCGCAACGCCCGATCCGAGGAGGAGGGCTCTCCATGTGACGCGACGGGGGGTTGTTTTCATGATATGCGGCAAAACTATACATGATACGACTTTTTCGGTTATCAGCAAAAGTGAGACCTAGACTTCCGAAGTTTTAACCGACGAGGTGAGTCAAGACCATGCGACCCCTTGAAGGAACAGTCCCGCACCGGTTTGGTGTCAAACTTCGGAAGTCTAAGCGAAAAACTCGTGACATGCCCCAGTTTCTACTTCAATTTTTGATCATGTTGCTGGATATACATATCCGTGATATATTCCCGTATTTCTGCGACGCTCTTTTTCAGTTCGTTGAGATCGGCCTGAATCTGTGTCAGTGCTTCCGGGCTTGCGCCTTGCTTACGGTCATATCTCTTTTTGAAAATGCTTCCTATGGTAGTAATTGCAACAATCAAAACTACCATGGCCGCTACCTCTGCTGGCATTTTTTTACCTCCATTTCAGGTTTCAACTTCTGCTTACTTCAACCTTTGATCATGTTGCTGAATGTACATATCCGTGATATATTCCCGAATCTCAGCTAGACCCTTTTTGAGCTCATTGAGGTCAGCATGAATCTGTGTCAGTTCTTTCTTGCTTGCGCCTCTATTTTTGAATGTTTCCCCTAATACGGCGGTCATTGCGATAACAAATCCCATTGCCGCAAGAATTACTACAAAGACTAGCCCGCTCTGCATTTTCACCCCTCCTTTCAAGACGGGAACAGGAACGCAACTCCTGTTCTAACTTCGAGAAATGCTTTTTCTGCTCCTCAGATCATGGTTCAGAATAATCAAGTCCGCGATATGCTCGCGGATCTTATCTAAATCGGCAGAAATCCGTTGCAAGTCCGACTTCAACTCATGGTATGTTTCCCTCGTCTGGTCGGGGTTGTATCCGCGCTTCTTCAGGGAATAAGATGTACCCAACCAGATGGAGGCAAGCGTGACAAACGTGATTGTCCCCATGACAATCGCAACAATCAACACCCCAAGCGACATTTCACATTCCTCCCTTCAGCCCCTACGCGCTCTCTTTTGTGACGATGATCAGTTCAGCAATTTGCTCTTTGAGCTCGGCGATATCCCGCTGAATCTGAACGATGTCACGCCGAATCTCCTCAACTTCTCGCTTGGTCGCGCCTTGGACGAAACCACGCTTTTTGGCAGAGTAGGAGGTCCCCATCCAGACCGATCCAAGCGTAATGAGCGTAACGCTCCCCAATACGATGATAACAATAACGATTGCACCAGCCATACCACTCATTTTCTAGCCTCCCATTTTTTGAGCTTTCAAGAAAAGCGAAGTTACAAGACTTTTGCCGTTTTTGCGTGAAACGTAATGCGTAATGCGTAATGCGTAAGGAAGAATAATGCGCAATCCGCAATCCGCAATCCACATTCCTTCTCGCCTCCTTTCCTTCCCTTCTTCCTTTCCTTCCCTTCTTCCCTTCCTTCCCTTCTTCCTTTCCTTCCCTTCTTCCCTTCCTTCCTCCCCCCTGTGCTTCGCTGTCCTTATCTCCTCACCGGTCTTCTGAATGTTGGTTTGGCGCAAAGCTCATAGACCAGTTGTTCCAATATGCACGCTGGGTCTAATTGGCTGCTTTTGAGTTGTATATCTGCATCAAGCGTTTTTTCTAACCCATGAATCAATTCCTCAGTTCCAAAATAGGCGAACGCTTGAATGACTTTATAGGCGGCGTAAGGGTTCTGCTTGAGGAGATTGATCTGAGCCGATTCCGGGAGAAGGTCAGACATTTTCGCGGCGAGCGGCTTGAAAACCGTGTCTACGAAGTTTTGGTAATTCATCTGCCCGGCGGTGGGTTTCAGAGCACCTCTCCCCACGAGCAACTTCGCCTGAAGCATGAGCCTGATTTGCCGTGTAATCAATGCGTTCACCTTAATCGGCGGTTCACCACTCTCTAACACGCTGTGAAGACTAGACAACGCCTGGGGGAGGGCTCTTTTCCCGATAGCATCCGTCAGGGCGAAGATATTATCGAAGCTACTTTGTACCACCAAGTTTTGGATGTCTCTTTCATCGATCCGCATTTTCGATCCAACAAAAGCGACAACTTTCTCAAGCTCCTCAAAGATTAAACGCATCTCGTTACCCGTTCGTTTTTGCAGCAGATGAAACGCGCTGGGGGAGATTTTTTTTCCAACCTCCTCAAGGGCGCTGGAAACGCGCTGAAACATATCGTCCTGCTGAAGGGATTGACCGACTTCCAGCGATGCAAACGATACATATCTGCCGGCGCGCTCTATCGCTTTGACCAGCCGACTGCGCCCATCAACGCTTCCGGTGAAGGTAAAAATCAGAACGCTTGTTTTCGGCAGCGCCCCTTGTAACCATTCAATCAGGAGTTCGGTATCGTCGACAGGGGCCGATATAGCCTGAGGCGCATCGATCTGTGTCGCGATGTGCGGTAGGTTGCGGAGAAAGTCGAGGTCCTCTGAACTCAAGCTATCCTCGTTGGGTTCGATGAAATTTTTGAGCGAGCTGTTGAAGTCGTGACTTTGATCGGCGATATCCTGGGCTGAAACCCCCAATGCTTTGGTCATTAGTGCGATGGCTCTCCGCGGACTTTGATCGGCGGCATCGATGGCATTGCGCATCAGTTCAAGCTGAGATGTCCCTTTCTGCGCTTTGAACACTGTCGATTCGCGCACGACAACAACGCGCCAATCCGAGAGCATGGGGTAGACCTCCACGGCACTCAAAATCTCACGAACAGAGGCTTCTATTCCATCAAGGAAATTCAGGTTGAAATCGCGGAGCGCCGGCTCTAAGAGCGAATCAAGCATCCCCTTGAGCGTATCCTCGATCAGAAAGCTTTCTTCGCCACATAGCAAGTAAACCGGATAGACTTTGCCCTTTTGAACTTCCTGGAGGATATTCGGCGTTGAGGATTGTGATCGCTGTTTCATAGAGGCTGATGAGCATTCAGACTTCCGAAGTCTCCAAGACTTCGGAAGTCTATTGGTCAATCAATTCAATCTGAGATGAATTGCCGATGTTGAGGCGATGAAAATGTCCATACACCTTAGCGGACTCCCCAATGAGGGAGCGGCTGATGAGGACATTTCGTATATCCGCATACGGGTGGATTACAGAGTCTTTAACGATAGCGTTGATGACCTGAGCCCCTTTACCAATCGAAGCATAAGGGCCGATAACGGCGTGTTGAATCACCGCGTCGTCTGCGATGAAAACCGGTGGGATAATCACGGCGTCTGGGAGTTGATAATTTTGAGGTTGTTTTCCTAAAAGGTATCGATTGGTGTCCAGCAACGCATCAGGTTTGCCACAATCCAGCCAGTTCATCCGGGCGGCTTTCATCTTTTCTCCATATTGTAGCATCAATTGCAACCCATCGGTCAACTGGTATTCATTCTGGGTTCGGATATCTTTTTGAATCAACTCGTCTAAACACTTGAACAGCAGGTTGCTGTTTGGAATGTAGTACATGCCTGCGATGGCGAGGTTCGTCGGTGGGTTGTCGGGCTTCTCGATCAGGCGTGTGATAAACTCGCCTTCCATCTCAACGATGCCAAACGCGCTCGGGTTTTCCACCTCCTTGACGCCGATAATAGCGACAGGGCTCTGGATAATCTGTTGGGGGTCAACCTCCAGGATGCCATCATCGAGCACAATCAGAACAGGCTCTCCATTGACGCGGCCTTTGGCGAGCGAGATGGCGTGTCCAAGTCCCATTTGCTCATCTTGCCGAATATAGGTCGCTGACAGATCGTAGTTGGTTTCGACATATTTTCCGATCTGATTGCCTGAATCCCCAACGATGAAAATAAACTCTGACAGGTTGGGGAGTTCAACAAGCACATCCAGGAGATAGGCGAGGATGGGGCGTCCCGCAACGTGCAGCAGCGTTTTAGGTGTCGTGTATGTGTGGGGCCTTAGCCTTGAGCCTGTCCCTGCGGCAGGGATGATTACCTTCATTGATGATGTTCCTCCACTTTCGGATTGTCCTCGTTTTTCGGGTGCAAGGGGTTGATCATTCCTACAACAACCAATAATGCACCCCAGTCCTACTTTTCTTAACTACTGATAACCCAAACTCGTAATTCCATCCGCTTCCGCGTTGAAGTTTCATTGGGTAATACTGCCCTACCTTTCGGGAGATTTTGGTAAGCACTATCCACCCGACAACCCAGGTATCCTGTTTCACCTAAAAACCTGAAAGATGATATTGCCAACGATGCTCGCCACAACCGCCCAAATACCTGCAACAAGAATCTTCGCCCAAAAATGAAGACTTTCCAACTCTTTACGAATCGGTTGAATTTCCTGATGAATCGCGTCCACTTGGCTTCCAAGCCCATCAATTTTGCTGCCAAGCTCGCTGATGATTCGAGTGGTCTGAACTTCGCTATGTTTCATCAACTTTTCGGTCTGATCGTCGAGGTGTGCCACCAACGTTTCCGTTTGAGCGTCGATATGCTGGACGATTCGATCTGTTTGGGCTTCCGCATGCGTCATCAACTTTTCGGTTTGAGCGTCGAGGTGTGCCACCAACGTTTCCGTTTGAGCGGCAATTGCCCCATCAAGATGCGCGATTAACCGATCCGTTTGCTTTTCCGCATGCGAGGTCATTTCGGCAATAATAAACGTTGTTGAACGGGTGATGGTCCCGGCGAGAAGAGCAGTCATCTCTTTCTCCGTTATCCCTTCCAAGCCTTCTCGATCCAAACGGATTTGGAGGGTGGCAATCAGTTCGTCTGAAAATAATGAGCGCATGGGTTTCTCCTTGTCATGGAGTCAGAGTAATGGAGTCAGAACCTAAGACGTTGGGGGCTTGATTATTTCCAGCAGCCGATCGATAATATCAAGGCTCGTAATCCCATCTGCTTCCGCGTTGAAGTTGGTGAGAATTCGATGTCGCAGAACGGGCTTTGCGACGGCTTTCACATCGTCATAAGAAACATGATAACGCCCGTGCATAATCGCACGCGCTTTCGCCCCCAGGACAAGATATTGCGAAGCCCTGGGCCCAGCTCCCCAATTAATCCAATCCTTGATAAACTCAGGCACACCCGGGGTATTGGGGCGGGTGCTCCGGCTCAATGCAACGGCGTAATCGACAATAGACTCCGCAATGGGAACTTTCCTCACAATCTTTTGCAACCGAAGGATTTCTTCGCCCGTGATAGCGTGCTCCAATTTCGGCTCATAAGCGGAAGTGGTGGTCATGACGATCTGCTTTTCATCGTCAGAATTGGGATAGTCGAGGTAGATGTTGAACATAAAACGATCCAGTTGCGCCTCGGGCAGCGGATACGTCCCCTCTTGTTCAATCGGATTTTGAGTGGCTAAAACGAAAAAGGGCAAACTCAGCGCATACGTATGGCCGCCTGCAGAAACTTTATATTCCTGCATGGCTTGCAGCAGGGCGGCTTGCGTTTTGGGCGGGGTACGGTTAATCTCATCTGCAAGCAGGATGTTTGAAAAAACGGGGCCTTTGATAAATCGAAAAGATCGCATACCCGTTTCTACATCGTCCTGAATGATGTCAGTCCCGATGATGTCGGAGGGCATGAGGTCCGGGGTGAATTGGATGCGATTAAACTGGAGGTCTAAAATCTGGGCAAGGCTACTGATGAGAAGGGTCTTCGCAAGCCCGGGCACGCCAACGAGCAAACAGTGCCCTTGTGAAAAGAGGGCCATCAACAATTCATCGATCACCTCTTCCTGACCAACGATTCGTTTTTTGAGCTCCTTCAAAATGGATTCTCGCGCATTTTTCAAAAATTCCGCTGCTTCTAAATCTGCATCTGGCACATTGACAGGATTACGTTCATTCAAAGGTTTACTCTCCTTGTTTGTTCTATTCATGCTTTACTTTTTGTTAAGACTTGAGCGTTTGCTTACGAGTTTAGCGCATTTCACAACATCGGATCAAATTATTTGAGGCTTGGTCATAATTATCCGGCGGTTGAGTTGTAGCCCAAGATTCTATCTTGGCTCCTGGCGCACGGGCCAAGATAGAATCTTAGGCTACGGCTGCCTCCCCTGGAAATTATGACCAGCCCTCAATTATTTCATTGCCATCAAGCAAATGGACAAATGCACTTGTAACAATGAAAATGGTGCGAAAGGTCAGTGTTTGTCCACAGTGATGCTGGGCCAGTCGTCGGTGCGGAATGGGGAGGCCGGCAACCCTGCTTTGTTATACAGATTGCATACCGGGTTATCCGCCCAGGCGTAACGCACCGCTACGGGATGCGGCACCTGGTCGCTCCAGACCACGACCGTGTCGCCATCGATACGAGCGTCCGCCCAGACGAACTTGTGGTCTTGTCCGGCAATGGCGAACCCCTTCAACGGCTCGTTTCCTTTTGCCATCAGACCGTCAGCCGTATGCGGCATGAAACGCAGACGGACCTTGTTGTCCTCAGTGGTCATCGACGCATAAATGGGTCCAGAATAGACGACCTCTTTTCCATAAGCGATCGACTGCGCCGCCAGTGCGAGACGACGCCCCACTTCCTGTTTGTTCTTGGGATGGATGTCAGCCGCGTCGCCGATGTCGATTGCCACCGCCATGGCGGTCTTCGGTAGCGTGAGCGTCATCAACTGCGCTTCTCGCAACTCTGCCCAATCGCTTTCAACAGGTTCGGGCTTCGTCTCGCGCCAGTTTGCCAACTGCACAAACAGGAATGGAAAATCTCCCTGTTTCCAGGCGCTGCGCCAATCCTGAATCATCGCTGGAAACAGCTTGCGGTATTGATACGCTCGGTCGGCGTTGGATTCGCCCTGATACCAAATCACCCCCTGAATCGTGTAAGGGATGAGGGGGGCAATCATGCCGTTATAAAGCCCGGAAGCACGATGGGGATGGTCTGGGCCGGGTGGAGCGCCGGGACGCCGCGGTTCCGGTTTGCCCTCTGC
This sequence comes from uncultured bacterium, assembly GCA_964577695.1. Taxonomy (GTDB): domain Bacteria; phylum Poribacteria; class WGA-4E; order WGA-4E; family PCPOR2b; genus CAZOAL01. The sequence goes on along the minus strand of CAZOAL010000022.1, from coordinate 11,254 downwards.
TTTGGCAGCCTCGGCAGCTCCGTTCCGAGAGTCCGCAAAGCGGACCTGTTTCCATTGAGCCAGTTGGTCTTCGTACTTTTGCTTTGCTTGCGGGTATTCTGCCAGTATCTGTTCCCATCGATCGAGGATGGGCTTGAAGTCCGGCTCGGATTCAAGGGCCGGTCGGCTGGTCCACGCCTCTGCCGGCGTCCCGCCCCAGGAACTGTGAATCAACCCCACCGGCACACCCAGAGTCTTGTGCAATTCCCGCCCAAAGAAATAGGCCACCGCGGAAAAATCCCCGACCGTTTGCGAGCTACAAGTGCCCCAACTCCCTTCGGTGTCCGGCAACGGACCTTCGGCGACAGTTCGTTTGACCGAAAACAGCCGAATCATTGGGTAGTCGGCAGCAGCAATCTCCTGTTCAGCGTCAGCGGATGCCTTAACGGGCCATTGCATATTGGATTGCCCCGAACAGACCCACACTTCGCCGACCAGCACGTTGCGGAGCGTGAGCGTGCTGTTCCCGGCGATGGTCATCTCGAACGGCCCGCCGGCGTTTAACGAATCGAGGCTTACCATCCACCGGCCCTCATTGTCGGCAGTCGTAGCTACCTGTTGAGCGCCAAGTGACACGGTGATTTGTTCACCGGGGTCCGCTGTGCCCCAGATCGGCACCTTCGCGTGCTGTTGGAGGACCATGTTTTCACCTATCAGCGCCGGCAACTTCACATCGGCAATGGTGGCTGACGTGATTAGCAATGAACAACCTAACAACAAACCTACAAGCCAATTGAATCGTTTCATACAACTTCTCCTTTCGGTTTTTTACTTTGAAAATAGCGCATCGGCGAAGCGCCCATCGCGAGTCGCCGATTGCCTCGATCTTACGCATTACGTTTTACGTTTTACGTTTGGTAGACCACTTCGCCACCAAGCGTAGTCGCCATCAAATCCATTCGACAGGTCGATTCGTCCCACCGAAAAGTGATGAGATTCGCCGCCAACCCTTCACTGATGCTTCCGACCCGATCCGCGATGCCAAGCAATCGAGCGGGTTGAATGGTCGCCAGCGCAATCGCCTGCTCAAGGGAAATGCCAGCGAATCGTACACTGTTTTCAACGCCCCTTGCCAGTTCAATCGCTGAACCGGCGAGATAGTCCGTGCCGACCAATCGGACACAACGCTCCGCCGTCAATTCCACTTCCCGCTCACCAGAACGATAACGCCCCGGCGGCATCCCCGCCAGATATACGGCATCGCTGATTAGGATACACCGCTCCAGACCTTTCGACCGCATCATGCACTTGACGACGGAGGGTGGGAGATGGTGTCCGTCCACAATGAGACTTGCCCAGAGTTCATCAGCCGCGAGTTGCTCCCAGATGTAGTTCGGGTGGCGAGGGATGAGGGCATGGGCGCCGTTGCCAAGGTGCGTCGAAAGCTTCGCCCCCGCCGCAATCGCTGCATCAATATCCTGCTTGGCGGCGTTGGTGTGCCCCACTGCGGCAATAATTCCGTTTGCTGTCAACCGTTCGATGAATGGAATTGCCCCCTCGATTTCTGGCGCAACCGTCACGATACAGATTCGCCCCTGCGCTATCTCCTGCCATCGCTGAAATTCATCCCAATCCGGTTTTCTGATATGTTGTTTCGGGTGTGCGCCGCGTGGGCCATCGTCGGGGGAGATGTACGGTCCTTCGACATGAATCCCCACGACGGAACGGTTGATTTTTGCATCCGCACACGCGGAGACAATTGCACGCAAGCCCTTCCCCATCCGCTCAAAGCCCCCTGTTGTCACCGTCGGACACAAACCGCCTGTCCCTACTTTCCAGAGGGCACGAATCATCGCGCTGACATGTTCTGGCGTAACGGCTTCTGTGTTGAGATTGTAACCCGCGAAGCCGTTGACTTGAATATCGATCAGCGCGGGGGCGATCCAAATCCCATCAGTCGTTGGACCAACTTCGCGGATGGAGCGGATTTTCCCTTCAGCGATTTCGATTTCGACGCTCCTTCCATTTGAAACTAATTTCCCGTTGAGTTTCATGAGGGTTCTCCATCTAACTAATTTGACTTTGTTAAATTCAACTCAAGATCCAGTCGTAGAACATGTCCGATTCTCGGGTGCGCGGCTCGCTTGTTCCGACTCCCCTTTGAACGAGCGAGCCGCATGTTCTACAGAGTGATTGTCTACCTAATTTAACAAAGTCAAGCTAATTTTTAATAAACTATACATTTAGGCTTCGCAGACTTCCGAAGTCTCAGAGACTTCGGAAGTCTGAAAATAGTCGCCCCGGGCACTAAAAGGTCTCGGCAAGCGACTTCTCAACAATCGAAACCGCTTCGTCAACATGATGGACGTTGATATTGAGCGGTGGCAAAAAGCGGAGAACGTAATCGTTCGTACAGATCGTGATCAAGCCGTTTTCAATGCACCGGTCAGCCAACGGCTTGGCATCGACTGACATGACTAACCCACGTAACAAGCCTTTGCCGCGTACCTCTTTAATGGGGTATTTCTCTTTGAGACGCATCAACTGGTCTGCCAAATAATTCCCCATTTTGGTAGCATTCTCACCCAGTTTTTCATCAATCACCGTTTTCAACGTCGCGTATGCCGCAGCCGTTGCTAATGGATTCCCTCCAAATGTTGCGGCGTGGGTGCCGGGGACGAAGCTATCAGCGATATGCTTTTTCGCCAGCATCGCGCCAATTGCCACTCCGCCGCCAAGGGACTTTGCCATTGTGAGAATATCAGGGATAACCCCGTAACTCTGATACCCAAACAGTGTCCCTAAACGCCCCATTGCGGTTTGAACCTCGTCAAAGATGAGAAGCAAGTTGTGTTGGTCACAAAGTTCACGCAAGCCTTTAAGATACCCCTCACTGGGTGTGTTGACGCCTCCTTCAGACTGAATGGGTTCCACAAGAATTGCACACGTATTTTCGTTGATTGCCGTTTCTGTTTCAGAAAGGTCATCAAACGGGACGTACTGGAATCCGGGGACCATCGGCTCAAATCCTTTGTGATACTTGGTTTGCGCCGTTGCCGTAATGGTCGCCAGCGTCCGCCCATGAAACGAATTGTGCATGGTGATAATTTCGTAGGAATTCGTTCTGCCCTGGTCTTTGGCATACTTTCGCGCTAATTTAATCGCCGCTTCGTTGGCTTCCGCGCCGCTGTTGCAAAAGAAGCACTGCTCTAAATCGCAGTTGTCGATCAGCAACTTCGCCAGTTTTGCCTGCGGTTCGATATAGTACAGATTGGACACATGCAGTAACACCCCCGCCTGCTCACGAATTGCAGAGACAACGTTGGGGTGGCAATGCCCCAAACCGTTGACGGCGAGTCCACCCAGAAAATCCAGGTACTTTACCCCATCTGCATCCCAAACGTAAGGGCCTTCACCTCGCACCAACGCGAGTTTGCGGTCCCCGTAGGTGTTCATAATATACTTCGTCGCCATTGCTTTAATTTCGGCGGTTGTCATTCAAACTACCCTCCTTGAAGATTGAAGATTGAGAATTGAAGATTGAAGATTCAATAGGCAATCTACAATCTTCAATAGAATATTATAAGCGAAGTGGTGCCGATATTCAATATCAAATATTGCCATAAAGCAATTCAAGTGCTATAATTCTAACATGTATCAGCTTGATTTTATAGTTGCATTGGTTTGACAAGTGTATTAGAATATTCACTGAAATACTCGCGTCTATGCACCCGGATGTAATAGAAACCGAGTTTTTCCGAAAAACTCGGTTTCTTCCCATTGAGGTAACTCGCCAATGTCACATTTCCCTGTAGCCCAAGATTCTATCTTGGCCCCCGCGGCTGATGTCCTCGGTAGGCCAACTTAGAAAGTTGGGCTACGACTGGATCTCATTTCTAATGTGACATTGGCGAAGTAAGTGAGGAGGAGCAATCACTATGACTTATGGCAGTGGCGATTATCAATATGAAGTGGTGCCAGGCTGGGGACAGATTCCTCAGTTAGGTCTCGTTTCTGGAGTGGCTTGCGATTCGGCAGACCGCGTCTATGTATTCAATCGGAGTCCTCAACCTGCTGTTCTCGTTTTCAATCGAGATGGCAAATTCCTCAGTTCTTGGGGAGAGGACATTTTCAAGAAACCGCACGGTATCTGGATAAGTCCGAACGATGAAATTTACACGACAGATACCGTCGATCATACCGTTCGGAAATTCTCTCTTTCTGGGGAACTGTTGATGACATTGGGGACGGTGGATAAACCGGGGGATCCGGGTATGCCTTTTAATCAGCCGACCCGTGCCGTCCTATCCCAATCGGGCGAGCTCTATGTCTCCGATGGCTATGGGCAATCGCGAGTTCATCGCTTGACGCCCGATGGCGAAGTGATTGTGTCGTGGGGGGCACCGGGCAAGGGCCCCAGTGAGTTCAACCTCCCTCATGACGTGACGGTGGATAAAAATGAACGAGTCTATATTCTGGATCGCGGGAACCTTCGCTGTCAGATTTTCAATTCAAACGGGGAATATCTCACGGAATGGCGCGATCTCCGCTCGCCCAATGACTTATTCATTGATGCGGACGATGTCATCCATATCGCCGAGGGCGGGCAGCGCATCACCATCATGACGCTTGAAGGCGAGGTCATCGGACGTTGGGGGGAGAAAGGCACCGCGCCTGGACAGTTTAGCGATTCGCCGCACGGTATCTGGAGCGACTCTCACGATGACCTCTACGTCAGCGAGGTTATTTCAGAAAAACGATTCCAGAAGTTTGCGCGAATTTGATTGACTCCGTTGATAGTACGGGCGAAGCATTCGCTCATCAGGGGGCATACCATTGGCTGGCCCCAGCGACGAATGCTTCGACCCAACACCTAAATTGAAGGGAATTAGCGTGATGATTCTATTAAAACGACATTCATCCCCCAATCGGAAGCCTGTATTTACATGGTTGCTGCTCTTGAGCGGGGTTGCCTGTTTATTGCTGAGTTGTGGGGGTGATGATAACAAAGAAGAAACGACGGACCCAGCCGTTCAACAGTCCTTAGATAAGGCAAAATCCGCAATGGGAAAAATTGGCGTTCCTATATCGTTCGAGAGCGTTGAACCATTAGGGAATGTCCAGCAATTCGCCGATCCATTGGAGCTTGGAGCGCTGGAAGATGTCGCCGCAATCGACGTGGCAATTGGGGCATTGAACGATGCGGTAAATGCCGGTGGATTTAGCAGTGCGGCTGCTGCCCCAACAGCTTTCCAGCAAAGGGAGAATAAGAAACTTGAAACCATTATCCACCTGAATCTGGCTTATCTTTATATGCTCTCTGCTGTCTCTCGTTGTATGATTGATGGAGGAGATGTGTATACGATTGAAGTGGGAGACAATCTTGATACCCCTAAAATTGAATTCTATCGCCTGGAACTCAAACCGGTTGGTGCGGAACGGTTGGCGCAAGTGAAAGCGATGGAGAATCCACAGGCGGCAGATTTCCTTAATATTTTTGCACGGAATCAGAGACAGGCAATTATCAACGCCCTGAATTTGATGAATCAGGTTGAAGCGTCAGTCGAAGCAATTCCCGAGGCAGGTATTGAGGGGCAGGCACCAGACTATGATAGAGCTGTCTCTCGGTATAGTTCGCTCTACCACTGGCAGCATGCGAACGGGGTAGCGCCGCTCGTTGGAAAGCGAGAGATTGAGGTCACCAATCTGATCGGTATGGTTGCCACCCGTTTTTTTGAAAGCATCAAAGAGAAAGCACAAAACTGGCAGTTCAAAATTGAAGAGCGAAAATAACAGCATGTTTCAAATTCCCGAAAAAACAGGTTGACACTTTTTGAATGGAAGGAGGGAAGAATGAGAGATGAACGCCTCCCCCATACGGATCAGGTTAAGCGATCCAACTGCCCCGATCTCAAGGTTTCGACAAGCTCAACCCGGCGGATCTGGGCTTAAGTTGGGCTATAGCGAGCAGAGGATTCAACTCCCCGTTCCAGAGGGGAAATCGCCTGAATCATGAGGGCGAGTATTGAAAGAAGGTCTTTATCATGGCAATAACAAAGATGCCCTGGTTCCATATTCGAGACATGGACAAGGCAATTGAGGCGCTAAAGGAATGGGGTTATGAACTCAAACAGCCATCGTATATGGATGATTTGGAATTTCAAATCGTTGGGACCAATCTATTTATTCGTGGATATCCAAGTCGTCAAGCGGATGTTCAATTAGAACCGGATTATAGCCGCTCGGATTATGACCTATTTCGACGCCTGAAACGGAAATTCTGGGACGACCATATCTATTTCAAAAAACGCTTTGAGACACTCAAATGAATATCGGAAACCCAATTGACACTTTCGTTGAGGTCCTTCGAGGTTACGAACAGTTGCTGGCTCAATCTCCGATAAGAGAAAGCGCTCTGCAAAGATATTTACGAACGCATCGAATTCTCCTTGCTCCACTCGCCCGAAATGTACATTCGGCAAGGCGGTTAGGTGCCGAATATGTCACCGACTTTGTTATTGAGACCTACGATGGTAGCTTCAAGCTGGTCGAGATTGAAAAACCAACAGATCGACTTTAGCTTCAAAACGGGGACCCTTCGCCGGCATTGACCCATGCCGAGCAGCAAGTCCTCGATTGGCAGGGGTGGGTTCGACGAAATCTCGCTTATATCCGCTACGAGCAGAACTTCATAATGAACGATCCGGAAGGTTTAGTAATCATCGGACTTCGCTCACAGATGCGTCCGGACGACGCCCAAAGATTAGCGGAAAGAAATCTCAGCCGGCGGGGACGATTGTCCGTCATCATCGTATGAGCGGGCGGCTCGCCCGTTACTTAACGAGCCAGCGGCTCGCTCTACACTTTTGATGACCTCTCAAGCCGGCTACGCCAACTCATCCACAACATTGTGTCAGGATGCGATCTGTAGCCCAAAATTCTATCTTGGCTTCCGCGAAGGATGCCCTCGGTTGGCCAACTTAGAAAGTTGGGCTACAACTGGATGTCATTTTAGTTTCTATCAACGAAAAAATAGGCTGTGGGCAAGAAATTCTATTGACATGCCCGTTGCAGTTCGCTAGAATAAAAGCACACCCTGAAGCGAGGAGGAACCTTGATGCACGCTGACAACCCTACCGAATCCACCACCGAACGGCAGGAAATCGATCCGGTCTTCAAGGACGCCCTGACGAAACAGTGTGAAGGGTTGAACCTGACCGTTCAAACCGAAGTCGAGGTGAGCCGACTGCCTCGCACCATGGACGCCCTTGTCATTCTCAAGTCGTTTGACGCCATCGAGCGGGTCCGAGCGGAAACGGCTTTCAACCATTTCCGTGAGCAGAACGAGATCGAATTCAAAGGCGAAGGCGATCCCCTGACCCTCTGGAAGTATCGGCTCATCCTGGGGAGAGCCAATTTGTATATGGGTGAACAGAAGGTCTCCGCATCCGACATGACGGTGACCATTGTCTCCGCTCGCCGACCCACTCAGGTGTTGGAGCGCTGTCCGGACGATGTCAGATGGGAGGAGATTGAGCCCGGGCATTACAAAAGCACTGATCTTCTGCCCGTTCACCTGTTGGTGTGTGACGAACTTGAAGTCAATCCGAAAAATTATCTGCTGCTGCTGTTTGCCGCTTCAGAGGAGAAACTCCGCCAGTTGTTCGAGCGGATTGTGGAAGCGGAGGATGCCTTTTATCTCCGCTATGCGGTTTGGCTGAAACCAACACTTATGAAGGAGGTGTTAGCAATGGCTGGAAAGCTTAGTCTCTACCAACAGGACCTGAAGCGATTTGCTGAAGCCGCGGGGGAAGATCTGATTCCTCTATTAAAAGAAAAGTTCATCGAGCAGATGACTCCTGAAGAACGGTTACGCGGACTTCAGCCCGAAGAACGGTTGCGCGGACTTCAGCCCGAAGAACGGTTACGCGGACTTCAGCCCGAAGAACGGTTGCGCGGACTTCAGCCCGAAGAACGGTTGCGCGGACTTCAGCCCGAAGAGCGGTTGCGCGGACTTCAGGTTGAAGAGGTGATCCGTGGACTAGATCCGAACCTGCTGGAACAACTCAAGCAATTCCTCAATGGTCAGGGAAAACAGACCTAACACCGAGGCAGGGTTCAGGGATTTGGCAAGGCAATGCCAGAAGGATTCCTGGTATATCCGTTGCACCTGCCGGGGAAAACCCCAACTCCTGAAGGAGGTATAGAACACGGATTGATATACGAGTTTTTCGGTTTGTTCCCTCGCCCCTCGTGGGAGAGGGTTAGGGTGAGGGGGGAGAACTCAATCGTACGACGACACCCCCTCACCCCGGCCCTCTCCCACGGCGGGGAGAGGGCCGGGGTGAGGGTCTTGTCGTATGGAATTGAATGCTAACCGAAAAACTCGTATTGATAGATCCGTGTTCTACCCCTCGCTCATCAAATCTTAATCGCATTGGGCTTAATTCGCCAATGTCACATTAGAAATGAGGTTTCGACAGGCTCAACCCACCGGATCTCGTCGTAGCCCAACTTTCTAAGGTGGCAAGTTGGTATGATACAAATTTGGCTGAATCGACAACCCTCAATGTTAGGTTGGTAAGCTGTTGATTCTAACGTATTACTATGGAGGATAATTATGAGTCGTAAAAATTCGACGGCTTTTATGCCTGTTGTTATGCTTTTCATCGTGTGGGAGATGTTTTTGAGTAGTCATGCGAATGCAGCCCCCGAAACCTGTCTGAATTGTCATACGGGGCTGAGTCCTGTTCAGGTTCAAGAGTGGAAAACATCCGCTCATGCCAAAAGCTTGGAAACACTGAAGGCAAGCCCTGATGCGGCCGATAAATGTCTTGTCTGTCACTCATCGGACTATCGCTCCGATCCAGCGAAGATAACTCTGGCAAACGCCGAACTGGGTAATACCTGCACGGCTTGCCACAAAAAGCATGACGCCGAATTACGCGTCCCTGGCGTCAATCAAGAGCTCCTGAAGCCGAAAAAGGAGCTTTGCAATGACTGTCACACCATAGGCAGCGCGAAACCGGGCGAAGTTCCGCAAGCTACACAGGTCGAGATTTTCACCGGAAAAGGTGGTATTGGCGTTTTGGATTCAGCCGGCATTCACAGGTTGATTATGACAGATGGCTGCGTGACCTGCCACACGTTCAAAGCAGACCCTAAGGTGGTTTCAGCCGTTGGTGGACACACCTTCAAGGCGAATGTCGCTAAGTGTGCCGACGCCAACTGCCATGGGAATAATGCCGTACAGAGGAAAGCGGACGCCAACAAGCAAATCGCTGATCTGCTCGCTAAGGTTGACCCATTGCTAGTCGCTTATGTCAACAAAAATTCAGACGATTTCAAAAACGCCAAATTCAACGTAGACCTTGTGAAGATCTCCGGCGATGGCGGCGTCCACAACCTCAAATATTCCAAAGCCCTTCTGGAGCACAGTATCTCCGTAGCCCTTCTCGGTATCTCCGTGTTACCACCTGCGCTGTCCGCTCCCGCAGATGGGACGGTTTTTGTGGATACCCTGACGCCTACGTTGAAATGGCAAGCTTCTCAAGGGGCGGCTTCTTACGGGGTGCAAATTGCTACGGATGACAAATTCACAGGGATTGTCATCGAGGGGACAAAAATCACCCAGACAGAGTACCCCACTGCTGGAAAGCTTGCCCCCGGCAAATACTTCTGGCGCGTCAACGCCACGGGGAATACGGGATCCGGCGAGTGGTCAACCCCTTGGTCATTTACGGTGGACGCGGTCAACATCCTCATCGCACCCGTTATCACGGTGAACCAGATCGATGCCTCCTTTTCAATCCAGATCGAAAAGGCGAAAAACCTCTACGGCTTCCAGTTCGATTTGCAGTTTGACCCGACCATGCTGGAAGCCGTCAACGTGACCGAAGGGGACTTCCTTAAAGGCAAAGGCGGAAACACCTCGTTCCTGAAGCCGTCCATTGACAACAATGCGGGGGTCATCAAAAACGTGGTCGTCAGCCGTGTGGGGCCCGGAGAGGTGGATGGCGCGGGGACTTTAGTGACCCTTCAGGTTCGCTTCAAGCAGGCAGGCCCCAGCCCCATCCGGTTCACCCGTGTCAAGCTTTCCAACGAAGGTTTTCAACCGATTCCCTTCGCTTATGTGGACGGGTCAATAACGCTTGACACATCGGCATCCGCCCGGTTCACCATCCAGCCGCGCATCGTGGATAATCAGGTGGTGGCGAAAGTGCTTATCGCGGATGCCGTCAATCTGCGCGGATACACCGTGGATGTGGAATATCCGCCCGCGTTGGAACTGTTGAACGTGCAGCAGGGCGACTTCCTTAAAGATGGGTGGCAGCAGACGAGTCCTCGTGCAAACACCGTCCGCCTCAGCGCAAGCAAGGGGAAGGAGGAATCCGTCAAAGGCTCCGGGGAGATCGCCACGCTCACCTTCCGCATCTGGGAAGGGGGCAAGTTGCCATTTGTCCTCAAAAACGGAAGCCTGACCGCCCCGGTGGTTACCAACACCTACACGCCCCAATTGGAAAACGGGGCTATCACCGTCGTCGCTTCGCCCAATTGGGAAGTAAACAAAGACTACGCAGTGGATACCCAGGACATCGTTATCCTGGGAATCAACTTCGACAAAAATATTACAGGTAATCCCCGTCCAAATCCCGATGTCACGCGGGATAAGCTGGTCGATATCTTTGACTTGGTCGCGGTGGCGTCCCACTTCGGCGATGAATACAGCGCAGTGCCGCAGCCGCCCGCCGCCCCCGCGATGGTGGTGAAACGGGCCCTCCAGAGTCTCCCCGCGCCAACGCCCGTTCAGCACGCCGTCCTGGTGGAGCTGTATGACCGGGTAAGCGGTTATCCCGAGGCGGATGCGTCCGTCCTCGCGGCGAAGCAACTGTTGGCGCGTTTAATCGGTGCTTCTGAGCCTGCCACCCCGGAAGATACGCGGGTGTCGCAAAACTACCCTAACCCCTTCAACCCGGAGACCTGGATTCCGTTTGAGTTAAAGGAAGCCGCCGGTGTTACCATCGATATCTACAATGCCAAAGGGGAACGGGTTCGCACGCTGGCTCTGGGGGGGAAGCCTGCCGGTTTCTACCTCGCCCGTGACCGCGCCGCCTACTGGGACGGACGGAATGTCCGTGGCGAACCGGTCGCCAGCGGCGTGTATTTTTACACCTTCACCGCGGGGACGTATACCGCAACGCGGAAGCTCATTGTGTTGAAGTAGCCCAAGATTCTATCTTGGCCTCTAATTGGGATTCGACTATGAAACCAAGTT
>CAZOAL010000021.1:0-137011 GCA_964577695.1 uncultured bacterium | reverse complement strand
GACACGCACGGTTTGGAGGGGGGGAAAATTCCGCAAGGAATCTACCTATCCCTACGTGGAAGATTGAAAGCGAGGATGCGAAGGAACGAGGAAGCAAGGAGGCGAGGGAGCGTATATTGACACACTCGCTCCCTCACATACACTCTTCACTCGGCCACAGCCGGTCTCTGTTTCCAAAATCCCGTCGCCTGCTCGAAGGCGTGAGCGAGTTGCAGGACGCCGAAATCGTCCTGATGCCGCCCGACGATCTGAACGCCGACGGGCAGACCTTCGGGAGTGAAATCGCACGGTACTGAGATCGCGAGGAGACCGATGACAGAGATATAATAGCACGATTTCATCCAGTCGATATACGTCTCCATTTTCACGCCGTTGATTTCGGTCACATAACGCTGGCTCACATCGAAGGGGGCACCTGACTGACGGGAAGGATGAGGAATTGGACGGTTTCCATGAACTCGCGGGCCCGGTGATAAAGCGCTGTCCGCTTGATTTCCGCCCATCCGATTTGTGGCCCGCTCAACTTTCTGCCCGCTTCGATGTTCCAGATAACGGTGTCTTTCAATAAATCGCGGTGAGTTTCTAACAGCGCGCCGTAAGCGAGTTCAAAATGCCAGGCACGCCACACCTTGAAGATCGCGTCCGCATCCATGAAGTCCGGTTCGTCGTCCACTATCACGCAGCCGAGGGACTCGAAGATGCCCCGCTGCCCATCAATGACTGCTGTCACCGCGGATCGACCGGGAGTGTCCCCAGGGCGCGACTCCAGGCAATGGGTACGCCTTTGAAATCGCGCGCAAGTGGATGGGAGAACAAATTGCCCGGCTCGCTGATGGCGATGGGCGAGCGCGCATCCGGTCCGGCAATTGCGCTCAACATAAGGGCGGTATCTTGCACAGTGCGAGCCATCGGTCCCTCTACAGATATTGGAGACCAACCCACCAGCGCCGGCCCGACGGGCACTCTCCCCGGAGAAGAGCGGAATCCCACGACATTGCAGAAACTCGCCGGGTTGCGCAGTGAGCCCCCCATGTCGCTGCCATCCGCAATTGGCTGCATGCCGCAAGCCAGCGCCACCGCCGCTCCGCCACTGCTACCGCCGCAGGTTTTGGCCGTATCGTAGGGATTGACCGTCTCCCCGAACACCTCGTTGTAGGTCTGAGAGCCGGCACCGAACTCGGGCGTGTGGGTCTTACCAATCGTGATAGCCCCGGCTTTCTTCAGCCGCTCGACGATGAGGGCATCGTGGTCTGGCACAAAGTCCTTGTAAATCGGAGAGCCGAAGGTGGTGCGGATGCCCTTGGTTGGTGTCAGATCCTTATGTGCCACCGGCAGCCCGTGTAGGCCCCACCGCCTCACTATGGGCGAGTGCTTCGTCAGCCGCCTTTGCGCCATCCATCGCTTGTTCAGCCAGGAGCATGACAATCGCATTCACCTTCGGGTTGATGCGCTCGATTTGTGCCAAATGCGCTGCCATCACCTCTTTCGCGGAAAGTTCTTTATCGCGGATGCGACGGGATAACTCCGTGGCGGTCATAAAACATATCTCTGGGTTGGACATCATGTTCTCCTCAATAAGTCTCAAATTTTTCAAGGGGTTGAAACTCAAGCGCACTCATACCATTTGCAGTTTCAAATGATACGGTTCGTGAAACGTGAAACGTAATGCGTATTGCGTGTTATTCTTCCATCCTTCCATCCTTCCATTCTGATGAACGGGCGAGCCGTGCTCGTCACTTCGCAAGCTCAGTGCAGGCTCGAGAATTGGATCCGCTCTACTTCCTTCTTTTTCCTTCTAACCTTCTTGTCTCCTCGTCATGTCATGTTTCATCCATTCCAGTGGCAATGACGGTGTTCTTAGCTTTCATGCGGCGAATGTCGGAGTAGTCAAGCACAGCGCAGATTTCTTGGTCCCCCTCACGGATGGGCGTAGGGACGCGCAAAATGAACTCCGCCAGGTCAAAGGTATTATAGCAGACGAACGCGACCGAAAACCATTCAATCTGATGTTCGGCGGTGCAAGTGAAGTCGGGGAAAGGCAACGGTCCCGTATCAACCTGAAACCGCACCCGCTCCGGGTGGATGTTCATAGTTTTGATCGGGTACTCCATCATGGCGCGGAGTTGACGGGCGTCGTCCCAAATCTCCGTTCGGCCAATGAGCGGCATATCGTTGAGCGTCGCATCAATAATCTGCTTGAATTTTCATTGAGACACTCCTCCGAGCAATCTTTCTAATGCCAAAATCGAATCTGATATCATCTATTTTGGCATAAGACACCGCTAAAGTCAAGAGCATAAAAGGGGGAAATTTGTAAATCCTATATGATATACTTTGCTGTTGACAATCTGCGACTTGTTCAATATCATTTTGAAAAGGAGACCCTATGTCATTCCCACTTGCTTACAGCACCCTCCACTGGCAAACGCCCGACCTGGAGCGGAACGTTGTACACCTTCGAGAAGCCGGATGGGACGGCTGGGAAGCTCGGCAATCCCTCGACTGGCTCGGTTCAGCCCGTCGCGTCCGTCGGCTCTGTGATGCTATCGGCATAAAAGTTGCTGCCATTTGTGGCCCCAACGTCACCCTCAGCACAAGCGCTCCAGTTCACGAAATCAACAAACGCCGAATCGAATTCGCCTCTGAACTTGAGGTGCCCACCTTTATGACCAAGGGGCCGGGGCGTCTCAATCAGCCTACCACCGATGATGACTTGGACCGGATAGCTACTGTCTATGAAGACCTCGCCCTTTATGCCCAACCCCTCGGCGTCACCGTTACCTTTCACCCGCACACTGGCCATCTGGTAGACAGCGCGGACGAGTGGAAGCGGTTCATGACTCGGCTTCACCACTGTCACCTCTGCCTTGATATGTCCCACGCTGTCCACTGGGACTATGTTCTGGTTCAGGCGGTCTACGATTATAAAGATCGGCTCTTCTACGTTCACCTCCATGATTACAAAGACAGTCAGAACGTGGAATTGGGTGAAGGCCCCATGTATGACTATCTGGCTTTTCTGAAGGCTCTCCAGGCGGTCGGCTACAGGCGTTGGATTACTGTCTGTCCGGGGGCAACCAAGCGCACTGACGATGAGAAAATGCGAATCAACCGGGCCTACCTGAAACGGATCGGATATTGATTGAGGCACTTATACCGATTTCGGGGCATGTTTCAAATTTGCTTGATTGTAAATTCCCGATTGTGGGATATTTTTCTTGACACCACTATAGTCCAATGCTATAATCTAACCGTTTTTGAGCAGTTAGACGTTGCTCGCTATCGGGAACAATCGTCATCAACGATTGAGTCGGTTGCTATCAGAAAATGTCAGGAGACGTTAATGATTTTTCCACGAAGCATTATCGCAATCTTTATGAGCATTGCCTGCGTTTTCGTTGCGCGTTGTCTTCCTCAAGCGCTTGCCGAATCAGAAAGGGCTGATTGGCTCTATCTGAAAGCGATACCTCCCCACAACAACGCGGCATATGAGGAAGCGACAGTGGAGTTCAAGCAATTTGTTACGAAATATCCCCAGAGCGATGCTCCGGACAATGTTCAAGTTCAGCGTGGAAAAAGTGACCGAAACCGAGGTGATTATGAGGCGGCAATTGAAGCGTATCCGTTGGTAAGTCGCGATGACAGTGCAATTGATGAAGCAGCGTTGGCGATTGGAGAGGCTTATTTGATGCCACGTTGCCACTCTGAGGTCTTCTCGTCTTACCCCCGTTTTGCCGATAAATCTTCTTACCTAAACCATCTGTTTGCCCGCTCGGCTCAAGAGCGTATGGATGCCCTCATCCAACCTGGTGCGCTATACGCCGATTTGAAACCCCACCCTCAAGCCCAACGAGATCATGCTGACTATCAGATGTCAACAACCGTCTATTTTAACCCCAACGACGATGATACACCCATACGCAAATTTAATAAAATCTATGTTGACTATCCTGAAAGCGAACTCGCGGGGGAGGGAGGCACTGCGGATGGTGGAGTGGGCATGTTTCAAATTTCTTTGAAAAAGACGATGGAAGAAGGGAAGAAGGGGATTAATTTAAGGTTAATTCTCGAAGGCTTTCATACCGGTATAGGTGCCGTTTCTAATCCATTACCAATTGACCAGAAACGACACGAATTTAAGTTGCATCACGATGCGTCTTTACATACCCAAATATCAATGAGGTAAGGTGACATCATGGCTATCCAAAAAAAAGGCACGATAAATCCCTTTGAAGGGATTCAAGAAGCATCCGATTTGACTCTACCTGCATCAGAACGAGTTTCTCACGAAGCCCGCGTCCGCGAATTACAGTTTACCATCGAATCCCTGGAAAGCGAAGTGGATGCGTTGCGAAGGCGCTTAAATGCCGCTCCTTCTGATGATGTTGAAATTCGTCTCTATGAAATGACACGCGAGTTAATGCAAGCCCATCGTCGGAATCGGAAGCTGACCAGTACCCTTCAAGAAGCGAAAGAAAAATTGGAACAATTGAAGGAAAAAGTGGAACAGCTCAGTGCGCCGCCCAATAACTACGGCGTTTTTCTTCAATCCAATAGTGATGGAACCGTTGACATCGATCTCTCCGGCAAAAGATGGAAAGTCAATGTGAACCCGGATATCAACGCGAAGCAGCTTCAAAAAGGTCAAGAGGTGATTGTCAATGGCGTCTTCAATGTTGTGAGCGTGCGGGAATTTGAACGACAAGGTGAGGTGGTTAAAATCAAGGAGGTGCTTGACCAGAACCGGGTGATCGTCAGTCTTCGCGCTGATGAAGAGCGCGTTGTTGAAATCTCCGATCCGGTTAAGGTAGAGGCACTTCGATTTGGCGACAACGTTTTACTGAACCATACCACCGGAATGATTATGGAAAAACTCCCTAAAACTGAAATGGAAGATCTGCTGCTCGAAGAGGTGCCGGATATTAAGTACGCAGATATTGGGGGGTTAGACCAGCAGATCGAATCTATCCGTGATGCCATTGAGTTGCCATACCTTTACCCCAATGAGTATAAGGAATTCCGTTTGACGCCTCCGAAAGGGGTTCTGCTGTATGGCCCCCCAGGTTGTGGAAAAACATTAATTGCCAAAGCGGTTGCCAATAGCCTGGCAGAGCGTGTGCGTCAACAGACGGGCAGAGATGACGTTAAAAGCTACTTTATTAATGTCAAAGGGCCTGAGTTGCTCAATAAGTATGTCGGGGAAACAGAGCGGAAAATTCGAGAGATTTTCCAGAGGGCCAGAGAAAAATCCAAAGAGGGGTTCCCTGTCATCATCTTCTTTGATGAAATGGATTCCCTTTTCCGCTCCAGAGGGATGGGCATCTCATCGGATATGGAGTCAACGCTGGTGCCACAGTTCCTCTCGGAGATCGATGGCGTCGAAGGGTTACGGGACGTGATTGTGATTGGCGCAAGCAACCGACAAGACCTGCTAGACCCAGCCGTCTTGCGCCCTGGTCGATTGGATATTAAGATTAAAATAGATCGCCCCACGGCAGAAGGCGCGAAGGACATCTTCACCAAATATATGACGCCTGACTTGCCCCTTGCACCTTCAGAGTTGGAAAAATACGAGAATGTCCCGGAAGCAACAGTTCAGAACCTGGTAAACCGGGCGGTCGATGAAATGTATGCAACCACTGAAGATAATCACTTCATTGAAGTGACTTATGCACGCGGTGAGCGCGAAACGCTCTACTTCAAAGATTTTGTGAGTGGCGCGATGATTGAGAACATTGTCTCCCGTGCGAAAAAAATGGCAATCAAACGCCTCATCAGCTCAAAAGGGAAAGAGAAAGGCATTATGTTAGACGACCTGAAGCAGGCAATCCGAGAAGAATATAAGGAGAACGAAGACCTGCCGAACACCACCAATCCTGACGATTGGGCAAAAATATCGGGGCGTAAGGGTGAAAAGATCGTCAGCATTAAAGCCTTGACCCATGAGCCGGATCGGGGCAGAAGGCGGGATGTGAGAACCGTCAAGGGCGGGGCGTATCTGTAGGTATTCGGGCTCAGGTGTTAGGATTTAGGGTTTAGCTGAAACCAAAGGTTAATATCTCATATGCGTGAAAGTCAGCAAGAAAATAGAGTCGAAGGGATAGCAAGTGCGTTCCCGGAGTCGTTATTGTAATTTTACTCCGATAGATTCGTCTCCTCTCCATGAACAGTAAAAATGCCACGAAAAATTCGAGAACTGATCAGATCCTTGGAAAGGGCAGGGTTCGTAAACCGAGGGGGAAAAGGTAGCCATAGAAATTTTTTACACCCGAAAGTGCTGAAGCCTGTTATAATATCCGGCAACCCCGGTGACGACGCCCGTGATTACCAAGAGAAAGCGGTGAAAAGAGCGATTGAGGAATCAAGAGAATGAAAGAGAGTGCTCGATACGTAAAAATCGTCGAATGGTCAGACACCGATCAGTGCTTTATTGGAAGCTGTCCGGATCTGTTTTATGGCGGCTGCCACGGGGATGATGAAAAGAAAGTTTTTGCTGAACTGTGCGAAATCGTTGAGGAGGTCATAGAGTTGTATACGCAAGATGGAAAGGCTTTGCCGCCTCCTACTTCCTGGGAAGCGATGACAACATTCAAGTAAAATCATGTCACGAATTATCAAGCAGATTGGGCATGTTTCAAATTTCCGAAAAAATGTGTTGACATATTGTATGAAACGGAAGGAAAGGAAGGACAGGAGGAAGGGAAGGAAGGACCTTCCTTCCCTTGAAGAGTGTCAAGTGATTTCTGAAACATGCCCGTATTACGCATTACGCAATATGAATTACGTTTCACGGTTAACACATTATGACAATACCAACAATCATGGGGACTGAAACCGAATATGGCATCTCGGTCAAAAACGCCCGAGATCAGGACCCCGTTGCAGCTTCGACCCTTGTTGTGAACATCTACAAGGATCGCGGGTTGAAAGGGGTTACCTGGGACTATGAGCAGGAGAACCCGTTGATGGATGCAAGGGGATTTCTGTCTGAGGGTGACAACGATCTCCCGGACCCGGAAAATAACAGTCTCATCAATGATATTCTCATCAATGGCGGGCGGTACTATGTCGACCATGCCCATCCGGAATACTGCACCCCTGAGTGTACCAACGCTCGGGATGTCGTTAAATATGAGAAGGCAGGAGAGTTAATTTTAGATCTGAGTCGCATGGCTGCTGAGGAGCTATTGCCTTCCAATCAGGAAATTATTATCTATAAGAATAACAGCGATTATAAAGGCCATAGCTACGGCAGTCATGAAAATTACCTGATGTCTCGAAGCATCCCATTCCAGAACATTGTCGATGGATTAACCCCCTTCCTTGTCACACGCCAGATTATCACAGGCAGTGGCAAAGTTGGATCCGAGAATGGAACAGAGGAGACCCATTATCAAATCTCTCAGCGTGCTGATTTCTTTGAAACAGAGGTTGGGCTGAGTACGATGGTTGCGCGTCCGATCATCAATACCCGCGATGAACCGCACGCCGATGAAAAACTATACCGTCGCCTGCATGTCATCGTGGGTGATTCCAACATGTCTGAGTTTTCCATCTATTTGAAGATGGGAATTACCGCAATCGTGTTACAACTCATTGAGATGGGGGTTGTTGGTGACCAATTCAAACTCGCGGATGCGGTTGCCGCTATCAAATCGGTGTCACGCGATCTGTCCTGTAAAAACCCTTTGACCTTGGAAGATGATCGCAAATGGACTCCAATCCAGGTGCAACGCGCTTATCTTGAGTTGGCTCACAAACACCTCCCTTCAGCGGATGTGTCTCCTGTCGTGAAAGATGTGCTGGATAAATGGGGGTTTGTCCTTGACCGACTCGAAGAGGATGCGATGACCTTGGATCGGCATCTGGACTGGGTGATTAAGAAACGCCTCATTGATGCCTATATACAACGCCACGGTCTTGGTTGGTCAGACCACCAAATCAGAATGCTTGACCTGCAATACCATGATCTTCGACCCAACAAAGGGCTTTATGCAAGATTGTTGAAAAATGGACGTGTTGAACGCATTCTCAATCAAGAGGAGATGATTCATGCAATGACCAATCCACCAGTAGACACGCGTGCCTACTTTCGTGGAGTCTGTTTGCAAAAGTATCCCCACGAAATTCACAGTGCGAGCTGGAATTCGATAATTTTTTGCCTTAACGGTTCTTCTTTAGATAAAGTCTTAATGGATCGCCCCCACTTTGGCACCAGAGAGATTGTGGGCGATCTCCTAAGAAACTGCACCGCCGCGGAACTTGTTAAATCAATTCTCGCATCTAACACCTAACACCTAATACCTAATTCCTAATACCTGATATAAGAAGGGGGGGAGAAACATGCCGTCCGAAAAGCAGCAGGAACGCAAGGATAAACGGACTCAGGAGACTGAGGAAGTGCAACCGAATCCAGAAATCACAGAACAGGGCGAAGAGATTAAAGAGGATCTCGACCGCCTTCTCGACGAAATCGACGAAATCCTAGAGGAGGATTCAGAGGAATTTGTCGAGAATTACATCCAAAGAGGAGGACAATAGTGACCCTCGATGTTGCCGATTACGGGACCTCCGATTTTCTTGAAATTCTCAAGCGGAAACGCCCCGATCTGTTAACGCTCAAGCGGGAGATGTTACCGTCGTCTCTACCAGATATGCCGTGGCGCTTCAACACTTCAGGGGCCCCCTCGTTTCCCCAACCTGGTAATCTCCTTGAAGGCACGACGATATTAGCCGCTGTCTATAAAGAAGGGGTTATCATCGCGGGCGATCGCCAAGCCACAGAAGGGTTCCAAGTTGGCGAACGGCGTATTGAGAAAGTGTATGAGGTAGATACTTATTCAGCTATTGCGATTGCGGGTGTGGCTGGACCATGTATTGAGATGGCTAAACTGTTTCAAGTTCAGGTTGAGTTTTACGAAAAAATAGAAGGCTCTATCTTGAGTTTGGAGGGCAAGGCCAATTATCTTTCAAACATGGTTAAATCCAATTTAGGGATGGCACTCCAAGGTCTATATGTCATTCCCATTTTTGCGGGTTACGATCCGAAACGCAAGCAGGGGAAGATTTTTAAGTATGATGTCACAGGGGGGCGCTATGAGGAGAGCGATCACTATGCGATCGGTTCTGGCGGTAAGGACGCTCGATCAACGCTCAAAAAACTCTACAGACCCGGTATGTCCCGTGATGAGCTCTTAAAGATTGTCACTGAAGCCCTTTGGGATGCTGCCGACGAAGACCTGGGAACGGGGGGGCCGGATTTCATTCGTGGGATTTTCCCAACGGTTAAGTCCATTGATCAAAATGGCGTTTCAGATGTTCCGGATTCAGAAATCAAGGAACTTTATACTGAGTTATTGGACAGGCTAAGGCAATTGACAATTGACAATCGACAATCGACAATTGACAATTGACAATTGACAATTGACAATTGCAAAGGAGGTGTCAATGCCCTCACCATATTATGTGTCTCCAGAGCAGATTATGCAGGATAAGGCGGATTATGCCCGCCGGGGAATCGAAAAAGCAAGAGAGGTTATTGTTCTGGAATACCAAAATGGCATCGTGATGGTTGCGGAAAATCCACAGACAACCATTTTCAAGATTTCGGAAATTTATGATCGCATTGCGCTCGCAGCCACGGGACTTTACCCAGAGTACGAAGCGTTAAGATTCGTCGGCATTCGAGATGCAGAAATCAAGGGCCTGACATACAATCGTGAAGATGTTACAGCCAAGTGGCTGGTGAATGTGTATTCACAGCACATCGGCACCGCGTTCCGGGAATTGGATGCGAAACCGCTTGAGGTCGAACTTCTCATTTGCGAGATTCGGGAGGATTCGTCCTCAAGTAACCGCATCTACCATCTGTCGTTTGATGGCACCTTTTCGGAAGAGCAAAAGTATGCTGTCATCGGCGGAAGGGCGGATGAAATGGTAGACATCCTTGAGGGTGCGTATGAAGAGCGCTTGGATATGGCGGGTGCTGTGAAACTCGCTATAAAAGCCTTTCAAACGATTGAAGCGAAGGAAGATGAGGCGGAGCAATATGAAATTGCGGCTGACAGGATAGAAGTCGCCTTACTCGACGAAGCCCGAAATCGACGCAAATTCAGACGGCTGCGCTCCAATGAACTGAGTGAGATTTTAAGCACATGAACCGAAGAATTTATGGCCTTGAAAATGAATATGGCATCATCTGCACATCGGATCGGCGAGGCGGAAAAGCGCTGTCTATCCAGAATGCCGTGATGTACCTATTCCGCGAGATTATTTCCGGCCGGATGTACCCAGATGTTTTTTTGGAAAACGGCGCTCGGTTTTATCAGGATATTGGCTGCCACCCCGAATACGCGACTCCGGAATGCGATAACGTCATTGATCTGGTGACTCATGACAAAGCGGGTGAACGCATCATTGAACGTTTGTCAATTTCCGCAGAGCGTAAGATGCGCTCAGATGGGTTCCTGGGGAAAATCTCCGTTTTCAAAAATAACACGGATACCCCTGGGAATACCTACGGTTGTCACGAAAATTATTTGATGGAACGTAGCGTGAGCTTTCGCCAGCTCGCTTCGCAACTCATCCCCTTCTTTGTCACACGCCAGGTCTTTGCCGGTGCCGGTAAAGTCAAACCCACCAGTCGAGGTCGGTACGCGATTTCTCAGCGAGCCCAACATATCCGTGAGGAGATCTCGATCGCAACGACGACAGCGCGAGGCATCATCAATACCCGCGATGAACCGCATGCAGACCGGGAAAAATATCGGCGATTGCACGTCATCGTCGGCGATTCCAATATGTCGGAGTTTGCCACCTACCTCAAGGTCGGAACCACTGCCATTGTCTTACGGATGATCGAGGATAACTTTATCACGCAACGTTTGGCTTTACGGGATTCTGTCCGGACGATTCAGTTGATTTCCGAGGACACTACTTGCACCCGAAGGATCGAATTGGAGAACGGCAAACGGCTTTCAGCGGTCGAACTCCAGCGGGAGTATCTTGAGTGTGCAAAACAATATTTTGAGCAGGCCGAATCGGATGCAATTACCGCCCAGATCATGGCACGGTGGGAATACGTCTTGACCTGTTTGGAAACAGACCCCATGCAACTAGATCGGGAGCTGGATTGGGTCATCAAGAAAAAGATGATTGAAACTTACGTGGAGAGTCGCCATCTGAAATGGGATTCCGCAAAAGTCATGATGCTCGACTTACAGTATCACAACATTCGACCGGATCGCGGGTTGTATTACAAACTCGAAAAAGAGGGGTTTGTTGAACGAATCGTCACCGATGAAGATATTGAACATTCCATGCACCATCCCCCCGAAACCACCCGTGCGAAGTTTCGTGGACGTTTTGTGAAACTGGCAAATGAAAGAAAGATTCTTTGCGGCGTCAATTGGAGCTATATCCAGCTTTACGAACCCTACCAAAAGCTCTTCCTTTCCACCGATCCCTTGCAAGCCGAATATGAAGAAGCCAGCCGGATGATTTATTCGATTTAAATAATTCATCTACTAGGACTTACGCGGTCAGTCACAATTTATGAATTTCTAAAAAAAACGCTTGATCTTTTTTTGAATTTATGCTATTCTATTCTCAATCCATTTGACAACCTAAATCGAGAGGAACCGATGAACTCATTTGATTTTGTTTTTTTCATCTCAAAAACTCTGGAAAATCCTTATCAGGATTGGGTTCCCCCCCCCCCCACTATACATATGTGAGGGTGTTGAGGGTAAGAAGGTTCTTTGGGTTTTGTCCTGTAAAGTCATGTATTTTTACAAGGCGTCTGGAAAAGGTCATTGTGCCTATTTCTGGACGCCTTTTTTGTTTCTGACGTTGATGAGAAGGATGGCATGAGTTTTCGTACATTAAACTTGATTATCGTTGACGCATTGTCTGCCATAGCAATTTTTATGATTTCTGCAACTGCTCAAGGTGCGGAAATCAGCGGGAAAGTGACTACTCCCGCAAAGGGGCCGTTAGTCGACTATCTCGTGGAAGCGACATTGCCAATAGATCCGATCTCCTACGCAACGAAAACGGATGGAGACGGCAAGTATGTGCTAAAGAATCTCCGCGAGGGCTTATGGCACTTGACTGTCAAATTTTCCGGAATTAAACTTGCCGATCGGAAAATCTCCCTTGTCCGAGACCAGAAGGCACAAGTAGATTTTTCGCTGGCGGTAGGGGGGGCAATCTTTGGGTTTGTTCTAAATGCTGAAGATGGAAAGCCCCTGTTGTTTGCGGGAGAAGTGGAGGCAAGATGGTCCTCGAAGGAAAATCCGTTTTCTGGAAAAAACTATGTCGGGAAAGCCAACGGTGGCATCTTCAGGATAGAAGGTGTCGTGCCGGGGACTTACTTGTTATCACCTCAATTCCTCGGCTATCTCCTCAATGGTGAACCGCAGGTGACTGTTTCCCCTAAAGAGACAGCGAGTGGTATCAAGATTCGACTGGAAAGAGGGGCAGTTGCTCGTGGAAAGGTACTCAACACCGCTCGACAACCGATCGCAGATGTGAATGTGAAAGTTGCCTCCGCTGCCCTGCATGCAGTACAACCTCATTTACATTTTTCCCGATGGACGATGACGAATCAAGCGGGTGAGTTCGCCATCACCGTCGAAAGCCATCCGGAACGCTTCCGTTACTTTGCAATCATGGTCAATCACCCCGGATACCAGGGGCAGATTGTTCAAACCGCATTGGAACGGGGCAAAACTGAGTATTCTCTCGACCCGATTCTTCTGGAAAAGGCACTTATGCTTCAGGGGCGTGTCTCTGATCCATTGCGTCGTTCGGTCGAAGCCCTGAGAGTCGAGTTGCGACGGCATCATAAACGGCTGAATTTTCGCGGTTTTGTCCCGATGGAGAAAACGGCGTACACTGATGTTAATGGATATTTCTTCTTTGAGGGACTCTATCCTACAGACTATAGTTTGACGGTTTTAGAGTCGCAAACGGCGAGATATTATCTTAAACGTGTCAATCCGAGCATAATGTCACAAATTCACATTCAACTGGAAAAAACCCAACAATTGCGAGGACATGTTATTGATACGAATGGTATTCCTCTAGAGGAAGTAAACGTACGCGCAGGCGTTCAGCTAAAGGAGCATGGCGTGCCCTTCAACTCACTGGCTCGCGAAACCACCAACAAAGAGGGTGTTTTTTCACTGGATATTCTCAGAACAGAACCGAAGCACCTAGTTTTGACCTTTTCAAAGCCTGGCTATCTCTCCGCTACGCTTCGGAATGTGGAAATCAAAAACAAGAAGTTACAGGTAGTTTTGGAGCGAGGTCATTCCATTAACGGTTATCTGTTCGTTCCGTCCAACATCGTGCCGCCGAAAGGGAATTTTACGGTCAAACTCTTCCCCGCAGGAATACAAATGAAACCCACTCTAACAGCAATTGGCGAGCAACCGAGACCGCTCATTTCGGAGCACTTCCCGATTTTCGAGAGACGTTTCCTTGTGCAGGGAATTCCAAGTGATCGGTATGACCTTTATATCGTAGGAGATGGTATCGGCGCGACTTCAACAACAGTTGATCTGACCTTTGGCGATGACGAAGTGACGCTTGTCGCTCGCCCAATTGTCGAACTTCACGGACGTATTCTTTGGGCTGATACACAGCAGCCTGTTGTGGATGCGTCTGTTCTTCGTTCATGGTATCCCTGGGACTTAGAAGATATAGGATTTTCGTTACCACTTCTACAACAGTTTACGGTGGAGACCGATAGGAAAGGGGAATTTCGATTTTCCAATCTCACAGAAGGGCGATATATCCTTCAAATTACTTATGCCGACGTTTCCCTTGAAACACCACTAGAACAAATGAAAGAGAAAATCATCCGTAAGGAAATCGATGTGATGGTGAGTCGCAATGCGCCCCAACCATTCGTATTTTATTTAGGAAGGAGGGATAATAGTTTTCGTTAGTTTTGTGTTTGGTGTTTAGGTTTTACATAATCACAACCTTACTTTAGAAAGGAGAGGTTCCCATGTTATCAAGAAGTTTGTCCAACAAGCACATTGGATTGGTTGTATCCCTCTTGGTCCCAATCCTTGTCTTGGTTTTAGGTTTCAGCTTGTCCCAAGCGTTTTTTAATGTCACCTATAACCCTCCCATCCCTGCATGCAATGACTGGAGGGCATACAGATGGGAAGGAACACCAATGTATTGTCCAGGTGGAGATCCTGTTAATGGTGTAAACGACTCGGCGGAAGGTGCGAATTTCCTAAGATACAGTGCAACCGCTATTGAGTGGACCAACACGAGTCACAAAGAATTCGATTGGGAGTATGCCCCGGGTTATAACTATTGTGGTCGAATTATCGATAAGCTTCTTTATACAGGTTGGTCCAGCCATTGGTCTGGGAATGAGTGGTCGACAAGAGTGTGGAAATCTGGTTTGAATATTTGGGCTGTTGATGTTTACAGTTACACGACCACTTATGCACACCGTGCTGTCAATGGTGTAAACTATAGATGCCCAACGTATCATCAAGATCTTGCGGGCTATCGTAGATGTGATAACTTGCAAGAAGTTTATAATCCATGGATAAGTGAGGCCATTCTCTATGATGGTCCAAATGATCTTGTAGGAGTAGGGGAAGATCCTCCTCATACTTCGTATCCGTGTGTATCTTACTAGCTTGACTGTTGTCTGAATCAGGTTTTTGTATTTTTCGTTGCCAACATTGCAGAAGTTCACACTTTGAAATTTGATGTCAAACGACACTCCAAACGAGCAGGGACCTGCTTCGCGAGGGCAGGCTCTGCTCCAATTTCTCGACGCCAGCGAGGTTGAACCAGTTTCTGTGGGAATCGTCTTCTCTGCTTCTGCGCTTGCCTGTCCTCATAGGTGCTCCAAGTGTCACTACAGTTGACTTGACATCACTTCGCTGAAACCGGGAACTATTGATTCTGTGTAACTGGGCCTAACCATGAAAGACAGCGAACCGCGAATCAGCAAAAAAGGAGGAAGAACTGATGGCTCTGACTCAAGATGTTCTGAAGAAATCACTCATAAAGAGCAGGATGCTGTACGTTCTTATTTTTCTCTTGATCTCTTGGTTTATCACCATTGGCCATACAGGCACATGGCGGGATAACTTTAACGATGATAGGCTGAATGGGTGGACACATATCACAACAGCCAGAAGAGCAGCGGAACCATGGGAATCCACATGGGAAGTCAAAGATAATATGTTAGAGACCTGGCTCACGGTCCATTTCAACAACCCCAGA
The DNA here is from genome assembly GCA_964577695.1 of uncultured bacterium. GTDB lineage: Bacteria > Poribacteria > WGA-4E > WGA-4E > PCPOR2b > CAZOAL01. The sequence continues at coordinate 121,744 of CAZOAL010000021.1, read as the reverse complement.
CTTGGGATGGTGGCTGATTTTCTAGAACTCACAGCTTTTCCACTTCAGGACAAGCATTTCGTTGTGGAAGGAATATCGATTAAAAAAAGTCGAATTGGAAGCTTTGGCATTGCCATTGGGGTACGTCTTCCGCCTGAAGATCGGAAGTTTGGATCTGTATATCTGTTCCACACCTGGGGAATTCGACAGATGCAATTCGATGAAACAGGACATTTTTTTATTGTTGACCCTCCCGGCATTTTTTTTGACTCACAAATTGAACACCTGAAGGTGGTTTTTGATGCTGGACATTTTCAAGTATTCTCCGCTGACGAATGGGTTAAAGAGATCGAGGATGCAGCATTTGAAACTATCAATCTTCTGGGATTGATGATATTCGGTGATGGTCTAGACTTTGCTACAATGGATGAGTTTGTAATTTCGGGTCCTGGCATTCCGGATGGCGGTGGGGATCTGGCTGTTCATCCCACGAACAAACTGGCTACGACTTGGGGCAGCTTAAAGAGAAGGATCCCGTCATTCTGAAATTCTTGAGAGAAGGTGGCAGAAGATGGAGAAACGAAGTCTTAACCCCTACCTGTTTGGGGCTATTATTTTCACTTTGAGCCTGTCAACTGCCGGGTATGCCGGCACCTGGCGAGATAACTTTGAGGCTGAAAAACTGGAGGGGTGGACGCGCCCGGCAGCAGATGCCGGAAATCCATGGGAAGCGATTTGGAAAACTCAAGACGGGCATCTGGATGTGACTTTCAACATTCCTCGTGTTTTTCCGCCGGAGCCTGTGGCTGATTTTCTGCAATTGACAGCGTTTCCGATTCGAGCCAACAGCGTGAGTGTGACTGGTACTTTCCGCAGAAGAGAAATACGTCTCGGTGAATTCGGCATTGCACTTGGAAAGCCATCGCCTTCCGGCGAGTGGGGGTACGGTTTTTTCTATGTCTTTACAATGTCTACAGTTATGGAGCCGATAAAGTTGGACAAGAATGGAGAAATGCGCCCTTTTAAGTTATTAGAACCGCAACACCGTTTTCCCTTAGAACAGATCAAGGTAATCTTCAGCAATAGCCATTTTGAGGTTTTCCACGATGGGGTCTCTGTTTTGGAGTTTGAAGATGTCAGCTTTCGGTGGATAGAAATGGTTGGCTTTTGGGCCCAAGGCTTCCACAGGTTTCACGGTGTGGGGGATGATTTTGTGATTTCGGGCCCCGGCATCCCCACGGGGGGGAATCTAGCCGTTCATCCCCAAGATAAGTTGGCAACAACGTGGGGTAATATGAAACGAGGTTTGTCAAGGTGAAAACACTTTTTCAGGAAGTTCTCGTTGTCGGGCTATGGACACTCATCGGTGCCCTTGCGCTCTGGGGATTTGACCATGTTGGGCTTCTTCCCGCAGAGAATGCCGGTTCGGCAGGTACTTTCGGTCCTCGGGTGGACTTCCCGGAGGTGGTGGAAATTTGGCAAAAGGGAGAAGCCATTTTCGTTGATGCTCGTCCGCCTAACATGTTTGCGAGAGAGCATATCCCGGGTGCCATCAACGTTCCTATCACCAACGTTGCGCAGGCGATTTCCAAGTTGCCTGAAGATCGTTCCATAAGGCTGATTACTTACTGCGGAAGTTCTGAATGTCCCAATGGGTGGCAACTGATGAATCTGCTGGTTCAGTATGGCTATCAAAACGTCCAACTCTTTCACCGAGGCATAGAAGGTTGGAGAGCTTTGGGATATCCGGTTGAAAAAAAATAGAGATAGAGAACGTCCGATGAAACTGCGATCTTTCTGGTTTACTTCCGTACGGCTGTTTATCGGAGTCATCCTGCTGGTCGCTGGAGTGACAAAAGTAACCGATTTTGGGGCTTTCATCCGTCAGGTCGCGCTCTATGACCTGGTTCCAATTTGGGTAGTTTCCCCTGCCAGCCACCTGATTGTTTCCGCAGAAATTACAGGTGGCATATTGCTAATTCTTGGGTACTATACGCGGGGAGCAGTTCTCCTCTCAGCCGGACTTTTCAGCGTTTTTATCGTGGCGCTGCTATCTGCGCAATGGCGGGCCCTCCCAATCGATGAATGTGGATGCGGAAACTTTCTGTTTGATTTATTGGGAGTTGAATCGAGCCTGGGTTGGAAGCCAGTATTATTCGATCTGGTTTTACTGGCAGGTAGCTTTTTGATTGCGCGGACACGCCCTCCTTGTGGGTACGGGGTTGATTTTTACGGGCTATCAAATCGATAGACCTAAAATCAGGAAATTCAATCATGCGCATTGTTCAATGGTTCATCATTCCACTTTTGGTTTGTGCTGTCCTCTTTGTTGTTCTCATCAACAATCAAAGGAGCCAGCCGGGCGAACTGGTTTTGGAAAAGAATCTCATCGACCTTGGCGAAGTTCCCGTATGGGAAGGGGCAGTGACACGATCGGTTCAAGTGCGGAATCAAGGTCAGAAGCCGGTCATCATTGAGCGAACTGAAAGCAGTTGCGGGTGTTCTGTTGTTGAGGGGCCAGATCGGCTGGCTCCAGGCGAGGTTGGCGCCTTTCAGGTCACTTTTGATCCAAAGGCAGCAGCGGGGATATCCGAGTCTAAGATTCAGATCTTCACAGACAGTCCCAAAATCCCACAAGTGACGCTCACGCTGCTAGCGAAGGTCAAACCGACTTTGGAATTGTCGTCTCCCCTCTGCGACTTCGGAACTATCCGCCCCGATTCTGTCCACGAAAAGCAGATTCGATTGCGTGCCAACGCGCCCCTCGATCTCACCGATTCGCAACTGGCTCCATCTGAGCACCCTAATCTCTCTTGGAAGTTTGAGAAAAAAGACGAAAAGGAGTGTATATTAAAGATTAGGCTTGGACCCGTAAAAACGAAGGGGCTTTTCTCTGCCGTTTTGACAATCCTGTTGCCTGACAAACAAACCATGACTTTACCCGTCATCGCGCGTGTGGTTGGTACTGTGCAGATTCAACCGGGGACGCTTTTCTACGGTACCGTCCTCAAAGGGGACGAACCGGTGCAAGAATTGGTTTTGGAAAGTGAAGTTCCTTTCAGCATACTTCAAATCGATTTGCCTTCAGCGTTGGCTATCGAAAACCCACCAAGAAATGCGAGTCAAAACCACTTTGCGATAAAATTTCGGTTGAAATCTGAGGTTGCTGCCTCCATCTTCCAAGAAGAAATTTACCTCCTAACGTCAGCCGATTCAGAATCTTTCCGCGTTCCAGCTTACGCCGTCATTAAGCCCCGTGAGTGATGTTCTTTCCAATATCTATCAAACATCTCAGCTCCAAAATCGGTCAGATTGCGCTGCTCGGGTGTGTCATTTACCTGAGTTTTTCGATCCGAACCTTGAACGTTCAAAGCTGGCAGCAAAAGTACCTGCTAGACCCAGACTCCTACCGTTTCCTGCGCCAAGCAGATATAATTGTCTCTCAGGGACGGTTGCCCGCCGTTGACACGATGAGATGGGTCCCTTTCAGCAGAGATCTCTCAACGCAGTGGCTGAACAGCGGGCGAAAGGACAAATCTACGCTGGTAGTTCAGGCATTGTTGCGGGTCTCCTCGCGCTTTCATGGGAAGGCAGTGGACTTGGAATTGCGCTTATCGCCTCCTGGAATGCCCTACGCATCCTCCGAAAGTGTTTCAACCGCCATCATCTCCTGACATATAACACCTGGTATGTTTGCTTTATGCCGATTGCCCTGTTATTTACGCATGCGTATCGAGATTGGACAAAACCTTATGTCTTTCTTGCTGTTTGGGTGCCCTCTTTTGTGTGGTTCTACTCCTTGATTTCCCTGATACTTCGACAGCAGACCCCGTGGATACAAGGACTTACGCTCAATCACCGCCTCCCCAAAGGAGTGGTGAGTTTCGGGTTGAGTATCGTCACGTTTGGACTCATTCTCGCTTTCTTTGCTTCCGTGAAATCCAGGTCAGTTGTGGAGATTTCAGGGGCCCTCTTAGACCACTTCCTTTCTCCGTTAGGCAGAAGCCGGCTCATGCGCACCATCCCTGAACTTTACACCCTGAACGGTTTTCGATGGGTACAACAGTATTCAGGGGTACTCATCGCAGCAATCGGTGGGAGTGTATTATTGGCTTATCGCTTTTTCGCAAAAGAACCTGTGCGTTTATCAATGGCAGTCGTGGGGTTTGAAATTACCTTGTGCGGCACGTTGCTTTCCCTTTTTCCTGCGGTTGCTCGGTGGTCAGAGGAAATCTACTTGATTGCTATTTTAGTCGGAGGATTCCTCCTCATCTTTTCTTACTTGTTCATAAACAAACAAGAGGTCAATCCTATTCCATCAAGTCATGACAATGTTCTGCTTGTGCTCCTGTGGTTTCTGATCTCCCTTTTTGTCACACGAGGTGCAGAGCGATACGGCTTCTTTCTCGATCCGGTGCTGATGGTTTTGTGTAGCTATCTGCTCCTCAACGCATTCGAGAACCTCACGGAAAACATCAAGCGATGTGGACTCGGGTTATTGGTGATTTCAGAGATCTATGCGGGGTCAAAAGCCGGATTATGGGGAGAATTTCCGAGGTGGGGGCTGTTCATTTTAGGGGTCTTCGGAATGTTCTGCGTTGGTTACCTATTTTATTCCCTCAATCGGCGATATTTTCCGTTCATCATCAGAGCCGCTTACCTTGGGGTTCTATTTGCTCTTGTTATCTTTATCAGTTCTGATATGTTCCATCGGGGTTTCGTCCGCTCAAGTGTCGAAACCGTTCGCCGATTGACTCCCAGGCTGCCTCGGCTGTTTGATGGCTTTGCCCAGATTGGAAACCAGACGCCTAACGGCTCTGTGATAGCTGCCTCGTGGGATTACGGCAGTCCTTTGAATTGGTATGCGAAATGCGCAACGGTCGTCGATGAAGACCATTATATCCCATATTGGATTCATCTACTCTCGCGCCACGTTTTCTCAGCATTGTCTCCGCTTGAGGCTTTAGAGTTTCTTCGTACCCACAATGCCACCTACTTGATGATGACCACACAGGATCTGTTTCGACTCTTTCTGTTCACTTACACCGGTTCCGATGCAAAGTCTGATCGACTGGCTTCAGTCCTTCCTCTCAATGCAGTGGCAACCAACAACTCAAGCATGGAAATCGAGGTCACCGATTTCATACCCAATTCTCCCTTCATGACGGCGGATGCCCTTGAACTTGATAACAAAAGGTACTCGCCCGGCGATTGGCATATCGAGAAGGTTTCGATTACACGCTATAAAGCGTCGAACCGTTGGCATGTGGTTATCTATGGTTCAGCAAAAGGGAAGCGATTCTCAGGCAATCCGAAGGAATTTCGATTCGGAGCGTCGGTGTTGCGAGATGAAAAGGGCATCCCCGGCTCCGTTGTGATGCTGCCGAATCCAAGTCAAAACCTCTTTCAGGTGCTCTATTTATCCGAGAAAGCGGGAAAACTCTTGTCTGTTCGGCTATACTTGTTTGGGGAAAAGATAGAGGGATTTACCTTCGTTTACGATACAAATCAGGATATGCGTTGTGATGTGGACGGACTCAGACTCTGGAAGATTGACTATCCACCCCATGTACAAGCCCAAGAGCATTACCTGGCGAGGGATTTTCCCACTGCGGACGGATTAAAAAAGTCGTGGCAAAGCGGCGACCTTCATTTTTCCACACAATCCAACCCTTAATCTGCGAATCTGGGCCTCCGCGAATCAACCAATCGTTGATTCGTCGATTTCCAACGCTTTACTACACGATTTCGTGATGCACTAGATTTTTAGTCACTGGAACTGAGTGACAATGCTGATTTGCGGTGCAATGGCTTTTGGAATGATGCGGTTCAAGCGTTTTTTGCGTTGAGATTCACAGCGAATTGTGATAAAATACAATTTATCTTTAATCGCCCATTGGGTTTACAAAGAGAATAAAGCGGAGCGACAGAAAGGGGGTGTCGCCACGGATTCCTCTGGAAGTCGCTTTCGCTTGTCCTCACTCACCCATCGAAAGGAGAGACAGAACATGAGTGCTATCGAACCCAAAGCGGCAGAAGTGCCTTTTCAGCCGTTGCTTTCCTTTGAATCCAAACCCCTTCCTAAAGGGAAAATCAGTTTTGAGGATTTCCTTGATTGGTGTGATGAAGACACCTGGGCAGAATGGGAAGATGGGGAGGTCATTCTGATGTCACCTGCCGCAAACCGTCATCAACAGATTGGGGGGTTCCTCGAAACCCTTTTGCGAATCTATACGGAACGCCATCAACTGGGATTGGTCTTTTCTGCACCGTTTCTCATGCGGCTGCCGTTCCTGCCGCGTGGACGTGAGCCAGATCTGTTGTATATTGCCACCGAACATCTATCGCGGTTGAAAGACACCTATCTTGATGGCCCAGCAGATGTGGTGGTCGAAATTGTCTCGGAGGAAAGTATCGATCGGGACACCAACAAAAAGTTCACCGAATATGCTCTTGGGGGTGTTCCTGAATACTGGCTGATCAACTACCTGGAGGAGGAAGCAACGTTCTATCACCTGTCAGCGGAAGGGGACTCGGCAGGAGCCTCGCCCTCCCACTATTCTCCCCTCCCCCTGGAAGGTGGGAATCTGTTCCGTTCGCAAGAGATAAAAGGCTTTTGGCTGCGGGTCGATTGGCTGTGGCAGGTGCCGCTACCTGATACGTTTGGCACCTTACAGGCGTTGATGCCTCAGTTACAAAGTGAAGCCCTTCGTCAGGCCGAGATGAGGTTTCGACAGGAAGCGGCTGCCCGTCACCAAGAAGCCCTTGCGCGCCGCCAAGCCGAACACCGGGCTCAACAGGAAGCGGCTGCCCGTCGTCAGGCCGAACAACGCGCCCAGGCGGAAGCGACTGCCCGTCGTCAAGCCGAACAACGCGCCCAACAAGCCGAGGCAGAATTGAATCGGTTGCGGGCGGAGTTGGAAGCACTACTCAAGTCAACATGAAAACTCAGGTTGGCAAATCTGTCCAAGATGTTACTGACATCCCCTCCCGATTTGAGTTTTCCATCATCCCTCCGTTGTTGGAGGGATTTTCTTTGTTCATGGTTCTCATTCAGTATGGCTCAATTCGTTCCATTCGCAGCTCATAACCCGGATATGTTGGCTTGCCCAATTCATGGGATTAACGGCACCGCTCCAGAGATTCGAGAAATCTCGCGCCAGGCCACAGAATTAGGTTACAAATTGTTCAAGCTACACGGACATGCGATTGAGAGCAAAGAGGCGCTTTTTCATCTCGTTGCTAAGGAAATGGGGTTCCCCGATTATTTTGGCAACAATTGGGATGCGCTAGAGGAATGTATGAATGATCTAATGGAGTGGACACCTGCGAGGGGGTATGTTGTGCTTTTTGAAGACGCACATCTTTTTTGCCAATCTGCTCCCAACGATTTTCTTACCTTCATGGAGATAGTGGCTGGAATTGCCGATGAATGGGCTCACGAAGAAGTCCCCTTGTTTCTCATCCTCGCTGGGGCTGTTTCACTCCGAACATTCAACTACGATCCCCTCAAAAAAAGAATCTGCATCCACCCACGACAATCGACCATTGTAAACAACAGACAATTGACAAAGGAGGTTTTTTCATGTCTCAACCTAAGTACGTTTACTTCTTCGGCGGCAGTGGTGCCGAGGGAAGTGCTGAAATGAAGAATCTGCTGGGCGGTAAAGGTGCCAATTTGGCTGAGATGGCCAACCTTGGCATTCCTGTCCCCCCAGGATTTACTATCCCGACGACCGTGTGTACAATCTATGACAAGCTGGGGCGGAATTATCCTGAAGAACTTGAATCGCAGGTCAATACAGCCATAGCCAAAGTAGAAGAAATTATGGGCCCCACGTTTGGGGATACAGAGAATCCGCTTTTGGTATCCGTGCGTTCAGGTGCACGTCAGTCAATGCCCGGCATGATGGAGACTATTTTGAATGCGGGGCTCACGGAAAAAACTATACCGGGGCTCATCGGGAAGACCAATAATGAACGTTTTGTGTATGATGCCTATCGACGTTTAATTATGATGTATTCGGATGTGGTGATGGAAAAGGCTGCTGGCATTGCCCCCCCCGAAGGGCGGGGCATCAGAGCCCAGCTTGAACACATCATGGACGAGGTGAAGCGAGCAAAAGGCGCTATACATGACACAGACCTGAACGCTGATGATTTGAAAACTCTGATTTCCAGATTTAAGCGGCGTGTGCAGGAGGTCTTCGGTAAACCCTTCCCGGATGATGCCAAAGAACAACTGTGGGGCGCGATTGGCGCAGTATTCGCCTCATGGCATGGCAAACGCGCCATTGCGTATCGTCGCATTGAGGGAATCTCCGATGAGTGGGGAACCGCCGTCAATGTGCAGGCGATGGTGTTCGGCAACATGGGAGATACTTCCGCCACAGGAGTGGCATTTACACGCAATCCCTCTACTGGAAAAGATATATTTTACGGCGAATGGCTCCCCAACGCCCAGGGCGAGGATGTGGTCGCTGGCATACGCACCCCCTTGCCTGTGAATGAGGCGGGGAAGACCGAACATAACCAGCACCTGCCTTCCCTCGAAACGGCTATGCCTGCATGTTATGTTGAGCTCGACCAAATTCAACGCAGACTTGAGCGTCATTATCGAGAAATGCAGGATATCGAATTTACGATCGAGGACGGACGGTTGTGGATGCTACAGTGCCGTACCGGAAAGCGCAATGGTGTGGCGGCGGTCAAAATCGTTGTGGACATGGTGAATGAAGGGCTCATCAGCAAAGAGGAGGCCGTATCCCGCGTCTCTGCGGAGCAACTGGTTCAGGTGTTATTGCCGATGGTCGCTCCGGACGCTGAAAGTTCAGCCACCCGGCTGGCCAAAGGTTTGCCAGCGGGTCCTGGTGGGGCTCACGGGATGATCGTATTCACGGCGGATGAAGCGGCGCGTCGTGGAAAGGAACTCAAGGAACAGGTCATCCTGGTACGCAACGAAACGAGCCCGGAAGATGTGCACGGTATGCACGCCGCCCAGGCCATCCTCACCGCCAAAGGGGGGATGACAAGTCACGCCGCCCTCGTTGCGCGCGGGTGGGGCAGATGCTGTATCGTTGGGTGCGGTGACCTTCAGATCGATGTGGAGCATAAAACCTTACAGGTTGGCGACCACATCTTACATGAAGGCGACTGGGTCACCCTCAATGGGACAGCCGGTTATGTGTATCAGGGCAAGCTTGACCTAATTGACCCGTATTTAGAACAGAATCAGGATTATACCCAGTTGATGGAGTGGGTGGACGGCCTCCGTAAATTGAGGGTGAGAACCAACGCGGATACCCCCGCAGATGCGAAGAAAGCGCTCTATTTTGGTGCCGAGGGGATAGGACTCTTCCGAATCGAACACATGTTCTACGGGGAGGGTTCGGATGAGCCCCTGTTTAAGCTGCGGAAAATGATTATGTCCAAGACGGAGAATGAACGCAGAGCAGCGCTGGGTGAACTCTTCCCGCATATCAAGGCAGATATCAAAGCCACTTTAACGGTGATGGATGGCTATCCGGTGACTATCCGTTTGCTAGACCCACCCCTTCATGAGTTTGTACCCCATCAGCCGGCAGCACGCCGAAAATTAGCCGACGAACTTGCGATTGACCTGGATGAGCTGACCCGTCGCGCCGAAGGGCTGCATGAGACCAATCCGATGATGGGACACCGCGGGGTGCGTCTGGGAATTAGCTACCCAGAGATCACCGAGACTCAAGTGCGTGCTATTCTTGAAGCGGCTGCTGAACTGGTCCAGGAGGGAGTAAACGTTCACCCAGAAATTATGATTCCGGTGCTGGGGCTTATGAATGAACTAAAGCACCAGAAGGAGATTGTGGATGAGGTCTACCGGCAAGTGTTAGAGAAGTACGGCGTAGACAAAATCCCTTACATGTTCGGGACGATGATCGAGATTCCTCGCGCCGCCCTGACTGCGGGCAAGATCGCTGAAGTCGCGGAGTTTTTCTCTTATGGGACGAACGACCTCACGCAGATGGGTTTTGGTTTTAGCCGAGATGATATCGGTGGTTTCCTACCGGATTATCTTTCTCACAAAATCTTGCCGGACGACCCCTTCCAGACGATCGATCAGGAAGGGATTGGTGAACTGATTGACATCGGTATCCAGCGCGGACGGAAAACTCAGCCTGACCTCAAGGTCGGCATCTGCGGTGAACACGGCGGAGACGCCCGTTCCGTAATTTTCTGCCACAAGGTGGGGATGGATTATGTCTCCTGTTCACCTTTCCGAGTGCCCATCGCACGTTTGGCCGCAGCGCATGCGGTGCTAGATAAGAAGTAGAAATTCATAGTACGAGCGGGCGGCTCGCCCGTTGCAACGAGCCAGCGGCTCGCTCTACCTGACGCTTGGACTTGGAGGAAAATTGAAACCTTTGCACGAACACCCCGGTTGTCCGAAAGGACGCCGGGGGCGTGCTCAAGAAACACTGCAACGGCTTGTTAGGATCTGAAAACGGATTCAATTTCTACTGACAGTCGGGTTCTGTTCCTCAACCCAATCGACACGACAACTTGAGGATGACCATCCGCCTCACGGCGGAAAAACGCTCCGATTTCAGCCAATAGAAATACAAACGGGGCTTCTTCTGCATGGAATCTTAACCTGCCTCTTTATGACAAAACTCGAAGTCAATCTCGACCACAAGATCGTCGAAGTGGGAGGCACCCATTCCATCACTACAATGAAGAATAACCCTGTCGCTCTGTTGTTGGATTAACATACCAGCATTTCCTATCCACGCCTGCATCACCCCACTCTCATCTTGCCAGGCATTCCAGATCTTGAGCCTACTACCACATCGCGGGGTCTTACAACGCATTTCCACTACTTCCGGGCTAGTTTGCTTCCACAACACCACGTCCTTGAGTTCCTTCCCGTTTACCAACAGATTGCCCTTTTCTAACTTCAGTCGAAGGGCTTGGTTCCTTTCGGCTGATGCAGAAGCAAAGCGGATCTTCACTCTCGTGTCAGGAAGAACTTTGCGAAAGTAAATGCTATGTACCCATAGACCTTTAAATTCAATGGGATGTCCTTTTGATTTTACAAAGTGCTCACCCAATGTTTGGCTCATTGTCAGTACCCTGGCTTTCTGTAAGCATCCACAGCGGCATGTTCCTGAGGCCAACGCGGAACCACTTGAATTCCACCCTCCCGCTTTGGTACGGGCTCATGACTCAGTTCCATTGATTCCAACCTGCCTCTGTCTGGGTTATAACGCTGAGGAGCTCGTCCGGCCCGCATTCGCTCCACATTAGCTATCCCCCATTTCGTCACGGATTCTTGTTTTGCGGCTTCATTCTTCCAGTAGCGTACCCGTTGCGTGCTCCACGCGGGTGGGGTTCCTTTTGAAGTTGGCACATCGATCTCATCTCCGATGTGCCATCTGTTGTCCGTTACGGCTCGCCTCCGCTGTTCAGCCACCTATTGTTCTCCCTCATTAGGTTTTCTTCGCTCGTCATTGCGTCTTCCTCCTAACGAAAAAAGTTCAGTTGTCCCGATGTTCGATCGGGACGAGCACAGCCCCACTATGCGGGCTCTCGCTTCGCTAGAGACCTGTCCCCCGAAAACATCAATAAACCGAAAGCTCCCCGTGCTCGTCCGATCTATCGGACCGTCAAGCTGGTTAGGATCTCATACGAACACCGCCGGTGATACATGAAACCTTGCAGCTAAGGCTTGAAGGTGCTTGACCGTAAGCTCTCGCTCGCCGTCGAGAATCTCCGCAATCATGGATGGTGTGCCTATCTCTGGAAGATCTGACGGTTCAAGTTGATGTTCTTCCATCAAAAATTGAAGCATCTCAACACCGCTACACTTTGGCATTGAATGATGCTTTTCTTCATAAGCATGTATCACAGCACCAAGAGTATCAAGCAGTTCATACAAAGGGTGCTGTTCATTGTCGCCAATTTCATCGATTAGAGTGTTCAGCCGCTCAATTGCCAAATCGTACTCATTTTCATTGTGAATTGAAAAGAGAGGACGCACAACGCGCCAGTGAGCCTGAATGTCCTCTGCAATTACGCTCATTTCTTCCAGCCTCCTTTGTCATATTCTGTGTGAGTCAACACATGGCGTATGTATAGTTTGCCTTGATTGAAATGGACCGAGGCAATCAGTCGATACTTATTGCCACCAATATTGAACACAATCAGGTCACCAACTTGATCCGCACTTGGAACTACCGCACGCAATTCGGCGAAGTTACCGAAATCCTGTGTGTCCATAAGCTTAAACCAACGCACGAGAGGTGCTTTACTATCAGGATATTTTCCCCAGAACTCGCGGAGTGCTTTTCTGCTGATGACGTGCATATTCTAACCCCCCATACAACTTCGCAATAATACCAACAGAATCAAACCACCAACAAGATAAGCCCACCATGGAATGACTGGATCCGGTTGACCTCAGTGGGGACATTCCTTTGCTTTGCTTACTGACTCGTCTGCCGCAAGTTTTACACTTCCTCAAAGATACCATTAGGACTGCCTCCTAACGACCCGAGTTCAGGCGCGGCGCGGGTTTGCCGAAAAACTAAGACAAACCAAAACCCGTCGCAACCCAACAGACATTATTAAAACCAGAGATCCCGCCGTCAACTGCAACGGCTGGTTAGGCACTCCGACGGGTAAATTAATCTTCCTACGCAGAAAAAGCTTGTATTTTTCCTGAAACTTCCACGACAACAGGAAATCCCTCAAATTTCGCATCACTTTTCAGTTGCTGCGCGAGAGGAAAATCAGCATCTGCCACATAAACGCGCAGCGCTTCTTCATTCGCATGGTGACAAATTCCGACACCAACAAAACCCTCTTCAAAGCGATAGTGGTCTTGAAGGTGTTTCTTTGCTTCAAGAATAGTCATCATCAGCCACCTCCTTTTATCCAACAACGGTTACTCCATAGTGTTGAAGTACCAAGTCTATAGGATTGGCAAAAGTGAGCGAATCTCCGCCTGCAAAGAGCAAGGCAACGGGTTCAAGGGTCACTGCATCGACAATCAGTGAACCGGAATCTCCTCCCCGTGAGAAAGGATCCGCTCCAACTCCCATTACCGCAATTTGATCTTCAAACCATGCCGACAGGTTACTATTACCAACGCGATAGCCGACCCAAATGTTCGCACTGAGATCCGTTATGACGCTAATCGTGTGCCCTGTGGTTCGACCATGCTTCCTCACAGATTGATAGAGCAACGCCGTTTTCGGTGTTGGCTGGGGTCTTCCAATATCGATAATTTCCGGTTCAACAGTGGTTTGAGTGTCCACTCCGACCGCTGCTATTGCAGCATCGATATGATTCGGATTTCCGCTGAAATCAATCCTTTGGTACGGTTCCAGAGTCGCAATATCCTCATTGGGGGATGAGCCACCGTCTGCGGCACCTTGCTGAATGATCTGATCGCCTGCTGTAGCATTGTTGCTATCACCCAGGACATGATTATTGCTCAAGATATAGTGTTTACCGTCTTTCTCGACCAAACAGCCAAGCGTTCCAGCCGTAATGTTGGGGTGTCCAACAGAAACACCACAGGAAGTTGGACGGTGCCGACCCAATCGCTGCCAAGTTCTCAAACGCTGAGAAGCTGTGACATCACCAACTTCAATGACATCTGTGGGTAGAGCACCGAATCGCTGAGGGATGATGTGATTCGCAGATAATTGGCCGCGAGGCATCTTGACGCGAACGTAGACCCGGACAGCGTCTTCCCCGGATAGAACGGTGCCAGAGATCACCTTTGCCCCAATGCCCAAACCAATGATATTTTTAGAACTTGGTCTGGTTGTCCCTCCAATGGCAGCCGCTGCTGAGACTGTTGGTCCCCGAAAGTACGCCATCGCTTCATTCTTGGCATCGATTTGAGTTGAACTCAGCATGCTAACCTCAGTAGATCACAATTTCGGTGTGGGAGCAGAATCCGTTCCGCGAAAATCGAGGAAAGAATTCCGCTCTCGCAGGCAAAATGTGAAGTGCTGAACCTCCCATGTTTTTAATGCCTAACGACCCAAGTTCAGGCGCGGCGCGGGTTTGCCAAAGTATGTCCGACAAACCCACCGCAACCCCAAAAACATTATTAAACCACAAGCCCCCGCCGTCAACTGCAACGGTTTGTTAGAATCGGGTTACTTGTTTTACTGAATAAACGGCTTCAACCGAGTGTATTTTTCTGCGACCAAATCTCCCAGAGGGAGTAAGTAGGTCAAGCTGTGCCTGACTATATGGCGTCAGGCACAGCCTGACCTACCTGCTTAACTGATAAATCTGATACAATCAAGGGAAAACTACGGATTTGTCTTTCTCAAACCCGTAAAAACAAGGGGTATCATACCACAACCCGGTGGTTCAATTCAAGACGATAATCAGTCTCAATCAGTTGTAATGAGGTCAAGCGATGGAGCAACGTCTACCCTATCTTAGAAATTGCTTAATCAGGTCCGAGAGGTCATTCGTTTGAAACATTATTCCATTCGGACCGAAGACGCCTATGTCCCAAGTTGTCTGTCATTGTTGAGTTGGTTGTTTCTCAAGGTATGGATGCAATCGTCACGCCGCCGCCGTCGATTACACGAATTGACAGGTCGTAGCCGCGCAGCAATGCCATACCCACCAGCGGCTCTATGTCGGCTTCGTCAACCAGAACGTTTCGGGGCATACCATCCCAGATTACGATTGTAGCGTAAATATCGAACTGCTCTACAGCCCCGTTAGCCAGCACAGCGGTGCCTCGAGTGCGCCATGGCAGCCCAAGCCTGCGAATCATCGCTGGTGGAAGCGTCAGGGAACCGCTGAAGCCGGTGTCCACTATTGCCTCGATTTCGTGCTCTCGCCCATTGGCGTCCTTAATCGCAAGGTGGATGGTGGCTGCATTCCCCTGAACCATGCCCGTAATCATGTCTGGCCCCCTCGCACGAAGCGCCTCACCATGTGATAGGTAGCGCGATGGCCCACACGAACGAGCCAGATCTGGGCGTCTGGATTGCGGCAAAGGACTCGCTCAGTAGCCATGTAGTCATCCGGGTCTAGTGCGTAGATGCCGGTCTCAATGTCGATGGCAGCAAACTTCCCCGCGTCGTCGGCACCTATACGAGGGCGTATGTCGCGCTCGTAAATCTCTTGCCCCCGGCAGGCAAATTCTTCCTTACTATAGCGTGGTAACAGAGACATGGTTTTCCTCCGAACTGGCTCACACCGGTGATTTTTTCTGTCTATTCCTGTTGAACTCAGTTCTAAAATCTGATAAAATAAAAAATCATCAAAAACGATGTTATCATAACACGAAAAGTAAACCCGGTCAAGCCCAAAAGCGAATCTAGGGCGGTCTGTTGGATGAGGGAACATCAACCATGAGCGAAAGCGTCGAATCCGCTGTACAACGAGGCGCAGCCTTTTTAATCGCACAACAAAAAAGTGAAGGCAATTTTGAGGGGAGGCTTTCCTCAAGCACATTCCCAACCTGTGCCTACGCCTGGGCCCAGTTTGCCCAAAATCAGTTGCCGGATGCGGGGCTAATCGACTGGTTCCTCAAAAACCAGAACGAGGACGGCACCTGGGGACTTGATGCCGCAAACCAGCCGAACCGAGAAGCCACCTTGTTTGCGAAACTCATTTTAGCACAGTTTGCAAAACGGAACCCCAATCCACAGATTGCAGCGGCGCTGGCACGAATCCCCGAATACCCCCTGGAACTTGCCTTGATGAAACTGGCTTACGCCGCCTTCGGGGAGTACGATTGGAACAAGCTGACCATCCCCCAAAACATGCTCCCCCTGATGAAGCTGACGCAAAAACTGTTGACGATATTCCCTCCCCTGCGCTCGCTTCTCAAACCACCGACAAACGTCCTCCCGCCCGTTGATTTTTTCAACACGCCGATGTTTGAAAAGCTGTTCATCGCCGAGCAACATACGCTTGTCCCTGTTTTCATCATGATCGAACTGAATACGGCCCAGCGCCCCGAAATCCTCGATTCACTGGTGAGTTGGCTAAAAAGCCATACCCTTGCCGATGGCAGTTGGTTCCGCGTGAACTACATCACGGCGCTATCGGTGTTAGCCCTCATTGAACTTCAGAAGGCGCAAGGTAGAACAAGCTGCCAGCTTGTTGGCGAGGAAATCCAGGCGATGATAGCTCGGGGGGTTGAGTGGCTTCAATCGACGCGGAACCCGGATGGCGGGTGTCGGGAGGCGCTGAACCTCAATGTTTGGGATACGGCGTTAAGTGTAATCTCGATTATAGATATCGGAGATGCAACGTGGCATAATGAAATTCAGAGCGCGTGCCGTTGGCTGATTGAAAATCAGAACTCGGATGGCGGTTGGGCATTTTCTGGATTGCCCCCCCCCCCGTCCACGGGGGGAAACCATAGATTATCTCTTGGCTCCCCCCCCTGGAGGGGGGGGACAGGTGGCTTGCCAAGCGATGCGGACGACACGGCTTTGGCAACGCTCGCACTGCTCCGGTCTAAAATCCCCTCTGCGGCAGAAGCAATTACGGGCGGGCTCAATTGGCTGAAAGCCCATCAAGGGCGCAATGGAAGCTGGAGCACCTATATCCCCGGCCAGGGGGATGTTGGGTGTGTGAGCATCACCGCCCACGCGATTGAGGCGTTGCACGAAGTCAAGGGCATGGAAGCGCAGGTTTCCCGGGCGCTTCGGTGGATGAAAAGCCAAATGACTTCGGACGGATATTGGACGGATGTGTGGCTTGCCAAACGAACTTATGGGACAGCGTACGCCATCATCGGTCTGATTAAAGCCGGAGATAAAGCCTCACCGGAGATGGAGCGGGGCGTTCGCTGGCTTGAAAATGCCCAAAACAGCGACGGCGGATGGGGCGAAGATATGTTCGGCAACCGGACCGATAGCACCGTTGAGCAAACGGCGTGGTGTACCTATGCCCTGTTGCTGGTCAATCGTGAAAACCGTTCGGCCCAAAGGGGATTGGAGTTCCTCCTCAATCGTCAAAAACCGGATGGCTCTTGGGACGCCAGTTGCGTTGGAATCTATTGGGAGATTATCGGAGGTTACACCGATCCGATTTACGCTTCAGTCTTTCCGCTGCTTGCGCTGAATCAATTCTTGAAGGGAGCATCGTGAAACGGGACAAGGAGATGGAACGAAGGAAGAAGGAAGAGGGAAGGATGGAAGGAGGGAAGGATGGAAGGAAGGAAATATGCAAATATGCAAATGAGGAAATGGGGTTTCACCTCTCACGCATTACGCATTACGCATTACGTTTTACGCATTACGCATCACGTTTCACGTTTCACGCAGATTTGACCCATGGTTTCAGTCATTATTCCAGTTCTCAACGAAGCCAAAATTTTAGAGCAAACCCTCTCTCGGCTCGCAACTCAAGTGCAAGGGCACGAGTTGATTATCGTCGATGGCGGAAGCACCGATGAAACGCCGCTGATGGCGAAAAAATACGGACAGGTGATTGCTTCTGAACGCGGACGGGCTCGCCAGTCAAATATGGGTGCGGCTGCTGCAACCGGAGAGATACTCCTTTTTTTGCATTCGGATGTTTGGTTGGAGGCAGGGGCAATTGAAGGCGTCGAAGCAGCGACCGCAGCGGGTTATGTCGGTGGCGCATTCACGCAACGGATTGAAGGGGAGCATTTTCTGTATCGTCTGATTGAGAGAGGGGCGAACTTCAGAGCGCGACACTTGAAAGTTTTCTACGGCGACGGTGGAATTTTCCTTCGTCGCGCGTACTTCTATGCGATTGGGGGGTTCCCTGATATCCCAATTATGGAAGAGATCGGGTTTTCCAAAAAGTTGCGTCAGCTTGGCAAAACGACGCTTGTTGACCGGGTGATTCACATCTCCCCCCGCCGCTGGGAAAAAAGAGGCATTGTGCGCACGACCCTGCTCAACTGGTTCATCACTTTCCTCTATTTCCTGGGGATTTCTCCATTTCGACTCGCAAAACTGTATCGCCAGATTCGATAGGTGGCTGCAAGCGTGAAACGTGAGGCATTTTGATCTCGCCCTCCAGATGCGCAGGTGCTGCTCGCTTCCCCGCTTTCACCCCCTGAACGGTTACGTTTTTACATTTCATGGAGGTTATTGATGGGATTGATGAAAACACCTAGGCTGAACTTCTTTCGTTGAAATCAAAAGTCAGTTAAAGAAAATCATTGATGAAACTATCAAAGATTCAAATCTGTAGAGGACTCAAGCAAATACAAATGTTAAATTTAGTCACAACACCCAATGACCCTTTTTCCTATATTGCTGATGTTTTAGCCAATGCGAAAAAAGCATATATGACCAGCCCGTATGTCAAAGATGGGTTCGTGCGACGTATGTATCCATATCTCAAACTGATTCCGGATGTCAAGATGATTGCCCGATTGACATCATACGAGTTGGCAACGAATTCGGTGGATGTCTCTGCGCTTGATCTCATAGCGAAGATTGGCGAAGTTAGATGCCTTAACACGCTACATGCCAAAAGTATTGTTACTGATGTTAAAGCCTATGTCGGATCTTTGAATTTTACAAATGCGGCGTTCTCAAGAAACTACGAGTTAGGTGTGGTTTCTAATGATCAACAGATTTTACAAGACTTGGAACGTTTCTTCGTTAATTCATGGGAAAAAGCCATACCATATCAGGACGTTCGTGATAGGATAACACTTGATCAAGTCACCTTGGAAACAGTTGGCTGGGAGAAAGTTAAAGAGTGGTGGGATATAATTAGCAACTTGGATATGTCTCAGTACAATAAACAGGTCAGAAATATCGTCCTTTTGCCAATGCCCAAGCCACCACTCAATCGTGTCAACATGCTTGTTAGACAATGTGTTGAGGTCTGCCTTGAATATAGTCACACAGAAGTCGTTATGTTCAGTGAACTGTATGGTCCAATTCCTTTGCGGTTTAGCGACGACTTTGGGAAAAGCGGAGAGTATTTTTTTGATGAGCCCGCTGAAAATTTCTATACAGGCAAAAAACTGACAAGGGAAGGGCATAAAGCCGCTCGCGTTTTAGCTGATTTTTTGACTTGCAATGCTCATCAATGTTGTTATGTCGCCCCTCTGCCTGATAATTACAAACGTATCACTTTCTTGAAAGCCGCAGAAAAATATGCGAATGTCAAGATAATCACCCCCAAAATAACCGATCAATTCATCGGCTATGTGAAACGCACACAGAGCGGCGCTTGTGATTTTTTACGGAAGGAGTTGATATAAATGTATCGTATGGATTGTCATGTCCATTTGGATAAAATCGGCGGCCCCCACAAAACTCGACCCCCAACTCCAGAAGATTTGGCCCAATATGTAGAAACATATAAAATAACGCACTTGATAGGAATTTATGATACCCCAGAAATTGCCGAGCGGTTCCAATCTTCTGTTCCAGCAAAAATCTTCTTTTTCAAATGGATTCGCAAGCCAGTTGAACCTCAGATTGAAGATTTCGCATCAGGAATCAAGTTGCACCCCTACATCGATCAATACGAATTAAATCGGCAAAATACCGAACCTACACTCAAGTTAGCAAGCCAAAAAGGATTACCCATTCTAATTCACTGTGACGATCGATTCCCACATCTTTCTCGTCCCGTTATAGTCAGTGCGGCCGCTAGAGAATTTCCTCAAATCAACTTTGTTGTTGGGCATTCCGGTTCTTATGCGCCCTGCCCATATCGCACACCACGAGTTAGTCGCATTGATAGCAACTTGTTGTCTGAACTGGTCAATGAAGCGGTTAGAGCCTCTAAAATCCGCCCCAATCTCTATTTAGATACCTCCATTTTAGCATCACGTCTCAAAGCAAGCATTATCGTCTCTGCTCCTGTAGAAAAAATTTTAATTGGCACTGACTTTCCAATCAGCAAGACCCGTCCTGAAACGAGCTATGACTTCCAAGAACAAGCTTTAATTGAAGCCGGTATGCCTCCGCCGGCATTAGACCAGATTCGATCCAATCTGTTTAGGATTTTTTAGGGGCGTAAGATTCACGCAATCAGAAACGAGCGATCTGAATGAACTAGGATTCGTCAGCATCGCCGCCCTGCGGGCCGCGCAAAGCAAAGGCTGGCTACTCGTTGCCGCTGAATGGAATGGGGTGGGCATTGGCAAACGCCTGTTGAGCCAACTCATCCGGTTGTTGCATGTCGCGATGGCACACCGAACCCCTTTCAACGAGTGCTGATTTCTCCTATCGTCTCTCACAAACGGACCTTCGATTTTGTCAGGGAACTTAAACGGACTAGCGAAACGCAAGCGGTGATGTTTGATTCCGGCGGCTACTTCGTGCAGAAGGGGGACATCACTTACTATGACCTCCACCGAAAACTCTATGAGCTCTATCAGCGGGAGGATTGGGCGGACATCTACGTTTTGCCCGATAATCCCCCCTTGAGCAAAGACTCACCCGCCGAAGCCGAGGCGAAGATTAAGCAGACTGTGGAAGGTAGCTTGCGGCTCTACGGCGATCTGCCCGAAGCCATCCGCCAGAAAACCATGCCCGTGTTGCATGCCACCAAGAGCGAACATCTGGACTATTGTTTGCGAAACTACACCAAAGCACCCTATCGATTTAAGCGAATCGGGTTCGGATCTTTCTCGACAAGCGGGGCATCGAACTCCATCAACCGATTGAATGTGAACGTACTGATGCTGCTGCGACAACTTGCCCGAATGCTCGCTGAAGATGGAATCGGGTTACACACCTTCGGCATCTCTACCCCGCCGGCAATCTATCTGCTGTCATTGGTTGGCGTCCGATCCTTTGATTCCAACGGCTGGATGCGATCGGGGGGATATGGCTTAATCTTCCTACCTTTCATGCGTGGCTATCTGGTCACCTTCAATTCACGCCGGCATGGTAGCTTAAATGAAGTTGAATTTACAAGATGGAAAGAGAGCGTGGGACACAATTGCCCCTTCTGTGAGTCATTCGACCAGCTTTCAGAGCGTCGCTGGCATCGCATTATGCACAATCTGACGGTCATGGCAGAACTGGAAACGCATCAGAGAACGCCTCAAATAGAGGTATTGCAGACGCTTTCTGCGAAATACTACCGCCTGTTGAAGACCTTAGATGAGCGAAAGGAGACTGCCTTCGATGTGATGGTGGAAGATACCCCGCAAAGCCCATGAAAGATGGCAGTAGGGATGGGTTTGAAACCCATCCCTACTTTGGTAAATAGAAATATTCAGGCAGACCAGAAACCGAGTTTTTCAAGACCCACGAACGAAATGTGGGGTGAGAGATGGTTGGGCAGACGTTCTGATGTCTCGTGTGCGAAAAAACTCGGTTTCTTTATCCCGAATTTACCAAAGTCAAAATGGCCGCTTCAGTATTTACGGATTTTATTAACGTTGGGATGGTAAAATATCTGGTATGATGAAACAATGCACAATTAGAGAAGGACACTAAGGACTGGTACCAGTGAGGGAAAAATGGCGAGATCGCATATCTTAAAAGCATTTTCAGATCTGGAATCTGCGCTGTGGATTCACAAATATCACCCTGGACTCACGATTAAGCAGATGGTCAGAACGGCTCAGGATACACCGTCACTGATACAGCACGCTATGAAGCTGTTCAGTTGTTGAACGAATGGGGATTAGCGGACAAAACGAGCAGAGCCCTGACTCCCGAAGGAGAAGCCCTCTATTCATTGTGGGAAACGAAGCGACGGGTAGCGATTGACTTCCTGCACGGGCGACAATACAGCTTATGGATGCTAGATGCTCCCGACCAGAACATTGCGTCGTGGGCGTATAAAACGATCTGCGATTATCTGTGGGAACGTCAAACGCTTCCAGAAAAGAAAGATTTCGCGACTTACATCAACGATCTTCGCGTTGCACATGAGGGGATGATTCCGCCTGACATCGGCAATGCGTTCAGCGATAAATCAATTAACGACGCTTACGATTGGCTATTGCCGTTAGAACCACCCGTTTTGGACAGCGTGGAGGTGGGAAGTCAAGGGAATTCGTTTACATACGCGACTTTTAGGCGGCGAGGCTTCTGTTCGACGGCGCTGTTTGTGATGGGATTGGGGTATATCGCAAGGGAGTCCAGCGTGGCGTTTGGGGATTTAGTCAAGATCGACGACGAGCGAAAACGAGCGATCTGTCGCTTCTGCCTAATCGACGAAACCGGCTTTAATCTGATGTTGGATGAGGCGTTGCGTCGTGCTTCGTACCTTTCGGTGCAGCGGGATTGGGGGCTTTACGTGGTGATTCACCGCGCGCCGGAGATTGGGGATTTTCTGGGTTGAAAGGTTCGGCGAAGATCTGATGATTATTAACGGTATCATCTGGATGAGAAATCTGGTCTATAAGTTGCTCTGGAAGCACGATCTTACCACAGACGAAGTGGAAGAAGTGTTTGCCAATGCACCTCGGTATAAGTTTCAGGAAAAAGGAAAGATTCAGGGGGAAGGTCTCTACACCGCTTATGGGCGGACGGATGCCGGAAGGTACTTGACCGTATTTTTCATTTACAAACGCACTCACGAGGCTTTAATCGTGACAGCGCGAGACATGAATGGAAAGGAGCGTAGAAGATATGCCAAGAAGTAAAAAACTACAGCGCAAGCCTATTCCCGAAGCCTTTGCAAGTATTGAGGAGGCCGCCGAATTTTGGGATAGCCACAGCACCGCCGATTATGATGACCTGATGCACGATGTCCATTTCAATGTGAACATTCAGCGGCGCATTTTCCTTGTCCCCATCGAGGGAAAGTTGGCAAAGGAGATGACGGCAATTGCCGAAAGAGAAGGATTGACGTTGGAAACACTGGTCAATCTCTGGCTGCAAAAACAATTAAACGAGGTTTCCTTAAGTCAATTGGATTCAACGACTTAGAGCCTATCCGAAAAATAACCTCTCCCCCGGCCCCTCTCCGCAACGGAGAGGGGAGACATCTCCCCCTTCCCGTGTCGGGAAGGGGGCTGGGGGGTTAGGTGAGCGACTTTTCATACACTCTCTTAGAGCGTGTGTGAGAAGTCTAACAATAGCCCCGATCTGCGATCTGGGTTGATTTTCGAGCCGATGCTAATCAAAACAGAGGCGGCATGCACTGCCAATGACTCGGTACAGTGCTCTGAATCTTGAAAAGGTTGCTTCATCCTACTTTTCACACACCCTCTTAGATAGGTGAGTTTATGCTCTGGCAATCCTACCATAGAAAATTACTGGCGTTGGCAGAAAACGCAACGTTCCTGACTGACTCTCAGCGAGAAGCGGGTCAATCCCTCCAACAGGAGATTGCCGACTACCAGCAGCGCATCAACCTTTGGGGCGGGCCGGGCGTGGGCAAAACCTTTCTCGCCCATCACCTGCATCATCGGGCGGAGGGGCTCTATTTTTCATCGGCGGCCCCGCTTCGCTGCCCAAGCGCAGAGGTTTCTCCCGGTTCAGTTGTCATCATCGACAACGCGCCGCATGACCGGGGTTCCGCACGGCTAATCTTCGGCGAGATGCTGTGGGCAGGGGCGTCGTCGGTAATCTTAGTGACCCGTCAGCCGATCGATGACGCGGTTCGGATGATTGAACTTGGGTTGACGGCTCAAGATTTGGCGCAGATTGAAACTGTGATGCGTCAACAGTTCGGCGATTCCCCGACTGAAGCGTTGAGCGATTATGAACGGCAGCGATCGGGGATTTGGGCGCGGATGAAAGCGTTATCCATAGGCCGGCGAATCGCTGAAGTCGTCGTAAAAAGACGACTAAATCCCGTGATACTCCATCCAGTGGACTTGAGTTTGAGCCCCGCTTTGTCCGATCCGATCGGACGAGCACGGGGTCTCGCTTCGCTAGAGACATGAACTTCAGTTCAAGGCGTTTGGCACGTACCAATACACGAAAATTTTCCTTAACCTAATTCGTATGGTTTGTCTTCTATTGACACGCTTTGTCTCTTGCGCTATAATAAGATTAGGAAAATAGGAAATAATGAAGTTTCTGACCGGTGCGATGCTGTTACGAAATTGGGTAGAAATGGAGACACGCCAAGTGTGTACACTGTGAAACGTCTCAAGAAGGACAAATTGACATACGACTGGGGGGCTCTCATGAAGGTCTCTCAAGATATATCTATCTACATTCCGTTTTTGAACATAGAAGTATCTAAGAAGATATGGAATAGGCTTCAAAACACGGTTATTCACCAAATGACATGGAGTGCGCGTACCG
Source organism: uncultured bacterium (assembly GCA_964577695.1). GTDB lineage: Bacteria > Poribacteria > WGA-4E > WGA-4E > PCPOR2b > CAZOAL01. The sequence continues at coordinate 97,565 of CAZOAL010000021.1, read as the reverse complement.
AAAATGGTATTCAGCAACAAGGATGTCAAACACTCGCTGATATTGCCAAAATCGCGCCTGCCGAGTGGTTGAAACTTGAAAACTTTGGGCATACCTCTTTAACGGAACTCAAAGATCGGATTGCTGAAGTCATCTACAACCCAGCGTTGTATGATAGAAATGAGGAAATAGAAGTTCCAAACGTCTCTATAGTTGAAGCTCCCCTTCTGGGCACCGAAGCATCTACACCCCTCCAAGAAGAAACTATTCTGATGCCCCAATCGCCATCGGCGGACGGTAAAGAGACGATCCCTGACCAGACCGATTCGGCTGAAGTGAATCAAGAGGGAACAACGCCGCTCGAACAACCAATCGCAAAAGAGAGCGATTATGACAAATGGAACCGGGCGATTGCTGATGACTTCGTCAGAGGCTTACCAGCCGGAGAGACCGTCTACTTGAGTGTTGATGACGCTGTGTTGGCGGATATTGCCAATCGTTTGGTAGAATCATCTGAGGGGGCTCAAACCAAGCCGGTTAAAGCGTTTCTTGATGCCGTTCAATCCGAATGCGTGGTGGGAGAAACGGTCAACCTCGAACGGATTTCCGGCGTCGATGCTTCTCAATTGCCGAGTTGCATTGCGTTTCTCGGTGCGATGGTGCTTGCTGCTCACCGCATGACGGAGGATGAAGAGACCGCTGAGATTAACTATTTCACCCGTCTCCGCCAGGTTCTTGGCCTGACGGATGAGAAGGGTGGACGCCCTGCTGGTCTACTTCCCGCGGGGGTTGAGGAAAAACTGTGGTTGAATTGGAATCGGTGGTTGATTCGACAGGGATGGCTCCCATCAGCCGAACGAGGGCAGAGCGAGGCTTACAAATATGTCAACTATCCCCTCTCTCAAGCACTCCTGCGTGAAGGCGATAGGGAACGGCTCGAACGAATTTTTAGGGATGAGGAAAAGGCGGTCCGTCTCCGTCGGAATTGGGACCGAGACCGGCTGGTAGCGTGGCTTCGCCGGGACGCACCACAATTCACATCCAGGCATCTCAGGGAACTCGCTACCGAAACGGAGTCGCGGCGGTACCAAGCGTTCGTTGACGCACTTTACGAGGTCTACAACGCCATCAATTGGGAGGCGGAAATTACCACGGATAGGCGTACCCTTCGGTTAATGGGTCGCCGACTCACTGCCGGGCTATATCGGAGTGAAGACCCGTTCACAGGAGAAATTAACTATTACCTCTATCCAAAACAACCGAGACGATGGCAAGGCGGAAATCTTGAGCTGGTCCGCGGGTCAGAATCATATCGCCTGAAGGAAGACCGCCCCGGTTGGTTTTTACCGCTCTGGGAATGGGCTGAAAAACTGGCTGGTGGTGTGACTTATGAAGTACAAGGCGATTCTCAGATTAGAGAATTGGTCTTACCAGAACGCAAATTCTGGTTCTTAGTGCGCGACCCTGATGACGAGGAGTCGGGAACCTTTGCCACCTGGAAAATGCCTGAACTTGGAAAAACCTTTCTCCTGGTCTGTCAGGAAGAATATGCTGACCAACTGGAGGACCTCAGATCTGAAAAACTGATCGATTGGAGTAACAAGTTTCCTTTGAACGACAGATATAAGGGCTGGGTTGAATACCACGAGTGCATGGTTTTGTCATCAGAATGGGAGGGGGTTATGTCCGTGCACGACGATCTTTGTGACGCACTCAAGCTGAACCTTTCGGCAACCCCCCTTCACTTGAAAGGTGGGTTACGAGTGCCTCGCGTGAGCGGTTGGCTGGAAGGATATGCCCCAGAAGTTACAATCACCGCCTTTGACGACAGCGTCAGGTTCAAGATCGCGGATGTTTCTCATCCCGATGAACAACCAATCATGGATGACTTCGTCAATATAAATAAGCCAATAGATCTTCCATCTCTGACTCCGGGCGATTACCTCCTTGAAGTGACTGATGGCAAGAAAAGCTTTTCTCGAAGAACGCTTAGGATTCTACCTTGGGAATCGCTCGACCCGTTTGAGCCACGGAACCCTTTTAGTGTAAAGATTGGGGATGACGTTCTTCAAGGTGCGGTAATCACAGAAAACAAGGAGGGATGATATGGTTCAATATTATGTTGGTGTGCCGGCAATTGGTAATCCAAAAAACGTTCTTGAGCGGATTCGTCAGGTAGTGCAACGTCTCAAATTGACCCGAACGATTCCTGTCGTGAAAGTCGAGAAAAAGCCGCGTAAACAATTTTATGTCTTCCTTGCTGTTGAGGGAGCCGATGGACGTCATCTCCCTGACACCGTTACAACTGTTCTCAAGCTCGCTGGTCTAACAGGTAAACCCTCTTGGCCACTCGAACTTGAGGCGATTAAACCGATGACGAGCACGGGAGAGGTCGAAACCTACCGTTTGAATTCACTCACGTACAAACCGTTATGGAATAACGACGCAGGCGATCCATTCGATATATCCGATCAGTCTCTCCTTGAAGATGAAACCCAAACTCCCGAACACGGTGAACGTTACGATCAGTTGCTCTACTGGCTCTCTGCGACAGCGGAAGGGAGTTGGCAGACTTTCACCCAAGTGTGCAAAGTGCTTTCGCTTGTCGAGGAAAACAAGCATGCCCGTCGGATTCTCCGAAAGCTAATTCTTCTCGGTCATATCGAATGTTCATTGGATGGGTCGCGATGGTCGATTTGTCCACCCGCGCTCGTACAATCCTCGGCGGATGCGGATGGATACTTTTTAGCAGGTCAGCGAACACCAGGTCTGCTGAAACAGCTTGGTGCTCATTATGAACTGCAAAACCAATGGGGCTATCAAGGCCCAACACGCATAGAAATAATTGGCGAACTATCAGCAGAAAATAACACAATCAGAAGGGTTAGCAACGCATCATCGCGAATTGCCGAATGGCTACCAGACCTTGAGGGGTGGAAGGATACGCTTGAACCAATCGATCGACTCGTCACTGCACCATACGAAATCGAGAAATGGGATGGTCGCAGATATTCCCTTTGCGAAACTGTCTTCCAGAAGGAAGGGCAGTATATTGGCGAATCTGGGCTATACCGTCTAAGACGACAGGGCCGAGAAGATGGTTATCGTATCAACCTGTTTTTTGATCAAGAACAGCAAAGGTGGCTCAGGGGCGATTGGTATGGTCTGCGATTTTTAGCGGATTATGCCGCCCGTGTCGATCTGGAAGCTGTCCACAATCCAAGGACGGGCGAGTTGATGATACCTTTCGCGGAACGTTGGCCGCTGCTTTACGAGCGTGCGCTGGTACTCGCAACAGGTTTACTGCCGACGCCAGCGAAAAACGTGAAATGGCTCCGCTACGAAGGCGTGTCCGCCGAACTATGCTATATTCTCACAAACAAATTGAATGTATCGGTCGTCTTGAATCCTGAATTCTGAATCCTGTTTCTTGTCTTTACAAATCCTTGCATCCTGATTAAGTACCTAAATTTCCTGTCATTCTGAGCGAAGCGAAGAATCTCAGCACCAACACCGGCAGAGATCTTTCGCTGCGCTCAAGATGACAAAAAGTACAAAGGATTAACTTATACTTACTTATGTTTCATGCACGAGGTGAATTATGCACGACCTTCTCGGTGCTTATGAGCGCGTCAATCGTGTTTATCGAATGTATATTGAGAGCGCGTTTCCGTTGAGATACCAGGTCCTGATTGAGGAAAGGCGTAAACTGCTCTCCCAAGTAGGCCTCCTCTCTCAACCGCCACTGCTGGAGACAATTCCCATCTATCCACAATCCGGGTACAATCTTGCCCAGGCCAGCAAAGCGTTGCCGTCCGATTATCGCGACCTGCAACACTTCGCAGGGGAGTTGCTGCCGCCAGACATCGAACTTTACGCCCATCAGTGGCGAAGTCTGGAAGAGGTCTTAATCAACAAGCAGGACATCGTTGTGACAACAGGAACTGGCTCTGGAAAAACGGAGTGTTTTCTGCTACCGTTGCTCTCGGAGTTGGCACGGGAATCGGTAGATTGGCCGGAGTGCCCGTTGCCACCGGAGAATCGGAAGTGGTGGGAGGAAAAGGGGAGCGATTACATCGGGCAGTGGGCGCATTCCGAAAGGCAACACGCCGTCCGTGCGATGATTCTCTATCCGCTGAATGCGCTTGTCGAGGATCAGCTTCGTCGTCTGCGGAGAACGCTTGACTCGGAAAGCGTCCATGACTGGTTTGATGAACACCGTCACCGCAACCGAATCTTGTTTGGACGCTACACCGGTTTCACTCCTGTGCCGGGTGCCCCGTCAAATGAACACGCTGTAGGTCGCTTGCGGGAGCGTTTGACGGAGATAGGGCGCGAGAGTGAAGCAGTGCGAAGGCAGCTTGATGAACGGTTGGACATCGCTCCAGATATTCGCTACTATTTTCCCAACATTGACGGGGGCGAGATGTGGTCACGATGGGATATGCAGAATACCTCGCCTGATATTTTGATTACCAACTACAGTATGCTCAACATCATGTTGATGCGTCAGGTTGAGGCGTGCATTTTTGATCGGACGCGAGAATGGCTTGAGGGCGATGAGAATCGCACGTTTTTCCTGATCGTGGATGAACTGCATAGCTATCGCGGGACGGCGGGCACAGAGGTTGCTTACATTTTGCGGCTGCTTTTCCAACGGCTCGGGCTGGACAAAAAGCCCGATCAGTTTCGCATTTTGGCGACTTCAGCGAGTATCACCGACGATCAGAAATCACGGAAATTCCTGCGAGAGTTTTTTGGTCGTGATGCTGCCCGTTTTCAGATTATCACTGACGAACAAATTCCGCCCGAAAAGGGTGCACGGTTTCGGCTGTCGCCGTTTAAGTCCGCTTTCGAGCGATTCGCCCAGAAAGTTCAACCGGATGCGTTGCATCCGATGGCCCCGCCCGCCCCGGTAATCGCCAACGGTTCAGGAGGCAATGATGGAACTTGCAATGGCATTGGGAAAATTGCCTTCGCCAGACGTTCCACCTGAAGTGTGTCTTTCCGAGGCACTCTTAGAACATGCGACGCCGGACGCACTTAGGGATGCCTGCGTTGCTGTCAACGGCAGTGTCCGACCGTCGCAAGTTCCTGACCTTGACCGTGTCCTTTTCCCGAATTCCAACACGGGGCAGATCGCTTCGGAAGCGATGCGCGGCTTGCTGTTGGCTATCGGCATGAGCGAAAAAACGCCGGGCATGTCACCGCAGCCGGTGCGCGGTCACCTCTTTTTTCACAACCTGCAAAACCTCTGGGTCTGCGCAAATCCGAATTGTACCGACCCAGCCTGCGATGCTGAAATGCGCCAGCAATCCAACCCCAAAATCCCGATTGGAGCTTTACACGCCCAACATCGTCTAGTTTGTTCCTGCGGCGGGCGGGTGCTGGACATGATTACGTGCGAGGTGTGTGGAGAAATTTTGCTCGGGGGATTTCGAGCGAAATGGGAGTCAACATCGACCCAAATTGAGATTCTCACGGTTGACCAGCCCGATTTGGAGAAAATGCCGGATCGGGTAGAACTTGGGCAAAAATATGGTTTCTACGCTGTCTTTTGGCCTTCAACCGATGACCCACTCGATTCAGAATATACTGCCAACCAAATTCCAAGAAGGTGGACTCGTGCGAGGCTCAACGTGTTTTCCGGTGTGTTGCGGCGTGATGCCCGTCCGGCCCAACCCGATGAACTCGACGGTTGGATTTACGTTATCGGGGGCAACCATCTTGATGAATTCGCGATGCCACCCAAATGCCCGCGATGCGATACTGATTATCGTCGTCGCAAACACTTTCCGACGCCACTGCGTAACCATCGGACAGGTTTCCAAAAATCGTGTCAGGTGCTCGCTAGTGCGCTGTGTCGTGAGATGCCGGACAGGGCACGAAAACTGGTCATTTTCTCTGACAGTCGTCAGGACGCGGCGAAGTTGTCGGCAGGCATGGAGCTCGATCACTTTCGCGACATGACCCGCTTGGCGATGATCGACGCCCTGAAGAGTTATTGGCGTCAATTCGAGGCGTTCGTCAGAACCTTCGCGAGTCGGTTCCCTGATCGACTCGCTGCTATCTATACTCTTAACTCTGCACTGCACGGCGTCGTGAGTCAACCCCCTCATCCCGATGACGCGGTGTTGACAGCCCAATTCCAGTCGGCCTACCCGCTGCTTGCTGTCGAAATGGCGAATTGGCTCTTCGGTCTACTGCCAACCAACCGGGAGGCTTTTGACCGATTGACGAAAATGATGACCGAGTATCCGCAACGTATTCCTCTGGCTCAACTGATTCGAGTTGTTCACGATTGGCTGCTCAAACTTGGCACATCTCCGGCAAGCACACGATACAGCCTCTCGCATTATCGGATCGGGAAAGGTCGGAATCGGCGATCTTATCCGTGGTACGACTGTTTCGGATGGAAAATCGCTCCTCCTCAACGACGAACTGACCTTCCTTCAGAAGCGGAGGACCTGCTCAACAGGATGTACTCCGCTCTGAGAGAAGACATCATGCACGAGCTATTTCCCCACCGTGTACGGACGCTCGAAGGACTCGCCGCCGGATGGGTGACATATCAGCCGACCGGGGAGGTTTCGCCGCGGGTGATGCAGGCGACAGATGCAGTGATGCGCCTGCTCGGTATCCGCCATCTTCATCTCCATTCGGGATATTTCTGGATGGGCAACGAGGAAAGACTCCCTAAATACGCCAGGAATTATCTTGAGCGCGTCGGTGTTGATGAAGCGGACGTTCGCACTCAACTCCTTGATTCACGAGCAGGCGTCAAAGGTCCTTCCCACATTTGGCTTGACCCCGATTATCTGTATTTGAAACTCCCCGCCGACAAGCAGATGGGATGGCGTTGCCCGACTTGCAATGGATTCTACCTCCACCCGGCGGGCGGAAAATGTCCCGAATGCAAGCACGATGTGGTTCTGATGGAAAGTCCACCGCCCGAGACTTTCGATTACTATCGCTATCTCCTCGAAGAATCGGGCGGGCCATTTCCCCTCCACAGTGAGGAGTTGACAGGACAAACCGACGCCATGGATCGACCGAGACGCCAGCGGTGGTTTCAGGAAGTTTTTCTGGAAGGAGAGATTCCGCCTGTTCAAGGGGTCGATTTGTTGAGTGTCACGACAACAATGGAAGCCGGTGTTGACATTGGCGCACTCTCCGCAGTGATGATGGCGAATATGCCACCGAGGCGGTTCAATTATCAGCAGCGCGTTGGGCGAGCGGGGCGACGTGGAGCTGGCGTCTCACTTGCGGTGACTTTCTGTCGTGGACGGAGTCATGATGACTACTACTACCAACGGACGGAACAGATGACGGGCGCCCCGCCACCGATGCCTTATGTTGATGTGTCAAGCGAGCCAATCTTCCGGCGAGTGCTGATTAAGGAGGTATTGCGCCGCGCATTTGCGTCGATCCAGCCAATCGGGCTGGAACGAGAGAGGGGCTTTGAAAGTGTTCATGGAGAATTCGGGTCAATTTCAAGTTGGGAGTTTGTCGCACCTCAGATTCAAGATTTTCTTCAGAATCCAGCAAATCAACCTGATATTCAAGAAGTTATCAATGCGCTTCGCGTGGAGACATCTTTTCGATTACCAGAATTTTGTGAGCAGATGATGACACTTTTGAAAAATGAATTGGTGGAAAAAATCACGGGAATCGTCAACAATCCGAGCTATACGCAAGACGCACTCAGCGAACGCATGGCGAATGCAGGTCTGTTGCCGATGTTTGGGTTTCCAACGCGTGTCCGTCCACTGTTTACCTTTTGGCCGAATTCCGGGAATCCGTGGCCACCCCCAAACGGTTTGGTTGACCGCAGTTTGGACATCGCAATCAGCCAATTCGCGCCCGGATCCGAGACGGTAAAAGATAAAGCTGTGCATACAGCATGCGGTGTGGTAGAATTGTATCCACAAGGTAATCGGGTCACTTCAAGCTCTGGTTTTGTCCCTGAACTGAACTGTGGAAACCCGACACCGACCGGTCTGTGCAATGCCTGCCAGGCCGTGGTGATTCTCGATCCTACCGATGCACCGGCGGCTGGCGATCAAGCACCGATACCGCGAAAATGTCCTGTATGTGACAACGAAACGTTGCGCCCGATTGATGCCCGCGAGCCGAAGGGATTTTTCACCGACATGAGGCCGCGCGATTTCGACGGCTACTTTGAGTGGACGCCGCGCTCGACTCGACCCACACTGAGCATCCGGCAGGAGACGGCCAATTCCGTACAAGTCGGAAACGCAGTAGTATCTGCATTTGAGGACGACATCCTCTCCATCAATGACAATGGTGGCGAGGGCGGATTTGACTTTCAGCAGGCAGCTATTTTCGATCAGGAGCGCCCTGGGGCCTACGCCGTTTCGCCGCCGGAATCAGATTACGTGACGGTTTCAGGAAAAGCCCACCGGATAGCCTTGCTATCGAGGCGTCGGACAGATGTTTTACTTGTTGACATTCTTGATTGGCCGCAGGGCGTGTTCGCAGACCCGCTGACCGTCGAGGGACGCGCGGCGTGGTACTCGTTTGCGTTTCTCCTTCGCTCGGCATCATCGGCACAGGTTGACATTGACCCGACCGAATTCGATGCAGGATTTCGGTCACTTGCTCGCGATGGACGACCAATTGGTCAAGCGTTTCTGTGCGACAACCTGGAAAACGGCGCGGGCTATTCGCGTTGGCTTAGAGAGCCTGAAAACTTTCGTCAATTGCTCAATCAAACCAATCCCAGTGCTTCAGGAAGTACGGCTTCACTTTGGCTGGAGGCGTCACATCATCACACCTGCGATACGTCCTGCAATCGTTGCCTTCGAGATTTCTACAATCTGAGCTATCACGGCCTACTTGATTGGCGACTTGCTCTTGATATGGCGCGGCTTGCAACCTCTTCAAGTGCAGCAATTGACCTTGTTACCCTGTGGGATGAGCGTGAAAATCCGTGGTATATCATGCTTCAAAGTGTTGCCGCGACGATGCAACGACTCGGATTTCAAAAGCCAGAGAAGGTTAATCAGTTAAATTTTTATGTTCACAAAAATCCGAGGAGAAAGCTCATCCGAATCGAACGTCATCCGCTTTGGACGGACGAACACCCGAATTACGTTGCGGTTGAGGCTGCGTTGAAAGAGCAATATCCTCACCACAACATAAAACCGATGAATCCGTTCATGGCTTTGAGACGCCCATCGGAGTATGTGTAGAAAAAAGTCAAGCTATTGCGTCATCTCAAATTCCCTATCAATCACTACTTATTACCCCTTCAACCACCGATCAAACCACCCAAACGCCTCCGCTTGCATATCCAAGTCAAATTTGTGAGGCCCTGGGTAGAACGTACATCGGTAGCGGTCACTTGCATCTGCACGCTCGTATACCGCTTGTAACATTGCATCGGCTCGCTCCATTTCGGGCATCGTGAACAACTGGTCGTCGATGTCGTTCTGCACCAGTGTTGGCAGTGGGACTCGCAACCCCAAAATCTCAGGGTAGTCAAGGTCGCGTGGTAGCAATGGCACATAGACCATCCAGGTGTGGGTATAACATTTGTTCAGCAGATAATCCCGCCAGGTCGTCATCATCCCAACGCAGACCGCGCACTGGATGCGTGGGTCTGCGCCACCGAGGAATACCGTCCGCATCCCGCCGCCAGAAAGCCCACAGCACCCGATCCGGTGCGCATCGACATCTGCCCGCATACACAGGACATCTAATGCCCGCTGGTCCTCCGCCAGGAAGACCCCCGGCCAGGTTGTCCCGGCGCAAAAGAGCGACTTTGCCATGATTGATTCGTGTCCGGCTGCCCATTGATTGTAAGCGGTGATGTTTTCCGGACGTTCCGGTTCGTTGTCGGACAACCCATCCCGGATGCGTTCAGGGACATCCTGAAGCAGGACGCGCCGACTGGCAAACGGAAAGGTGTCGTGTACCAGGACGGCATAGCCGCGTTTCGCTAACTCGTTTGCCCACGCCACGCCGCCGTAGTAGTTTTCCTGATGTTCCAGCATCATCGGATGCAACGCATCGGCTATCCGCGCAATTTTTCGCTTCCCGAAATATTTGTTCCCGCCGTGGTCGTGCAGCCCAAGGATGCTGGGAAGTCTGCCCGTCGCACCTTCTGGCTTGAGGAAAAGTGCCTCTGTTCTCGGACCGTAGGGCAACTGCCAGGAAAGTTCCTCAATATGGAGGCCGTCATAAGTCAACTGCCGATGAACGGTTACTTCCGGCACACCGCCGGTATCAGGCTGCGCCAGGCAGTCCATCAGCCGTTGCGACGCGGCCTTTCGCCACGCCGCGACATTGGTCCATTTTCCAGTCCGAAACGAAAGTGCCGCCGGGGCATCTCCTACAAGAGAAGCCGCCCACGGCCCATAAGTGCCAATCATGTTTGATTGCATGACTTATCTCCTTGTTCAAAAATTGGATTTTCTAATTTTGAAAAATAAAATAGACATTAGACTTCCGAAGTCTCCAAGACTTAGGAAGTCTGACACTTGATGCTTCACTTAAAGACAACCAGCAATTTTTTCTCAGCAACCGTTCTCCCGCCCGCTTCAGCGATGAGCACCAGGACATACCGTCCGTTACGGACTGTCTCGCCGTTTTCCGCCCGTCCGTCCCACTGTTCGGCGTTGCGCCCGATGCGGCGAGGAACGCGTTCTAATAGTGTCACAACACGCTCATCCCGAAAGTCGTAAATCTTGAGGGTCACATTCGCTTCGTCAGTGTCGGGCGCATTGAGGAGATATTCGATGGTGAGTCGGTTGGTTTCGGGCCCATAGAAGACAGGCGGGGTGAGTTTAACGCCATCAATCCTCAACTCCTTTGAACGCTGAATGATTGTGTCGGACGCCATGAGCGTGTACGGTGCGAAGTGGTTCACGCTGGCTGAAACCGTTTGAGTGGTTGCATCCACACGACTGCTGACCTGCACCCATTTTTCCTGAAAGTCATCCCAGAAGTACAGGCTCAGTTTGGCGGGGTCGTATCCATTCACAATCGCCCCCGCGTAGGAGAAAGTCAGTTGGGCAGGGCGTTTCAAGATCTCTTTGCGTGGACGAATCTCAACGACACGCGTGATTTGTTGCGCATTTAATGCGGCACCGGGAGACTCAATAATCGAAATCTCAATATGGCGCTCAGAGCTGAGGGCACCCGCTGGCACGTCAAGCACAAGGCCGGCGGGACTTTCAAGGCGTCCGCCGGATTTTCCGATGGACGCGGTAGAAGGTTTAATCGAGAGTTTGACCTCCGCGTGGATGCCGTCCGCATTGGCGAGCAGGCTACCTTCGCCAACGAAGACCGCTTCAAGTAGGGGACCTTCGGCCCTCACCCCCCCGATAGATCGGGGCAGGCTCTGCCCCTCTCGAAGCTGGGCGCCCTCTGGGCACGGCGGAGAGGGGGGAAGAATCACTATTCGCCCCAAATTTCCAGCGAGATTCCACGTCACCTGGACATCGATTTCATTATCGAATGCATCCCGCCCAACCGCTTTGAGCGGGTATCTGCCCCCAGAAATTAAGACGTAAGGAGGCTGTAGGGGCACTCCCCCCCCTGCCCCCCCGCGGGCAAGTGGGGAAGGACTATGCTCCATTAACTGGATTTCCAGTGAGGAAAGTTTCCCGGCGGTCACTTGCACCGTCGCTTGCGCTGTAAGGATTTTTCCGGTCTGGTCATCCGTCCAACGGGCTTCGATGACCCCCTTACCGGCACGGTTCGGCTTCCAGATGCGTCGGTAAGGGGCTTGGGGGCTCGGTTCAAGATTTTTGTCATCCTTAGAGGATTCAGGACCGAATCCAATGACGCGCCAGATCGGTTCGGGCGTCAAATCTGCCCCTTCGAGGCGGTTGCCCTGTGCATCGACGCCGCTCAAACGAAATTCGACCGTCTCTCCTGCTGGGACGACTATCTCCTCGGGGGAAATCTTCAAGGATACCAGCGCGCCCGGGGTAATCTGAATTTGCGCGGAAGCCGCGACGCCCCCAGAGCGAACCGTAAGGCGAGTCGTCCCAACCTGTTCCGCCCTGTAGATTCCTGTCTCCGGTGTGGTATCTGCCAGTTCGCCAATTGGATTGGATAAACTCCAGTTGGGCACCAGTAGGAGTGCCGTCGGATTGATGACATTTCCGAACCCATCCGCAGCGGTCAGCCTGAACGCCTGGGCATCTCCCGCACGGACGGTCACGGACTCCGGTTCAATCTGCAAGGCAGCGAGATTCGCGGGGACAAGTGTGATTGGCACATTCGTCGAGACAATCGGTGTGCCGGACGACGTTTCAGCGCGTAAATTGACCAAACGGCTTGATTCATCCGGTAAGCGCGTCGGGGCGCGATAACTCCACCGGTCCCCCGCCCCTGCGATGGTTCCAACCTCCGGCGTTAGACGCACGACAATGGGCGTATCAAGTGTCGGGAGAGGGTGCCCCTTATCATCCCGTCCGATAATGCGAATTTCAATCGACTGATTCGCGGCGACTCGCGTGGACTCCGGGATAAGTTCGAGGAGCGCCAACGTCCCAAACTCGGAAATCACCGTGACGCTTGCGCTCCCATAAATCCCCTCTGAGGCGGCAACGACGGTGCCGGTGATCGCCGTGCCAGCGGAAACGGGCGCCGGCGTGAAATCCATTGTTAACGATGGTCGATGGTCAATTGTCAATGGTTGTACAGTTCCAATCCCGCCTGTCACCGACCAGCGCGGAGGTGCATAACCGGAAGCGGGCAGAAGGTTTCCGTAGAGATCAAATCCAGTCACAGAAAACCGGGTGTAGACTTCAGAAGTCTCTGAGACTTCGGAAGTCTGACGAGGAGTCGATAGTACCGAAAGCACCTGTGGTTCGACGCGCAGCATCGCTAGATTGCCGGGCGTGATACGGATGGCGAGTTGTGCCGAAACGTCATTGAGCGTTGCTATCACTGTTCCACTCCCAGCGTAACGAGCAGTCAGAACGCCATCGGTGGAAATCTGCCCGAGCCCTTCAAGACTTCCGAAGTCTTCGAGACTTCGGAAGTCTGAAGGTCTCACCTCCCACGTTGGACGGACGAGCCCCGCCCCGCTAAGGGCGATGAATGAGACCACGGTGCCGGCTTTAAGAATGAGCGGGTCTGTCATGGAGCCAGTGCCGCTGATGGGTTGAGTGGAGGCAGCCGCACTGATTCGGAGGTCCCCCGTCGATGGCGGTGACACAACGATGAACGGTGCGACAGCGACAATGCCATCTTGAGCGATCCGGAGTTCCCCGACACCCGCCGTTCTTGCCGTCAAAATCGCTTCTGTGGCGTCAGCGCTGCCCTCACCCCCGGCCCCTCTCCCATCGCGTGGGAGAGGGGAGATGTCACCGATGTTCGGGCTGAGGGACCACTTTGGTGACAGCAGGAGGGAGTTGCCGAGCCTATCGAACCCTCGCGCGCGGAAGCGTGCGCCTTCACCGATTTGCAGGGTCGATTTTCCCGTTAGATTTTCAAGTTCGATTTTCGCAAGGGGTGCGGCAATGACACGCACACGCGCTTCTGCCCTCACCCCCTGCCCCTCTCGAAGCGAAGCGGGCGGAGAGGGGAGGTCCCCAATAACTCGTAAGGTTGTTCCGACCGGCACATTGTCGTCAATGGTCAATCTGCCAGCCCCGGAGATGGAAGCCCGTGGTGTTCCCGTGCTTGCATCGACGACCTCCCAGGTCGGTGTCGAGTCAATCACACGCCCCGCTGCGTCCTGGGTAATCCAGCGAAATTGAAATTGACCACCGATCGGCAGTTCAAGGTCGCTTGGCTCAATCCACGCCTGTGCAATGGCATCCGTTTTCGCATATCGGAAGATGCGTGCGCGTCCCACCAAATTGGTGTTTGGAATAAGCGCAATCACCTCACCGCTTAAATCTATCGATGGGTTCGGAACGGGATTGAAGATGGCTTTCCCCAGTTCGGCAGGAGCCTCACCCTCCCTGCTGCCCGTCGATATTGTCCCGACGTTGCCTATCACCTTCCATGTCACGGTGGGTTCGGCAGGAGCCTCACCCTCCCTGCCGAACTCCGCCCGGTTGCCGCGCCAATCAAAAGGGATGAGTTCAAGCGGAGCTCCGCCAGTGGAGGCACCTTTGATGACAACCTCCGACGGTTCTAATCGGGCGAAAACCGGACGATTCGGAATGACCTCAATCGTGATTTGTTGAGGGGAGGGTGAGGCTACCGCCAAACCCAAGCGCGCGACGATACGCCCCGAACTGACCTGATTTGCAATGAATAAACCATCGGTGCCCATTCGCCCAACATTCGCATCAGAGATCACCTGCCAATTGGGGCGAGCAGCACTCCGATTTCCAGCCGCATCAATCCCGAAGGCAGTAAACCGCAAAGAGTCGCCGGCACGGATGCGCGCTGATGAGGGGCTCACACGAAATTCGACGAGTTCACCTATCCTACGTCCAAAATGCGGGGGGTCTTCAGCCTGCCCCCCCCCTGCCCCCCCGCGGGCGGGGGGGAGAGAGGATGAAGGTTGAACAATAACAGGACATGCGACACTGACGCCGTTCACTGTTGCCCGAACTTCACCTTGACCGGGCGTAGCAGCGACAAAACGCCCCATCGCATCGATGACGCCGATTCCGCCTGAGACATTCCACACGGCGAGTGTCGGACGTACCTCAGCCCTCACCCCTTGCCCCTCTCGAAGCGAAGCGGGCGGAGGGGGGGAGAAAACACCGAGCGTGTAAAATACCTGGGTATCTCCCACCATCAATGTGACCGGCTCCCCGCCAGGCGGGATTTCGCTTCGCTCAACCTGCGGAACAATGATCAGGGCGCGAATGGATTGGGGTGTCTGAAGGTCTGCAACCATTGTATACGCTGTGCCGGTTCTTCCCTCAAACGTGGCGAGCATAAGACCTTCGCCAACGTTCTCAGCACTGAACATGCCCTGCGCATCAATCGAACCAAGCCCATTGGTGACGCGCCATACAACGTCCGCCAATTCAACGCGATTTCCCGATGCATCCCTGTCGTAGGCGCGAAACTGCTGTGTTCTGCCTCGCTCAAGCAGTAACGGACTCGGATAAACTTCTATGAGTGATGGGTGATGCGTGAAACGTGAAAATGACAGTTGGAACGGGAGTGATTCGTCTATTTGCCCATTTCCCGATTCGGCCATTCTTGGATGAACGAATAATTGGGCTTGCGCGACAACATCGCCAATCCGCGCTTCGATTCGAGCGGTGCCGGGGCGAATCGCGTATAACAGACCGTTCGCCTCCATCGTCGCAATCGGCGTGTTCACCTCTCCCCCGGCCCCTCCCGTGGAGGAGGGGGGAGTGATTGACCATGTCAGCCTGTTGTCATCAATTGGAACGGGATTGCCAAACGCATCGGCACCAGCCACGCCCAGGCGGAAGGATTCACCAACCAACAGGGTCAGATATGGAGGCTCGATGGCCAATGAACTCAAAACGCCTTGAGTGACTTCAATGCGCATTTGCGCCGTGCGTCCGCGTTCTGTGGCGATGACCATGCCCCTCCCCGGCTGCGTTGCGGTGAAAAGCCCGTCGGGTTGAATGACGCCCACATCTCCAACGACTGACCAATTCGGAAACACTGACACCGTTTGGTTGTTCTGATCAACACCGTTCGCTTCAAATTTCTGGGATTCACCAACGGCAAGCGTGAAACTGTCGAGGCGCTGATCGAAATTCCTTAGCGTGACTTCGAGCCGCTGAATGGGTTTTGGCGGTGCCTTCTGGATGACAACCACACTTTTGCCGGGTAAGGCATCAAGTCCCATCTCCGATTTTCCAAAAGCCCATAAGGTTCCGTTGATGACGATATTGCCAAGCGTTTGGGTGTTGACCTGCTTGATTGATGTCATCAAACCGGTTGGGTCAATCGTACCAGCGGCGGCGTCAACTGTCCAACGCAAATCGCGAATCGGGACAGGATTCCCCGCAATGTCCCAACCAGCGGCAACGAACTGATGCACATAAGCGAGTTTGTCTGTAGAGAGGGGGAGATAGGTGATGAACGGGTTGGTCGTGATGGAGACAAGGGGCCCCGGCGTCACTCGCACCGGGACAGTTGTGGCCAGATCACCGATGGTCGCGACGAGCTCCCCTTCACCCGCGCTTCCAGCGATGAATGTCGGGGGCGTCCCCTCGCGAATCGACCCAACGCCGCCGCGCACTGACCATAAGGGGGCAAGTGGGACACGGTTCCCCGATGAATCCAGTCCCGTTGCCTCAAGCGGCTGCGACTCACCCGCGCGCAAATTCAACGCCGTCGCGCGAACATCGATCTTCGCTAATTTGCCGAAACTCACGTCAACCTCTGCGAACGTACTGAGCGCCCCGCTCGTGGCAGCGACATGTCCACGCCCAATCTTTTGCGCATGAAACGTTGTCCCGACAATGTCGCCGATGCCGCCTTCGACACGCCATGTCACCGCATCCGCCCTTGGGTTGCCATAAATGTCTAACACGAGCGATTGGAACGTTTGCTGTGTCCCCGCCGCGAGCATAACTGGCATGAACGCATCCCCCCCTTCTGTCCCCCCTGTAGGCAGAGAGGATGGTGGGCTAACGAGAATACGCTCCGCCGGGGCAGGTGTCAATTGCACCCAGGTGATCGCTTGTTGGGCAGCCCCCTCCTTTCCCCCCCCGCCCGCGGGGGGGAGAGGGGGGGGGGCAAGAACGGGAATCGTTGCGATGACCTGTCCGATTCGACCTGCCGTCGTCGCGGCATAAAACCGTCCCTCCTGGTCTATTTCGCCGATGCCATTGGTCACACTCCAGATCGGGAGGACCGGTATGAAGCGGCCATCCGCATCCATCGCACGGAACCGAAAAGGCTGGACACCCCCTGCCGTCATGGGGAGTGGGTTCGCTTTCGAGGCGGATGGCGACAACTCCAGTTGGGCAATCGAGGGACGGAGGTCCAGACGGATTTGATACGTTGCAACGCCTTCGGGGAGACGTGCGCTGTTGCCGTCGAGGTCTGATGCCTCTAGGAAATATTCTGCGCCTCCCCCCCCCTCCCCCCCAAGGTTGGGGGGGATTGAGGGGGGGGACGTGAGCGCGGAAGCAGGAATTGTGGCGGCGTAAGTATTGACCGTGTGCGCCATCGGGAGGCGCGTAAAAGTTCCATCGCCCATCCGCCGATAGTTCAACATCACGCCATCCACGGCGTTATTGTCGAGCACAACTGCCTCAACCCGGATTGGCCCGTTCGCCGCTACGGTGATCGGCATAAGGTAAATCATCGGTGGGGTTGTATCGCGCAGCCGAATCGTGAACTCCCCATTTTCTGGCAGACGGCGCGCGTTGCCTGCGCTATCCGTTGCCCGCAGGAAATAGAGAAGTGCATCCCCTTTGAGCGCAGAAGCGGGAATGGTGGCATTGAAGATTTCGGTAAACTCAATCCGGCGGATTGAAGATTGCGTCATTCGCTTGGCCGCAAATTCGGCCATTCGCTCATTCCTGTATGAAACGACGACTTCCGCAACATCGACATTATCCGCTACCCTTGCCGAGATTGGCAATTCTACGCCCATCTCGGCGAACTCGATCGGCGTGTGCTCGATTGATGGCGCGGTCGTATCGCGGATTTCAACTTCGCCGGAGGCAGTCGAGCTGTTGCCAAACGCATCCACCGCGATAATCTTCCAGCCCAGGGGCGATGCGTACGTCGCCCCTACGGGAATTTCCCATTCGTACCGGTTATTGGGGAGTGAAATGGGGATGAGGTTTATTCCTGGCCCAACTTCAAGCGTAAGTTTGTTGACGCCCGACTCGTCTTCGATCTGTGCGCTGATTTTAATTGGCGCGTTTGCCTCTGCTTTTGTGGGCGCATCGACATTGGAGATTTGAGGGGGTGTCCCATCCCTCTCCGAAACGACGCGGAAACTGAAGTTATCCGCCAACTGCCCATACATCTTTGCGTCAAGGCCGACGGTGCCGGTGTACACCCCCGGTTGAGCGGTCGGTGGCAGACGAAACTGGAAGCGGAAAAAATCCTCCGGCAACTCGTTTGTGTTTGGGTTACTGCCAACCACAACGCCGTTTGGATCACGTACCACAACATAGGGAAAAATCAGCCTCGCCCCGGAGAAATTAAAAAAGCGGTACAGTTGGTTGCCTTGTGTATCAAAGAGCTCATACCGCACCGTCACCGAATCGCCCGGATGGTATTCGGCCGCATCTATACGGGCAGTCAGTTTGAAAGGTTGATCGCCGCTATTCCCGATTCGATAGCTGCGTGGTTCATCAACCCGCAGGGTGTTAATGCGGAGTTCGTAAGCGTACAAAACACCGTTCAGGTCAACGACATAACTGAGATTGAGTTGATAGGTGAGCCCCGGCAGAAGTCGCGTTGTCTCTGCGTTCTTCCCAAAGCCGAGGGACAGCACCTCCGTATACGCCGCGTCATAACCAATTGTGTTCTCAACGATGTCAACAAATTCAGAAGTGATATTGGTCGATAGCACCTCATGCAGCACCAGTTGCGTCGCCGGCGGAAGGTCCAACGCCATCCGGGCAGTGGGTTGAACAGCCCCGTTAAAGCTGACAGTGGCGCTTGGCGGAGATATCGCCTGGTTCGCCAGGACAACGTAGTGTAACGCAATGGAACCGTTAAGCACCACATGATAACGCCCCGGTGAAATGGAGGTTTTCAATTCACCGTTATTGTTGAGCAAACCGACATACCCCAGGACTCTTTTGCTGGGGCGAAAATAGGTGCGGGCTGCCACCAGTGGCTGCGTCCCAGCCGCGAAGTCACTTTCACCAACTGCCGTCACGGTGACGGGGACTGTATCCGCAACCGATAACGTGACTTCTCCCGGCGCGTTCACCGCTCGAACGATCAGGAAACTCTCCGCCACCTGCCCGGAATCGAGGTCTGGAGAGGCGATGACCGTATACCCCCCAGCGGGGAGATCGACTGTGACACGCCCCTGCGGATTCGTGACGAAACCGACCAGCCCATCGGGGCGTGGTTGGGGAGGGGCGATGGGCTGTACATCGCTATCCGGAGCGAGCGCACCGGGGAAGAACTGGACACGCACCGGCGAAGCGGGCTTCCCTGCGCGATCACGGATGTTTATCGTCAGGTCAGCGTCGGCATAGTTGAGAAATATCGCGAAAAATAGGTAGAGAATCGCAATAAAAAGGGGACCAGCAGAAGCGGTAGAAAAGAGAGAAAGTTTTCTTGTCATCATCATACGAACGGGTTCATGGGTTAGGTGTCCGTCTAATGATAACGTTGAGAGCCCTCTCTGTCAAGGGGTAAATCATGGGGGCACAAATTTCTCTCTCCCATGATTCTGCAAATCCCTATAGGAAGCAGACTTCTCCCCCTCCCCTCCGTGGGAGAGGGCCGGGGTGAGGGGGCAGAGGAAGGGAGGGTGGCCTCACTGCGCGGGTACAAGTAGGGCTTGCAGGGAGACGCCAGCCGTCTAACCGTAAGCCCCCCGCGGATGCTCTCCCAGTATCTCGCGTTGACGCGGCGTGCATTGGTCCAGGATGTCGCGTGACAGGTGGTAGTTGAGAAACGGCCAGAATCGCTGGGCAACAAAGCGTCGAGAATAACCCGGCACCACCGCGTAGCGGGTTCGATCGGTCCGATTGAGGGTGCCGCTGTGCCACGCCTGATTGCTGTACATGACACAGTCTCCAGCCTTGACCGTCAGCAACGCGGGACCTTGCCCGCGCCACCGGGGCGGGTCTCCATCTTCGGGGCGGGGCTGTCGGCAGGCGCGGTGGCTTCCGGGGACCACTTGCGTCGGCCCCAACTCATCCGGCACATCGACCAGATAGTAATGGCAATTGATGACGTTGATGATGGGAGGGTATTCCACATCATCGGGGACATGGGCGGGGCGTTGCAGATAGATTTCGTCCGCATGGCAACGTAACACCTCGTTGCCGCGGAACATCCGGTGCCCCTGAAGCGCGATAACGTGAAGATTCTTCCCCAGGATGCGTTCCATCAGGCTAATGATAGGCTCATTTTCCAGCAGGTGCACAAAGTCCAGCCCGTGTTCAAAAAGTCGAACGAGAGAGTTCGACCCATATCCCACGGAGGGCGGGAAGGATTTGATACGATTCAGAAAATGTTCGACAGCCGGTTGGGGGAGCGCGTTGGGAATGACCACATACCCCTTTTCCCAGAGGGCAGATTCCCACGCCGCAAGCTGCACTTCACCCGGCTTCTCAGTTGAATTCAGGAATGTCTATAATCGGCATAAAAGCTCCTTTATGGGATTCACCATGCGCGATGGGTGGCTTCATTATCCCATAACTCTCATCAGGATGTCAACTTTTTTTCGAGGGCCGTTTTGGAGCACGGTAGCCCCCGGTGGAGCGCTATCGCAGGTGCCCCGTTTAATTTTGGAAAATTTGGGGAACGATCGCCCCGTAGAACGTGCGGCTCGCTCGTTCGATGGGGAATTGGAACAAGCGTGTTTCGACAGGCTCAACAACCAAGCCGCATGTTCCGCCGGATTGAGCCTGTCGAAATCTACGAAAGGCTCTTGATTTAAATGTGACATTGGCGAGGTAGAATCACTTTTTTATACGCCCCGTATCACAATTTTCGACACCCTTGCGTGAACGTGAGAACTTACCGCTTACTCTCTTCTCAGGTCAAGGAAGAGAGAGGTAATATGTTCCATTTGGGGGTTCTCCTTTGCGCGCCTTCTGTCTCGTTTTATGGGATTTCACTACACCAACTTGCAGGATTTTCTGGTTTTCGCTTCTCCGCTGATTCTGGTTCCTATCACTTGAAGTCCATGCGTGGTACAATAATTGCGTAAGTGCCGCACAACTCCACATACAAGGCATAGTCCTCCCAAACTATTTTTATTTCTCCAACGCACCGAGTTTCCGTTACCCCCCCCGTGCCTCCTACAGACTTTGCACCTATTTTTGAGCCCGCTTATTTTTGAGGAAAAAACGAAAATAGGTATTTTTTGGCTGGTGCATTATTTTCAAATTGGAACCAAATATTCACAAGGAGTTTATGATGAAAAATTTTGTTGCATTGATACTTCTCGTCTGTGTTCAGGCTGCGGCCGCTGATCTGAATAACGGTTTAATTGGGGCATGGACATTTGAGGAGTATTCTACCACACCGGTTTTACACGGAGGGGCAGAGATTGTGAAGAGCGGAAAGTTTGGGAAATCACTCAACCTGAATGGGATTGACGCTTATGCAACCGTTGAGTTGAGTCATCAGGCCGAGGCTGCCCTCGAGAAAGCATTTACGATTGCTTACTGGTTGTATGTCCGTGTCGGTAACGACCACTCTGGTATCTACAAAGGAGAGAGTGTGTGGGGGCCACACTATACCTTCCGAGCCCTGGTCACAAGCGAATCTGACATGATGTGGGGGACCACAAATACCACAGGAGAAACCTGGTTTTGGACGCCTGATGTGATTCGCCCGAAAGCGTGGGTGCATGTGGCATTGACAGCGGATGGAAAGCAGGTGACGGCATACGTCACAGTTGATGGAAAGACCACAATTCCGCCGAGTCCAAACAAACCTCAAAACCCAAATCAGACGCCTGCTCCCTATCGGCTCTTCCCCAATGAGCCGCTAGTAATGGGAAGGGGGGTCGGGTTTGAGGGCGACCCTCAGAAGATACAGTACCTGGATGGCATGATCGATGAGGTCATGCTTTGGGCGCGGGCCCTCGACAAAGCAGAGGTAACGGCATTAGGAGCGGGCGAACGTCCGATACTCGCAGTGAATGCCATAGGCAAACTCACAACGACATGGGGTAACATTAAGGTTCGTTAATTTTACCCTGGGTCTCATAAAAAATCCCGAAGGCTCAAGATTCAATGAATCTGGAGCCTTTTTTATTGCTCAGAATTATTCAATACCGTTGACCATCTTTCAAGACCAGTATTGTGTAAATCATAAGCAGAGATATAGAAATACGACTTTTTCAGTTATGAGCAAAAGCGAGTCCCAGACCCTGATCATGCCCCTCCTAAATCGGGGCGTGATCGGGGTTTCAATACGCGAACTGAGCTGAGACGATGCGAAACCGTGAGGAGAATGAAACAGCACGGACGTTGCACCAAACTTCGGAAGTCTAAGTGAAAAACTCGGTTTCTGATGGTCAGAAAAATCTCTTGTGGAAAAGCGAATCAACATGCTATAATTGGAAATATTGGATTTAGGACTTTCTAGTTTTTTCATCCGTCCAGTTTTTGTATCGAATCAATTGGGAGAGATAAGAGATGAGACACAGACGATTGTTTGAAGAACTGATCGATATGCAGGCAGAAGCGAACACCTTTTTTGATGATGTGTACAATCGGTTATCCATGTTCAATCACGCGATGGCAGGTTGGAATGCCAGAGGTCCAGAAACGAGTGACTCCACTTCACCACAGGGAACTTTTGAAAGAACAGAGAAGCGTTGGATGGGGCACGGCGGACAAAACATCATCACCGAGTGCTACGAGCGACAAATCTATATTTCGTCGGATTCGCCCACGCCAATCGAGTCGTACCGTGCCGCTCAACCTTCGCATCAACTGAACCGTTCAGTTTCCCATCCGCTACCCCCTGCGAATCAAACGGCATTACCGAGTCCTGGGCGCAATTCTATCCGTTTGCCCGAAAGCAAAGGGGAGGTGCTTGCGCGGATTGAAATCTCGACGCTCAAGCCGGGGGACGTTGAGATTACTTTGAATCATGACAGCCTGACGATTACTGGAAAAGTTTACCGCAAAGTTATGTTGCCTCCGGGAGTTGACCCGGCGCAAGTGCATGCGGTTTATCAAGATGGTGCATTAGAAATTAGATCCGACCTACCCGAGCGAGCCCGGAAGGTGGAAATTGTGTTTGAGTAGATTCGGCTGATTCAGATTCAGATTGAAAAAATTCTTGACTTAATCTGCTTTGTCGTGCGATAATAATTCAATATTACTTTTACGGTAGAGATGTCAATCTTGCAAATTGGAGGACTGTCCTATGATAATCCGTGCTGCCACACCAATCTGGAAACTTAGCCTCATCCTTTCTGCAATTCTAGGTGGCTTGTTGTTAGGGGGAGGGATTGTTCTTGCGTACTTCGGTAATAGTGCTCAAACAACCTTTACATTGTTCGGAAACCAATTTTCATCTACGAGTGTAGGAGTTGCCCTCGCATTCATGGGAGTTGTGCTAGTGGCATTTGTAATTCGCAGAATCCTAATCTCACTTGATCGGATAACGGATAATCCTGATCATGAATGGATCGGATCAGATGAAAGAGATGATTTAAAGTAATTGTGCTCTTCTGTAAATGCTAACAGCGCGCCTAACAATTCGCTGGAGCGGACGCGCAATTAGCATCATTCCCAAAGATCGACAACTCAGCGCGCCATTCAACTCAAGCGTTAGGCGCTACGAATCTAGCTCTTGACCAGAGCCCCTGTCGGTATTTAAGATCAATCACTCTGAGGTGTTTCATGAAAAGCTTGATCAACGGTCTGCCGCCCGAGATTGCCCAGCGGATTCACCCCGACTGGCAAAAGAACGAAGCGGATTACTGGGCCCACCGGGTTCAGCTCCTAACCCAATATCGCGATCAGTGGATTGGGTTTGCCAACGGTCGGGTTATTGTGTCCGGGAGCAGCGCCGTCGAAGTGTTTCATGCGGCCCAGCAATCAGGATTACACCCGTTTGTCACCTGTGTCGGACGGGAGCACGAGCCTTGCCACATGCGCCGTGCCGTTTTCTCCTATGACCCCACATATCCCAGCGAAGCGTTGCCGGTGATCACAGTGGAGTTCCGAAAACAGGCCACCGCCCCGGGGTTGATCTTGGATCGCGTGATTCCGGATACGGGTGCCGACGCCAGTGCACTCCCGTGGTCCGATTGTCAACAGTTAGCTCTTGCTCCCAGCGCGGGGACTCCCGCATTGATGGGTGGCGTTGGGGCCACGGCGGTGCCGACGGTTGTATTCGCGGTTTGGGCACGGGTGGACGGTCATGAGTATCGGTGTCGCCTGCAAGCCGATTTTATCGGGCAGGAACGCATTCTGGGAAGAGATGTCCTGAACCGCCTGGATATATTTTTCCGTGGTCCGGCCCAAGAAGTTGTCATCAACCCATAGGCGAGCAGGCAACAGCGGTAGGAGAGGTTGTTTCTATCAGGGTTCGCCTAACAGGCCATTGGAGTTGACGGGAAAAAACTCGCCTGCTTTTCCCTGCCGTTCAACGTTGGCGTTAGGCTTGAGCTGACCCATCCCCTTCCTTTTTACCATTGCCTCGTTTCCGCATTTAAGTTCCTGGCAATTTTGTTATCGTCAAAAATCGCTCATAAGCCTCATCCCGCGCTGAATCTTGCGGTTCGTAAGTGACGACATCGAACGATCGGCGGATGACCTCCCGTGCTTCAGAAATTGAGCGGATTAACCCCCTCGCGATCACCTGTACCATGATATTGCCGATTGCCGTTGCCTCTATGGGACCAGCGATGACCGGCAACCCTGTGGCATCCGCGGTGAATTGGCAGAGCAGTTTGTTCTGTGTCCCCCCCCCGACGATATGGATGACGGAGATTGCTCTACCCCAAACGGCTTCAAGTTTTTCCAAAACCCACCGGTATTTGAGCGCAAGGCTTTCTAATGCACACCGAACCATCTCCCCTTTGCTTGAGGGGGGAGTTTGTCCCGTGCGTTTGCAATATTCAACGATGCGTAATGGCATGTCTCCCGCTGGCAAAAAGGTGTTTTCATCCGGGTCGATCAGCGCGACGAAAGATTTTGCACTGACAGCGATTTGCGTTAGCTGATCGTAAGACATATCATCGCCCTCTCGCGCCCAGGTCCGCCGACACTCCTGCACCAGCCATAACCCCATGATGTTTTTGAGAAAGCGGAACGTGTTGTTGACCCCACCCTCATTCGTAAAATTGAGGTCAAGCGCCTGATCAGTGATAATCGGTTCAGGCACCTCAATGCCCATGAGCGACCAGGTCCCGGAGCTGATATACGCCCAATCTTCGCCACGCGCCGGCACTGCGGCAACCGCCGAACCGGTATCGTGGCAAGCGGGTGCAATGACGGGAACCTGCGAAAGGCCCGTCTCTTCAGCAACGGACGGTAGAAGTGTGCCGAGTTGCGTCCCCGGTTGCACGATTTCTGGCAAAATGTGAAACGGCAAACCGAGCCCGTCGCAAATCTCTTTTGACCACCCTCTTTGGCGCGGGTCGTAAAACTGCGTTGTTGTCGCATCGGTAAATTCACAGACCTTCCGTCCTGTCAACCAGAAGTTGAAAAGATCGGGAATCATCAGAAACGTTTCCGCAACTTCAAGCAGGGGTGATTTGTGCACCACCATCGACAGCAACTGATAGAGCGTGTTAATCTGAAGGAACTGCCCACCGCTTCGCGCAAAGAGCTCCGCGCGCGGCAGGCGACGGAAGGCTTCCTCTAGCATGCCATCGGTACGCCCATCCCGGTAGTGATACGGCTGTCCAAGTAGCGTGCCATCTTTGCCGATCAGGGCGAAATCAACCCCCCATGTATCGAGTCCAATTCCCATGAGGTCTATGCCTTGCTGGGCGCAGAGGGAAAGTGTCCCCTTCATCTCGCTCCAGAGTCGCAACACATCCCAGTGCAGGCTATTCAGCACACGAACGCCTCCGTTGGGAAATCGATGGAGCTCATCCAGCTTGAGCCGTTCACCATCGAAGCTGCCCAACACGCCACGCCCGCTTTCTGCACCGAGATCAAATGCTAAAAACTGTTGTGTGTCTGCCATTAGAATCCTCCTAAGTCTTATGAATAAATCTCTTCAGCTCTCCCCCTCACCCTAACCCTCTCCCACTCAGGGGAGAGGGAACTGTCTCCCCTCTCCCTCGACGGGAGAGGGGCGGGGGGTGAGGGTGAAAAGGTCCAAAGAATTTTCTAAAGTTAGGTACTTATAGTTGGTTGATAAATTGTTTGACAGATTCAAATGCAGGGCTATCCCACGGCAAATACCCTCCTAAAGCGGCTTCGCCGAGACGGAGGTCTGGTCTTTCCCGAGATGCCAGAAAAGCGTGGAGTCTTGCCTTAGACGCATTCTGTGGTAAATTTTCCATCTGGGTTTCAAGGCACTGAAAGTATTGATCAACGCACGGCATCGCTGGATCACCCTGAAGGGCTGACAGGCACAAATCTTCAAGCATACCTGTGTTGGTGCCGGGGGGCATAATCATCACAGCAATTTGCGGGCGTCCCGAAGTCAACACAAGGGGCGAATCAGGCACTGGCAGATTCGCGTTCGACAAACTGCTACAGACGCTCTGGAAGGCGGCATTGGCGTCATCATCTGCATCACGAACAATTCCGACCGACTTGACATTCCCAAAGCCAGGAGCTAATGGCAAGGTTTGAAGAGCTCTCCGTAGATTACTTTTTCCTTCATAGATACGAACCTCTATGTCTTGGAGTTGAAGGTGATTAATCAAAGCGCTAAAGAAGTTGAATTCATCCCTTCCTTCGACGAGTAACAGTTTGGGGTTAGTAATCGCTTGCCTTCGATCTTCAGTCACTAACGCACCTCCCAGTTTGCCTCGAGGGCAAATCCCAGTGTCTCTTCATCGAATGTGCGCGCTTTGATGGAATCGTCAATCCGATCGAGACGGTGCAGACGAAAATCATAAGTGCTTGACTTCTTAAACGCACGATGCGCGGCTGTGAGGCA
This sequence comes from uncultured bacterium, assembly GCA_964577695.1. Classification (GTDB taxonomy): domain Bacteria; phylum Poribacteria; class WGA-4E; order WGA-4E; family PCPOR2b; genus CAZOAL01. Next base: position 70,904 of record CAZOAL010000021.1, on the reverse strand, counting down.
TTCATAGCTGTGGGTCGTCGCAAAGATTTGGACATCGAATCGGCGGGCAAGTTCCGCGATTCCCAGCCATACCTCCGTCATAATCGAATAGTGAATCCCGTTCTCAATTTCGTCGATGAGCACAACCCCGCCGGAAGCGTTCGCAATGGCAAGAGCGAAGCTGGCTAAACGTCCCATACCCTCGCCCGTGAATACTCGAGGGATAAGACGTCCAATCCCAACATCTGCATGAAGGGTTGGAACTCCCTCTGTTACAATCACCGCTAGCCGTTTTAGACGTGATTCGATAATCTTGAGGAAATCAAGGATTGTACCTTCCTGGCCTTCTAGCTCCAAACGCCCATAGAGTTCAGCCTCCATAGCGGAATTGATTCTCAATCTTGCCCCAAGAAAATAGCAGAGGAATGGAACTGGATCAGGGAAAGGACTTAGTATCATACTATTCGGGCCAAAAGTTGATCGGGATACCTTGTTTTTGCCACCTGACTCTTGTTCAAGTTCTAGCCCACGACGCATCGATCCAGTCGATAGAAAGCCTTTTCCTTCAAGGGAGAGTTGCTCCCCTTGGATCGTGGTGGAATCTGGCTGAATAAACTTCAATCGCAACCGCCTCACCTGATCATCGGAATCTTGTGCTTCAATTTCAATGACGGCTTGATCCTCATACCGATAGAAGAGTGGCTCCCAGATATTTTCAGACATATTATCGTCCACTTTGAATTTTTCGTATCCTCTAAAACCGTTCAGGCGAATGGTCAGTTCAATATTCGTTCCACCGGCATGTAAGAAAATTGCCTCAAGCAACGCTGTCTTCCCGACATTATTGGCCCCGGCGATCAGGTTCACCCGTTCGAGACGGTCAATTGAGAAGTCCTTGAAACAACGGAAATTCTGAATGCGAAACGATTTGTACATTTTGCTCACCTCATTTTGCTTAACAACGCCACCGCGGCATCGGCAATCTGCTCGCCGCAGCCGGGGCGGAAGCGCGAGGAATTGGACTCATACCCGCCCTGGGCGTAGGCGAGCTCGATTGGGATATAGCCGATGCTCCCGTTGGTCATGCTCATGACGAACAGGTTTTCGCGCCGAGACCGATTCACAATGTCGAAGCCGAGCTCGACGAAAATCTCCCCCGGCAATCCGATGAAATAGACCGGTCCAATCGCAATGCACTGAATGTCGATCTCCTGGGTTGTGTTTCCATCGATCGCTCGCTTCAGTTCAAGGGAGAGATTTTGGTGTGCAACCGCCAATCTGGCTTCATCTGTGGTCTGCATCCATTGCAGGACTTTGATCGCCTCGCCGCCGATGGACCTGCCGATCATGCGGGGATATTTGCCTTCACGCTGGATGGGGACGATGTTGCCTGCACAGCCTAACCCAAACAGGCAGATTCCTCCCTCTTGCTTTTCGATAACCTCCATCGCATACCCCGGATAGTCCGCGCTGATCGTGTACATCCGATCGGTCGTCGTAACGGGGTGGCAGGCGAAATGGATGAGGGAAGCCATCAGCTCCCCCGTTGCGCTATCAACACGAAGGACTCTCACCGTCGGGTCGTAGGGGCCGAAAGTGAGATCTGAATTGGGCGCAGGACGCCGATAGCTCGTTTGCGCCTTCCCATCGGGACGAATCGTATGCCGATTATAGCTGACCTTATCTGCAACACCGCTGCCCGCCCCAACTCGTGCAGGTTGAAGGCGCTGTTGGGCGAGCTGCGTAACCGTCGTCAACTTCTGAGCGAGCACCTCGACGTAAGCATTCCCGGCGGGGGTATCGGCGGAGGTCGCGCGTGACTCACGAACCTCGGGGCCAAAATGGGTGTGCGAACAACCCATCATCACATTGTCAGACGGAATTCCCGTCCCCTTCTCAATCATCAGCCGCACGCGATTAACAAACGCGGCATCGAATCCGATGAGATCGTTCGTAATGATTGCCACTTGCGTGCACCCATCGTCAAAAACAAGCGCCTTTGAATACAGCTCATCAGCGATGGCTTCGCTCCCGCGGTTACGAGCTGAATATCCTGCCATGTTGCATCCGAGCGGAGGCGTGATGTTTATACTCCCCGAAACGCCTCCATGGGGGAGGCGTTTCGGGGAGTATACTTCGCTGTTCCAACTTTTAAGTTTCCCATTTGTTATTCCTCCCTTGTTGTTGCAATCTTGATCAAGCTGACAGAAACAATAAAGAATGCGAGTCCCCGAACGACAACGTGGAGTTGCAGACCGACGCCGGGAATCACCAGCCCAATTGGAAGGGCGATAACCGCGATCAGGAACAGGTATCCCGAAATCCCCCCCACCCCCCTTTTCAAAGGGGGGGAGGGGGGATTTCCCGCTTTAATGAGGGCCAGGCCATAACACAGGAACATGAGGGCAGACAGAAACGCCCCTGTCCGGGAAAAGGCTTCCCAAAACTCATCCAATACGTTATGAATCGACATTGCCATTTCACGGGTCAGTAGGTCATTGTATAGTTGGCTCAAGGCACGAAGCGGTGCCGTTTGAGACAAATGCTCCACCATCTCAATGAGGAGCCAAAGGAGAGCAAAGCCAATACCCAAAAAGCTACGCGCTGTCGCAACCATGCGCAGTAACGCAAATAGCGCAATCACTGTTGGCACAATCAAGATGAGACTGGCGACGCCAATTCCGTGCGTAACCCCCACGAGGGGATGGCTCGCAATAAATGCCATCTTCTGTTCTGGCGTCCCCAGATAAGCCGCCTGCACACGAAACAGGACCAGACCGCTGGAGATGACCATCAGGAGGCCCCCGAGCAATCCGGTGATGCCTCCGATCAGATACAATTGAACCGGTTTATTATTCATCGCAGTACCTCCGTTAAGAATTAATACTGATTTCGGTTTGACTTTTCCCCAAAGGTTTCTCTGATGGAAGGAAAGGAAGGATGGAAGGATGGAAGCACGCCCTTCCATCCTTCCATCCTTCCTTTCTTCCACTCACAAAGAGGTTTCTGAAACATGCCCGTTTTTCAACAGAATCACACCTCACGTATTACACAATCCGCAGTTTTGGGCGTGTAATTCAGCACGATTGCCTCTACCATTGGCTTTCGATTCTGCTCGTTTGCGCCAACATGGTAAAAGTGTTCCCGTGTCAAGATGTTGCAATCCGTCCAATACCTGTCGAGTTGCTCGTTGCGTCTGTGTTCATTGCCATGCCATGTCGAGAGAATAAATTTTGCTTTCGAGCCCATCAACAACTGATGGAGCTCCCTTTCATCTGCATCAGACCAGGAACTAAAATAGTCAACATGCCTGCCGGCATAAGGTGGGTCACAATAAATGAAATCATTGCCGTTGGCATCAGCAATTGTGTCTCTAAAATCCTGGCACAAGAACTCCCAGTTGTACATCCGGAGCGATTTGATTACATAGTCAATTTGATTGATGATTTTGGTGATGTAAGCCTTGGAAAACCGTTGAGGCTTATGCCCGAAAGGCACATTGAAAAGCCCCTTCTGATTGAAACGCATGACCCCATTAAAACAGGAGCGGCTTAAAAACAGGAAATCCAACGCAGCCCCATGCTGATTAAATCTGTCCCGGACTTCGTAGTAGTAATCCTTCCCTTGTTTCGCCAATAAAGCGCCTTCCCGCTCAAGAAAACTTCGCGCCCGTGCCGTGGTTATCTCTCCTGTTTTCAAGGCGTTGTAGAAATTAACGAGATGTGGGTTCTTGTCGCAAAAGATTGCATGCTTCGCCCGGAAATTAAACCCAACAACGCCAGACCCCATGAACGGTTCAATCCATCGCCCCTGTTCGTTAAATTCGACATTTTCAAGAATCCAAGGGACGAGCTGAGTCTTAATTCCTTGGCACTTGATTGGTGGAACGAAAACTTTCTTATTCATTCTGTTTTTTTATTGATTCAGTTCAGATGATTCGATAGCGAATTGAGGGCTGGTCATAATTCCCACGGGGGGCAGTCGTAGCCCAAGATTCTATCTTGGTTACGCGCTCAATACCAAGTTAGAAACTTGGGCTACGAGTGCATTTCCCCGAGTTCGTCAATACGCCCTAGCAACCTTTCATCGGAATCACCTTCACAAAGCAACAGTGGTGCGTTGCTAACAATGTCAGCAGCGCCTTGACGCGCATTCATGAGCTCTGCTCCTCTGTTTCATCAAGCGCCTCCATGCTAATAACACATTCAGGCGGAAAAAAATCAAAGACGTAGGGTGAGTGTGTTGTAAGAATAAATTGGTTGTCGTTTCCAATCCGAGGGAGCCATTTGAGTAATTCAATCTGCAATGTCGGATGGAGGTGCAATTCAACTTCATCAATCAAAACGATTGAGCGATGAATTCGGTAAGCGGCGAATTGTACAATGAAAAGCAAACACTGTTTTTCGCCGCTACTGAGTCCATCGAACCAATACGCTTGATTGTCACCATCCCGGAAACAGACATCCCGAGATTCTCCTCTCGGACGAACCTCAAGGAGTTGACGGGGGGAAAAGAGTTTTGCATAAATGTCTTGAATTTCCCGAAAACGCTCTGCTTGCCAACCGTCTGGAGCGAGCTTTGCATCGACACCTAAATCGACAAGATGTTGTTTAAGATTCGCCCAAAATGACACGAGCCCACTCTCATTTTCGAGTATTTCATCAGGAATCTCAGGGGTTATTCGATTGTGCTTAGGAGAGACACGAGGTGGAATGCTACGTTCCTGGTCAAAGTAAAAAAGCCCACCAATCTTGTTAAAAACGCTGATATCCTCATCGTGCTTGCCGATAAGTTCTGTCGCGTAGCGGCGTCCTTTCAGCAACGTCCACCCCTTCTCCGCCGGATCTCTCCAGCGCGGCAGAGGCTGGCACCATCTGATCTGCCCCTCGCGCGAATTTTGCACATACCAGTTTGGATCTACTTTTTTTGTAATGCGGCAAACTTCCTGGTGTTCGTCGGGTTCCAGAATAATATCAAAATCAACACGGGATTCAATCGCTGGGTGTCGAATAACCGCATTCCCTTCAAGCCCTATTTTGCTTTTTGGAAATGGGATTTCCATCATGCCGGATAGAGGGTAGGCAATTGCATCTAATATAGTTGTTTTCCCACAACCATTTGGACCGGCTAATACGGTTATATCGTGAATACGTCCCAAGCTATCTGTAAAATCTATGTCAAGGTGATCGATTCGTTTGAAATTCTGAATAGATACCTTTTTAAGTTTCATCTTCTGAGCTACCTCCTCAAACCCATTGCGTTTGCCCTATTATATCATCTTCCCCAAATGAATAAAAGTCATTTCTCATGTCCGTCGCATATCAGAAAGCGATTGTGCTCAAGTCCCCAACATGGTATGATATAATGTTGAGGAGAGACAACCGATGAACATTTGGAATACGTTGAAAAGCATCAATCCGCAATCCGCAATTCGCAATCCGCAATCCGATTCCCTCCGCCCCTACGTTGCGCTGATCACCGTTTCCGCTTTTACCCTCGCTATTGGGTTGGGACTGGAGATACATCGGCATCTGCATTTCGAATACCACGATGATTCAGGGATTGTGGGCTGGGTGAGCGTCCATCAGTACCCCAAGCAGCAGGAGTTCTTTTACTATCTGCTTGCGCTCACCGGCGTGCCATCGATGATTGCGCTTTATTGGATGGGGTGGATTGCATACGCCAACTTCGTGGCAAAATGGACACATCAGTCCGTGGAGCGAACCCTCAAGCAGAGTGCCTTTGCTTCACTGCCGTTGCTGTTAATCTGGCGAGATATTCACCATCTGGAGCGCAGTTGGGTGACGGGGCTTGCTGTGCCGATTGGACTGGTGCTCGCGGCAAAACTTGGCATCTTATTATACAATCGCCTTCGGTCCCCTGCGGAACCATCGCGAATTTCTCCATACCCATTTGCGATGACCGAGACCTTCTCCTCCGGCAAGCCGAGAGTCTTCGACCTTCCCAAGCCAAACGCTCGTGTCTTCTCGCTCGCCCTTGCGATATTCAAATATCTGATTGTACCGGTTTTCATCTATCTCCTGATATATTCCGGGAATATTCACGGTGGGATAGACCTGTTCCATGAAGGGGAGCGGCTTGCGCCTTTGAACGAGATGTTACGCGGCGGAATTCCGTTTCGAGACGTGTACATACAACATGGGTTATTCCAAAACGTTTATCTGGCGTGGATGGGGAGTAAACTTTTCGGTCCGACGCTGGAAGGGGTTCGGAGGATGGAACGACTGTTAGACCCATTGGGGTATGTTGCGCTCTATCTGCTGGGCTTGCAAGTCTTTCGCGGCGGCGTTATCACATCGCTCATTTTGGTGCTGATTGCATCCGGAGAGAATTTCTGGGTTTCAGCGCGACATGGGCTCGGTTTAATCAGCATCGCGTTCGTTGCGAACTACATCACCCACCGACAAGACTATGGACTGTTTTCAGGCTGGCAGCGAATCCCCGGAAACGAGGAACCGGAGAAATGGAAGGAAGGGAGGGATGGAAGAATGGAAGAATGGAAGGATGGAAGAAAGGGATTCATTTCACGTTTCACGTTTCACGTTTCACGCTTCACGTTTCACTGGACTTTCGGTTGGAAGCTGATTGTGGCGGGTGCCTTTACCAGCTTTGCCTTCTGGTACAGCACCGAAATCGGACTCTACACACTGGGAGCAATCAGCCTCTTTCTCTTGATGTATAGTGCGCTGCAACGCGGCATCTCAGGACGAAAGCGTCCATTGCCATTGATCTGTTACGGTAGCGGCGTTATGGTGGGATTCTGGTTGGTTGGATTTTATTTTCTGTTGCACGGCGCGTTAGACGACGTTATCTGGAACACCTATATCCAGTGTGTTTACCAGATCGAGACATGGGGGCTGGCGTTTCCCCCCTTTTCCGATACGCTCAAGCCCCTTGCCGATTCAGGGCTCAGGGCAGGTTGGCGCACCTTTGTTCTCAGTGAAGGGTTTCGGTGGTATCTGCCCGTGTTTGTCTTTCTCATTGCCGGAGCGTATCTGACCAATCGGTGGCTCTGCGGTGGCTTCTGGCATTCCGATGGCAACATCAAGCTGCTTCTCCTGCTGTTGGGAGGGATTGCCTTTTTTCGCACCGCATTGGGCAGGTCTGATGGTGGACATCTGATTTACGGTGCAACGTTCCTTGGGGTGCTCTGCTTATTCCCCGTAGAACGCGGCGTCGGACGAATTGTGGATAAGCTCTGTTTGAAGAATACGAACTGGAAATCTCGCCTCATCGGTGCCATGAAATCCGCGTGGATTGCCCTCCCGATTTTTGTTATGTTGTGGTACGTTCGTGAAGTGCATCACCCGATTCGTGTTTTTCAAGGAAGGTGGACTCAGTTAAAGGGCAACCCTCTGGCGGCCCAAAATCGCGTCCCTGAAAAATTAGATCGAGCTGGGCATATTGACATCCCTAATGACCAGGCGGAGCACATCCGAAACGTGGTGGCATACATTCAGGGACATACTGCGCCCGATGAGAAAATTTTCGATTTTACCAGCCAGGGGGCATACTACTTTTTCGCGGAGCGCCCCAGTGTCACGCGCTTCCATCAGGTGGCTTATGCGTCAACACCGGGCATGCAGCGAGAGGTCATCGACGCCCTCGAACGCGACCGGACCCGCCTGGTCATTTTTAAGACCGGCGGCTGGTTTGATAACATTGATGGCATCCGGAGCGAGGAGCGACACCCACTCATCGCGCAATACCTGGCGGCGCACTATGAACTGGCAATCGACATCAACGGCACACAGATTTTGAAGCGGAGGAAGTGAAGCGAGAAGGGGGAGTCGGCTACTGGCAGGCATAAAAAAAAACGGCGTGAGATTCACAAGGACACGCCGGGGCACCTGAATCCTTGATTCATTCAAAGAACTCCGCCACCGAATACTCAAATCCCTTGACCACATCTTCGCCCATGAGAGTCTCGTTACGGGTCATCACCTTGATGTTGGTCGGCGAGCGGTAGACCGTAACCGTTTTTAAGACAGGTTCAATGACCCAGACCATCTTCGTCCCGGCGTCAAGGTATTCGGAGACTTTTTCTAGCACATCGTAGAGCGCGTCGGTTGGCGAAACCACTTCAATGGCGAGGTCTGGAGGCACGGGGCTGGCTTGACGGGCGTCTTGGGGAATCCGCTCTTTTGAAATAAATGCGACGTCTGGCTTTCGTCCGCTCTGCCCGATCTGGAATGTGGTCTCTGCCGTGACAACTCGCCCTAGCTGATGCTGACGGACGTAATCTCCCAGTCTAATGACGATATTCGCGCTAATGAGCCCGTGTTCCACCGTTGGGTTAGACATCGGCACTAATTCTCCCTTCATGTATTCATAGGATTCGATGTCATTTGCGAGAAACTGTTGAAGTGTCATTGCGGCTACGTTCATTGTTTGTTACTCCCGGTATCTTGACGTGGTAGAGTGGTATCTGTTACATTATACTCCTCACAGGCTTACATGACGCTTTCTGCATCTTGCATCCGCCGGGTTGAGCTCCGTTCCGAGAGTCTTCGACCTGTCGAAACCTTGAATCCTGTATCCACCCCGATTCAAGATGCAAGATTCAGGATTCATCGTGCGACGGTGTCATTTGCAACCGTTGGTGGTATAGCATCTGTTCCTCTTTGTTGATAATCTGAATGATTTCCGGAACCGATTGGGCCGCCAACACCTGTTCGCGCATACGAGTCTTGCTAAAGATCTGAACAATTCGACTTAAAAGGCTCAGATAAGACGCATCGCGGTGTTCATTGGCGGCAATCAAAAAAATCAGTTGCGCCAGTTTACCATCGGCTGAATCAAATTCGATACCGGTTCGACAGACGCCCAGGCAAGCAATCACCCCATCGACATCCGCGTTTTGAGCGTGAGGAATCGCGATACCGTGGGTCAGCCCTGTGGAATGAAGCGCTTCCCTTGCTATCACTTTTTTCGTGAACTCGTCCCGATCTGTGATGGGGAGGCAGCCGTCTGAAACGGCAAGCATCACTAACTCGGCGATGATATCATTCTTGCAAGTGCTTTGGGGATTCAGTTGAATTCTCTGCTCTGAAAGGGCTTCTGAGAGTCTCATATCATTTTCCTCCGAATGAATGACCAGGATAGCCTCCAGAAACCGAGTTTCTCCAAGAAACTCGGTTTCTCTTCGCTATGAGGATTTAGTTTTAAAAAAAGCAAGAAACTCTGTGTAGGTAGAGACCTGTATTGATTTTTCTGAAGTGGCTGTTTCATTAAAAATCTTTGCAATATCAGCGAGAATTTCCAGTTGTGCCCCATCATCGTGTAATGGGGTTAAAAGCAAAAATACAATCTTAGCGGGGACCCCATCAGGGGCGTCAAAGTCTATCCCTTCTTTTGACAGACCGACTGCCACGACTGGGTCGGCCAAGCCATCAATCTTCGCATGGGGGACAGCCACCCCGTATCCGATGCCTGTGGCCATCATGCGTTCTCTGTCTAACACTGCCGCTTCGATTTGCTCCGCATCTAAAGCGGCTCTCAACGAAACAACTTCAACTAATTTTCTGATAGCCTCAACTCGGTCATTTGCAACAAGCGGATTGATAAAAAGTTTTGACTTCAGGTAATCTGTGAATTGGCGAGGTTTCCTCCGTTTTAAGATTTTCTGCATCATGGGGCCGCTCATCACTGAAGTCACCAGCGCCATGACCACGAGTGCGACAAACATACGGTTTTCTATTATGTCATATTGCAACGCCAGCAGGCCGAGGATAATCTCCATCGCGCCGCGCGAGTTCATGGCGAATCCCAGCGCCCAGGCCTCGCGCCGCGGTATGCCGCTCCACTGTGCTGCAAGCCCACAGCCGACTAGCTTGCCAATGCAGGCGATGCCCAGCACGATTAGCGCCAGGTGCCAGTCAAAGTGAGCAAGGAAATTGACCTGAAGACCGATGCTTGCGAAGAACAGTGGTGCAAAGATGAACGAGACAAATTGGTCTATCGTTTTACGGGTGTGCTCACGCAAGTGGGACGAATCGCCCAACGCCACGCCGACCAGGAATGCGCCAAAGATCGCGTGGATGCCAATCCACTCGGCAAAAGCCGCGCCGAACAAAGCCAGGGACAGGGCGAAACCCAGTACCCCTCCGGGCCAGGTCGTGTGGGCGTGAAGCCATGGCAGGATGCGATGGATACCCCACCGTCCAACGGTCAGCATGCCCCCTGCGAACCCCAGCGTGAGTCCAATCGTTTCGCCAATCCCCAGGCCACGGTCGGCGGCCGTTCCCATCATCCCGAGGATGACCGCAAAGATAATCCACCCTGTGAGATCATCGAAGATAGCAGCTGCTACAGTCAGCATGCCCAGGTCACTACGGTAGAGATTGAGGTCCATCAACGTTTTGGCGATGACCGGCAGGGCGGAGATAGAGAGGGCAGTGGCGAAGAACAAGGCGAATATCAGACGGTCAGCGCCGGGTTCACGCCCGAGTCCACCAGGGGCAAGCCACGCGGAAATAAACCCGATGGCGAAGGGGAAAACAATCCCCGCGATGCTGACCGCGAAAGCAGAGCGCCCTTGTCGCCAGATAGTCGATAAATTGACTTCCATCCCCGCAACCAGCAGGAATAAAACGATGGCTAACGTTGTTAATCCTTTCAGAGCGATGAACGTTGCACCCTGTGATGGAAAGAGAAATCGCTGAAAATCCGGTGCAAGCGCTCCGAACGCGGTTGGGCCCAAAAGGATACCGGCAACAATTTCGCCAAGCACAGCCGGTTGGTGGAAACGCATCGCGATTTCACCAAATAGCCTTGCTGTTGCCAGCAGGGTACCTAAAGCTAGGAAGATGACGATAATTTCTTGAGTGGTGAGTTCCATAAGTTCGTTCACACCAATTGACAATCGACAATTGACAATCGACAATTGACAATTGACAATTGACAATCGTCCCCCCTAAAGCAATTGCCTGCCAGCCGCCCCCGCGTCAAGTTCGTGCCAGTAGAGAATCTCCTCCTCGCCGGACTTCCAGCAGAGATAGACCTCTCTGTCGCCCCTGATGTGAGGGAAATCGACTAGCCCCTGCTCTATATCTTTTAACAAGCAGCCATACGAATGAATATCTGAGACGGTGTCGCGAAATTTCTGTGCCAGTTGAATAAATTGTGGACCTTTGGGATGTCCACCGTTATGGCGAATCACTTGAAAGAGTGGGGTCAATTCTGCCCCTAGTCCTTCCAGTTCCTGTCTGAACCCGCTCAACTCCGAAATGGAACGTTCGAGTTTGGGGATGAGTTGGTTCGCTTCTACTACGGTAAAATATTTCTTCTGTCGCATCGTCTTCATACCTCTTTCTAAATGAATTATCATACGGTTTTTTCATTGAGGATAACCTTTAGGGAAAACGTGAAACGTGAAACGTGATGCGTGAAACGTGAAACGTGAAAAGCCTATTCCCTTTTCCTTCCATTCTTCCTTTTCTTCCCACTTACCCACCTACCCGGGGAGATAGGAATTGAGGGTTAGGTCTCGATAAACTCCCGATACTGTGCTTCCACCTTGCCCTCGGTTGCGTCCCCGGCATGAATATATGCTCGCCATTTGAGCGTCAACAGATTGTTGTCTCCGCGCCCCTGTGGATAGTGGTGCGTGACGTTGAAGACGCCGTATTCCCGTGTAAAAAATGTGGCAGGATATTCAGGATTCGCCGGGTGATCAAAGAGGGCGATGCCGCTCCACCCATTGCCGACAGGCCCCGAGTAATCGCACCAAGGCACACGCTGGTTGCGTGTTGCCTCCTCACCCGCCAGTCCCGCCGAATTTTCGATCCGTCCCGGTCGATCAGCAGGTTTCCCACGATGCGTCAATCGCATGGTGTCCGCGACACGGGCGTAGAAGATGAAGGGTTGAGCCCCGGGGTCATCTGGGCGAGAAAGGCGTTGAATAAAGTCAACCACGATTTCATGTTCAGGCAACCCTTTCACCGTTATTTCGCGTGTCTCCGTACACATACGCCGCCCGTCCGCTTTGATGTACGTTAAATCTTCCACAATGTTGACGGAATCCGCATGAGATTCGATTTGACGAAACTGGTCATGTAAAATCTTCCCACATGGCCCATAAGGCGGCTCATCATAGTCAGACCAAATGTTGGTCGAGCCCCCTTCGCCGTGCCCGCCGTAAGCCAGTGATAATCCGTACTGGTTGTGATGTTCCGACCCATCAATCCCGCGAACCACATTGCCATAAGGGCCATTGAGCGGATAAAAATAGGGTCGCCATGTGCCGCGATAAATATATCCCGCAACGAGGCACTCCCCTTCTGTGATGAGCAGCCGGTCCGCGCGTTCTTCAATCCTCATTTTTTCGTTTCTCCGATACATGTTGATGCGTTATAATATCTATATTTTCGCAGATTTGAATGAGAACCCAGATGCCCCTCTTTCAGATTCAAGATGCAGGGTGCAAGATTCGGGATTCAAGATTCAAGTCGAAGAGTCTCGCCTAGCGGACATTCAAGATGCCAGATTCATGCGGGTTTCATCCAAAACACCGAAAGTACAGATAATATGTGGATTATTGCAACTTCTTACAGTGTACCTTATATTCAGCAAAAAGTCAAAGTTAGTTAGGTATTAGTGTTAAGGGTTGATACCTAACACCCAACACCTAATACCTGACGAGGAGAAAAATGGCAACCAAAATCGATAGCCCTTCATTTACCGCCGGTGCCGATCAGAGGGGTGTGACCCGCTCCGCCGGAGTTGTCAGCATTGCCGTCATGGGGTCACGCCTGCTTGGTCTGGTACGAGAGCAAGTTATCGCTTATTTCTTTGTCGCAGGGGTGAGTGCCGACGCTTTTTATGCAGCGTTTCGCATCCCCAATTTGATGCGTGACCTGTTCGGAGAAGGGGCGTTAAGCAAGGCGTTTGTGACGACGTTTACCGCAACCGAAATTGAAGAGGGTGAGGAAGCCGCATGGCGTTTGGCAAATCGGGTTTTCAATGTGACCGCTTTGGTACTGACAGCGTTCACTTTGATCGGTATTCTCGCCGCGCCGCTCATTGTGGATGTGATGTTCGCCGGCAAGGGGTTTGACCTTGAATTGGACCCATCAGCGCACTTCGGCTTCACCAGCAAACGGGCGCTGACGGTCTATCTCACACAGCTCATGTTTCCGTTCCTGATGCTGGTTTCGTTCGCAGCCATTGCGATGGGGCTACTCAACAGCAAAGGGAAATTTGGCGTTCCTGCTTGGGCCTCATCCTTTTTCAACCTTGGATCGGTGATTGTAGGCGTCTGGGGATATTACACCGCACCGCGCCTTGGACTCCACCCGACAACGGGGATGGCAGTCGGGGTGCTGGTCGGCGGCGCGTTGCAGTTCCTCATCCAAATTCCTTCGATGTGGCGTGTCGGATTTCGCTACCGCCCGCTCATCAGTTTTCGTGATGAACGGATGCAGCAAGTCATGCGCCTGATTGGCCCCGCGGTTTTGGGCGTCGCTGCCGTGCAAGTGAATGTGTTTGTCAACTCCATGTTTGCATCCGTAAATCCAGGTTGGCTGACATGGATTAGCTGGGCATTCCGATTGATGCACCTCCCGATCGGAATATTTGGAGTGGCGATCTCCACTGCCGCGCTGCCGAACTTCGCTAAATTGGTTGCCCGGGGAGAGATAGCGGGGTATCGTCGATCCTTTTCGTATGCCCTGCGTATGATGCTTTTGCTGACCTTGCCTGCATCTATCGGGTTAATGGTGTTGTCTGAACCGATCTGCCGGCTCATCTTTCAACTGGGGAAGGCGGGGCCTAATGACGCGCATCAAACTGCGGGCGCACTGTTTTTCTACGCCTTTGGGCTATGTGGATACTCAGCGGTCAAGATCGCGACGGACGGATTTTACGCTTTCAACGACACCCGCACACCGGTCAAAGTCAGCATTTGCGCCGTTGCACTCAATATCCTGCTAAACTACCTCTTCATTTTTAAGTTCGGTTTTGATCATCGCTCCCTCGCCCTGTCCACTTCCTGCACAATTACCCTGAACTTTCTGACGCTTCTCATACTCTTGCGACGAAAAGTTGGCGGACTCGGACTGGATGGAATATGGCTGTTACTGTTCAAAATTGCCATCGCTTCTGCTGGAATGGGCTGGGCTTGCTGGTGGACGAATTTGCAACTCGAAAGCTGGCTTGGCGTGAGTGGATTGCTCCCAAGGTTCATCGGCGTGTTTGTCCCGATTGGCATCGGGGCGGTGGTTTTAATTGGGCTGAGTCAGTGGCTGAAGATTCGAGAGTTAGATCAACTGCTGCGCGCCATTGCGCGGCGACGATAATCTGACCTGCTCACTCGGGCCCCGGATTAAGAGTTGACAAAAAGTAATGCCGGGGCTAAAATAATAACGTGGATAATTGAGGCTTGGTCATAATTATCCGCCAATCCAATCGTAGCCTAAGATTCTATCTTGGCCGATGGCATGAGGACCAAGTTAGAAACTTGGGCTACACGAAGATTTCAGCCGAATTATGCCCAAGCCCCAGATAATTCGCGGAACATCCGGATAATTATGACCAATCCTCGATTGGAAAAACGCAAAATTGCCAAAGGAGCATACCCTATGACAAGCGTATCACGGCAAACCCCCATCGTAACAATTCAGCAACATATCCTCGAACGACAGCGGCAGTTTCCCCACGCGACAGGGGAGTTTAGTTGGTTACTGTCAGGCATCACCCTGGCGACAAAAATCATCCAGGCACAGGTACGGCGGGCGGGGCTCCTCGATATTCTTAGCTCGACCGATGAGAGGAATATCCAGGGGGAGCTTGTTCAGCAACTTGATGTCATCGCCAACGAAACGCTCGTCCGATGTCTCGGATATCGCGGCAACATCGGCATCATGGTCTCCGAGGAAGATCGCGAACCGCACGTCCTTCAGGAAACAGGGGAGCTCGGCAAATACATCGTTCTGTTCGATCCGCTCGACGGCTCCAGCAACATTGATGTGAATGTGTCGATCGGCACCATTTTCTCGATTCTCCAGCGCAACCCGGAGGTTCACCGTAGCGAAGTGATGGACCACATCCTCCAACCCGGCGTCAAGCAGGTTGCCGCCGGTTACGTTGTGTACGGTAGTAGCACGGTGATGGTCTATACGGCTGGTGATGGCGTCCATACGTTTACGCTTGACCCGGCAATCGGCGCTTACGTGCTGACTCAAGAGCATCTGCGCATGCCAGAAAAAGGTAAGACCTATAGCATCAACGAAGCCTACTCCCCTACCTTTCCTGACGGTATAAAGCGATACCTCGAATGGACCAAGGTCGAGGGCTACAGCCTTCGATACGTCGGATCGCTCGTGGCTGACTTTCACCGGACCCTGATTCGCGGCGGGGTTTTTCTCTATCCCCCCACGCAGAAGGAAGCAAAGGGGAAGCTTCGATTGCTCTATGAAGCAAATCCGATAGCTTTCCTGGCCGAGCAAGCCGGGGGGAAGGCGACCGACGGACAGGGGCGTATCTTGGATAAGCAACCACAATCCTTGCATGAGCGGACGCCGCTGATCGTCGGGAGTAAGGATGAGGTAGATCGCGTCCTATCGTTTTGGCGTGTGTGACCGCTGACGATGCGCCCAATACGCTGATTCGGACAGTAGTTCGTACAGAGCAGGAGTAAAATATTATGTCTTGTACGGACATTTGTCATTCTGAGCGTAGCGAAGCATCTCAAGCGTTGAAATCCTTTGCTACGCTTGAGATGTCAAATAAAATCTCATATATCAGGGAGGGGCGCGAGTAGAAATTTCCGCCGCGCTGCGCGAGCTTTCATCATTTTCACATTGACAATCTGATTTTTCTTTTGGTACAATAAAGGGGTCAATGTGGTGGGATGGCAGAGTGGTCGATTGCGGCGGTCTTGAAAACCGTTGTGGCGCAAGTCACCGTGGGTTCAAATCCTACTCCCACCGCCATTATTAAGGAGAGGTGCGGGAGTTGGCCGATCCGGGCTGCCTGCTAAGCAGTTATGGCGCAAGCCATCATGGGTTCGAATCCCATCCTCTCCGCCATTTTTATTATGCGCCCGTAGCTCAGCGGATAGAGCATCTGACTACGGATCAGAATGTCGGGGGTTCAAGTCCTCTCGGGCGCGTATCAGATTTATTGTATATCAGGTTTTAGAAATTTGTTTAACTGGATTAGGGCGTGTTGACGAACTGTTTCGCAATCCAACTGTAGCCCAAGATTCTATCTTGGTTGGGGACGAGGCACCAAGTTAGAAACTTGGGCTACGAGCGCATTTGCCCGAGTTCGTCAACACGCCCTAGTTCGCCAATGTCACATTAGAAATGAGATCCAGTCGTAGCCCAACTTTCTAAGTTGGCCAACCGAGGACATCATCCGCGGGAACCAAGATAGAATCTTGGGCTACAGAGCCCCGCTAGGCGGGATGTAAACACCTGCCCCGCTCTATCGGGGGAAATGTGACATTGGCGAGTTAGACGGAAAAAATTCTGCCCTAATACAGAAGATTCGGAATTTTTTCTGCCTATTACAAATTAGGCGGCCGCCGTGCAATTCCAAGCAACGATGATAT
Source organism: uncultured bacterium (assembly GCA_964577695.1). GTDB lineage: Bacteria > Poribacteria > WGA-4E > WGA-4E > PCPOR2b > CAZOAL01. Next base: position 54,349 of record CAZOAL010000021.1, on the reverse strand, counting down.
AATGACGATAACGAATAGCCAAGCGGGAACTATCATGCAAGCATACCGAACACACCTTGTCATTGAAAATCCCTAACAGGTCACGTTTTCTAATCTTCCGTTCCAGCCTGGTCAAGCGGCGAGGCCGCCTAACATGTGCATGCAGCGGGATGCCTCGCCACAAATATGTATGTCAGACCTGCTCTGGATGCGTGAAGCCCTTGAGGTCGCTCGTCAAGGGGCTGCGGTTGGCGAGGTCCCCGTGGGGGCGGTGATTGTCAAGGATGGGGTCGCCCTCGCTCGCGCCCATAATCAGCGTGAGCAGACCAAAGATCCAACGGCTCATGCGGAATTGCTTGCAATTCGAGCGGCGTCCGCGTCCATCGGTGATTGGCGTTTAATCGATACGACGCTTTACGTGACGTTGGAGCCGTGTCCAATGTGTGCAGGAGCTATCGTTTTAGCCCGAATTCCACGGGTTGTTTATGCGGCTTCGGATGCGAAGTCTGGGGCGGCTGGTACGTTGTTTAACCTGTTACAAGATGAACGGTTGAATCACCGGGTGGATGTCATTCGCGGCATCCTCGCAGAAGAGAGCAGCAATCTGCTCAAATCTTTTTTTCGTGAACGTCGAAATTGAATGTGTGGAGAGATGCGAGAGCGGCTGAATCGGGCAGTCTCGAAAACTGCTGTGCGGGAAACTGCACCGTGGGTTCAAATCCCACTCTCTCCGCCTTATTTATGGGGCAGTGGCTCAGTTGGGAGAGCGCATCCCTCGCACGGATGAGGTCACGGGTTCGAATCCCGTCTGCTCCATTCCTAAGTAATGCCTCTGATTCAACTCAAGTGGAGTATCCTTGAGTAATTTCTACATGGGGATAACGATTTCCCTATCTCACAGTTCCTTCCGGAAATTTCGCCGAATCGAAATGCAGAGGAGGAAGATCAAAATGGCAAAGACACATCACTGCATCGATGTAGGGATTTTGGCAATCCAAAATCCCACTTTAACAGGCATCCAGAGCGATTTTGTAAATATCTACACAGGCGATTCTATCAGTGGATACCAAGCTTGTAATCGTTTGCATTCCTATGGGGATGGAAACTCCTGGGGGTTTGGGGACCCTGAGGGTCCAAATAAAGAACAGGTCAATGCCAATGCGTGGGTGGGATTTGTTCAACGCATTGAGAGCGCCAACAACCCAATTGTTGGTGGCAACCTCAAAGGCATTATCTCTCGGCCATTGATGGGGCTACATGTTGACCGAGGGTGGACTTTGGCACAACTAGATAACTATGTGCGTCTTCTCTGCGACGGCCTCACAACCGCCCAGAAGAACTTGGTTGCCGGTTGGTATCTGGACGATGATGGACTCCCTGATGACCGTAATCCCGTTCACACAGTCACGCAGTGGAGAAATGTCATCAGTACCGTTCATACCGCCCAAAAATGCAAAGGAGTCAACTGGCCCTTCTATTGGGCAGATGGTATCGACGGCAATATGTTCTGGTCTGGTGGACAGCATGTTATTCCCCAGAAGCTGAAGGATTGGATTAGCCCCTCATCATTTCCTTCCGATGCGACGCCTATTTTCATGCCCTATTACTACCCATGGACCGACTACATACTGTCACAAAACAATTGGAAATATACGGTTTGGCCGCCGTGGAAAAAATGGCAGACGTTCATGAACAACCTGAACAGCACCTTTCCTACGGCAAGTTATCCCAACTTAAAGTTCCAACCCGTTTTGGAGGCGTGGCAACGTAAATTTGGTGATGGTTCCTCATTTCCCCGACCTGGTCATGTAGACATGCATAAGCAGATTCGAGTGGTATTGAGTCAGGTTCGGGTCAATGGCATCTGGTTTCTTGGGTGGTATATGACTCAGACCGAACAACCGAAAGCCACAGAAGCAGGTTGGGCGAAGAATAACTGGACACAATCCACCTCTCACCGGTGGGCAGAGGCAATTCAGAACGAACCAGAAGCCCAGACCGAGGGGATTTCCAGCGCAATTCCCGGTTCCAACGCGATTCTGCAAAACTTTCCCAACCCTTTCACCCATAAGGATCTAAACACAGGTGTATGTGGCACACGTATTCCTTACCACTTGGCTCAACGAAGTAGTTTTCAAATTAAGATTTACACTATCGGCGGTCAGTTGATGAGAACAATCAATGAGGGATATATGGGCAACTCCCCTCAAGGAAAGTTTGAGAACGGGATTGTCACTCAAGGACCTGTGTTGAATGGAACTTCTGCTTACTGGGATGGCCGCGATGAACTGGGTGCCCCACTCGCAAACGGACCTTATTTAGCTTACCTTATCATTGGTGGAACTCAGTATGGGCCCATTACAATGAATAAGCAAACTCTCGTTTGTTCTTGAGTTTAGAACTTGTTGAAGGGAAAATGACCCATGCGAAGACTTGGAGGTATCTCTAATCATTTCCTGAAGCCTCTGGCAGGATTCTTACTGTTGGGGATGTGCTCTTTATCGGTATCTGTATCGGCTGAAAGCCCGTGGGTTGTGGTTCACCCAGGCAATCCCGCATACACCTATGCCCAAATAGAGCTTGTCCATTTTCGAGATGCAAATACAGGATGGGCAGCAGGTGAGGATAGCTGGTCTGGTCAGACGCTGCTGTTGCGAACTACCGATGGGGGATTGACTTGGCAAGAGGAGCTGACAAATTTTCCCTATGAGCGGGCTTTTTTCATTAATCCTTTTTGGGGATGGACATTCCGCAATGGGTCACATCGCTTTGCGCGCACACCACTCATGGAGGACATTGAGTTTTATCATAGCATGGATGGCGGATTAAGTTGGCAATTGCAGCGAGGAAAAATTACAGGCTTCGTCAATATCAGCGATTGGGAACCTGCTCAACCCTTTGAGTTCAAGACTCTAACCAAGGTCTATTTCATAGACTCTCAACGAGGATGGCTACTTGGATTCACCGAAAAAAAAGCGGGAAAGAAGGATGAATATGTAGCAGGAAATCTGTTTTTGTTCACCAGTGATGGAGGTAAAACGTGGAGCGGTCAGTTTGATATCCGTGTATCAGGACGTGTTCTGCATGACCCAGATTTCGTTTCTTTGGGGGCACCGACAGATATCGAATTTGTTAATCCGGTAGAGGGATGGATTTTAGCATCTATAAATGGGATATATCGGACACAAGATGGAGGCAAAACATGGGAAAGGTTAGAGACAGGTCTCGGAGATTCCCATATTATGCAAGATATAGATTTTGTAGGTTCCCAAAATGGGTGGGCTGGAGGAGATAACGCTCTCTTGTTTACACAAGACGGTGGGGCGACATGGACTAACCGAGCTCCCGTGCCAGCGTGGGTTTATCAATGGCTTTATTTTGCGGGAACCAATAGAGGCTGGGTGAAGGGATATGATTCGTTTCCTAACAAGGAATTCAAAGATTGGATTCTCTATACAGAGGATGGTGGAAGCACTTGGCAAGTTGAATGGCAGCACAATACCCGCGCCACGATATCCTACCTTGGATGCGATATAGCAACTGCGACCCTCTGGGCCGGGGGAAGCACCGGAATCTTGTTGAAACGATCTGTGAACGGGACAACCTCTGTCACGCCAAAAGGGAAATTAACCACCTCCTGGGGCAAACTTAAAAGGGGAAGGCCATGACCATCGACATTGTCATGCCAATTCAAGAGGGGCGCTATGTTCCCCAAGCAGCTTTGGAGGGAATCCTTCAGCAAGGGGTGCCCTTTCGGTTATGGATTTCCACTCGCTTTTCGGAGGGGCAGTATGCCGATGCCCGCAACCAGGTCAAACAATACGGGCAATCTAAGTTTGTGCTCATGCTCGACAACGATATTGTGATGCCTCCAGGAACGTTGAAACAAATGGTAGAATTTCTGGGGGCCCATCCGGATTATGGGGCGATTGCCCTTTGCAAACACCCCAGTCTCGGCTTGGAGACGGAAGAAGCGTTTTTACATGCCACCCATGTGGATATGTCATGCGTCTTATTTCGTCAAGAAATTCTTGATGAAATCACCTTCGTGGATGGCAGAAATGCAGGAAAGCTTGGGAGAACGCAGTTAGCGGGGCAGTGTGAGTGTTCAAACTGCTGCTACGATATCCGGCAGATGGGACTGGAAATCGGTTTTCTCCCAAACATTTATGCCCAGCATCTTCAACACACAAGTGCTGGCGATCAAGAGAAGTCTTAAGAAACCGCCCCTTGTGTTTCAACGTTTGTTGCAACATGGACCACACAATGACGGCTTCATAAGCTTATCCCTTACTCACCACTTCTTACTAACTATTTACTTCTTTTCGGAGAGATGCGGGAGCTGGCCGATCCGGCATGACTGGAAATCATGTGTGCGGGAAACCGTACCGTGGGTTCGAATCCCACTCTCTCCGCCATCATGACCCCAATAACCCCTTGGCTATGCTAAACGGGGAGGTAGCGGTGCCCTGAACCTGCAATCCGCTATAGCAGGGTCCAATTCCTATAGTGCGGCGCGTTTCTTTTGAGGTCTGGCCCAAGTAAGTGGCGTTGAAGATTGGGTCCTGAGCAACTCGAAATTATCAAACCCCGTCAGGTCTGGAAGGAAGCAGCGGTAGATAAGCCTGAGAGTGTGACGCAGGGAAGCCTGATTGGAGTTAACTGCTCGGGTAACGCTTGGGAGAGCGCGTCAAGCTTTGGGTGCATAGCCAAATTTTTCCAACCTTTTCTTCCCCTTTCTTTTTCTACTACCCCTCGCCCCGCAAGTCGAAGACTCTCGGAACGGAGCGGGATTCAAAGCAACTCGCGGCGGGACTCAAGAGATTATCTTTTGGTTCCCGCCGTGAACGGGGGGCAATGCTTCAGTTTGGTTGAGTGTTCTCTCAAAGGGGGTCTCCGTCCCGAGCTATCGGGAGGGAAATTATGTCTTATGAGGTTTTAGCGCAGAAATGGCGTCCCCAATCATTCCAAGATGTCGTTGGGCAAGCTCATGTCATCACGACCCTACAGAATCAGATTGTATCCAATCGGGTCGGTCATGCCTATCTATTCTGGGGGCCCAGAGGCACTGGAAAAACGACGGTGGCTCGCATTCTCGCCAAAGCGGTAAATTGTTCCAACCGTCACCGAGAAACGGAATTTAGCCGGGAACTCACGGCTGAACCGTGTAATCAGTGCGAGTCCTGTGTAGAAATCTCTCGAGGTCGCTCCTTCGATGTGATTGAAATGGATGCGGCATCCAACCGGGGAATCGACCCCATCCGCGAATTGCGTGAAAATACCAAACTTGCCCCAGCCAACTGCATTTATAAAATTTATATCATTGATGAAGCGCACATGCTGACTCAAGAAGCATTCAACGCCCTGTTGAAGACGCTTGAAGAACCTCCACCGCACGTTATCTTTATCCTTGCAACAACCGAGCGCCACAAAATCCCTAAGACCATCAGCTCCCGCTGTCAGGACTTTGACTTTCGCTACATGGAACAGGATGAGATTGTGACACGCTTGGGGGCGATTTGTAAAGCCGAAGATATTCTGATTGCGGATGAGGGATTATCTCTGGTTGCGCGGCAATCGGAAGGTTGTCTGCGGGATGCGGAAAATCTGCTCGAACGAATGATTTCTTCATCCGGGAAAGAGCTGTCGCTCGACCAAATTAACCGCATCCTGGGATTGGGTGCGAGTCATTTAATCGATGAACTGAGTGAAGCGCTCTTGCGATGCCACTTGCCTGAATCACTCCAAGCCCTTGCCAATTTAGCCAAACAGGGAACAGATTTGACCCAATGCTTACACCAACTGATTGCCGAGTTTAGGGATTTAAGGTTGTTAGCCATTAGTCCAAATTTAGAGAACTTAATTCAACGTTCCGGGTCAGACCGGCAGCGGATGAAGGAAAAAGCGGAGCTCGCCTCTGTCGAGCGTTTATCGCGGCTCATCAAAATCCTGATGCGGACTCATAGTGAAATCAAGCAACACGGGTATGCACAAGTTCACCTTGAATCGGCACTCATCGATATATGCTCCATCCAGGAAGGCATCCAACTCGGTGAGGTTTTAAGAAGGCTATCGGAGATTGAAGATAAGATTGACAAGGGCAAGGTATCAACGGACAGACCGCTAATCACAGCCCCTCACCCCTCACCCCTCTCCCCAAGCTTGGGGAGGGGGGAAGGAGTGAGGGGCGGTTCTGAATCAGCTATAAATCGGCCAGCCACTCCCTCCTCGGCTTTTTCAAGGCACTCCACCAACGCCCGCCCTTTAGAGACGCAGACGGCCCCGATAAGAACCTTCGAGGATTCAGGAGAATTCAAAGCCACATTGAAGCCCCATCTTGCGGATACCGATACAAAGCGTCAGGTCGAAGACTCACGGGACGGAGATGACACGAACTTTAAATCCGTTCCCTCGGATGTTCAGAACCTGATTCTTGATTCACACGAGCTCGCCAAAGTCTGGGAGCAGACCTTGGAAACCTTGAGAACCGAAAAAAAAATGGTGCCATACCAATACTTGAAGACAGCAACCCTGTTACCGGACCAGGGAAACAAACTAAAAATCTCTTGCGCGCGTGCTTGTATTCAATCCATCCATGAGGATGAGAAGGCGTTTGTTGCAAAAATACTTACATCTTTACTTGGACATTCTGTTCAGATTGAATTCGTCCCTTCAAGCCTGACGCCTGATATGAACACAATGACACCGCCCCAAAAAACACAGGAAACAACCCCAATGATGCTTCAGTACGAGGCTGAACGCGACCCCCAACTCTCTCCGGCACTCGATCTCTTTGAAGCAAAGATTCTTAAAATTGAACCGAAATGAGGGATGAGGTGTTAGGTATTCGGTATTAGATCTAACACCTAACACCTAGAACCTAATACCTAACACCTAATTTGGAGAGGAATTTTTCACCATGAAAATGAATCAACTCATGAAACAAGCGCAACAGATGCAAAAGCGCATGCTTGAGATTCAAGAGGAACTTGCCAATCGGACGGTTGAGGCAACCGTCGGAGGCGGAATGGTAACAGCCGTTGCCAACGGTCAACAAGAATTAGTGTCGATTAAGATCGCCCCTGAAGTTGTGGACCCCGATGATGTGGAAATGCTTGAAGACCTCATCGTTGCCGCAGTCAATGAAGCGCGGCATCAGGCGCAAGAATTAATGACGCAAGAGATGAGCAAGTTGACTGGGGGAGTCAAAATTCCGGGACTGATGTAATACAGAATGCGTAATACGTAATGCGTAAAAACCTTACGTATTACGAATCAAAAAAATGCTCTACTATCCTGAACCGCTGGCAAAATTAATCAACGAGTTACAAAAACTGCCCACGATTGGTCCGAAAACAGCGCAACGTTTGGCATTTTATATGTTAAAAATGTCCCCTGAAGAAATCGCCAAACTCGCGCAAGCCATTTCGGAGATAAAAACTCGTCTCTCTTACTGTACCATCTGTGGAAATATCACGGATCGGAACCCATGCTATATCTGTGCGGATACATCGCGGAACCATCAAGTAATCTGTGTCATTGAGGAACCGGATGACCTTTTAGCAATTGAGCGGACCAAGGCATATAAAGGTGTCTACCATGTCCTCATGGGGGTTCTGTCCCCACTTGATGGTGTGGGGCCTAAGGACCTCCGAATTGATTCCCTCTTTGAGCGGGCCAACAACGAAAATATCAAAGAGGTCATCCTCGCAACGAATTATACGACGGAAGGGCAAGCCACGGCGCTCTATCTAACCAAACGTTTGGGACCTCTTGGAATCGAGATTACGCGAATTGCCTACGGCATCCCCGTTGGAGGCGACCTTGAGTATATCGATGAAGTGACCCTTGCCAAAGCCTTGGAAGGGCGGCGAGCCATCAAAGAATGAAACGTGAAACGTGATGCGTGAAATATGAAAAGAATCGAAAGAAAGGATGGAAGAAAAGGAAGGATGGAGGATTGGAAGATTGGGCCCCCATCCTTCCATCCTTCCAACCTTCCATTCCTCCGTTTCATTCAAGACAAGCGCTTCCTTTCTTCCTTTGCCCCTTTACTCTCCTGTTTTAGATATGTGCTGTTATGGTGGATACTTATTTTTGATGGTTCTGGCTTATTGGTCTGTACCGATCCGGAGATGGCTTTTAAGAATACCCCTTCAGTCGTGGCGGCAGAACAGATGAGCGATGGAACTTTTAATGCGGAGCGCGCCTTTGCCGATTTAAAGAAGCAGTGCGATTTTGGCCCCCGCGTTCCGGGCTCGATTGCCCACCAAAAGACGCAAGCATATCTTTTTGCGGAACTCAAAAAATTGGCTCAAGAGGTTGCCCTTCAGCCGTTTGAGTTCCGCCAGGGAAACAAGACCATTCAGATGAATAATATCCTCGCGCGTTTTGGAGGGGATGGGAGCGGAAAGATTCTCCTCGCGGCGCACTGGGATACCCGCCCATTTGCAGACCAGGATGCAAATCCAGCCAATCGGAACACACCGATTCTTGGCGCGAACGATGGGGCTTCGGGGGTTGCCGTTCTTTTGGAAATCGCGCGCGTCTTGAAATCGAAACCGCCGCCTCAACCGGTGATTATTGCCCTGTTTGACGGTGAAGATTACGGCAGAGACGTTTCAAATATGTTTCTTGGCTCGACACACTTCGCACAGAATATGGGACGGTGGAGGGCGGATTACGGCATCCTGTTGGACATGGTTGGCGATCGGAACCTGGAATTGCCAATGGAACAGAATTCCTGGAACGCCGATCGGGAATTAACGGAGGCAATCTGGGGGCGTGCTCAGAAAATGGGGCTATCTGCGTTTCAACGTCGGCTGGGACCTGCAATTATGGATGATCACTTGCCACTCATCCGAGCCGGCGTCCCAACCGTTGATATTATCGACTTTGATTACCCGCACTGGCACACAGTTGAGGATACACCCGATAAATGCAGCCCCGACAGTTTGGGAATCGTTGGGCAATTGGTGTTGAGTATCATCTATTCAGGGTTGTGAGGCTTGAAAGCAGAACCAATTTTCACCATGATGCCATGATAAGGAATAAACATAATTTTTATCATCAACTTCGATATATCGACTTATTTTGCGGGATAGGCGGTTTTCGTATCGCCATTGATGCTGTCTGTCGTAAATTGGGTGTGACAGCAGAATGCGTTTTTTCAAGCGATATTGATGCCGAATGTCGAAAAGCCTATAAAGCCAATTTCGGTGAATCGCCAAGCGGTGACATTACCCAGATTGCTGCAGATACGGTGCCCGCTCATGATATTCTTCTCGCAGGTTTTCCTTGCCAACCTTTCAGCATTATTGGCCAGCGAAAAGGATTTGAAGATATCCGAGGAACTTTGTTCTTTGATATAGCAAGGATATTACAGGCTAAAAAACCGACTGCTCTGGTGCTAGAGAATGTTAAACTGCTTGTAGGACATAACAGGGGAAAAACGCTTGCACGTATTCTCGAAACCCTTACAGAATTAGGCTACCAGGCGAGTTACAAAGTTTTGAATGCCCTTGATTTCGGATTGCCTCAAAAGCGCGAACGAGTGTTTATCGTTGGATTTAAGTCTCCTTGTTTTTTAAAATGGCCTGTGGGGGGTATCCCTATGACTCCACTTTCAGAAATCCTTGAGAAAAATGTTCCGATAAAATACTATGCTTCAGAGCGTATCAAAAAAAGTAGATGGAGTCAGTTAAAGCCGACTGGCGAGCCCACAATCTGGCACGAAAATAAAGCGGGTCATATTAGTGCTTATCCTTTTTCCTGTGCGTTGCGCGCGGGGGCTTCATATAATTACTTGTTGGTGAACGGAGAACGGCGATTAACGCCTCGTGAGATGATGCGCCTCCAAGGTTTTCCCGATTCATATAAAATCGTCTGCAATGATAGCCAGAGCAAGAAGCAAGCCGGAAATAGCTTGCCTGTTCCCGTTGCAGCAGCCGTCATTGAGAACGTTTTTGAGGCTTGCGGTTGGGGTTTCTCTTCACAAAATAGAACGATCCGGCACCTATCTATTGACGGCCAACTCAGATTTTTAGAGGAAAAAGCTGGTTATGATGAAAGTTCCCAAGCTGCGAACCGTTGAAAAATACCAACCGCCCTATCCGCTCAACCAGTTTCCGAGGGATTTCGCGTTGAATCTTGGTCGGGAGGTGGTTTATCTCCTTGCTTCCCGCGGCACACCAAGATTAGAAGGCTCAGACTGGGAAGAGATTTTTGCTCGCCTGATTGAAGCTCAGTGGAAACCGTCAAATGTCGGTTTGGACGACATCGTTCTCGGACAAACCGCTTGGGGGGCTAAAACGGTTAAAAATTCCAACCCTGCCTCGGTCTTGAAGATTCGTCTCATTTCAGGACGAAACTCTCCTGTCTATTCATTCGGAGATAGAGAAGTCAGCGAATGTGATCCGAACATACTTGGCGAGAAGATACTGGCTATTTGGAATGAACGTGTCGCAGGGGTTCGCAATCTCTTCAAGCACGTCAGAACTGTGGTTCTTATAAAATCTGACAGTTTGCTCGAATTGGCTGTTTTTGAATTTGATACAGCTCTTTACCCACCAGACGGATATAGATGGAGATGGAATTCGAGAAATAATCTTGAGGGATTTCAAAAAACATCAGACCAGCACATATTCACATGGCAACCTCATGGTTCGCAATTTACAATTATTGAAAATGTTCCTGAAAACCGTCTTGCGATAAGGATTAAACAGCCCCCACTACTGGATAGGGAGGCTATTCTCAAAACGCTGAATTTTGACAGCTCATGGGTTCAAATTCTCGATTGACCCTGTTTATGGACAACGCACGTCTAATGGTGCACTCGTGCATTATGACGTGGATAGTGAACGAAATCGAGGGGCAAAGCGGAGCGGATATGACTGAAAACCTACACAGTCTGGAACATTTGTGTTCAGGGAAAATCCAACGAAGGTCCAATTTGTCTCGCAAAAGCCTGTGATGATATCAAATCCCGAATTAAGAATTGAATGGAATGGACACCGTTTGGTTATGACACAGATTAAGTTCAAGCAGAACGTGGGAAGAGTATCCGTTAAACCCACCACGGAAGGGCTATTATCGTGAAACATGAAACGTGATGAATCTATCAGCATCGTCTCTACGGACAGACTACCGAAGGTCGCTATTTGTTCGTCGTCTTGGAACATGTCCGCGGCACAGTGTATAAACCCATTACGGCTCGGGATATGACACCCAATGAAAAGCGAAATTACAGGAGATTACGGAGATGAACAAATTACAAGTGCCAGAATTCAAAACTTATGAAGAGGAAGCGGCATTCTGGGACAATCTTGACACCGCTGATTTCATGGAAGATGATGGGGAGTGGTTTCGCTTCGAGACAGCCAACAAACGGGCGATTCGTGTTGCGATTCTGCCTGAAGTTGCGGATGAACTTCTTCGGCGGGCATGCGCTCAAGGGGTGTCGATTGAGACGCTGGTCAACGTCCTTCTGATCGAGGGAATACGCGAACGCGAATCGGCTGTCGCGAGCTAACTCCCACTGTTGAATCAGATTGAAAATTGTGTTTGGAGGGAAAATGTCCATGTCAAGGAAATTTAATCTTCATATTCTTCTTTACAGAGAGCCTCCTTATGAGATTGCTCACTGCCTTGAGTTCGACATCGTTGCACAAGGAAGCACGAAAAAAGAGGCTCTCGAAAATTTAATAGATGGGATTGAACTGCAAGTCAATTTTGCCATTGAGAATAACGCTCTTGAATCACTTTACAATCCTGCACCGCCTGAATATTGGCAGAAACTGGCCCAAACCAGAAAATATCCGTTTACCAACAAAGTTCAGGTGCCAGCTTTTATTTCAACCCTCGATTGTCATTATTTGGTAGCTTAGATGGATAGACCTGTCAAATACCGAGAACTTGGGTTTAGCTTGTAAACCAGTCTTGCCCAAGTTTTGACAGTCTGGATAGTGTAATGGTGACTCATGTTCATTAGCCGTTTAGATTGGGACGACTATCGCGTTGAACACGTTGCTCAACATCATGTTGAGTCTGATGAAGTATGGGAAGTCTGTGAGGATGCGCTGCATTTGGCTCACCGTGAAGGGCGTAAGCGCTATCGTCTCTACGGGCAGACTGCCGAAGGTCGCTATTTGTTCGTCGTCTTGGAACAGGTCCGCGGCACAGTGTATAAACCCATTACGGCTCGGGATATGACACCCAATGAAAAGCGAAATTACAGGAGATTACGGAGATGAACAAATTACAAGTGCCAGAATTCAAAACTTATGAAGAGGAAGCGGCATTCTGGGACAATCTTGACACCGCTGATTTCATGGAAGATGATGGGGAGTGGTTTCGCTTCGAGACAGCCAACAAACGGGCGATTCGTGTTGCGATTCTGCCTGAAGTTGCGGATGAACTTCTTCGGCGGGCATGCGCTCAAGGGGTGTCGGTTGAGACGCTAGTCAACGTTCTTCTGCTCCAGGGAATACGCGAACGCGAATCAGCCGTCGCCAGCTAACCCCCGCTATTAAACCATATTGAAATTTAGAAAAGAGTTGATTGACCGTGAACACTTATCACAAAACTTATGACGTTCTTGTTGTGGGCGCAGGCCATGCCGGCTGTGAGGCGGCGCTTGCTGCGGCGAGAATGGGATGCGAAACGGCGATTTTCACTATCAATCTGGACACGATCGCTAAGATGTCTTGCAATCCGGCAATCGGTGGTCTGGCGAAAGGGCATCTTGTTAAGGAGATTGATGCCCTCGGCGGCGAGATGGCAAAAAATATTGATGAAACGGGAGTTCAATTTCGTCGTCTGAATACGAAGAAAGGACCCGCTGTGCGTTCCAGCCGCGCTCAAGCGGACAAAAAGGCGTACCAATATCGGATGAAAAGCGTGCTGGAAGGGCAACCCCATCTGGATATTAAACAAGCGTTGATCGAGGCGTTATTGACTGAGAATGGGAAGTGTATCGGTATCTTAACGCATACCAAAACCGCCTATCTTGCAAAAACCGTCATTCTCACCACAGGCACATTTCTCAAGGGATTGGTGCATATCGGCGATGTGTCCTATAGCGCCGGGCGTGCCGGAGAATCTTCCGCTGAGAAGTTATCCGAGAGTTTCTTGCAACTTGGGTTTGAAATTGGTCGCCTGAAAACGGGGACGCCTCCCCGCGTCAATGCACACACGGTCAATTTCGATGCCATGCAAATCCAACTCGGTGACGAGCCTCCCTATCCCTTTTCGTTCTCAACCGGGAAAATCACTCAGTCGCAGATGCCGTGCTACTTAACTTATACCAATCCTAAGACGCACCAGATTATTCGTGACAATCTCCACAGGTCTGCGATGTACAGCGGACGGATTGTTGGTATTGGGCCACGGTACTGCCCCTCCATTGAGGACAAGGTGGTGCGGTTCGCTGATAAGGAGCGTCATCAGGTTTTCGTCGAACCGGAGGGCAGGGATACGAATGAGATCTACTTGAACGGCATTTCTGCGAGCCTGCCGGAGGATGTTCAGGTTGAGATGGTTCACAGCATTGAAGGGCTGGAAAACGCAGAGATCATGCGCTTCGCATACGCGGTGGAATACGATTTTGCCCCGGCGACGCAGCTTTATCCAACCCTCGAAACCAAACGGGCTGAGAATCTTTACTTTGCCGGTCAACTGAACGGCACCACAGGATATGAGGAAGCCGCCGCACAGGGGCTCATGGCAGGAATCAATGCCGCCTTAAAGGCGCGTGGCGAAGAACCCTTGATTCTGGAACGTTCCCAGGCATATATCGGCGTGCTGATCGACGACCTCGTCACGAAGGATATTCGTGAACCGTATCGCATGTTCACATCACGGGCGGAGTACCGTTTAGAGTTACGTGAGGATAACGCGGATGGGAGGCTGACTGAAATTGGCCGTCGGATTGGGTTGGTTGACGATGCCACCTACAATCGATTCCAGCTCAAACGTCAACTCGTTCAGGGTGAACTCGAACGCTTAACCCAAACGCGCTTGAAGCCAACTCCGGGTACGCTCGATAGTTTGCGGCAGATAGGGGTCGAAATCGTTCAGCCGGTATCATTGGCGGATTTACTCAAACGGCCTGAGATTCGCTATGAGCAGATTGTGCAACTGGCACCGCCTCCACGCCCATTGCCGGAATCGGTGGAAGAGCAAGTGGAGATTCAGATTAAATACGAAGGGTATATTCGCCGTCAAGATGCCCAGATTGAACAGTTCAGAAAAGTGGAACACGTTCGCATTCCGGCTGATTTTGATTACGAGTCAATCGCTGCCTTAAAAACGGAGGCGCGTGAGAAACTCACCAAGATTCGCCCAACGTCCATCGGTCAAGCGTCGCGGGTGCCTGGCGTTTCGCCGGCGGATATCTCCATCCTCATGGTCTGGCTTCAGCAACGTAAGCGAAGGGGGACAGAGGAAATGGGGGAGATGATTTGATTATGGCCCTTTCCAATTGGAGAAAAGCCGATTCGGCCAAGGCAAAGCAAATCTGGACAGAATACCAGCAGCAACACAATCTCTCGGATCGAATGGGGCAAACAGCAGGGATTGACCCCCAAAGTGGACGCATTTGGTTTGGCGAGTCGATTCGAGAGATTGTCATCCAAAGAGACACCGAAGGTTTGAAGTCTCCTCTCTTTTTTGAACGGATCGGCTCGCAAACCTATTTCCGCAAGGGAGGTCGTCGGTGATTCGAGGAACCGTTTTGTCCGATGGTGTGCCGACAATCACAGTGTCGATTGCTGGTCAAGACTGGCTTGCTATTATTGACACGGGTTTCAACGGCGATCTGGAATTGCCGGAGGACTTACGCGATTCGTTAAGCGCTCGGTATGTTGGCCGAGTGATTTCCACTTTGGGTGGCGGTCAAATCATCGAAGAAGACGCATACCTGGTCGAATTTCCGTTTGACAGCAAAACGGTTGAAGCAGAAGCGACTTTTGTTTCTGGGCCTCAAATTCTAATCGGAACCCACTTGTTACGAGAATACTGTTTGCAAGTCAACTTCGTTAGCAGGACTGTTCAGTTGGAACAGGTAGAGCAGGCGTAGTTGGAAAATAACCAAAATATCAACAAGACACAAAAAAGAAAGGAAATATTTACGATGCCAGAGCTTAAATCTTATGCTGTCTTTATCAGTCACGCTTGGACTTACAACGCTGACTACTACCGGCTAGAGAGAATGTTGGACGAGGCACCTAACTTCACATGGCGAAACTACAGTGTGCCTAAGCATGATGCGCTTGACACAGCAACTAACGCGGAACTCGAAGCGGCATTGCGTAGACAGATTTCACCGACGAACATTGTTCTAATCCTTGCTGGGATGTACGTTACTCATCGTAAGTGGATACAGAAAGAAATTGACATAGCGGTGGAGAAGAAGAAACCCATCGTGGGTATCGTTCCCTGGGGACAGGAAAGAACTCCACAAGAAGTTCAAAACGTTGTAAAAGAGATGGTCGGGTGGAACACATCGTCCATTATCTCAGCAATTAGGAAACATGCTCTATGAACAAAGAAGAATACGGCGACAAATTCACCGACCATCTCATAGAGGAATACAAACTCTATGTGCAAATGGCAGATAATGTAAGCAACAGACGAGCACAGGCAAATGCGTTCTTCATCTCCGTGCTTTCTGCGTTGCTTGTGTTTCTGTCACTGACAGGTGAAGGAAAGCCCTTTGGTGATGTTCAGAATGCCGCGTACATTGCCATAACCATCTTGGGCTTTCTACTTTGCTACGTGTGGCTTGTCAACATCCAGTCTTACAGACAATTGAACTCTGGGAAGTTCAAAGTCATCCACGAGATTGAGCAACAGTTGCCATTCCCACCCTACGCTAAAGAGTGGGATATTCTCGGACGGGAGAAAGATGCAAGGAAGTATCTTCAGTTGACTCATGTCGAACGGTATGTTCCCATATTGCTGGCTATTCCGTTTCTTCTTATTTTTGCTTACACCATATATAAGTTATTTGTGGGGTAGTTGGAACAAGGATACCATCAATAGAAGAATTCTCATGAGATAGTGGTCGTAGATCCCACCGCTTTTGTACGGGAGGTCGAATTATGATAACCGATACAGAAATCAAAACGATTGGCGTCAAGGCACTCACAGATGCTTTAGGTGAGGTAAATGCCGAAAAATTCATTAGTCTGATTATGCGTGAGCCTTTTGATTACACAAAGTGGCAACGTCAACTGTGGGATGGAAGAGGTGTAGAAGATATAAGTCGGTCTGCGATGGCACTGCGTAGATCTGCATCAACCTAACCCGCCGTTGCCGTTGACGGTCCGATAGATCGGACGAGCACGGGGAGTTGCGGTTTTTTGAACGTTTTTGGGGTTACGACGGGTTTTGGTGTGCAGTTAGCCATCTATGAGATGTACAGTTCTGTCAGGACACAAGGCGCGATCCAATGGGTGAACAGTATGACCATAAATCAATTATTGCGAGAAAAACGAGATGACATTCAGCGAATTGCTGCCCGCCACGGGGTGGTAGATATCCGCGTGTTTGGGTCCGTTGCACGCGGAGATGCGACACCCGAGAGCGATGTGGATCTGCTGGTTGAAACTGGCCCGGTCACCAGCGCGTGGTTTCCCGCGGGTCTTATCCTTGACCTTGAGGCCTTACTAGACCGGCGCGTCGATATCGTGACTGAACGTGCTCTCCGCCCGGACCTCCGCGACAATGTGCTTGGGGAGGCGCGTCCCCTATGAAAGATGACACAACCTACCTCCGTCATATTTCGGAATGCATCCGCCGAATTGAGGAACACATAGCGGCCGGGCGGGAGGCATTTTTAGCGTTACATACACTCCAAGATGCGACGTTACGCAATCTCCAAACGATGGCCGAGTCCACCCAACGGCTCTCGGATGCAGTGAAAGCAGTACATCCGGAGATTGAATGGCGACAGATTGTGGCGTTCCGCAATATTTTAGTCCACAATTATCTGGGCATTGATATGGAGCAAGTCTGGACAATTATTCAGCGCGATGTTCCGGGGCTGAAACACGCAGTGACGGCAATGCTCGCTGAATCTTCATAACGTCGAAGCCAACCTTCGTTGTTGCATATTTGAGCTGCCAGACAAAGCTATGGAATGTTCTCCGAAACCAGAAAGGCAGGAAACCCATGCGCACAGGGGTAATCACTGAGACTCAACACCTCATCTTGCACCTTGGACCGACCTTGCAGAAGATGAGCGACCACGAATTTTTTGAGTTTTGCCAGGCAAACCGGGATTGGCGCATTGAACGCACTAGCGAAGGGGAGGTCGTGATTATGCCACCGACGGGTGGGGAAACTGGAAAGCGGAATTTTAGCCTAACCACGCTTTTCGGCAATTGGGTCGAAGCAAATGGAACAGGGATTGGATTTGATTCCTCAACGGGATTTACATTGCCAAACGGTGCAAAACGCTCGCCTGATTTGGCATGGATTAAACGCTCACGTTGGGAGACCTTGACTGAAGAAGAAAGGAAAAAGTTTCCTCCTCTGTGTCCAGACTTTGTCGTCGAACTTCGCTCATGGACCGATGCGTTGGATAAGCTTCAGGAGAAAATGCGAGAGTACATCGCCAACGGTGCCCAGCTCGGCTGGCTCATCGACCCACAGGAGAAGAAGGTCTACATCTATCGTCCCTCGGCCGAAGCCCGTTGCCTGGAGAACCCCGAAACCATTTCGGGTGCCCCGGTTCTCCCTGGTTTTGTGCTGGACTTACGACGCATCTGGTAAGGAGTGAAATTCTGGCTCTTAACACCTGTCCATAACGGTGGTGTCCGATGAAACAAACAGACTTTGAAATTGGAGAGGAACTGGTTGAACGCGGCGAATACGACAGTGCTTTCTGTTTTTTTGAAGGGATTGCCGCAGACCCCAATCAAATTCCACCCATCAGAGCAGACGCATACACCTGGATGGGAACGCTGGTTCGCATCATGCCGTCGCTTGGCGATGGCGATGAGTGTGGGTTGTCGTTCTACAAGCGTGCGCTCGAACTGCATCCAGACAATGTTTGGGCAATGCTTGGAATCGTCGAGACATTTGGAGACCACTTTCCTGACCATCAGGATGCGCAGGCTTTTCGTATCGCAATGCGCGGCCTCAATCAACGGCTTGAATGGTTTGATGACCGTACTCGAAAAGAGATTACGCAAATTTGCATGAGATATACTGACGCCTATTCTGAGGGTGCGTCTGCATCAGGATAATCTGAAGGAATCCTGTGAATGCCAACGAATTTCGCCAATTGCTCAAACAAACCCTTTTCCAGCATGGCTTTCCGCTGACGGATTTACAAATAGATCAATTTGTCGCGTACTGGGCTGAACTGAAACGCTGGAACTCACGGATAAACTTGACGTCGATTCGAGATGACCGGGAAATTATTGTGAAGCATTTTCTTGACTCGCTGGGTGTGCTTCACCACTTTTCCATCAAGCCAGGAGATTCCGTGATTGATATTGGGACGGGAGCGGGTTTTCCCGGTATCCCGATTAAAATTTACATTCCGGACATTCAGTTAGTCCTGGTGGAATCTTCTTTCAAGAAGGTGAGTTTTTTACGGTTTCTTGTTTCTCAACTCAACCCGCGCCTTGTCAAGAGCAACTCTGATCCTTCGGCAGGCTCAGGACAGGTTCTATCAATGAGCCTTGTGCGTCCGTTGACCGAAGTTCGCATCATTGCGCAACGGGCTGAAGAATATGCCAGGCAAGTCCAACATACATACGCTTATGACTGGGTCTTAACACGTTATATTGCTTCTTTAGAAGATTCGGTGGCTTACTGCATCCCACTGCTGAAATCCAACGGAACATGGATTGCTTATAAATCGTGTCGTGTACAAGTTGAAATACAGGCAGCGACTCCTCAATTGCAATCGCTTGGCGGTAAAGTTGAATCCATTACCCATAGCCATATTGCCGAGCTAGATCGTACTTATGTCGCTATACGAAGAATGAAGGAGCTTGATTAGATGTTTGAGACAAACATCAGTAAGTACAACATTCCGATTCTCCGAATTGATGGTAAAATCATTGGGAATACCGTTATTGCGCTGAAGCGTGAAATGGATAAACAGATTGAACAGAGCGGAGGGCGTCTGATTTTAGACTTAACTGGCGTTCCGCTGCTCGATAGTTCCGCGCTCGGAACCATTATAGCCACCTTGCAGTCCCTTAAGAAGATAGATGGAAAGCTTGTCTTGCTGAACCCGCAAAAATCTGTCATGAATGTCTTGCAGGTGACTCGGCTCAACACCCTTCTTGAAATTTATCCAGATGAAGAATCAGCAACAGCCGCTTTTGATTAGTGCGAAAGGAGGTGTTAGGTGTCAGGACTTAGCTAACACCTAATACCATTTCTAAATGAAAACGGCGCATTACCCCAATACAAGATTCAAGATTCAGGATTCATTTGTATCTGGCATCCCCGCTTTGCGGGATTTCGCTTCGCTCAACTTGCATCCTGAATTTGATAATGCTTGGTTTTGAATCGAATTGGTATAACACCTGACACCTAAGACTAAAAATGAAACATCTTCCTCTCAAAATGGGTTTGCGTGGGCAACTGGTCCTGCTCTTTCTGCTGGTTTCGCTCATCCCCTTGCTTGTTGTTTCTGCTTTGGCTTATCTATTTGGGGTGACCGCGCTTGAGAACACCATTGGCAAAAGTTTGGTTCAACTGGCTAAGGATAAAATGGATCGAGCCGATCGCAGTGTTCTGGGTCGGTTGGATGCCATTAGAACCCAGATAAAGACCATTCGTCGAACAGTTGCCGAGACCAATCGAAACAGTGGCAGGCAACCGCCACGTTTGGCATTGGAGCGAGATGTCAGGCAGTTTGAAGAGCACGCGGGCCCAGATAGTCAGATTATCATTACCAATTCTTATGGGCAAGTGATTCAGGCCAGTGATATGAGTTTGTACTTTCAACGAATTGATGCGCCCTGGTGGCACAAGGCTTATCACAATGGGTATGGATATGATTTCATTGATGATATTCAATATGCTCCGGAAAAACATCGACACTATCTGCCAGTCGCTTTGCCAATTCGGAGTGATGATTCGCCAACATCCACAGTCGTTGGCGTACTCAGGGTTATCATCAATCTGCCTGAACTGTCTGAACTTGTCAAGCCCACCCTCGAAGAGGATGAGATTATTAAAGGGATCGAAATTTATATTATCGATAAGTCGGGAAAGGTAATTGCCGCCGCCCCGGACAGTGGATATAATTTTCACGCGCCCATTGAAATGAGTGATGCCGCCATCGCAGCCATCAATGCCATCAAAGCCGATAGTATCTATCATGGCTATAAAAGGGGAGATGAAGTCGATATACGGGGCGAAAAAATGGTTTATGGGTGGGCACGAACCCCCCACTCGAAGAAATTACTGTTTAGCCTGGGGTTAGAATTCCAAAGCGAATTGGACAATAGCAACAGCCCCTCGAAGGATTTGCGGCGGGAGTTTCAAAATCAGGGGCTCGCCCTTTCTCAAAATGCCACGCTTTCAATGATCAAGAAAGACAGTTGGTGGCGAGTCACCGAAAATCATAAACCGACTTATGTTATCAGAAAAGAGTCAGGGCAACTGAATGTCTACTCGCAGGAGAGCGTAGGGAAGCAGAACTTTAGAAACTGGGCAGTTTTAGTTTCACAACCGGCATCGGTAGCTTTTCAAGAGGTGACAAAACTCACTAACCGCATCCTGACGTTCACCCTGATCTCATGTCTAGTTGTCATTCCCATTGCGTTGGTTGTCTCGAAACGCATTGTAACGCCAATTATGCAGGTGGCAAGCGCCGCGCGGGCGATCGGGCATGGAGAGTTCGATCAGGAAATCCCTGTTACGAGCCGCAATGAGGTCGGGATGCTGGCGGAAGAATTCAATGCCATGCGGCGAAATCTCAAAAATGCAGTCGAAAAATTGACCAAAGAAGAGAAGAAGATGACTGCCATTGTGAATAGTCTCGCGGAAGGGTTGATTCTGGTCGATCAGAACAATCGTGTGCTTCACATCAATCCTGCGGCGGAATATCTGCTGAACGTCCGTTCCAACCAGATCGGTGAAGATTTCACCCGAATTATCCAGGAACCAAAATTAACCACAATCTTCAGAGAAAGTCAGTTACAGATCGCCCTGAATAAAACGGTCACATCTGAAGTGACCTTGACGCATCAGGTCGAAGACTCACGGAACGGAGGTGAAAAATCAGTTCTGAGAGTCGTTGCAAGTCCATTCCTTGGTGAAGATGGTTTTGCGCTCGGAACGGTCTATGTTTTTCTGGATATTACTCGTGAGAAAGAGATCGATCAGATGAAGTCGGATTTTATCTCGCTCGTTTCTCATGAGTTGCGCACGCCGCTGACATCCATCATCGGTTTCGTCTCGCTTATCTTAGACGGCAAGGCGGGGGCGATTAACGAAAAACAACTGGACAGCCTCACGCGTGTTCAACGCCAATCGAAGCGACTTGCGGCGCTCATTACGGACTTGCTTGATATTTCGCGGATTGAATCCGGGCGGATACAAATGAAACAGGAACCGATTTCACTCCTGGAAATTGCGAAACAGCGAATTGATGAGATTCGTCCACAAGCTGACGCGAAGTCGATTCAGTTGAGCCTCGTTGCCCCCGAAGGTTCGGCGAGCACCTCATCGTCCCTGCCGAAGATTATGGGAGATGAAGAGCGCATGGGGCAAGTCTTCACAAATCTGATAGGCAATGCAATCAAGTTTACGCCTGAGAAAGGGGAAGTGGTGGTTAAGATTAAAGCGGATGGGAATCTCCTGCATGTTGAAGTCATTGATACAGGTCCAGGCATTCCAGTAGAAGAGCGTCAAAAAGTGTTCGACAAGTTTTATCAACTCAGCGATATTTATACACGTCAGCAAGGGGGTTCAGGTCTGGGCCTATCCATCACGAAAAGCATTATTGAGGAGTATGGCGGCACCTTGTGGATTGACGATGGCGACCAGGGAAGAGGGAGCAATTTCCAGTTCGTATTGCCGTTGACTGGAAAATCAGCTCAGTTGCTCTGATGCGTGAAACGTGATGCGTAATGCGTAATGCGTAATAAGCTTGCCCTGAGCGAAGCCGAAGGGTGAAACGTGGATGTCATGACTTTAGAAATCAAACAACTGAACCAGAATTTCATCGACCACCTCCGTCATGACCACGGCATTCAAAGAGGAGGAGACACATAAATGGCTGAAACCATCTTAGCCGTGGATGATGATATCGATATCCTCGATTTAGTTCAGATGAGCCTGACTGCCGATGGATTTGATGTGGTGACTGCAAGCAATGGCCCTGACGCCCTGGAACAAGCCAGGGCGCATTCGCCGGATCTTATTCTGCTGGATCTCATGATGCCGGGGATGGGGGGATTTGAGGTCATGGAAAAACTCAAAGCGGATTCGCAGACTCGCACCATCCCTGTCATCATGCTGACAGCGCGGGCGCAAACCCATGAAAAGGTTCAAGGTCTGAATGCAGGCGCAGATGATTACATCACCAAGCCGTTTGACCTCAAAGAGCTGACGGCGCGCATTGAATCGGTTCTTGGACGGACACGCCCGACGAAATATATCAATCCGCT
Organism: uncultured bacterium; assembly: GCA_964577695.1. Taxonomy (GTDB): domain Bacteria; phylum Poribacteria; class WGA-4E; order WGA-4E; family PCPOR2b; genus CAZOAL01. Next base: position 31,724 of record CAZOAL010000021.1, on the reverse strand, counting down.
GATTGGAGCGATGGGGGATTGGTTCACGGAAACAGGCATTGAACAGTTAGCCTCACATCTTCAAACCGCAACGATGATTCAGCAAAAGTTGTTACCTCAAGGCGCTCCTGACCTTCCTGGGTTTGATATTGCCGGCTTGCTCCGAAGTTCAATGGCAGTTTCGGGGGATTTCTACGACTTTATTCCTTTGGGCAGCGAAGCGGGTCGTTTGGGAGTCACCATCGCAGATGTGCGCGGCAAAGGTATTCCCGCCGCTTTACTGATGGTGATGATCCGGACCGCTTTGCGGCTCGTTTGCCGTGAAGAGTCTTCGCCGGGGTCAGTCCTCAAGCGGATTAATGACCTCCTCGCCATTGATACCGACCCGGAGCTTTTTGCAACGATGGTCTACGGCATTTTAGATTCGAGGTCGATGACCTTTACTTATTCAAATGCGGGGCACTGTTATCCATTACATTTGCGAAATGTCCATCCCCCCCCGTCCACGGGGGGGAACAACGGATTATCCCTCGTCCCCCACCCCCCCGTCCACGGGGGGGAACAAGGGGATGCCATTGGTCCCCCCCGCGGGCGGGGGGGAGCGGGCGGGGGGGGGGGTGAACAGAGTGAAGAATCGGTCATCACCCCATTGACAGTTGGCGGGATGATATTAGGTAGCTTCAATTTTGCAGCGTTTGAATCCGGGACCATTTCGCTCGACCCCGGCGATGCAATTCTTTTATATACGGATGGAGTTACGGAAACAGAGCGCGAGTCCGATGCGACATTTTACGAGGAACGAAAGCTGGCGCAAATCTTTCAGTCTAGCATACATTTGTCCGCTGAGATGATTTGCCGGGCGATTGAAACGGATCTTTTGAATTTTATTGGAACAACGGATGTGGGTCCAACCCATCATTGGAATGATGATCTTACAATCGTGGTTATAAAAGTCAAACCCTGATAGTTCCTAAAAACTGCATAAAACTGCACAATATCGGTTTTATCGGTTCATGGAGCTAACAGAGGGCATATTCATTTTCATTGATATGCAGCAGATAGAGAAGTGAATCACACCTGTGGATGTTGTTCCAGTCCGCTGCTCTGTGGCCGGCGATTAAGGGTAGCCGAAAGGTGGGTGTCGTCGGTGTCAAAACCTTCTTTATCAACCTCAAGGAGCACCTCACCTAACTAACGGGGGATTAAATCCATCATGTTAGTCTACGTTTTAAATCAAGACGGAAGTCCACTGATGCCTTGTAAACCGGCTAAAGCGAAACATCTTCTGAAGCGAGGCATTGCAAAGGTCAAAAAACTCAAACCCTTTACGATTCAACTGTTGTGGGATTGTGAAGCCAATGTCCAGGAGGTCACCTGTGGGATTGACAAAGGGGCAAAGCAAACAGGCATTGCCTGCATCGGAAATGAAAAAGTGCTTTTTGCCGCCAATCTCAAACATCGAGGGAATGTCAAAGACCGGATGAACCAAAGACGCCAATGCCGAAGGCAAAGGAGAGCCCGACGCTGGTATCGAAAGAAACGGTTTGCGAATCGAGCCAAATCAAGACGGACGGATCGGCTTCCGCCGACGATTGAAACCCATATTTTTGAAGTCATCAGGGTTGTTCAACGTATTCCTTTGCCCATTTCTCTTTTTGTTGTCGAGGACGTCCTCGTTGATATTCGTCGTTTATCTGATGAAAACTTAATCCATTTTCAGTATCAAGAATCGAATCGGCTCGACGAAAATTTAAGGTTAGCCACCTTAATCAGAGATCAGTTTACTTGTCAATGTTGCCATGCGAAAAACCTCTCCTTGCATGCCCATCATATCATCTGGAGAGAAGATGGGGGTAAGGATTCGATTTATAATCTGATTACGGTCTGTCAGAAATGTCATCGTAAAATCCATGATGAGGGAAAATCGGGTGAAGTCAGACGTCAAAATGGGGAAGTTGTCATAGGAATGAGTGGAAAGATAGATCGGCTTTCCCAATTAACCATGCAGGGAAAAACAAAAATGGCGGCCGAGTTAGAAAAAATGGCACCCATTGAAAAAGTGTTTGGTTATCAAACCGCTTTTTTCAGAAAAGCGTTGGGTTATGAAAAGGAACATTGGGTTGATGCCGTTTGTGTTGCATGTCTTAAAAAGGGAAAAGAGATCTCCCCACAAACCGAAAATCTTTATTTCATTACCTTTCGCCCCAGACAAGTGCGGCAAAAATATTATGTCCTGATGCAAAAAGGAAAAGGAAGGGTCAAATATCAAAAAAATGAGAGCCTTTTCGGTTTCCACAAAGGTGATATTGTAAAAGTGAAAGGATTTGTCAAACAGGTCAACTCCATCTATAGTACAGGAATGCTGGCTTTTCAACGAGTCAAAGGCGAGCCTTATGCTTCTTCTCCAAAGAAGTGTCAGTTATTAGAGAAAAGTCGAACCATCAATTATTGGAACACAGCCCTCTAAAAGTCCCTTCGTTTTACAGTTTTACACAACTTTATGCAAAATTCAATGAAGTTTTATGATACCTGATATAGGAAGGAGAAACAAGGTGGGACAGAAGACAACCGAACAAGTCATTCGTCTTGATATACCCAGTTCAATGCGCCTCGTTTATTTGCTTGACGCAATCATCTCTGAAATTCTGAGGGAGATGGGATTCGACGCGGAAACGAGCGAGCAGGTCAATTTGGCAGTGATTGAGGCAGGAACAAATGCCATTAAACATGGGAATAAGGAGGATGCCAATAAACGGGCCTCCTTTGAGTTTATCATTAATCAAGACCGGCTAACGGTTGTCATCCAAGATGAGGGAATCGGTTTTGAGCGTGAAACCGTTGCGGATCCCCTGGATCCGGTCAATCTCTTAAAGAGCAGCGGAAGAGGGATTTTTCTGATGGAAGCGTGTATGGACAAAGTAACTTATGAAGCATCAGGCACAATCGTCACAATGGTGAAATACAAACCGCTAACGTAATGCGTAATGCGTAATGCGTAAAGCAATTGACCCTTGTTAACGATGGTCGATGGTCGAGTGATGTAACTCCAACTCACGTTTGCTAAATAAAGGAGGCATTCAGTGAATGTAAATATTCGTAAAAAAGAAGGCATCACCCTATTGGATATTGATGGCAGAATCATCGGATCCGATAGTTTAGCCCTCAAGCACATCATTGATGAACAGATTACCGCTGCTGAAGGGGGCAACGTGAAGCTACTGTTGAATCTAGAAAAAGTTCGCATGGTGGATAGCTCCGGACTCGGTGTCATTGTCGCTGCCTACACATCGGTGCAGCGAAAGGGGGGCCGCATCGCCTTACTCAAGTTAGGTGGAAACATCAAGAGCCTCATCGTTATGGCCAAATTGGTCACGATTTTTGATCGATATGACGATGAGGAGGAGGCAATAAAGAGCTTTCAATAGGGACTTGAGACCTCATATCAACTGAGTGGTTCATTTCTTAAATTCGGACTAGGTACACCGTGAAATAAATTCTAAAGGGTAGCCGAACTTGCAAAAGTTCGGGCGGATGCATGTCCCCGAATTCTGGCGAATTCGGCTACAGGCAAAACTTATTTCACAGTGTACTAGGGCCCGCTTTACAATTGTAGAATGACGAATTGCGCATCAAACCAACCCAGATTCTTTTTCCAATCCTCATTATCCTCTTCGCCCTGCTGATCAACGCGCTCATCATGCTTGTGTGCGGCTACCGTCCGATCCAAGCCTTTGCCGCCATGTATCAAGGCGCGTTTGGAGGCGCACGGCAGGTGACAGAAACATTCGTGAAAACCTGTCCGTTACTTCTGACAGGGTTAGCTGTCGCGTTCGCGTTTCGGTGTGGCGTGTGGAACATTGGCGCTGAAGGACAGTATCTCATCGGTACGCTCATCGCGACTTGGCTCGGAACATCGATCACCCGCCTACCGCCCCTCTTTTTTATCCCCCTGATTCTTACGGCTGGATTCGTCGGTGGCGGAGTGTGGGCGGCAATCGCGGGCTTGCTCAAGGCCTATCGCGGCGTTCAAGAAGTGATCGGCACCATTATGCTCAACTTTATCGCGCTTGAACTGGTGCGTTACGCTGTCGATAGAGGCCCCCTTCAAGAAGCCACCCACTCCTATCAACAGAGCGAACGACTTGCCACAAACGCCCTGTTGCCACACTTACTTCCGAAATCGTGGATACCTTCCAACCGATTTCATCTCGGAATTATCCTCGCCCTTATCATCAGTGTTTGTTTGTACTGGCTTTTGTTTCGCACAACGGTTGGCTATCAAGTCCGCGCTGTCGGACAGAATCCAGTTGCGGCGCGAGTCGCAGGAATTAGTGTCTCTCGAAACATCATCCTCGCCATGTTGATTAGCGGCGGGCTGGCGGGATTAGCCGGGACCATCGAGTTGACCGGGCTGAGTCCGCATCGACTGTATCAGAACGCGCCCGGCTACGGCTATACGGCGATCGCCGTTGCGTTGCTTGGACGGCTTCACCCGATCGGTGTCATCTTTTCGGCAACCCTATTTGGTTCCTTGCAAGCGGGTTCTGAGGAGATGCAGATGGTTGCGCAAGTCCCCTCCAAATTGACGTGGGTGACACAAGCGACAGTGCTGCTTCTGGTTTTGGGCTTCAGCATGTATGAAGCGAGAGGAGACAAGCGGACAAGGGGAAAGGGGAGAGATGGAGGAGTGGAAGAGTGAGGGGGGGAATGGAAGGAAGGAGAGCGGACGGCTCGCTCGTTCATCAGAAGGGAAGGAAGGAAAGGAAAGGAAGAATGGAAGGATGGGAGGAAATGAGGAAATTGATTTTCTTCCGTTTCTTCAATTGGAAGCCTCCTATGAGTCCATTTGCAAATTTCTATGGTCCAGTTAAAGTTTGACATCACAGCGGAAAGATGGTAGAATCAAAAACAACGTTGAAAATGAGCAAGTTGTTTCATTCCCATTCCTTAGGGACTTTGCCCCTCAGAGAGGCTGCAATTCAATTGACAAGGGAAGGTATTGATGCAGTGATAGATACGGTTCTAAGAGTTGTTAGAACCGGTGGGAAAATTCGCTGTAAGATGGAAAGACACGGCCCCCATCACCGGTTCAAATACCCTCGGTGGGGGATACCGCCGTGGAGGTGGTGTTGGATGAAACATATCCAGCTCATCTGTTGGATTAAGGGGCGTCCGGGCTCGACTTTTGTTAATTTTCGCTTTCCCTACGGCCCATGCTATCAGTTCCGAGGTGGAAGAGGAGGTGTTACCCATTCGTCTCTTGACAATGAAAAGGTCCGTTCTTAAAAAATATGCGCGTGAGATCGCTTCCGAACTTGAGCAGAAACCCTACGATTACTGGAGGGGCGCGAATCTCCCCTTAACGTTTGAAAGAATGTTCGAGGGACAATTAATCAACGTCGAAGTGACCCTATTGTCGTCGAATCCAGAATATATGCAACTTGGGATCGCGGTCGACGATGGGGGTTGGTTGTCACCTTACTTCCCCATTGGAATCAGCATTGTGATTCCACATCGACAATATAAAGCCGCAGTAAAGTAATAAAGTGTGCTAACGTGAGTCTAAAGTGCCTAAAGTGAGTTTGACTTTGGTAAATTCAAATTGAAACGCTCTTGTAGCCCAACTTTCTAAGTCGGCATCAAAACAAGGCCAAGATAGAATCCGCCGGGTTGAGCCTGTCGAAACCTTGGCCTACAAGTTTGTTGTATTATGGAATGCGAATTAATATTAGAAGTTGACACCGCAGAGAAAAGGTGATAGAATCAAATGCAACATTGAAAATAGGCAAAATGACTGTCAGTGGTCAGCGCAAGTGAGTCAAAACGAGTCAATGCAACCTCATGAATTCATTGACGATGACTGATGGTTGTGGGCTGACCCCATACTATCAATAGGAGGAAACCTCTATGAAAAAGTTAGTGTTGGCAACATGCTGTATCACCGTTGTGCTGGGAGTGGTGCTGGCGCGTCCTGCCGCCGCGGGGCCATTTTTCATGGGCCTGGGTGATTTGCCGGGCGGAGGCTTCTTCAGCGGAGCCTCGGATGTCTCGGCGGACGGGTCGGTGGTCTTGGGCCTGGGCAATTCGGCTGCGGGACAGGAGGCGTTCATCTAGGATGCAAGCCACGGGATGCGCAGTCTACAGACCGTGTTGGTGAACGACTTAGGTTTGGACCTGACAGGCTGGACGCTGACGCAGGCGCGTGGTATCTCCTCTGACAAACTGGTCATTGCTGGAACCGGAATTAACCCAAGCGGTCAGGAAGAGGCGTGGCTCGCCGACCTGCACCCAACTCCTATCCCGGAGCCGAGCACACTGGTGCTATTGGGGGTGGGTCTTGTTGGGCTGGTCGTTGCTCATCGGCGGCGGAAGAAGGGGTAGCGACAGACTTCCGAAGTCTTTGAGACTTCGGAAGTCTCTGAGACTTCGGAAGTCTCTGAACCAGAAAGCAGAATGGAGGTGAATTCCAATGGCAGTGACACTTTCGGAACCGGAAAAACGGCTCACACAGGTCGAGCAAGAAATCGCCCGTTTGCGGCAGCTGGTGGAGAAAGTGCCCCACGAGGAGACGCCCGCTGAACGTGGGGCTCGCCTGCTGCGTGAGGCAAAGTTGCATCAAGCAGAGATAGCAGCGGGCTGGGCCAAGGCAATGGAACAGATGGGCATCAAAGGTGAACCCATTGGTGCAGAGAAGGTGCAGGAGATGATCGCCGCCTGCGGTATCAAACCTGAAGATAACGAGTTCAGTCGAAGCATCATTGAGATGCGAGAGGAGTGAAGGTAATATTCTTTTACATGGATGCCAGTGCGCTGGCAAAACGCTATGCGCCAGAGGTGGGTACGTCAGTCGTCAATCATCTCTTTGCAACGGTAACGCTAGATAGACTCAATGTCTTCAACGTCGGTATAGGGGAGGTCGTGTCTCTGTTGGTACGCAAGAAGAATGCTAACCGTCTCTCTGTCACAGCATTCTCTCAAGCCCTTCTTGACTTTGGTGCGGAGATCGTCTCTGCGCCGGGCCTTCGCAAGAACATAGCAGACAACACGCTGGTGACAGCCGCTTTGTCACTCATCGAAGCCCATTCCATCAATGCGACCGATGCCATCATCTTGCGCTCCGCCTTAGACCTCGCTTCCCAACTTCGCACTGACGGCAACAACCTTGTGCTGGTCGCTTCCGATCAACGTTTGCTAAAGGCAGCCCAGGCAGAGGGGCTGTTAACGTTCAACCCCGAAATTCAGACGGAAACTGACTTTGATGCCTTGCTCACTCCCTGAAAAGTGATTAAACCGTAGAGTGGAACCGATATGCAGAATATAATAGTCATCACACCGCCACATATCACCTTGAAATATTTCGTGGAGAAATTATACCATTTTGAGTTAGAAATGAGCCGATACAGAATACGGCGTGAAACGTGAAACGTGAAGCGTGATTCTTTTTACGTTTCACGTTTCACGAATCGTATCATCTGAAACTACAAATGGTATGATACCTTGCTCATCGAACGGATCGAAGTGGGGTGGTTGCCTGGGGATAATGTATAAGTTGTTTCACTGGCTGTCATAAACGGAGGTGGACAACCGTGAGGAAGGAGCTATGCTCGAACAAATTTTAGCCGCCACCATTCGCCAGGCAACGCCACTTTTGATCGTCGCCCTCGGAGAGATTATCGCCGAGAGAGCCGGAGTAATCAACATCGGGCTTGAAGGCATCATGATTTTTAGCACCTTTATCGGATGGCTAGGGTCACTCTACATGCAAAACGTGGCGGTGGGACTTGCGCCGTGGATGGGTATTCTGCTCGGTGCCTTGAGTGGAATGCTTCTGGCTGCCCTGTTTGCGACGTTGATTCTGTGGCTCAAAACAGACCAGGTCGTGACGGGCACAGGCATCAACCTGTTGGCTTTCGGACTGGTCGAGGTGTTATACCGCCGAATCTTCGGTGTGACAGGGGACGCCCTCAAGGTTGCCATCTTCCAGCCCATTCATATCCCATTGTTGTCAAAAATCCCGTTTGTCGGCCTCGCCTTCTTTCAGCATAATATCTTCGTCTATGCCGTTTTTCTCGCCGTTCCCCTCGTCAACTTTTATCTGTTTCACACCCATCACGGACTCGCCATCCAAGCCTGCGGCGAACACCCGAAGGCGGCGGACACTGCCGGCATCCGCGTACACAGGTTGCAGGCGACATGCGTGCTTTTCGGAGGGTTTATGGCGGGGCTTGCCGGTGGGTATCTCTCACTCGCGGATGTCCCGTACTTCAGCACGGAGATGACGGCGGGGCGCGGCTTTATTGCCCTCTCAATCGTCATCTTCGGCAAATGGCACCCCGTCAAAGCCTGCGGTGCCGCGATCTTATTTGGACTCGGCAACGCCCTGCCGGACCGGTTGCAAGCGATTCCAGACCTCGGTTTTATCCCTTACCAATTCTTCCTCATGCTGCCTTACGTGCTGACGCTCCTCGTTCTGGCTGGATTTGTCGGCCACGCCAAACCACCGGCGGCGCTGGCGTTGCCTTATCGAAGGGAATAGGGCTGATGGATGGGATTTACGCCGAACCTCAAATGCTTCTTGAAGAACGCGATGGCAGGCTCAAGATCAACCTCGTGGCCCCCTTCAAAATAATCCAGTTCGAGGTTATCTCCACTGCCGGCTGCAGCATAAATCTGTTCCAGATGACGGAACGCGCTTTTGGCATCCGCCTCAATAAAACAGGTGTCATTGGAGGCAATCTGCACCATGCAGGGGCGAGGAGCGATTAAGCCTGCAACGTCCGATACCTCGCCGTGTTGCCGCAACCCAAACATGAACTGCGAACCGCAGGTATTCCCACGTCCGCGATCGTTGAGGGCATCCGTCAACGTGCTGAGGTAGCAGACAATAATGGCCGCCTTGATGCGCCCATCCAGCACCGAGACATAAGTGGTCATTGTTCCGCCGAAGGAACAGCCCATACACCCAAGACGCTTTCCGTCCACATCGGGTCGGGATTGCAGATAGTCCAGGCACCGTTGGGCATCGCAGATGTCGAGCTGCAGGAGTTGATACCCGAAGTAACCGTAGGCGAGGTAGGCGAGATCGCAACCATCACGTCCGGGGCGGCGTACCCATTCATCCCGATCTTTGCGCTCGCCGAAGCATCGCCAATCGGGGGCGATGGTGATGAACCCCAGTCGAGCCAACTCGACGGCGAACTGTTTCTGATAATCCGCTCCCAATCCGACCAGCGGGTCCTTCCCTGCGCCGTGTCCATGCGCACAGAGCACCGCCGGGCGCGGATTGTCACGGCTTGCTTCATCGGGAATCAGGACATAAGCCGGAATCGAAGAGAAGGGGTCAGGATTGAAAATCAGTTTTTCGCGGGTGTATCCATCCATCTTCGTCCGCTCCAGCACTTCGACCTCCAGCGGGATGGCTTCAGGTTTTGGCCCCAGATTGCGGACTAAATTGCGCCGAAAGGCTTTCCGCCACTCCCGCCACGCCTCCTTCGATGTTCCGGTGAAATGCAGCGGGGGGGTCTGCTTCAAGAGGTGTTCGACACCACTTTCAGCGGTTAAAAAACGGTTTGTTGTCGTTGACATTTTAATCTCCTCTTTGTATTTGAGCTCACTTTCAATATTAACGTTTGTTTTTTGAATCGCTCGATGGGCAGGAAGAAAGGAAGAAGGGAAGAAAGGGAAGGAAGAGAAGGAAGGCATTTCTTCCCTCCTTCCTTTCCTTCCATTCCTTCCCATGAAATGTATCGTTTATTGCGGTTGGGTTGTAGCCCAAGATTCTATCTTGGCCCCTCGCGCCAGGGCCAAGTTAGAAACTTGGGCTACGACTGCCTCCCCTGAGAATTATGACCAGCCCTCAGTTAGGTAGGTATTTATGGTCTCACACTTCCTGCCCCAATGCCGCACGGTAATCTTTAACCGCACGCTCAAGCCCGACATAGAGCGCGTGAGAGATCAGCGCATGACCGATAGAAACCTCTTGCAAGCCGGGTAACTTCCGCAAGCGTGGCAGGTTGGCCAGATTGAGGTCGTGTCCGGCGTTGACGCCTAGCCCTAGACTGACAGCCTTTTCAGCGGCTTCGAGGAGCGGGCCAAACTCACGTTCAATCTCACCTTCCGACTTTGCTCCGGCATACGGGGCAGTATAAAATTCAACCCGATCGGCGTTGATTGCCTTTGCCAATTCAATCTGATGCAGGTCGGTGCCGCTGAACAGGCTGACGCGAATCCCTGCATCTTTAAGACGCTGAATAATGGGTCTGAGTTTCTCGCCCGCTTTCGTCAAATCCCAACCCGCATGACTCGTGATTTCGCCCGGGATGACAGGAACGAGGGTGCATTGGGTGGGACGCACCTTCAACACCATGTCGAGCAGGTCCGGTCGGGGGTCGCCCTCAATATTATATTCCACCGTGACCATTTCAGCAATTTCGTAAACATCATGGGGCTTGATGTGCCGTTCATCTGCCCTCGGATGAACGGTAATCCCCTGTGCGCCCGCTTTGATACAAGTGTGCGCGGCTTGAATCACATTCGGAATATCTCCACCTCTGGCATTTCTTAACGTTGCGACTTTATTTACATTCACACTCAAGTTGATCATTTTTTACACCTCCTCACACTTGAAGCCTACCGAAATAGCTCCGGCGCAGTAATCGATACTTCAGCCGAGATGAAAACCGGCGAAGACCGCGTCTCCTGTTGACTTCCATAAGGTGACAGCAGTTTCTGCACAATCACCGGAGAAACGGACATCTCGCAAAGAATGCTATCGGATGGGAACGCATAGACCACAATATCCTGCTGTGAGGAAAGATTGGTGACCTTTACAACCTGGCCCTCTTTAATGCCAAGTTCCCGAAATTTTTGTGTGCTGAAAAGCGCAATCAGCCCCTTCTTATCCTCGTGCTTTTTCAGTTCCTGTTCTGGGAGCTCACACATTGACCGAATCCGCACGATGTTATACATTTGGATCGTCATTCGCGGTATGAGCCCATCCGCTGCAATCGTGAAAGGTTGGGTCATGCCCTCCAGCTTAGTTATCAGCCTTTCCTCTCTCTGCTCTCCCCTTGCATAGGCGATGTAGTTACCGGGGCCAATCTGAATGGCAAATCGTCCCAGTGTATCGGTTTTGCCAATCGCAACCTGTTTGTTGGTATTTGCATTGATAATCATGATGGTGGCTGCGCTGACCCGTCCCCCGTCTGGATTCATCACCGTACCGGTGACCGTCAGCTCCTCATCGGGGAGGTCATCGCCGCCACAGCCAAACGTCAGAATCAGTAAAATGAGTGTGAAATGATGCAAGATTCTTTTTTTCATAGAAAGTCCTTTGTGGTTTAGAATCGATCGTCATCGTATATACTACGGACGGTCACAAATGACGTTTTTGTCTCTTGAATCCTGAATCTGGCATCTGGCATTGAAGATTAATGCGTAATGCGTAAAGGAGTAATTAAGAGAAGAGAAGAAAGAACGCCTCTTTTTGTCTTCTCTTCTTACGCATTACGCATTACGTATTACTTCTTCCAGATGCAAGCGGTAAAAAGCGCAATTTATACCCGTACTAAGTATAGCTCGAGAACGATGCTTCAAGCCAAGTATATCCCTGGAACCCGCGTGCGTTCGTATTGGGCATTTGGGTCGCGGCGACGGATGACCTCGGGCACATCGCTGGTCCAATAGTCAGGGACCGTGAGTGGGCGGCTGTGCCAGCCCAGCAGCAGCGTGCGCCGACGGTTGCTCTGGTTGGCTCTTGCGGCGTGCAGCACCCGCCCCTCGCCAATCACGAGTGCCCCCGCCTTCACCGGCACATCAATGGCGTCAGGGTGGTCGCAAAACATGGCCGGGTCGGTCTCCGCCACATAACGCGCCCCCTGTTCGTGGGCGGGCGTCAACTGGTCGTGCAACGGGATGCGCTTCAGGTGTGTGCCGGGAATTACCTGAAAACAGCCGTTCTCGACCGTGGTATCCACGAGGTAGTAGGAGAGAAAGAGATATTGCGGCCATGGGGCAGTGCTAATCGGGTCGTTCCAACCCATCCAGTCCTGGTGCCAGTAGAGGGGCGGCCCGCCCGGTGGCTTACTCAGGATGATGAACCCTCCATGCGACTTAAAATCGCCAAGTCCCATAGTGCTGAATGCGTCTTGCGCTGGCTGCCAGTGAATCAGTCGATCGATCACTGGATTGTCGCTCCCCCTCACATGAAGGTCTGAGCCCTGGTACTTCCAGTGGGGTGGGTGTTCCACAGCGTCGAGCAGCCGGTCCGACTCTCGTCGCAACTCATCAAGGAAATCTTCGGTGAGGATATCCTCGACCACGCAATAACCGTCCGTAGCCAATTGGTTGCGCTTCTGAAGCGCTATATCAGGTGTCATGATATGCAGAACCTCCTGTCATAAGAGAAGTGTACTCAAGTGTCTAAAATGTCGAAAGTGTCTAAAGTTAAGTTTGTCCTTTTTGTCATCTTGAGCGTAGCGAAAGATCTCTGCTGGTGTTGACGTTGAGATTCTTCGCTTCGCTCAGAGTGACAGGAAATTTATTTATAACCTACTTAACGGAAACTGTAGTGGCGATTTCAATCGCTCTTGAAGCGACTGAAGTCGCCACTACGGGGATGTCGTATTTCAATTCGGAATGGGTCTAATTCGTATACGCTGTGATGTAAAGGACGGCATCGCCATCGAAAGGGGCTTTCAACTCTCGATGATCGCCACCGGTGGTCGTTTCTCCGGTGAGGGTTGCCCCCGTACTCGGATTCAACCATTCTACGGAAAGCGGTCCTGACGCGGCGGCAAGGTCCACGCGCACCACCCCGCCATCAGGTAAGTAAAGGAGATACTCAACCCCAGGGTGTGCCAGGCAATATTCCGACGAAGCCAGATCGTTTCGCGGCACCACCTCCACAAGGTTCATCCGTTTCGCGTATGTCAGCGTGTACCCCATATTTCTTCGGACGGCATCCCAGCGAGAATCTAAGGTCGGCGTTGTTGCTGGCAGAGGGTCTGTCCATGTCGTTTGCTTTCCCGCTTGCGGAGCGGAGGTCTCCTGTCTCTGCACCTGCCGATAGGGGTCCATGAAAATCGGGTTGAGCCCTCTCAAGAAACTTTTCCACACCCATCCAGAATTTCCGCCGATTCCCCAGAGATGGTCAGTGTCAGAAATGATGACCTTGCTCCCATCTGCGGCGGGCGGATTATCTCGATACCCGCCTTCCGGATTGGGGGAAATCCACTCGGCAGGGCTGTGAAACAGATTGGCATTCGTGCCCCTGTTTTCCTGAGCCCACTGGAATGTCATGCCAACAGGGTGTTGTTTCGGCAGGGGCCGCTCATACGCATGGATGACGTTGATTATGTGGTGTTGCCATTCTGTCGAGTCGGCCCCACTTTCGTTGGCAATCTCATAAAGCACGCTGTCCAAATCATTGACCGTATCGATCACTTTGCGGATGTAGGCTTCTTGAAGGGCAGTGACCTCTGGAAGTTGCAAGGTTTGCGTCTCCATCCCTCTCCCATTCCCGTTGGCATCCCCATTGATACCATTGACGTTGTTGTGGATATTGAAGGGATTTCCATCCCAGCACCAGGGGGTCAGCGAAGCGTGCAACCCATGTCCTTCAAAGAGCATAATGGATACATAAATGCCTCGCTCTTTTGCCGCGACGACTCTCGTGCGTAACCGATCAAAATACGCCGGATTGAATTGCTTGAGATCGAATTTCGGCTTGCCATCCAACGCGGTTCCAGGTCCCGTTCGCTGCCAGGGGAAAGGCTCGGCGTACGTCAATATGCCGTCATAAGTATACCGGGTCAGTTCCCATGTCCACAACCGAATAAAATTGTGGTGGTACTGCTGAAGAAAATCCAGATAGGCTTCAAAGTCGAAAGATGGGGGCGGGTCCGTCTTTCCCATATCCTTGAAATTGCTCCAGGTGTGTGCCCCGGTTAAGTAAACCGCCCTGCCGCTTCCGTCGGTAAAGTATCGTGGATTTTGGGGATGTACCTTCAGCGGCCCTGTGGCGGGTCCACTATTCAGTTCAACGTTTTGTCGTGTCTTTTGATTCATCATTTCCCATCCTTTCATTTCAATAACGGGCGAGCTGCGCACTCTACCATTCTTCTGTGCTATTTTCCATGAGCTAATCACCGGACGCAGGGAGCAAATCTACCCCTTAACAAGCTGAGTGAGAATCGCAACCAAGATTCCAATCCAAACAGGAACCATCATGCCGACCATCCACTTGAAAATGTCGGTGATTCGTGTTTCCACCCGAGTTTCCAGGGAACTCATACGGCTCTCAAGGGCACTCATACGTTCTTCTATACGCCCTTCAAGGGAACTCATGCGCCCTTCTATTCGTCCTTCAAGGGTGCTCATGCGCCCTTCCATGTGCCCTTCAAAGGAGCTCATTCGCCCTTCCAGGGAACTCATTCGCCCTTCCAGGGAACTCATTCGTTCGTTCATCTGGTTCAGTTCGCCACGCATGTAGTTGATATCTTTAGAGATTTGCACAACGATCTCATTGGTCTGTTGAATGATGCTCTTCAGTTCGAGGATTTCAGGACTAATTTCCATGGACTCTCCTTTCAAAAATTTTGTCAATTCCCCCGTACTATCTCATGGAGCAAGTCACCGAACACAGGGAGCAAGGTGTATTTGCGCTGCCAGGTGGTATACATAAAGCCTCGCACGTTTGGTGTCTGCTCTGCGAGCCCCAGCCAGCCTTTCACGTCCTCCATATCGTCGGCATCGTAGTAGCACGCCACCAGCGTCCGAAACCCCTGCTCGACGAAGAAGCGGAGGCTCTCTTCACGCGGCGCGCCGCCCCAGACAGCAATCACGAGGTCTTTGGGAACATGATTCCATGTGCCGGTGAGGTCGCCTTCCACAAGGTAGTAGTTATTCCGCGCGTTGTGATTTGGGTCGAGCATGTCTGACCAGATGTAAATCTCCATCTGCGGGTTGAATCGCCGTAGAATATCTACCTGTTTGGTGACGCACTCCCCTAGCAACGCCGCCATGTCTTTCCCCCGACATGCGCGGCATGACCCTCCCAATCGCACCTCGTCCATGTTCAGCAGGACGCGGCGTGGATGGAGATGCTCCCAAAGCAACCGCGCTTCCTGCTCCATAATATCGTAGAGCGCCGGCTCCGCCATGCAGACGGTCACCTGCGAGTCATTGATAACCATCGGGTGATACCAGCTCACACGCAAATGCTCTCCATCCCGGATGCGGCTGCCGGGCACAATCGTCAGCGGTGGCGCATCGCGGTCAACATTCCAAAAACTGAAGTTTGCATCCTGAAGCGGCGCAAAATCTCTGCCCTCTTCATAAGTTAAATCCCCGTCTTCGCTTTTAACGGTGACGGGCGTCCCCGGACGCTGGAGGGCGTTGATGGGGCCGACCTCTTCAATCGTCCAATCGTCCAACCAGAACCGTCCTTCACGACCGCCCCAAACTCCCGCGTAGAGACGTACCACGTCGAAGTCCATACTGTTAAATAGCATCGTCACTTTTCGCCAATCCGTCGTGGGTGGAACTTTGAACTCGCGCGGAGCAAGGTCATGGTTCTGTGCCAATGCCAGGATGCGGAAATTGCCCGCCGGTTGCAGTCCCTCCGTTTTGACCCAGAGACTGACCCGATAACAGCGACGTGGGTGCACACGGATTTCCTGCATGACTCGCGCGTTGCCCGCCGATTGCGCTGTAGGGTGTACCCCTTGTGGGTACACCTCAAACCGTAGCGATGCGCTGCCACTATGGGCGACTTGCGTATCGGGAGTGGAGATGACGCCCGGCTCGTCGTGGAAATTAAAGCCTTCGAGCCGATGCCCCTCAAACGCCTCAAACCCGCCGTTGACGATGCTCACAGGTGGGTCGGGGGTCAGCTGTGCCTCGTTGCCCTTCACGACGAACAGTGCGTCCACAACAGGAAGCCCTTCAGCGAGGTTACGGTCATGAGCGAGAATACCGCCGCCGTAGCCGACGGAGAAGACCGCTGGGATGAGCTCCAGGCCCTTTCCCTCACAAAATTGTTTCACTTCCTCAAGGCGTCGAAAGTAGTCGGGGGGTTGTCTGGACAAGTTGTCTAAACCCGCCGATAGCACCACGCCGTTGAAACCACGCTGCGCTGCTGTCTCCAGGACTTCTGTAATCTCGCGGACATCGTCGTCTTTGCGAAGCGACCAACCGAAAATCCACACGAATCGGTCTTCATATTTTTCCGCCGCTCCCCAAGCGGCCGTGCCAAGCACCACTCACAATAACACCACCAGGTTCCGCATTGCCACTCTCCTTGTATTTGGGTCAAACGGGAAGAAACCGAGTTTTTCAGAAAAACTCGGTTTCTACATGAGCCATGTTTTTAAGCCGCTCCAACTTCCTCATTTGCCCGTTTTAAGAGGGCGTTCATATAGGCGATGGTATAAGCTGTACCGACCCGATGGTCGTTTGCCATACCTGGTACATGGTCGGGAATCAGCACGCCATTGAAATTGACCTCTCGCAGGACCTTCATGACCTTGTACATGTCCATGTACCCGTCGTCCACGAAGGTTTCCACGAAATGCGGCAGGGGCTTATCCACGTTGCGGAAATGCACCTTGAAGAGCTTGCCCTGTTCGCCGAAGTAGCGGATGGACTCCACGACATCCTTTCCCATCATCTCTCCGCCCTCCAACCAGCAGCCCACGCAGAAGCACATCCCCACGTTAGGGCTGTCGGCGATTTCGAGCGCCCGTTTGTAGCCCTCAAAGTTGCTGAAGATACATCGCGGAATACCGCCCAGCTCCAGTCCTGGCGGGTCATCCGGGTGGACGCCTATCCTGACGCCCGCCTCCTCTGCCACCGGAGCGACCTCCTTAATGAAAGAGGTGAAATTATCCCAGAGCTCTTCTTGGGTGTATTTGCGTCCATGGGTCAGGGGCATCTGGTAGCCTTTGGGGCTCGCGGGTCCCTCTTTCTGCGCCTTGTCTGTATCAAAGGCTCGCGCTCGCGCCCCGCCGCGGGTCCGCTCCGGTTCAGTGCTCCAGACACTGTTCGCCATGTGAGCGTAAGTCGTGTAGGGAATACCAGCCTTGCCAAGGGCGCGGATATAACGCTTGTACTCCTCGACCTTCTCATCCCGATTGGGCAGGTTCAGCACAATCGCGTCCTGGTTATGTACGCTGCCGTTTCCAAAGCCGTAGATTTTGATTCCGGCATTTTCAAACAGCTCGCGTCGGCTGGCGAAGTAGTCATAATTGGCGTTCGCGCCGTGTGTCCACAGCACCGCGTATTCCACTCCCATCTGCCTGACAAATTGCAGGTCTGCTTCGCTGGGTTCTGGGGACATCTGCGCGGCAACTTTCATCCCTGGCTCTATAGCCATGAGACTTTTTACTGGCATTTTGCTATACCTCCATTTTGTAAGTAGGTAAGTAAAGTAAACTCTACTTTCACAGATTTGAGTGAGAACCCCGATGGACTCTGGATCTGATTCAAGATGCAAGATTCAGGATTCATGGGGGTTCCGGCAAAAAGTGCGAAAGTATAGAGTGTAATAAAGTGCCTCAAGTTAGAAAAAGTGCACCATCGAATTCGTCAAAAAGTGAGCCGAACTTGTTTAATGTTAGAAACGTGAGAGTAAGTTTGATTACACCATCCCGCAGGGGGGGCTAGTGCTTCACGGCGGAAATCCTGACCCCCCCTCTGTCCCCCCGTTCCCCCCTGGGGTCTTTCCCCCCCTATGGTCCCCCCGTGGACGGGGGACAGAAGGGGGAGGTTTTTTCTCCTCCCCGCCCTTCTCCCTCCCCGTCTCCTATCCCCCGTCCACGGGGGATAATAGGGGGGTGGAGGGCCGGGGTGGGGGGAGGCCGGGTGGGGGTCAAAACTTCCGCCGATGTGTACTAGGTCTCGGTTCCAGTTGGCCGATTTACCTGTACCAGTTCGCCATTGATAACCTCAAACTTACCGTAACGAACGCTTTTGTGGTAAGGAACGGTATTAATCAACTCCTCGACCAGCCTCTTGCCCTCTTCCGGATCGTAGTTAGGGGAAGAACGAAATCGCTCCCTCCGAATTTTTGATAACATCGACCGGACCTGCTCCTCATCTTCGTCGGAGATTCGATCGATTTTCGTTTGATATTTTGCCTCGATCAATTCTTGCAGCCGATCGGCAATTGCCATCAGTTCATCGGAAATTCCACTCGGTTTTAACTGTAAAATGGGATTCAGCGGGTCTATAGGTTTGTGACGACGCATCCGACGAACCAGTTCATGACCGATGCCACTTAATTCACCTGACGTTAAGCCCTTGGTAATTTGCTCAAACATTTTTTGACCTCCATTATCTCCGTTAAAGAATCTCAATCGGGTCAAAGTATTCGCGATCTAAAGATTCAATGATAAATTCTAAGGAAAGGGGATGTGCCCGTTCCTCGACAGTAGCTTCGCGAACAATCCCCGCCACATTGTGGTACGGAATGATATATAACAAAGGACGAAATTCAGATAATCCAACGGAATCAACAATCTTACCAATTTCATCGCGTTGGCTTTGGCTAATCTGGCCAGCTTTGAATTTCGCTTCAGCACCCCGAAAAATTCCCTCTCGATTTTGATCCATCTTTGCGCTATGCCGGTCTCCCCGCTTGACCTCCTCATAAAGGTTGAGATAGATCTCGCGCGGGTTTGAAGATGGTGGAATGCTTCCGTAGCGGCCCAGAGAATTACGGCTCATGGCATCAAACACTTCACTACACCAGACGTAATGCACCCTACCGTAATAGCGTTCATTGATCATGTAAGCGAGATAGGTGTTGACAGAATAGAGTATAAGCGGCATTGTTTCACATCTGTCCCTTCTTTGAAAGATTCGCCTTTGACGCCTATCAAAGACGATGCGACAAAAAACGTCACACAGCAACATCCTACCACAGAAGTGTATTTTTGACAAGTTCAAGTTTGACTTTGGTAAATTAGGCAGATGATCAGCCCGTAGAGCGTGCGGCTCGCTCGTTTAAGGGGAGCTGGAACAAGGGAACCGCATGCTCTACTTTCCTCCGTTTCAAGATACGCTCAAACACAGTTGTCCTCCATTCTAAAGCACCGTTTGATCCGGCGGACGGTAGTCGCTGGCTAACGGGTGCCACGCCTCACCGCACATTTCGCTCATCACTGCCCATTCCCCGGCGGTCAGGTTGCCATGATGATGATACAGAAACCGCTGCAAGCCGGCGTCCTGCGCCGCCTGTAGGAGTCGCTTCAAATCTCCGGCTGACATCGAGTCGCCGTCGTGCGGGGCGCGTCCCGCATCCACCCACGGCACCACACGGTTGGGGTCATCTGCTACCGCCAACGCCCGCTGAGTCTCCTGCGCCACCACCTGCTCGTAGAACGCAGGCGATAAGGCCGCCTCCAAGTCGTGGCGACAGTGCACATCCGGCAGTTCCAATCCGAACAGCGCCTTTACCACTGAGAGGGCGTCCGCATCGCTCAACCCCGGATTCCAGACGGTCAGCGTTTCGACGTAACGATAGACCGTCCCCACCATCCCGTCAAAGCCGCGATGCCAGAAGTAGTGCTTGGGCAACAGCACCTCCATAAACTCCGCGAGCCGCGCCAGGTCGTAGCCGCACAGCGGGGCAAACGCCGCTGAACGGGGGCCAACGCCCAACTGGATGGGTCGGCTCATCTCAGCAGCGAGGCACTCCCGAACGTTCCGAAAGAAATCGGTCAGGGCTTCCACGCGAAACGCGAACCACGCCAGCAGATCGGGGTCTCCCCCCAACAGTTGAAACGCCCCCAGCAAACCGCCAGAGGCGTGCAGCCTCAAGCGCGGCGACTGAAGGGTGTGCAAACACTCGAACAGTCGGTCCTTGGCAACGACGAGCGCGGCATAGTCGTAGCCGAGTTCGGCACATTTGGGCGCTACGGATTCAGGCAACTCGTGGAAGATAAAGGAGCGATGGTTTTGATGGTGCGGCGCGATCTCGTATCCCCATTCCGGCCCATCCATAATCGCGCCATCCACCATTGGATAATGCTCCAGCGTATCAATCATCCGCGCACACATCGCAGCGCGACTTTTGACGTCGGCGAAGATGTGCCCACTTCCGCCCGGCCCCGCACCGGACGAGGCTTGAAAAATCCAGACTGACCATCCGCGCCCCTTCGCTGCTGTCAACATCTGCTCCAACAGCCGACGCTTTTCCGGCAACGCCTCCGGCGGCTGAGGCGGTTCAACGCCCAGGCGGCGATAGATTTCTGGATTCGGGTCAAACGTCGCGCTTGGAGGGCGATCAGCCGACACTATCCGTATCCCCGGCAGCAGTTTTGCCGCGTTGAAAACCATCGGTCCGATGACGAGCCCGTTCACTCCACCAGTCGCCCACGCATCGAAGAGCCGCTCGTAGTCGTTCATGACATGCTCAATATCCCGCATGACATCCATCCAAAGTTTCATAAAAATCTTCGCGGCGGAAACCCCGTCGTTTACGGCGGGGAGAGAGCAGGAAACCTGCACGCCGCCCTCCTTTTTATTTGACAGGCATACATTGTTATGCTATAATACACGCAACCATGAGAAAGAAAAAACATTTACATCGCAAATGCTTCTCACTGTCGAGCCTCCAGATTGATCGATTAAATCGCATGGTTCTGACCGCAGACATGAGTCTATCAGAAATCGTTCGGCAAGCCATAGATCAATACCTGGATCAGCGAGAACCTTCTCTGGGTCTGGCTCCAATAAATGAAGCAGAGAGGTTGAGCTTAAAAGACGGTGACTCGTAAAAACGCCAACCGCCACAGTTAAGTAACGGCATGGCAGCCGTTATGATGTGAAAAGCCAAAAGGGTTGCTGCGACCCTTCGTGGAGGTGCGGAGGTGGCAAACTCCCCCGAAACCCGTTCTAATGGAAGAAGCGAGAATCCCATAAGTCCCTAATAGCAGGCTTTTACAAGCCTCGCCCTTTAGGGCGGGGTAGCTGACGTACCGTTACCTCCTGTGGAAATGTCAGTACCAATTTGCCTTTCAAAAAGTAGGACAGCAATCACACCTTCGGAAGATTTTGAACCTTCCGAAGGTTAATCGAAATTTATTCTGAAGAACGAGGCAGACGGATGGAGCCGTGCTTTCTTGTAGACCACTCTTGAACAACAATGCGGAAAATGTCCGACTCCGTAATGATGCCTACAAGTTGTCCCACTGGATTCACCACAGGCAAACCGCTGATCTTATATTCTAGCATCTTTTGGGCTGCCTGTCCAACCGTTTCATCCTCCAGAGCAGTTATTGGGTCAGGCGCCATCACTTCTTCCACCGTCATACGGTTTAACTGTCGGCTCACCTCCAATAGACTCAGCGAGAGCTGGTCAAAAGGTTCGACTTTATACAGATCGCTTAACGTCACGATTCCAACCAGTTTGCCTTCATCAACGATTGGCAAACGCCGAATTTTCTCTTCGATCATTAAATAATAAGCATCGACAATGCTTGTATCGGATGTTACGGTGATTGGATCTTTCGTCATCCAATCACGGACTAATGTTTGTATCATGGGAAAACTCCTTTGGGTTGAGTTAAAATTATTTACCATTTAGAAACCGAGTTTTTGCGAAAAACTCGGTTTCTGAACCTTGGGTTAATTACCGACGATTCAAATCGTAGCCCAAGATTCTATCTTGGCCTTTTGGGCAAAAACCAGGATAGAATCCTGGGCTACAAGGGCGTTTCATCTGAATTATGACCAAGCCTCAATTCGTTAGTGTCCGCCGCCAGGAGATGGGTTCACATAAGTATGGGTCAGTGGTTCCCAACCGAGGAGCCGCCCGGCTTTTGACAGGTTAATCTCTTTCTGCTCCTCGTCGCCAGCGATAAACACGGAGTCAAAGCCTGTATGCTGAACGGAGATGGCCGCCAAGTACGCGCGCGCCAGGTCTTCCTCATCCGTCCACCAGATATGCACAACATCGGACCTGGGTTGCCCCCGCCGCTCCATCCATTGTTGCCGCGTCGAGGGGCCCGTAATTCTCAGGGCAATAATCGACATATTGTGTTCACGGCAGAAGTATTGACAGACCCGCTCTCCGAGTCCTTTGGTCAAGCCGTACACGCCGGGATTATCAAGCGGAACCTCCTCCTCAGACGGATAGCGATTCCGCGTCCGTTCGTGGACGGTGAACGTGCTCGTGTATACGCCGTGGCGGATGCCTTCCGCCTTCGCCGCGTGCAGCAGAATATGAAGCCCCATCAGGTTGACTTCGTAGTTTGCGGTGATGTCATCGAAATCCGCCGCCGCCGAGTTGTGATCGGTGGGCCGCCTCATGACCATATAGATGAAAGCATCCATCCCTTTGACAGCCTGCTGGACAACCTGCGGGTCAGTCACCGAGCCTCGTATATAATCGATAGATGAATCTTTGGGTGGGGAGAGATCAAGGACGCGAAACTGATGATGCACCTTCATGTAGGGAAGCGTCATTGTTCCAACATGCCCTGAACCTCCAACAAGTAGCACTTTCATAACAATGTTCTCCTTGAAAATCGCCCTGATCTCAAGATTGGGCGAATTGCTGAAGTCGTCTAAAAAGACGACTCATACGGGTTTAGGTCCCGCTCCGCGAGGATTCCACCCCGATAGATCGGGATAAGCTGCGCGGAACTTGCTTGTTCTCATCATGAAGATTGGGTTATTGAATGCGTAAGTATGGGCTATAATCGTCATCCGGCGTTGAGGTCTTTTTCAGAACAATCCTGGCGGCTTCCAGCCAGTCTTCCCATGCTGCGGCATCCGCTGTGCCCCCATCCGGCAGCAAAGAAAACCCACCGAGCAAAGCCTCCAGATCATCGGACTTTGTTTGCTCATAAATCCGTTCAAGAAACACAAACATAATTTCATACGCCTGCTGAATCGTGACTGTTTTTTCCATTCTGTGAATCTCCATGTTGCTGGGCAGAAATGCCCTGACATACCAAAACGCATAATGACCTCCACTGAAAAATCTGCATTATTCAGAACGTTGCGCCAAACGAAGACGCAATTTTTCTAACTCCGCTTCCACTTCGGCACGCGCCTTTGCTTCCGCTTGCGCTTTGGCTTCTGCCTGCCGTCGTGCTTCGGCTTCAACTTTCATTTGAGTGACTGCTTCGTAATACGTCAATATCGGTGTGCCATCGGGGAGATACGGGCGCATCAACCGCACCTTGTCTGTTTGGTCTTCCACAAAGAACCAGAGATTCAGGGCTTCACTGAAGAGCCCCCCCCGCTCATCGGGTTCGATTTCGACAATTTCACATGTCGCTGTCCGACGCCACCCGCGAAACTCAAAGGGGTAATCCGGTGAGGGTTGGTGGATAAAATACTCCTGCATCCGAATCTCTTGCAAATACAACTTGGGCTTGTCCTGACGATCTGTGCTTTTCGTACTCTCGGAGAGGAACTCAAAAGCGACGGCTGGAATTGCCCCCTCTGCCCAGGTGTAAAAACTCTTTCGAGCCGGAATCGCATCCACGCCGAAGACAACATACACATCCGGGGCCACGCATTTGGAGGGGTCCCCCGGCCGGTAATAGATAAAACTATCCGTACCAATATAAACCTTTTCTTCGTAGCCAAAGAAAGCAATCAGCATCGTACTGAGGTTGCTAATCTGCCGTCCATGAAATTCCGTTGCAGACATCGGTTCATCATCCTCCTTTGGGTAGCCCTCCAGATACATGGTCACGCTGCCAGATGCTTGGGGATGTGGAGGTAGGACATATCCGTGTTTCCATTTCAGATCGTACTTCAAGCTGTTCATTTTCTTCTCTCCCTAGGAGGTGTGTGAAAAGTCTGAGGGAAACCCCGATCGAAGATCGGGGTTGAGTTTCAGAAGAGAACCTTGAAAAGGTTACGTTTGGCACTTATTCTCCCTGAATCACATTGGGGCGTCCGCCGATAGAGGGTGGCGTGAGAATTCGCTTCTGTTGTTCCGTCAACTCACCGAATTGACTGAGATCGTAGAAATTCCCTGACCATGCAGAGTGTCCGGGGCTGTACTTGTAAAGCAATGATCGTCGTTCGTGTTTGGCGCGCCACGGCATCGTCCCATGAACGAGCGCCTCTGTGAAGAACAAGGCATCCCCAGCTTTGACGGCTGGTTGTCGCACATAGTCTGGAATGCGTTCAAAATTTCGCACATCGGGTGGCAGGCAGGACAGAAAATGGCTCTTGTGGCTCCCCGGAACACACGCAAAGCCGCCATCCCCTTCCGCCGCGTCGGCTAAAAAGTACGTGACAACGCTCAAACCGTTGCGCATGATGCCGTCCCGGTATCTGTACCAGTGGTCGCCGACGATACCGTCGCCCCCGTGTAGTCCACCGCGCGCACCGCCTTCGGTCATAAAAATGCAGTAATCGTGGTCGAGGCGGAATTTGGGGCCAATCAACTCAATCAGGTAAGGAACAATCTTGGGGTGATCAACAAGCCTTTTGAACGATTCTCCCCAAAGGCAGACCTGACTGGTGCTGCGGATGTTTGCGTCGGTGTCTTTAGAAGGAAAGGCTTTGTCCGCCAATTCATTCATTTCGGCGACTTCATCGGCAGTCAGCACATTTTTGATAATCAGATAACCTTGGAGATCAAACCTGAATTTTTCTTCATTTGTCATCGTGGACTCTCCTTTCACAGTTCTCCCTGAACCACATCGGGGCGTCTGCCGATAGAAGGTGGCGTCAGGATTCGCTTCTGTTGTTCTGTCAACTCACCGAATTGACTGAGATCGTAGAAATTCCCTGACCACGCGGAGTGTCCGGGGCTGTATTTGTAGAGCAATGCCCGCCGCTCATGTTTGGCACGCCACGGCATCGTCCCGTGAACAAGTGCCTCCGTGAAGAACAGGGCGTCGCCTGCTTCAACCGCGGGTTGGACAACATAGTGTGTGCGGCGTTCAAACCTTCGCACCTCCGGGGGGATGCCGGAGAGGCAATTACTCTTATGGCTTCCCGGAACGCACGCGAAGCCGCCATCGCCGTCCGCCGCGTCGGTTAAGAAGAATGTGACGACGCTCAGGCCGTTGCGCATCACGCCATCTCGATATTTGTACCAGTGATCGCCTTCGTTACCGCCGGGCCTGCCGCCGTCCTCTCCGCCGTGCAACCCTCCGCCGGTCGCGCCTTCGACCATAAAGATGCAGTAATCGTGGTCGAGTCGGAATTTGGGCCCAATCAACTCGATTAGATAGGGGATAATCGTGGGGTGGTCAATGAGCCGCTTGAATGGCTCTCCCCAGAGGGAAACTCGACTCGTGCGGTGGTTGGGCGTGTCCCCTTCCTTGCGAGAGAACACTCGCTCCGCGATTTCATTCATTTCCGAGATCTCATCGGGCGTGAGGACGTTTTTGATTACCAGGTAGCCTTCAAGGTCGAACATAAAATTTTCTTCGTTGGTCATCGTGGAATCTCCTTTTCAGTGGGTAGTAGAAACCGAGTTTTTGCGAAAAACTCGGTTTCTTAACATGTCCCTACGGGACACGGGAATCGGAAGATAATGCCTGTCAGACTTCCGAAGTCTCGAAGACTTCGGAAGTCTGTGAGGCCTGAAAGTCAAAAATCTTTTTTAGAATTTACGCTGTAGAATAAATTCTGACTATAAACCTAACCCCCCGGCCCCCTTCCCTACGAGGGAAGGGGGAGAGATTCAGACTTCCGAAGTCTTAAAGACTTCGGAAGTCTAAAGGGCCTTACCTATCTCTCACTTCAATCAACATCATCGTATCACTGCAAACCTCCCATTTGCCGAGAGCGACCCTCGCCCCATCTCTCTCAGCGCCTCAACGTGGTAAATGTAAACCCCGGAGGAGACCAGACCTCCCTCCTCATTTCGTCCCTCCCAACGCTCAACCGATGTCTCGTTGTGATGCTCGATGGTCTTGATGAGGTCGCCGGCGCTGCTGTAGATGCGAATTGTGGCGCGGCGGGTCAAATTGCGAAATTCCATCGGATTAGCGTTTGCATTGAGATGGTAAGGATTCGGAACAACAATCATGCGCTCTAAGTTCGATTCGGGAGTGAGGGCGGTTTCCTCAGGAATAACGACATTTGCGACAGTGGAAAAGTTACTGTGGGCACCGGAGCGATTCGTCGCGGTGATTGTGTAGAAATAACTTAAACCAGGGTAGACGTTGACATCGACGAAACGAACGCTCTCTGGCGGAACCGATACAATCCGTGTCCATGGCTCACGTCCGGTGTGGTTACGATAAATCGCGTATCCCTCAATCCGTTCAGTAGATTTTGTCCAATTGAGAACAATCTGATTCCCGTTAAGCGCAGCAGTGAAGCCTGCTGGCGGAGCCGGAATGATATCGGGTGTCGCCTTTGCCTCTACAGAATCAAACTCGAGAGGTTGTCCAATAAGATCAACAGGGCGGATTTTGTAGGTGTACTCAACGCCGTTTGTGACCGTTGTATCGTCAAACGTAATACCAGTGATAATTCTCGGCCCAGCCTGTTGAAATTCAGGTTCTCCCTTGGCTCGCCTCAAAACGGTATAGCCCCCCACGCTTGGGTTAATCGAACCCTCCCATTTTAATGCCACAGCACCGTCGAGGCCGGTTGCTGTCAGACGTTGCGGCGCATAACTGATGCGTCGCGCCGCATCGACATTCTTCTGGAGGTCGGCCCGATTCTCTCCTGCGACGAGGGCGAAAGTCACCGTGACGAAGTTCTTCGCGTTGATGTCATAAGGCCCCGCCGAGATAATAGAGGCATAGTCCCAAGACGTTAAACCCAGTTCTTCCAACTCTTGCTGATTCGTGGCAATGACAGCCGGACCATCCATGAGAAGGGAGCGAAGGTTATCGGTGAAAAGTCTGGCCTCCTGTTGTCGCTTGAGATTGAAAAATGTAAAAATCTGGTGAGTTCTCAACTTTCCATCAAGTAAGGTTAAGCCAGTATACACGGGATTCGTCCCATTCGTATCATCTCCATCGTAAGTAAATAGGGTTTGGCGTTCTTCATCCCAATCGACCCAATCGCGGCTTAACTGCCCCGCAGGGGGAGTGGGTCTATCGACCTCCCAATTTGCCATAATCGCGATGTATATGCCTTTGAGAGCGATGTTGCTGTTATTCGTGACAATCAACTTCATGACGATGAAGTCGTCGGCATTGGGAGCATTACTGGGATTCCAGGAAAAACTCTGCTGGTCAACCAAAATGTTGAGTGGGAAGCCGGCGATGCGCGATGAATCATACTGTGCGGTGATGATTTGCCGCCCATCAGGTTCCTTATGCTCATTGATTGTTCCAGTGGCCGTAGTTTTCCAATTTCCGGGCACCAATTCTGAGTTTGTGAGGTCCCATGCGCTTGCAACATTTCCATTCGCATTTCCGACCCAAATCTCCGACAATCCGTGTAGATAGTAAGTATTCCCCGCCTTGGGGAACTTAAAGTTAGGAGCACCCTTTTTTCCATCTTGCTGCATTGCCCCCAACGAACCGAAGTCTGTCACGGATACCTCGACATTCCCTGATGTGTGCGCTAAAGCAGAATCTGCATGGGCACAAATCGGAATTGTGAGCATCCAGGCAAGGCTTAAAACAATCGTCTGAATCTTCATCTCTCTCCTATTTCTGTTTTCGATGCGTCCTTTTATCTTGACTTTGTTAAATTAGAAATGGATGCTCTTGTAGCCCAACTTTCTAAAGCCTGCCCCTTCGACAAGCTCAGGGCAAGCTCTGAGCGAAGCCGAAGGGTTGGCCCCTTCGCTCAAAAACCAAGATAGAATCTTGGGCTACATGGAAATCTAACAAAGTCAAGTTATGAAAGAATCCTGATTTTCTGTCTAGAATATCATAGCAAAAGCCGAAGGGACTGTCAAGGAAAGATTGCCTTTATTATCGGAATTTCCCATCACAACGCCAAAAAATACTTGCGGAATCCTTCATCAATGCACTAAAATCTATATAATCCAAGATTCAAGATGCAAGATGCAAAAGCGCCATTTGTGACCGTTCGCAGTATACAATTTTTCGGATGAACATGACAAACGAGAGAGGAAGGTTGAAAAACTCATGGCACGTCAAATATTCATAGACATCGACACACAACGGGATTTTAGGAAAAGCACATGGGGCATCAGACATCAAGTATTCATAGACATCGACACGCAATTCGATTTTATCAGTAAGGATGGTGCGCTTTCAGTCCCCGGAGCCGAGCAGATTCGAGGTAATCTACAGGCGTTGACCCACTATGCCCTTGACAATGGGATTCAGATCATCGCCTCTGCGGATGCGCATCCAGCGAACGATAAAGAATTTGAGATTTTCCCGCCTCACTGCGTACAGGGCACACCCGGTCAGAAAAAAATTAAGGAAACCAGCGTCCCCAATACGCTCGTAATTAAAAACGCCATCTTGGAAACCGCTCCCCACGAATTACTGAACAGGACAGATCAGCTCTTGCTGGAGAAACAGACTTACGATGTGTTCACCAATCCGAATGCGGCGAGGCTTGTCAAAGCAGCGAATGCCGAGGAATATATCGTTTACGGTGTTGCGACGGATTACTGCGTCAAAGCCGCCGTGCTGGGTTTGCTTGAGGGGGGGCATAAAGCGATCGTTGTGGAGGACGCGATTGCGGCAGTGACGGAAGAAACAGGCCTGGAAGCCCTCGCGCTGATGCAGGCGAAAGGGGCAATTTTCAAAAAGACCAGCGAGATTATCGGTGGATGATTTATCACTACAATGTCACGTTTCCTGTAGCCCAAGATTCTATCTTGGTTCCTGGCAATCATCCGTTTCATTTTCCAACTTAGGTTGTCTTTTAGAAACCTAAGACAACGTTAAAGTTGGGCTACAAGCGTATCCTCATCCGAACGTGACATTGTAGAATTATGGCAATGGGCTTTTTGTAGCCTAACACCTAAATTGGAGAGACCACATGACTTCTGAGAAAAAAACAGGTTTGGTTTATCACGCTGATTACCTCAAACATGATACAGGACCAGGACACCCAGAACGTCCGGATCGGCTGCTGGCTTGCATCCAAGCCCTTCAAGGGTCGGATTTCTGGGCGGAGTTACATCACATCCAGCCAACTCCTGCGACGGTGGAACACATCCGCTACGCCCATGCGAGCGGGTATGTTGATCGCGTCAAGCAATCTTCCGAACAGGGCATCCACTTGGACTACGATACGCCGGTTTCAACGGCGTCATTCGATGTCGCGCTCCTTTCCACGGGGGGCGTGTTAAGGGCGGCTGATGCCGTCATGGCGGGGACTGTTCAGAATGCTTTTGCACTGGTTCGTCCCCCCGGACATCACGCCACCCCAACCCGAGGCATGGGATTCTGTCTGTTCAATAATGTAGCCGTCACCGCGCGATACCTCCAGCGCGAGCACGGTATTGATAAAGTGGCAATCGTCGATTGGGACGTTCATCACGGCAACGGCACTCAGGATGTTTTTTATGATGACCCGTCGGTTTTCTTTTTCTCCATCCATCAATCTCCACTCTACCCCGGTACAGGGAGGGCGAGCGAGACCGGAGCGGGTAAAGCTGTCGGCACCACTTTGAATGTGCCGATGCGCCCCGGAAGCGAGGCGAGCGACTATATCGACGTCTTCAGGAAGAAACTCACGCCGGCGTTGCTCGATTTCTCGCCAGATTTCGTGCTGATTTCAGCCGGGTTTGACGCCCACTATCGAGACCCCCTGGCATCAATCGACATGACGGCGGAAGGGTTCGCCATCTTGACGGACATCGTTTCTGAAATCGCCGCGGAAACGTGTGAAGGACGAATTGTTTCTGCATTAGAGGGCGGATATAGCCTGCAAGGGCTATCAGAATCGGTCATCGCTCATGTTGAACGGTTGCGTATGGCGTGATGCGTAATGTGTAATGGAACAGGGGAAGGATGGAAGAAGGGAAGATTGGAAGATTCGGGGATGGTTCAAAAATATGTTTACACTTCGAGAACCCGTGAAACGCGATGGTACATCGTCTACGGCACGAAAGGTGCCCTCGAAAGCCTGCGTCGATATAAAGGGTCAGCCAGCGGTTATGCCCAAGAGATTGTGCCGGATCGGGAAAGGAAGCCAACAAAAAAGCACCGACGCGAACTGTGTCGGTGCTTTTTTGTTGATATCAAGCTCCTAACGATTCCTATGTGAGTTTGTGTTGTGCATGTCTCCCCGCTATGCGGGATGCAAGCACCTGACTTGCACACCAATCAGATCACAAGTCAGGAGACATGTGCTACCTAACGCTTCTTAATTGCTCCCCATGTCGTTGTGAGCTTGTGTTGGGCGGAGAGTGCAGGTGCCGCATTGACAGCATCTCGAAACTCTGGCGGGATGTCGTCATTACGACTACCGGTGGTTTTCGGTGCGAGACTGAAATCAACAATCTTGGTCTCACCGGAGCCGAGTGTCACAGTTTTGAGAGTGAATTTATATCGGCTCTTCCAACAAAGGACTTGCCATGTCCCCGGTGACAAACCCGAGATTTTATAATAGCCACTGCCATCCGTCTTCGTTTTCAATTTGGTTGGCTTTTGTAGCGCGATAACGAGGGCTTGGACAATGGGATTTCCTGTATTTTTATCTGTGACATGCCCATTGATAGCTACGGGTTCTCCTGCCGACAGTGGACCAATAAACAGCCCAAAGGCTAAAGGGCCACTCCCCACCGGCACGGTGGTGGTCACGGTGTTGCTGGTAGTGTCGATGACCGAGACGGTGCCGCTATTGTCATTCGCCACATAGACCGTGCTGCCAGACGGGTGGACGGCGACGCCATAAGGGTTACTCCCCACCGGCACGGTGGCGGTCACAGTGTTGGTGGCAGTGTCGATGACCGAGACGGTGTTGCTATATACATTCGCCACATAGACCGTGCTGCCATCTGGGTGGACAGCGACGCCACGAGGGGAACTCCCCACCGTCACGGTGGCGGTCACGGTGTGGGTGGCAGTGTCGATGACCGAGACGGTGACTGCTCCGAAGAATTCGTTGCCAGCATTCGTCACATAGACCGTGTTGCCAGACGGGTGGACGGCGACGCCAAAAGGGCCACTCCCCACCGGCACGGTGGTGGTCACGGTGTGGGTGGCAGTGTCGATGACCGAGACGGTGTTGCTAGAATAATTCGCCACATAGACCTTGCTGCCATCTGGGTGGATGGCGACGCCACGAGGGTTACTCCCCACCGGCACGGTGGCGGTCACAGTGTGGGTGGCAGTGTCGATGACCGAGACGGTGTTGCTATTAAGATTCGCCACATAGACCGTGCTGCCGTCTGGGTGGACGGCGACGCTAGTAGGGGTACTCCCCACCGGCACGGTGGCGGTCACAGTGTGGGTGGCAGTGTCGATGACCGAGACGGTGTTGCTATCAGCATTCGTCACATAGACCGTGCTGCCGTCTGGGTGGACAGCGACGCCAAAAGGGTAACTCCCCACCGGCACAGTGTCGGTCACAGTGTTGGTGGCAGTGTCAATGACCGAGACGGTGTTGCTAGAATAATTCGTGATGTAGGCAAAGGGAGCGGCGTTTGCAACGACCACCCCACTCAGAGACAACATCAGAATCAACGCGACTTTGAGGCATAAGTGGTGTAGTATCATGAATCGACCTTTCAAAGTTTTCATCAGAATCTCCTTTCCTGGTTGAATCCAGGTGTTTGCGTTCAGGAACTTTTCTCAACCCAATTATCTCGCCAATGTCACATTAGAAATGAGATCCAGTCGTAGCCCAACTTTCTAAGTTGG
>CAZOAL010000020.1:0-139912 GCA_964577695.1 uncultured bacterium | reverse complement strand
CACTCAAGAGACCCCTAACACTCAACGAACATTAACTTTTCACACAGGCTCTAAGTATTTAAGCATCCACATAACGCACTAATCTGCTTTTGCAGCAGCCAATTCGTATCTATTACTCCTAATATTTTTCTATCATCAGTAGTCCGCAAATGTGTTCAGTTCACTCGTATCTTGCCCACTTGCAATTATGCCCAATTTTGCGGCTTTTCGGGCTACGGATCATCCATCTCCACTGCCTTCGATTTTATTCGACAGCAAAGTGATTCATAACGACATCGGCAAGTTTCTTTTGCTCTTCCGGAAAAGCCAGACAAATCGCCGGAATTCCAAATTTGTCCTCAAGATGTTCACGAAATTCTTGGATTTCTTTTTCTGACATTTTCGCGTTCCACGTACTATAGCATGAAAGAGTGTTAGACGTATTCTTGATCCGATCTGCAAAGGTAAGAGCTATCGTTTTACCTTTACCAAGGGCTTCAATGGCGTCAATGTTATCACGTATGTACTCATCAGCATCAATACTATTGACAGTAAGAATATAAGTATCTGGTTTCATTCCAAATAGGAATGTGATTGCTGGTAGTGTATAGGTGCGTGAGAACTCGTGAAAGTCAGCTCGTAATAAACTATACATTGCATGCGGAACTATGCCTCCCTTTGATCCGACGACGAAAAGGTGTGGTTGTTCAACGGCATATACATTCAGCATAAGTCTTTCTAAATACATCAGGAAATCATTTGTTGGGGCGTTGGATACAAATTTTTCGTCCAGAGAGATATATCCACTAAATCCAAAAAGTTCACAATGGGGTTCGGTTCCGATTTGAGCAATTCTATAACCTTCACGGAGCAATTCTCTTCTAAGGGCCAACTGTGTCGTAAACTGCCCCTGATTGAAGGATGTACCGAAAACACCGACAACGGGAACATCAATATGAGTTGGGATATTGAGGTGACTTGGGAGGTCGATCCGATCGAATACATAATCTTCAAGTTTGTTACTTGGTGAGGAGATAACTAACCCTTTTTCTTGAGCGATTCGGTAAAGGTTACGCCATTTCCACTTCTCAATGGGTGAAAGACTAAATACATTTTTGTCATTTTTTATTGCCCAGTCAAGTACTTCCGTGATCAGACTTTTTTTGTGGATTTTCTCCAGCCTATCGAGTTGGGCAATAATAACGGTGTCCGCCTCTTTGGCTTGATCCAGATTTGCCACAATCGGTACATTTATTGGTGGTAAACCAATTGCACTCCCTGCATCGATTCCAACTAGACTTGAATGAACTGGCTCGACAACATGTGAGATCTGGAAATCTGTTAAATCTGAAAACCGAATGAAAGCTTGCATCTTGAAGTCATAGGAGAACAATGCCGCTTTTTTAATCCATGCCCCCTTCTTTTTAGGTTCGGTTTGTGCATACTCCTCAACCCCATCCGGAACCATCCATATTGGTATTCTCCTTCGTGCATTTTTGATCAAGGCTTGTTTAACTTCTTGGAGATCACTTTTTGGATATTTTTCTAAGATCAGCGAAACAATTGCACTTATACATGCTGCCGAAATGCTGGAGCCCTTTGATACCCTATTCTCTGTTACCTCTATGCTTCTCGCTAAAAACTCTCCACGAGAACCGGGATGGTAAGTATAATCATAGCCTTCATAATACTCGGCACCATCAACAGATATGACTTCACTGCTAAAGGCAGAGGGATAGCTTACTAGCCCCTTAGAATGAGTTGACGAAACAATAACAATGCCGTTTTCACAGGCGGCTTTACAAGCATTTCTCATCGGTACGATGTATTCCGTTCCAGTTGTACCCATACTCAAGTTAATCAAATCCATTTCATTTTTGATTGCCCACTCTATGGCGGCGATCAATGCAATTGGACTTGCAAACAAGGTATCATCCATTATCTTGATGCTGTATAACTCGGCATCAGGTGCCCGTCTTTGAATAATAGCCGCACAAATTGTACCGTGTGAGGAAGGGTCATCGTTAAAATAATCGTCGTCACAAATGACTTTTTCGTTATCGTCAATCGTTATGCTTATCCCACCTGCAATATGTCTTATGGTTGTTGGTGATACATGAATGCCGTCATCGACGATGGCAACTTTAACCCCTTTTCCGCTACAATCTTCAAGGTTATATAGATTCATTCTTAGCCTCCCCATTTATTGATATGGCTCCGCCTGCATCCTAAACATTTCAGCATAGAGTCCATTCTGTTTCATCAGTTTCTCATGGCTTCCCGATTCGACAATTTCCCCATTTTTGAAGACAAAAATGATATCAGCCATCCGAATAGTTGAAAAACGATGGGAAATGAAAATAACTGTTTTATCGGCGGTCAGTTCATTGATTCGCTTATAGATTTCATATTCCGAACGTGCATCTAATGATGCAGTAGGTTCATCAAGGATTAGAAGCGGTGAATCCGCCATAAATGCACGTGATAAGGCAATTTTCTGCCATTCACCGCCGGACAATTCTACCCCGCCTGTAAAGGATTTTCCCAAATATGTGTCATATCCTGCCGGTAAACGGTCAATAATTCTTTCTCCTCCTCCCTTTTCAGTTGCCGCCATAAGCCTTTTCTGATTTTCTATTTCGCTGACCATGCCAAAACCGATATTCTCCTTGACTGTGAGCTGATAGCGGCTAAAATCTTGAAAGATTGCACTTAACTGTTTCCAGAAGTCTGTTTTGTCATATCCGCGGATATCATGTCCATCCAGTAGGATTCTCCCTTCTGATGGCTCATACAGCCGTGCAATCAGTTTAACTGTTGTTGTTTTTCCGGATCCGTTTTCACCGACAAATGCTATCTTCTTACCAGCCGGAATCTTTAATGAAAGATTTTTTAGAACATATTGATCACTCTCTGGATACCGAAATGAAACATTTTGTAATTCGACTCCCGATTGAAGAGAAAAGGGAAGTGCCCCTTCCTTTATTAGGGGTGACTTTCGATGCTTCGCTGTAACCGAACTCACCATAGGAAGATCCATAAATTCCTGAAAAACGTGGTGGTCTAATCCTGCCGCGTAAAGTTGAGTCGCTTGAAGGAAGGCTTCTATGAGATACGCTTGTACCTGACCGACTATTTGTAGATAGAGAGCGAGATCCCCAAGAGTGATTTTTCCGTATATCGCTTGCCGAATCGCATATCCATATACAAATGCAGCTCCAAGACTTGCTATAATACCAGAGGCAGCACTCGTTGCATTCCGAAGGAGAAACAAACGCTTTCGAGCATAAAAGAATTGTTTCCACAACGAGTCGAAACGCATCAGCAGATAATCCTTCAATCCAAAGATCCTGATCTCTTTTCCGTCAACAGGATGTGTTAACAGTCCACAAATATAAGACATGAGTCGGACTTCAGGAATATCTCCCACCCTTAACTTCCAATTTTGACGCCCAAAATAAAACTTGGATACTGCATGTGGAACGATAGTGATTAAAACAACGCCAACGGCGACAAAACTCAAGCGAGACAACATGCCTATTATGATGACTAGAGAGACACCTCGTTTTAGAAACCACATCAGAACATGGACGCTATAAAGCGGACGGCTTACATAATCCCTCGCTTTTGTAAGTTTGTCATAATACCGTGGAATGTCGTAATACGCATAGTCGATCGTTGCGGCTTTCTCTTCCAACATCATCTCAATTTTATGTCCAACAACTTCCCCTTGAAGTGTTCGGATAGGTTGTCCTATAGCATCAATCACCTCATTCAGAACCCAGAAAGCGAGTTGAATACCAATCAACCAAAACAGGGAGGATAGATCCGCCTCTCCCCCTTTCCTTAAATCCTCTATTTGGGAGACGACAGAATCGATGATTAGCTTTGATATCCAGATTTGTGCCGGTGGTAGAAGTGATTCTGGTAACACCAATGCGAAGGAGACAAAGAAGTAGAACGGTGATGCCCGATAGACCAGCCCCATCATTTTGGGGGCACTCTTTAGTAAAGAGGTGAAATCCTTTAGAAATCCTACAATTTTCTTAAAATGTACCATTTATGATCCTTCGTTAGGAGGTTCCATTCCCTATGACCGGCAGCTCTTTGGGAAGTGGCTTGATGTCTGAGTAGCAACGGTGGAACACACAGCAAATCCGGTTAAGGATTCGTTCAGGTAATCTTCACCCAAGATTATAGTTCCACCAGAGGTAACATGGATACTGACACCGCCACACACTTCCTTGATATTCGGGTGGGATAAGCAAATGCCATCATCTACAACTGCAACCTTCACATGTCGCCCTGTGTATACCTGTGCGTTGTTTTCATTCACAATCTCGCGCTCTTGCTTCCTGGGGGTAGTTGACATTATTCTTATCCTCCTGGTTAGATATTTTTCCCTTCTCATTATAATAGTTGCATCAGCGACGAAAATCTCACATTTTTTCATATCAACTCACAACCTCCAACAACCCTTGTTTCAGCAGCCACGCCATCTGGTACTTGATATCTTGAGGCATGGGGGAGTATTTTTGATACTTTTTGAGCACCTCTGCCTCCACCTCTCCCACACGCTTCGTTTCACGCGCCACCCCAAGGATGGCCTGAATGATTGGAAACAGCATCGGCATCTTTTTAAGGGGTGGCTCAAAATTCTGGGAGAGCCTGTATAACTCTCTCCAAAGTTCTTCAGTAATTTGCCTCCCCGATTTCATCGGGATTCAAAGCAACTTTTCTGCATACCGCGAAGCTATCTATGAAAGCACCTCCTGATTCCCATTTCTCGAAATGCTCAATGTGTAATCCGACGTCCTCGCAAGCCTTTTTGCACTCATCTTCCCCCCTGAAAACATAAAGATGTTCGGGCTGTTCAAGACAAATGGGGAGAGCAATCATCGCAGAACCGTCCAACTTCAAAATTCGAGTTAACTCTCTGAGCCCCACTTTCGGATCGGGTATGTGTTCCAAAACTTCGCTGGCTATCACTACATCGAAGAAATTGGCTTCATAGGGGGTGGAACGTACATCTGCCTGTATGATAAAAGCGCGATGGGAGAGATGATGGAAATCCACCATTTTCTTAGCATAGGCAACGCATTTGGCGCTTATATCCACCCCGTATCCCATCCAATTTTGCTGCTCGCGGAGAACTCTTGAAAAGAGGACTCCAGGCCCAACCCCGAGATCACAAAAGAGAGACGGTTGAGAGTTCATCACTTGGACTTGCTGAATGACGAACTCCTTTCTCTGAATTGTGTATGGGGCGTATGCAAAGTAAAAGTGTTCTAAAATCGGGTACGCATCTTGCTCATAAATTTTTTCACGAACCAAGCCGAACCGTGATTCTTGGGGTTGCGCTTCAATAATTGGCGCGCAGTTGCTTCTCACAATTTGGAAACGCTTTAATTCCTCATAAATTTCCTGGCACGTCAACCCAGAAATAGCAGAAATTTCCTCAAGAATCTCTTCATAGTTTTGCCAAAATTCTTCTTCCACGCCGGAAACACCGTTCTCGATAAAATCCGTGTAGGAGGTGGTGAGGAATTCAACCACTCTGGGAAATTGGGGAAGCTTTCTGGTCAGGATGCCTTCTATCGTTGTCATTATTCCCTCCGAATGGGTATCGACTTTCTTGCCCACGGTTGGTTGCGTGCGATTTGGGGACAGGAGAGGGTTATATCAACCCGCGGTTGTGTTAAGACTCCGGCGTTGAATGGGTCATTTTGTGGCTCAAAATAAACGCCCCGATCTCTGATCGGGGTTAGGAACAAGATGGGTTCCTGGCTAGGAACCGAGGGAGGCTTTGTGCCGTGCCACTTCCATTGACGATTTCAATAGGAGAATTCCTAAAACAAGGGAGATGATGGCAAACGTTGCGAGAACGACATAGTCATGGATGAGATTAGAATGGCCCATTCCCATCGCGGCCTGCCGTGAGGCTCGAAGCGCGTAAGTCTGGGGAAAAAGGACTGAGATGATTTGAAGCGACTTTGGCAGCACTTCGGACGGAAAGTAGACGCCGCTTACCAAAGGAGCGAGCAAACCTATAGCCCATTGAATGGGCTCCATGCCATGCCATGCTCCCGCGTGCCAGACCATACTCGAACTGATTAGACCAATGCCAACACAGGCAAGCATGCCGAAGAACATCGCTAAGAGGATGCCGCCGTAATTAATTGAGGGCTGAAGAGCCATTCCAAAAACGAAAATTCCTGCCAAAAGATAAATCGCAAATCGGATAAACACCTGGCAATAGCCCCAAGTAATGTTTGACAGGATGTAGACCCAAGTTGGGATTTTTGCCATGCTAATGTATTCCCCCATGCTGAGTCGCACCCCTTGCGATGACCAGGACCAACGGTACAGCCCCAAGATGATTTGATAAATGCTCCCCATGCTGTGTTGAAGGATGGCATTAAACGCAATACCTAGAATTAAATAGGTCAGAAAATCACCACCATAATTTTGAAGGATCGGAGCGTTGACACCGAACATCTTGCCATAAAAAAACCATGTGGCTGCTCCCGTAATGAGACTGATGGCTTCAAAAGGGAGGAACCATTGCAGCCAGGCATAACGCTGCCACATATCTCGTTTGAAGAGAACCCAGAAGAGTTTAAGGTTCCTTTTCAATGAGGCGATGAAAGAAGAACTCATGCAATCCTCCTTCCGGTGTAGTGCAGATAAACATCCTCCAGGTTCGGCTCTGAAAGTGTGATGTGGTGGATTTTACAGTTCGCGGCTTTAACGGTCAAATCGACAATATCCGCTAAGACGGTTCTGCTGTCTTGAAGCAGCATTCTCACCGTTGCCCGCCCGGAGACCCGGTCTGTGATATCACAGGCGAAGTCACTCACTCTATCCAGGTTTGACAACTGACTTTCTAAAGCGGGATGAAATTGAGAAACTTCCATTGTCAGCGCTTCCCTTTCTCCCAACGATTTGATGAGGGAAGACACGGTGTCAATAACGGCGATTTTTCCTCGGTCCATGATGGCGACCTTCGTAAACATCGCTTGGGCCTCTAAAACGTGATGAGTGGCGTAAAGAACGGTCACACCTGCCTTTCGATTCAGTTCTACAATATGGTCTCGAATTTCCTTCACAGCCTCCGGCGATATCCCTTCTGTGGGCTCATCCAGCAGAAAAAGCGGCGACTCCCTCATGAGGCTAAAGGCAAGCTGAAGCCTCGCTGACATCCCCGAGGAAAAAGTTCCAACCCGGACTTCCGCGAATTCTTTCAAACCTGAAAAGACCAGGGCTTCTTCCACCTTGTGAGGAGGAAGACCGAAAAGCTCCGCCACGGACTGTAAATTCCGCTTTGCCGTGAGACTTGGATCAATCCAAGCCCCTCCTGTCAGGATACCAGGAATGAAGTTGGTGCAGCTTGCGATTTTCTCTCGATCTTTCCAAAGATTATAGCCCAGAATTGTCGCCTCTCCACTGCTTGGATAAATCAGTCCCGCGAGTATTTTGAGAAGGGTCGATTTCCCTGAACCGTTCGGACCCAAAATCCCAAGGAATTCACCCTCTGCCACTTGAAGGGTCACGTTGTCCACTGCTGTCACATGGTTCACCGAAGTCCGTTTCAGTATGCGAAGTGCAGCTGCTTCTAGCAGACTTCCGGGACTATCGCCCATATTGAGGAATTTTCCGTACGATGTTAATTTAAATTGCCTCGTGAGTTTCTTCGTGTCAATTGCAAGTGGCATTTCGGCATCTCTTTCGTGGATCAATGAATGGGTCATTGACGGCTGGCAAAAATTCCCTTATCTGGTGTTTCAAAGTGCGAATTCTGTGAATTAACCAACCACCGGGGCTAAACGGGATTTAGGGAATTGACCGAGTTCAAAGAAAGTTTGACAGGTTGGGTCAGGAGCTATAAGGGAACCATAGGCTGCCATAGCCATCGCTCTGCAGCCTCCCTGACATCTCTTTTTTATGAAACATCTGCCGCACACGCCCCCAAGCTTGTCCGGGATTTTCTCCCGCGCTTCCTTGAGTTGCTCTGCTTCCTTCCAGAGATGTTCCAACCTTGTTTCCCTTATGTTTCCCATAATCCACTTCGGTTCCGAATATCCAAATCCGCAGAAGGTTATGCTCCCATCTTCAAGCACAGAGAGCAAGTTTCTAAACGGACAGATAGGAATATCTCCTTTTATGAGAAAGTCTATCGGTTTGAGAGAACATGGATAGGAAAATAAAACCTTGATTCCATATTTCTCCTGCCAGTCACCCTCTGATTTTTCAAGGAGTTCGGTGAGTTCTTCCCTTGAGAGGAGCAGTTGTTTTTTACCAAGCGATTTTCCACGACCAATTTCAATTATGGGATTTATCTTGAATCGCTTAACCCCAAGCTCTGAACAGAGTTTCAGAAGGGGTTCTATCTGGTTCTTGTTTCCGCTGTACAGTGACATAATCACAACGGGGTTAACATTATGTTGAAGTAGGAGCTTAAGCCCGTTTATCGCCATGTCGAAGGCACCTTTTCTCCCTCTAAATAAATCGTGGATTTCGCTTTCAGCCCCATCTATGCTGACACTTGTGAAAACGTTGGCGGAATGGAAGAGGGAGGCGAGGTCATCATTTATGAGTGTTCCGTTGGTCTCAATGGTGATGCCGATTTTTCTGGAGTTCAAAAATTCAACGAGTTTTGGAAGCGGTTTATAGAGCAAAGGCTCGCCGCCTGTTATTTTCACCCCTGAAAGCCCAAGAGGGATAGCCTGCCCAATGAACTCTGCGTATTCTTCAAAGCTTACCTTCCCTTCAACGAACTCATCCGTGAAGGTGGGTGTAATCCAGCAATGGCGGCAGGCAAGATTACACCGGTTTGTAATATAAAGATATAAGTGGGTTAGGACGGATGCTTCTTTATGCCCAGACCCTGCTTCACCTTCAATACCACTTCTTTTTGGGGGAGTTAAAAGCAAATTCTCATCGATTAGATGGTTAAGGAAATCCAGCGTATCTTTACAGATTTGTTTTTTCCCCCCAAAGCTTTTCTTGATTGCCTCCTCAATCTCCTCCTTTGTATGTGTTCCATCGCATAGCTCCCAGATGACAACACCCGCTTCGTTGATGGCATAAGTATCCGCTGTATCGGAGTTATAAAAAATACCGCCTCCCTCCTCTTTTAAAAGGGTAACTTGGGGATTCCTCAGTAAAAAGGTAGCCATATCAACCCTCCAATCTTCTTTGCTGCTTTGACCTTGTTCATTCTGAGAGCGGAAGGGGGAAAAATACCACCGCTTTCCCCTCTTCCGCATCTACAAATGTGCCAACTTGGAGCACGCTCTCGATTTATGCTTCCAGATTATGCTCCTGTACCGCAATTGATAGTTCCAGGCCCACAACTTCCGTTAACACCTGGATTGCAGTTCGTAACTCCGGTAGGGCTGCATGAGGCGGCAAAGTAATTTTCCGAAAGCTTCCCCATCTGCGGCGTCTCGCCAACAGCAGCCAGGGGAATCAGACTCAGAGCTAGACCTGCACCGAAAAGCGGGACTTTCTTCAGGAAATCTCTCCTCTCGACTTTCGCTTCCATCTCAAAACACCTCCTTCTTTCTTTTTGTGCTATCGACATCCCGCATCGTGGAATGTCAGTTCTAAGACTCAATATCAACATGATTGCTCAAGTTACCGGTTTTCGCTTCTAAAACCCCATATTTCATCATCCACATAATCTGATAAATTGCCATCTCTGAAGCAATGCCATACACTTCCTCCATCTTCCTTACGACATTCCCAACTTTCATCCATCCACCCTCACCAAGTGTAACAATGACTCCTTCCATAACGCCAGGGTTGAGCAAAACACCCATCTCTGCGTAAAAATCAACGGGTTTTGCCTTCTCCCCAAGGAGGTCTTTTCCTCTCTCGCTCAGATTGATCTCGCTCTCCTCATCTAATAGAGAAGTCGTGTAATGCTTAAAAGCCCTGAAATACTGCGGTTTGAACAAAGCTCCTGATTGAATCTGCTCCACTCCTTTGGCTTCCTGGCTCAACTCTCTCCACAGTTCCTCATACTGCTTGATGATGATATGCCAATCGTAATTTTCAAGCACACGCTTTCTCCCCGCTTCACCCATCTTTCGCCTGAGCTCGGGGTTCTCAACAAGGACAAGGACATATTCTCTCATCTTGGTAAAATCTACACAGATTGATTGACTCAGGTAGAGGTGGCTCAAGAGCCATGATGAGAGAGGAGCAGCGGAATTTATCATCTGATCACACTTTGCCCAGTATGTCGGAACGACGAAGCCGGTCTCATTGTGAATCACAAGTTCTCTGTAACCGTCAAAGTCTGATACGACTACCGGCAGTCCTGACGCCATTGCCTCTATAACCACAAGTCCAAAAGTCTCCTGAAGGTTATCGCTTGGAGCAAGGAAGATATCACAGGCGGAATAAAGCAAAGGCACAAGCTTCAATGGAGGGTCGGTCATAATAATGATTTTATCAGCTATTCCAAGCTCATCCGCAAAAACCTTTACTTTCCCAGCATACTTGTGCTTGTCATCTCCGGCAAGCAGCAAGACCACATCTGCTTCCTTTTCAAGAATCTCCTTAAAAACAAGGAGGAGAGGACAAAGATCAACCTTGTCGTAAGCTGAGAACCTTCCAACCCAGAGAATAATAAGCTTCTCTTTCGGCAGTTCAAGCTGATTGCGCAAATCCTCTTTATCCCTCGGATGATAGAGTACCGAGTCAACGCCGAAAGGGATAATATCCAATCTTCCACCGTATGAAGGCTCAACCCCTAAGCTGGATTTTAAGTTTTCGGATGCAATTAAGAAAAGTTCCGCCAGTGCCTTCTTCTGAGCTCTACTTGTGCATACGATTGAATCAAAAGGCTGTATCCTTGAGGCAAAAGTTAAAAACAGGTCAACAAGGACGAAATGATAACTGATGGTGTGCGCGGTGCCAGTGACAGGGAAGTTAAAACCGGAAAACTCGCTTCTAAGGTAGCTGAGATTGCCAATGAAGGGATTTCCCTGATAGAAAGCGACGTAGTTTCCATCCTGGAGGTCTCTTGAAAGGTCAAGAAGATTTTTAAGTTTCAGCTTTGAAAACTCTTCTCTCGATTTGAGGAGTTCGCTCAGGCTCTGTTGGGAATTGATTAAGGAGATTGCATCGAAGAATATATGGATTTCATCGAAGGAGCTATGCTTCAATAAAGCCTTCAGGAAGGAATCCATTCCTAT
This sequence comes from uncultured bacterium, assembly GCA_964577695.1. GTDB lineage: Bacteria > Poribacteria > WGA-4E > WGA-4E > PCPOR2b > CAZOAL01. The sequence continues at coordinate 128,726 of CAZOAL010000020.1, read as the reverse complement.
ATTTGCGCCGTATACGACGGATGGCTGAACTACGCTCAGAAAAGCTCCAAGAACTGAATTCTGCTGCTTCATAAGACCTCCTATGTTGCATTTATCTTGATGGAGTGCTGAGACCCATCGGGATTGCGGCGAAAGAATCGGACATAAGGACGATAATCTGAGGTGTCGTATAGCCCAAACGCTACCTGAATGGACTGAAAATCCTCAATCAGAGGGGTGAAACTTGTACCTCGTTTTAACATACTGATAATTGTTATCAGCTCAAGTTCATGGAGTGTCTGATAGAGATAATCCCTCTGCTCAGGAAGCAATTCGGCGACGGAAACAAGGTGCTCCTGGTCCAGCTTGAACTTCTCCAAGTCTACGGAAAGGACGTCAGCAAGCGAACGAAGCAGCTTTTTCTGCCTCTCGTTTAACTCATCAACTGTCATCTGGACGAGTTCCATGAACTCCTGGGGGATATAACCCGGTAAACGATTTTTTAAGTTCTTCACCTTATCGACCACGCCTTGTGTAAACTTCCATGTCAGCTTGTTTTGATCAAACGTCTCCTCTACCATTCTCATAACCTCCTCATGAAGTTGCTTTCGGGAAACGTGTAATCGGCGTTTCACCGTTCCTATTGGTACAGCGAGGAATTGGCTAATCTCCTGAATAGAGTAACCGTTGACGTGGTAAAGACAGAACGTCTCCCGGTTCACATCGGAGAGAGACTCCAGCGCCTTGCGTAGCAGGTGTTCCATCTCACGTTTTTCAGCGATGGCCTCCGGGCCTGGAGCCGTATCAGCAATTTCCTTGGTGTCCCTCTCGGTTTCAATCTCTATTTCAGTGGTGGGGCTTTGGGTTCTGAGCCAATCTAAGGCGGTTCTTTTCGCTATGACGTAGAGCCAAGCACCAAACGGACGTTTCGTGTCATACTTCGCCAGATTTTGATACGCCTTAATCAGGACTTCCTGGGTCACATCCTGAGCGTCGCGGAAGTTTCGCACATAAGAGTAAGCCACTCCGTAGACCATCTCCTGATACCGCTGCACCAAAGCACCAAACGCCTCGAAATCTCCCTCCAGCGTTCGATAGACGAACTCTGCATCTGATATAACGCTATTCATCTTGAAATCTCCCTCTTTTAATAAATACGAAATTCATAAAAAAAGGTTCGCTATAATCGGATCTTATTTTGAAATCCATTACGTCTGGGGGAAGTCCCCACCGTCAAGATCGAGAACGTCAGCGGCGAGCTACGTCTGGATTGCTCGAAGTTCAACGTTGAGGTGAAGGGCGTGCGGAGTGGGATGGATGTCAAAAATATGGCGGGGAATACGACAGCACATATCGACATCCCTCACGAAGGGAGCACATTGAAGTTTGACTCAACGACGGGGAACATCTCGATTACCTTGTCCCGTGAGGCAGCAGCCAAATTCAACGTTGGGCTGGAAACGGAATACGGTTGCATTGACTACGGTGGCTGGGAAACTCAACAGACGGGACCGCATTACAGCGATGGACATCGAATCTACGTTGGCACGCTCCCGTGGGATTCACCGGCAATCGATCTGCGTGTTCGCACAATGAGCGGAAAGGTTCAGATCTCGACAGATACCCTTGAAAAGGTTTAGGCTGTGTTGACGAACTCGGGAAAGTGCAGTCGTAGTCTAGCCCCTCGTGGGCGTTTGGGTCAATCGACGCCCACACGCCTGCCCCCCGAGGGATCGGGACAGGCCGATCTATCGGGGGGGCTAGACTACAGACGATTTTCGTGATAGGTGGCAACTTAGGTTAAGAATCAATATGAGGGTATACAAGTGAATGGCGCACGACAGCAAATTGGGGAAACCACGAATTCGTTCTTTCCTCAATTCGTTGTCGCGTTACCGTCCGTATATCATCTCAAGGCTCAAAGTATCATACCGGGGATTGGCAGGGCGGAGGAGCCCATCAAGTATTTATCAACGGCATGGGCGGCACCACGTCCTTCAGCGATTGCCCACACCACCAATGACTGACCGCGTCGGCAATCGCCAGCGGCGAAGATTCCGTCAATGCTGGTCGCAAATCGGCCATATTCAGCCTTCATGTTGGAGCGGGGATCGGTCTCCAAGCCAAATTGCTTCACAAGGATTTCTTCGGGTCCCAGAAAACCCATGGCTAGAAACACGAGATCGGCAGGCCATTCCTCTTCGCTGCCCACTATCTCTTTCATCTGGAATCTGCCACTTTCATCTTTTTCCCACCCAACGCGTACGGTGCGAGCAGTCTTGACATTTCCATTACCGTCGCCGACAAACGCTTTGGTCAATATACAGTATTCACGCGGGTCTTTGCCGAACACGTATGCCGCTTCCTCATGGCCATAATCGACACGATAGATTCGTGGATACTGTGGCCAAGGATTATCGGGAGCGCGTTCGGCAGGCGGTTCAGGCAAGATCTCAAAGTTGGTCAGGCTCCTGCACCCATGACGCATCGATGTGCCGAGGCAATCATTGCCCGTATCCCCGCCGCCGATGACGATGACGTGCTTGTCCTTGGCTGAAATATACTGCCCATCCTTAAGGTCGGAATCCAATAGACTCTTCGTATTCTCGTGCAGGAATTTCACGGCAAAATGAATCCCCTGAAGTTCACGACCCGGGACGCGCAAATCACGCGGGTGGATCGCCCCACAAGCGAGCACAATCGCGTCGAACGTCTCACGCAAAATAGTGACATCGACATTGACACCGACATGGGCGTTGGTAACAAACTCGACACCTTCGGCCGCCATGACATCCAGACGACGTTGGACGATTCGCTTGTCGAGTTTCATGTTTGGAATGCCGTACATCAGTAGCCCCCCGATGCGGTCTGCACGTTCATATACCGTTACCGTGTGACCGACCTTGTTGAGTTGATCGGCGGCTGCCAGACCGGCTGGACCGGATCCAATGATTACCACTTTCTTGCCTGTACGATGTCGAGGCGGATTGGGTCGAACCCACCCCTCTTCAAAGCCACGCTCGATGATAGCATATTCGTTGTTCTTGATAGTGACGGGCAGCTCGTTGATGCCCAGGCAGCAGGCCCCCTCGCACGGTGCCGGGCAAACCAGACCGGTGAACTCGGGGAAGTTATTGGTTTTGTGGAGTCGGTCTAGTGCTTCACGCCAGTGACCGCGGTAAACGAGGTCGTTCCATTCGGGAATCAGGTTGTCGATGGGGCACCCCGCGGCAGACTGGCAAAATGGGATGCCGCAGTCCATACAACGAGCACCTTGAATACGACGTTCCTCCTCATCAAGTGGGATTAGGAACAGATCGAAGTCTTTGATACGTTCCTTAGGCACACGCTCATAAACTTTTTTCCGACTGTATTCCATGAATCCCGTGGTTTTACCCATAATTTTTAGCCTCCTTGAAATTTATTAATGAGAGATAACATTGAAATGAGAGGAAATTCTTCAGGCGTGGCTTTGACACGCAATTGTAAAAGTAAGTGATGAAGTGCGTAACTTGACTTTGTTACATTAGGGGAACGATCGGCATGTAGAGCCTGCCGCTGGCTGGTTCACCGAAGTTTTGAACAAGCGAGCCGCATGCTCTACGACTGGATCGCCAGTTTAATTTACCAAAGTCAAGGTAAGTCCTATCTTTATTATTGTGAATTATTCTCTTACCTCCACTTCCTTTGCCAATTCTCTGGCGATATAAGCTGTAATAATCCAATGACGCGCCTTTGGCGCAGGATGGCTGACCACAACGACGACGACATACTTGCCGCCACGTAACGATTCAAACCAACGACTGAAAACCGTGCATTGCCGAGACGAGAACTTCGTTTGAACCGATTCCGGAAGTTCCTCGAAACATCTCCAGAAGCGACTGGTTGTTCGGTGCATTTAAAGCTCCTTGAGTGTTCCCTTCGTTTTTTCTTCAAGGGCTTCTGCGATTAAGAAATCCAATTTTCCTGACTTTGAGTCTGCCTCGATCTGTCTATCCCATTTTTCCCAGTCTTTTTCAGTAAACCATTGCCTCAATCGGACATAATCCGCTTCAGGAAGGGCTTCGATGGCGACTTTAATTTCCTCTACATTTGACATGATTGGAATCTCCTTTGATAGTTTGACCTCCATAATGTGCTCTCTATCCTCCGGACGAACAAAGTTCAGTTGTCCGATTCTCGGACCGTCAACTGCAACGGCTGGTTAGGCACGGCCGAAGCACTCATTTGGTGAGTTGCCCCTCCAAAACCGCGACAACCTCTTTGAGAGGCATCTCTGACAATCGCAACGCCAGTCGGGCCTCTTGTTGCAAGTGCTCGGTGATCCATTTTCTCACCATTGACTGATACCCCCGTTCACCCTCCAACTTCGCTACCACTTTCAACGTTTCAACCAACTCACCGGGCAAACGGATCGACGCAGTGGTGTAGGTTTGGGTCTGAGACATCAGGTCATCAAATTCAGCCGGATTCTTATGATGATATTCCAGTTCGATTTTTTCCTGTTCGGCTTTGGATAAATCGCTGAATTGTTTTTTCATCTTTTCCTCCTCTTTTTCCGTTTCAAATCCCAACCGGTAAACACCCGGGCAAGCCCGTTCCCTTTATCCTGGAAAACCAGACGCAACCGTCTTCCGCGATCTGTTCTGCCGTCTAAAATGTAGACATCATCAAATCGCCACTCATCTCGACACCATTGATAGTCGTGGGAAAAACATTCCTCTGCTTCTTCTGGCTCGATACCGTGATCGCGCAAATGCTGGACGTTCCCGTTTTTCTGATTTTCATCATCCCACTCAAACCGGTACCAACCATATTGAGGCATTTGGCCACCAACTGATCGTGTACGGTAGAGATTCTATCCTTCAGCCTAACGACCCAAGTTCAGCCGCGGCGGGGGATTTGCCGAAAAACGTCCGACAAACCCAAAGCCTGCTGTTTACCGATAGACTTTCAAAAACCACAGATTCCGCCGTCAACTGCAACGACTAGGTAGGCCGCTATATCTCTCAAGAAGAAACCTATTTGGGGCGAACCTCGAAGGACAGCTGGGAGCGATAGAAGCAAACATCAAATTCCATGAAGAAGTTGACTTGCCCCAACAGCAATGGAACATCTGTGATTTGAGTCCAAGCAAATACAAGTTGCACAGGTTCAAACCGCCCAACGGTTGCAGAGACAACCAGTGCCCGTGCTTCATATCTTGCCAGATTACCTGTCAACTGAAGCGGTGTCTTCTGTTGTTCCCATACTGCTCCTAGCTCCACGCCCACTTGATAAGGCAATACATTAACCATAGAACCCGTATCAAGCAAACCTGAAATCGTTACTGATTGTCCTTGATAGGTCAATGTGATTGGCAAGTATGGTCGGAGACTGGCTTCGCCAAGTGTGCTATCAGCAGGAGTAAACGGGTATTGTTCGCTATCATGCATCAGGCTCTGTCCTCAACGGCTCGGCTGCTTTCAATACCTGAAGCATTGTGTTGGCAGCTTCAAAGGCATCATAAGGAGACCAAACTGGATAGTTCAGATTTGGTTGAAGGAGGTCAGTTTGTTCTTGAGCCAGTTCGGATGCCAAGAACTGCATGACATATAACTTATCAGCGTGGCTTAATTGGCGCAGTTGTGGTATTAATTCCATGACTTCCATATCAATCACCTCTTTGCTGCCTAACGAAAAAAGTTCAGTTGCGGTCCGATTCTCGGACGAGCACGGCGGGGGCTGACGATTTCGGATTTCGGATTGGCGATTGCGGATTGTACCGTCTTCATAATCCGCAATCCGAAATTCCCCGCCCCGCCGTCACCCCGATAAATCGGGACTAAGAAGACTGCAACGGCTGGTTAGGCATCCTTCTTGGCAGATGGCGATACAACTGTGCGACAGCTTACCTTCTGTCTGAGTCTTGCCTCAGCCAGCATTTTCTTAATATCATAAGAAAAGGCACTAGCCAAATCGTCCTTAATCTTTCTAACTTCCAAAATGACTTCATCTTGTGTCTTTATTTTCTCAATGTCTATGACTGCCATTTTAATCTCCTATCAATTCTTCAGGCGTACATATCACGGGCATTTCATAGCCGGCATCAACGATAATGTTCTGCAAATCTCTGAGTATGGTCGCGTTGGCAATATGTCTACAATTCCACGTTAACAGAAAATCCACATGATGAACACATGCCACAGCGATATGAATGGCATCACGAGATGCTCTCTCTGGAAGCAGCCCAGATGCCATAATTTTTAAGGCCAATTCATCGACATCTAACGTCAGGTCAAGCAACGGCAAATCAGCTAACACCGCCATGCGTCTTTGTGCGGCATCTTCATTACCTGCCGCGGCTTCGTCTAATACAATTTGCGATATGCAAAGAACGTAGCTGTGCCGTTCTGAATCCCACCACTCGCGTGTCAGTTGTTGCCGTGCGGCTTGGACTATATCTCGGCTGGGTCGAGCAGTAAGGTAACTTGGTATAGTGGTTTCCATGTAGATTCGTTTACGCATAAGGTAACAGATAGGCGTTTACTTTATGTGGTTGGTTCATCTTCAGCCTGGTATGATAAGTTCAGTTGTCCGCTGCACGGACGAGCACGGCGGGGGTTTGCCGAAAAACGTCCGACAAACCAAAACCTGCTGCAACCCAGAAAACATTCATAAAACCACAGTTCCCCGGGCTCGTCCAATCCATCGGACCGTCAACTGCAACAGCGGGTTAGGCATATCCCCTTCCCTTCGATGGTTCCGACATGACCTTAATCTGACTACTCCGGCAAATATATACCCAACTTCTGAAGAGCCTGCACCACCTGCTGATATGAGACAATTAATCTTTGATGTTCGGCTCTCTTGAGGATGTCTGTCGTAAACGCTGGAACCAACCCCAATTCAAGCGCTTCACGTCTCGCCTTCTTATCATCGATTAGGACCAGTTGAGCGTGTTTCTCCAGGGCGAGATTGAGTACTCCCTGTTCACCTGCTCCGAGACGCCTTGAAAATACATGTCGAACCGTGGGTACAACAACCTTGATAAACTCATGAGTTGCCTGTGATATTCGGGTTTTCTGAAGGATAATATCACAATTTGTGACGGTTTCTTGGTAAACCGCGTCAGGAATATACACGTCAGCAAATAGATCTTTGAGAAGATGTAAGAGGTCAATCCGACTCAAAGCAATGAGTGGGCTTGCATTTGAAATAACAATCATGTGCCTGTTTGCTCCATAATCCCCTCAAACCGACGGTAGCTTTCATTCAGTTCGTCAGGTGTTGCATTGATAAAGGAAACCCCTTTCTTTCCAAGAAGGTCAAAGAACTCAGTGTAGGTGATTCCAAGCAGTTCTGCTGCTTGACCAAAGCTGAGATTTCCTTTTTGGCGTTGCTCAATGATGAAATCTTCATACACGGCTCGACGAATCTCGTCCACGCTATTGAACTGTTCTGCAAGTTCATCGGGAATTTCTATGGTAACCGTTGCCATAATGTACAACCCAATCCTTTCTTGTTTTGCTGCCTAACGACCCAGTTCAGGCGCGGCGGGGGATTTGTCAAAACCATCCGACAAACCAAAACTCGCCGCAAGCCCAAAAAACAGTCATAAAACCACAGTTCCCCGTGCTCGTCCGATCTATCGGACCGTCATCAACGGCAACGGCGGGTTAGGTGCTGCTTGACACGGCGGCTACTTCTATTGAAGTCGCCTCTGTCGGCATCAGCTCACTTGAATGTCGTGTCAGATATTCAAGCACTTCGCCTTGCATCTGTTCGATCTCCGCCCGATACCCACTTGAAATGAGAGGGAATTCTTCAGGCGTGGCTTTGACACGCAATTGTAAAAGTAAATTTTGAAAATATTCAATACGTTCCTGAGTTGCTTTTAGTTCTTTATTATTGTGAATCATTCTCTGACCTCCACGATTCCGCGACGGGTCTGATCGGCTTGACTTGCCAGCCTGCAATAAACTCGTCGAGGGTTTCAAGGAATAGCAACGAAGGACGAATCCAAAAAACGCTTGCTCCAAACGTCTCAGTTGCTTGCTGATGCTCTAGAAGCATCTTCGTTTCTTCGCGACAAGCGGTGATGTCGAAATCGTCATCAAAGATTAGCACGATGTCGATGTCATTCGGTTCGGGTTTTGTGGTGATATAACTCCCAAAGATGATTAATCGTTGCAGTTTGGCTGTATCTTTGGCGAGTTGATAGAGCCGTTGCAATCGTGCTGTGACAGTTTGTCGTTGTGAAGTTCCGCTACCAAATCGTGCAATCACTTCATCCATTGTTGTCTGATGCACGCCTTCAGGTAACTCACCTGCATGATTGAGATTGGGAAGTGTCATTTTTTCCTTTGTCCGCGTAGCAGGGCATATTTCAAATTTCCGAAAAAATCAGTTTACACTTGGCATGAAAGGATGGAAGGTTTCGACAGGCTCAACCCAAGGAGTGGAAGAGTGGGAGATGAACTCCCGCCCGCATCGGGATGAACTCCCGCCCCCCATCCTTCCATCCTTCCATTCTTCCAGCGGCGGAGAGTGTAAAAAGATTTCTGAAACATGCCGTTTTTTCTTCAACCATAGAACCCGTATCAAGCAAACCTGAAACCGTTACTGATTGCCCTTGATAGGTCAATGTGATTGGCAAGTAGGGTCGGAGACTGGCTTCGCCAAGTGTACTATCAGCAGGAGTAAACGGGTATTGTTCGCTATTACGCATCAGGAGCTGTCCTCAACGGCTCGGCTGCTTTCAATACCTGAAGCATTGTGTTGGCAGCTTCAAAGGCATCATAAGGAGACCAAACTGGATAGTTCAGATTCGGTTGAAGGAGGTCAGTTTGTTCCTGAGCCAGTTCGGATACCAAGAACTGCATGACATATAACTTATCAGCGTGGCTTAATTGGCGCAATTGCGGTATTAATTCCATGACTTCCATATCAATCACCTCTTTACTGCCTAACGACCCAGTTCAGTTGCCAGCCGCGCAAGGCACGGTGCAGGCAGGTCAACTGCAACGGCGGGTTAGGCTTCAATGTAATTCATGCTCGACCTAATTAAATAACTGATCGCACTAAACACTTTTTTCAGTTCACTTATCGCCAAAACCGTCTCATTCTTTGTAAAAAGATTACCAACCAATTTTCCAAAATGCCAGAGTTCGGCATCTGTCACAATTCCATGAACGGGGAGCACTTCATTTTTGTTGATTTTCTGAACCGCAACCAGTTCTGCTAGGCATTGCCCCCAACCTTCCGCAAAGTTATTTTGCTTCGCTTCGACCACCACAACAACGGGAAGACCCAAAATCGTTTTCCCTAATTCTGATTTCGTTGAGATCATGTAGTCGGCTATACCGCTAAGGACGGGGTCATAAAAAATCGATTTATGGCTCCATAGCGCGTATTTCCCGACATAATTCTTATAAACATCTCGAATTATCGGATATATGACATTTTCGCAACGCGATGCTTCTGATGAGAACACATCAATATTTCGCCGACTAAATTCAAACTCTTCTAGAAAGGCTTTAGAAGGTTCTATCTCATCATAGTCAATGTAATCTTCTTCAGTATATTTTATATTGAAGGCTTCTTGAACTTGCTGGATGGATTTAAAATCCGTAAATGCCATCTGACAATCACCTCACTATTAACCTCTAGTTGTTCAGCTCTCGTTCCATATCGTCTTCAGTAATACTGTCAATTGCCTTTCTTCACTCTTCTTTAGGCATGGTCTTCTCCTTCGCTTTTGATCTCCAAGAATGCTGTTTCTGATTGCGGCTTACTACCAGTTCCCTGTTTAGTTCGACCAGCCGCTGTTCATAAGAATTAAATGCACCGCTCGTTCTTAATTGCTCCGGGATTCCGTTAAGATACCGTCGAAGATCATCTATCTCCTCTTGGATGATTGCAGGCTTACGAATAATAGGTTCGTCGTTCATGGTAGCCCTCCTGTTGTCGCCCAAACTCGGCCTTTTGGAGTAAGGTTTCGAGTCTGTCCAAACCACTTTGTCCAATATCTGATGGCCTCGGCCGTAATACGTTCGTAAAGCGAGTGGTCTGGCGGAAGCCATCAGCGTTAAACTCTGGCATGGGAGCGTCGAAGTTATCGGGAAAAGAGCTAAGGATGCCAGTTGGCATGAGTTCTCCTTATTCACCTTAGAAAGTAAACACCCATATTCGGTTTGTGGTGCTGTTGTCTTGCGCTCTACCTAACGACCCAGTTCAGTTGTCTGCCTGTGCGTGCCGCACGCAGACAGGTCCGATAGATCGGACGAGCACGGCGGGCGTTTGCCGAAAAGCGTCCGACAAACCAAAAACCGCCGCAACCCCAAAAACGTTCATAAAACCACAGCTCCCGTGCTCGTCCGATCTATCGGACCGTCAACTGCAACGACTGGTTAGGCGAAGCTGGATTAATTCTGTTGGATTTCGCACCTCAACCCAACCTACACTCTGAAAAACAAACGCAGCCATCTGTGAGCACCTATCTTTTCAATTCCATACTCGAGTTCTGTCTTGCCAACGATCGGTAGCAATTGCTTGTCATCTCTCTTAAGTAGCGCAACACTCGTTACAAGCAGTATTGTCACGACCGCGTATCCAATGATGGCCTCGAATTGATACGTTGCCGACGATAACGTCAGTAATGTGTATGACGCATGTGATATATTAACAATCGGAACAAGACTAACAACAGGAGCGCAGAACGCACTGAAGGCACCTAGTCCGAATCGGTCCAGAAGAATCATTTCATGAATCACGAAGGCAAGCGTAAGCCCAAGATACAGTGGATGACCGTAGGCAAAAGCTGCTCCTACGAGCGTACCGAGTGCGATCAGCGTGACCTTCTTGCCCGACGAGAGTTTATGACCGTGATCTTTCTTGAGAACGAAAGCGGTAAGCATCCAAAGACTGAACAGGTTTGAAGAGAACGCACCGATGGCGAATACGAGCAGTCCGTTCGTTATCGCGACTGCGACAAAGATAATCAAGTTGACTGGTATCCAAACCGCGAGCCGCTTCCACTTCTTATGACCTAGGTTGCTCATCGCTACCTCCTTCTAACACCCAAGCTCACCTGCGACAATGGAGCACAACGGAATTGCCGTCAGGCGGGGCACCTTGTTAGGGCTTCCTTTGTGGGTTAGGGACCACGATATGCTCTCTGCACCTCGCACCAAAGTTACCTATTTCGCTGGAAGAACAAAAGCTGCCCAAGTACCGAGAGCGTCATGCCCGCCATCAGACCACAGAAACCACCCAACTTCCAGTTACCCCAATGGGTGCCGATAGCCGTTCCTAGTGCCGCTCCAAGAAATGGGAGCACCAACATCATGCCCAAGAACTTGGTCCCCGACCTCGTTGGCAGACCAATGCTCTCAGGGGCATGCAAAAGCGCCCCCGCTTTGATTCCTTCTGATGTCCACGTCTTCGCAGTAATCGGAAGAACCATCAATGGGATATTTCTCAGACGCGAACACAACTCCAACATCCATAAGAAGTCCAGTAGCATATAATGCTCGGGCATCTTCGTCTCTAGTCGGTACATACGCAGTTTCCATGCAAGGTATCCATCAAGAACGCCCACAGCGTTCATTCCCCGAAAGACCGCAGCTAAGTGGTCATATGCGTTGTCCGGTGAAACAGTTGGCTCCAGTGTCCAAATCTTTCCACGCCGCAGAAGCGGGGAGAACAGGCTTGCTCGGCGACAGGTCCGTCCTTCCGATGCGAAGTACATGGGGTACCATTGTCTGAAAAAGCGTGACCGCATCAGAGCGAATTCCCTTGACTTGCTGATGAGTAGCCACACCTCGGGTTCACCATAAAGAGCTTCAACGGCGCGCCAAATAGCATTGGTAGATGTATCCCCTAGCGGAGATCTGGATGCACTACCCGCCATAAGAAAAAGACAGTCATAGGAGTTCTCAATCTTAAGCATGGCAAAGGTAAGAGCAGACGTGAGATAAGGGGATATAAGCTGCTCTGTCTGCAGCGGAATCACACCGACTCCATTAGCAACACAGAATTGAATACATTTTTTCCATTTGCCGAGTTGCCTATTATCTAAAGCCTCTTTTGTTATCTCCATATGGCATAGCTTCACTGTTGCCGTCCGCGAGTGTCCGTCATTCAGTCCGGGGGGCTCATTCCTTAACCATACGCACATTTGCAGGGTGCGTAGCACCTCATCGGGCGACTCGTTATTACCCAGAACAAGATAGCACAGCGATCTTTCCATCAGTGTCACACTCCTTTTTTGAAAGCAACCTTGCTACTTGTGGTGCGATCCGCACACTTGTCCCGCTACGCGAGAGTGGCATCCTTCACGTTTTTCACTTCGTCCTAACTCTTGATGAGACGGAAAAAATTCCGTCTCATCTTTTTACCCAGAATTTTTCACCATTCTTGTTGAACTGAGCCCATACCAGTACATGAAGCCTAAGCCGTATTTCCCCGCGTTGGGGCTTACGAAGCACGTCGCTTTTGTTTCTCAAGCACCCGTTTGTAATCAGTGGGCATGACCTTCACGAATCCATCCGGCACGTAGGAATCAAAATCGTCAAGGATTCGCTTCGCCACGGCTGAACCGGTATAGCGATAGTGCAACTCGATGAGGTTCCGCACTTCGGCTTTCTCCTCGTCGGTTTCTATCTTCTCCAGTTCGACCATCTCCAGATTGCAGCGACCTGCAAACTTGCCATCAATGTCCCAGACATAGGCGATGCCGCCAGACATGCCTGCGGCGAAGTTGCGTCCCGTCGAACCGAGAACCACCACTCGTCCACCGGTCATGTACTCGCAGCCGTGGTCGCCGACCCCTTCGATGACAGCGTGAACGCCAGAATTGCGAACCGCAAACCGCTCGGCCGCCATCCCGCGGAAAAATGCCTTCCCCGCAATCGCACCGTATAACGCCACATTACCGATGATGATGTTTTCTTCGGGCTTGAAGGTGGCGTTTTTCGGCGGATATACAATCAGTACCCCGCCGGACAGGCCTTTGCCTACATAGTCATTCGCATCGCCTTCTAGCTCAATGGTGACGCCGGAGACCAACCAGGCGGCTAAACTCTGACCGGCAGAGCCGCTAAGTTTGATGTGGATTGTGTCCCGCGGCAAGCCTTCAGCACCGTAAACCTTTGACACTTCGTGACTGAGCATCGTACCGATAACGCGGTTGATGTTTTGGACAGGCAAATCAATGTAAACCTTTTCACCTCGCTTCAAGGCAGGTCTAGCCAACTGAATCAATTCATTGTCCAACGCTCTCTCCAACCCGTGGTCCTGTTTGATGGTACAGTAAACTTCCACTCCCGGATGAAGCTTTCGCGCTGGCGTTAGAATCGGTGTCAGGTCCAGGTCCTTGGCTTTCCAGTGTTCAATTGCTTTGTCTGCCTCAAGCATATCGACACGCCCAATCATTTCGTCAAATGTGCGGAAGCCGAGTTCTGCCATAATTTTCTGTGCATCTTCAGCGACCATGAAGAAGTAGTTGACGACGTGCTCAGGCTTGCCGGTAAATTTCTTCCTAAGTTCAGGGTCTTGCGTAGCGACACCCACCGGACAGGTATTCAGGTGGCACTTCCGCATCATGATACAACCTAGCGTAATCAATGGCGCAGTTGCGAAGCCAAATTCCTCAGCGCCCAGCAGTGCCGCGATGACCACGTCACGTCCCGTCAACAGCTTGCCGTCAGTCTCCAATCGCACACGGGAGCGAAGGTCATTCATCACCAATGTCTGGTGCGTTTCAGCAATTCCCAGCTCCCACGGTAAGCCAGCGTGCATAATCGAGGTCCACGGTGAAGCCCCAGTCCCTCCCTCATGGCCAGAAATCAGGATATGGTCGGCATGCCCTTTCGCCACACCTGCGGCAATCGTACCCACACCCACTTCGGAGACCAGTTTCACGCTAATCCGTGCCGATGGATTGGCGTTCTTCAGGTCGTGGATGAGTTGCGCGAGGTCTTCAATGGAGTAGATGTCGTGGTGCGGCGGTGGGCTAATGAGCCCTACCCCCGGCGTCGTATGGCGTGTCGCGGCAATCTCTTCGCTGACCTTATAACCGGGTAGCTCACCACCTTCGCCGGGCTTGGCACCTTGAGCAATCTTGATTTGAAGCTGGTCGGCATTGGTCAGGTACCAGGACGTTACGCCGAATCGACCGGAGGCAACCTGCTTGATGGCGGACCGCTTGCTGTCACCGTTGGGCAATGGCTTAAACCGTTCGTAGTCCTCGCCACCCTCGCCTGTGTTGGACTTACCGCCCAGGCGATTCATCGCAATCGCTAGTGTTTCGTGAGTTTCTCTTGAGATCGAGCCAAAACTCATCGCACCGGTGCAGAATCGTTTGACAATCTCCTTGGCGGGTTCAACTTCTTCTAATGGAATCGGAACCCCCTTCTTGAACATCAGTAGCCCACGCAACGTACATCGATTGCGGTTATAATCGTTAATGTACGCTGCAAACTTTTCGTAGGCCGCGCGGCTGTTCGTTCGAGCCGCGAGTTGCAGGTCCATGATAGTTTCCGGGTTATATAGGTGCTGTTCCCCGCTGCTACGCCAGTGGAACTGTCCGTCGTTGGGCAACACAGGCATACGAACAATTTCGCGGGTTGGATACCCCAGTTCATGCCGACGCAATGCTTCAATGGCGAGGACATCGAAGCCAACCCCCTGGATACGGCTGGCAGTCCCGGCGAAGCACTGGTCAACAACACCGCTATTCAGACCGACGGCCTCAAATACCTGAGCCCCTTTGTAGCTTGCCAGAGTCGAGATGCCCATTTTGGACGTGACTTTCAAAATCCCCTTGCAAACGCCCTCAATGTAGGACTCAAGCAGTTGATCGTCGGTGATATCCTTCTCGAACGCCCCATCCCGATTTAACTGGTATAGGGACTCAAAAGCGATGTATGGGTTAATCGCGTCAGCACCGTAGCCAACTAGCAAGCAGAAGTGATGGACTTCGCGGGCGTCACCACTCTCTACCACAATACCGATGCGGGTGCGACTCTCCGTGCGTACCAGGTGGTGATGCACAGCCCCTGTAGCGAGCAGGGAACTGATTGCCACGCGGTTTGGCCCCATGTTGCGGTCAGAGAGGACGATTAGCTGAATGCCTTCCTCAATCGCCGCAGTCGCTTCCTCACAGATGCGTTCCAAAGCAGGCTCTAGCCCCATGACGCCTTCAGTCCGTGGGTAAGTCATGTCGATGACTTTTGACCGCCATCCCCGGTAATCCAGATGTTTAATCGTCGCGAGCTCCTCATTGGTCAGAATCGGTTCCGGGATTCGCAAGCGGTGGCACTGCGCCTCTGTTGTTTCCAACAGGTTTCCTTCGGGACCGATGAAGCACTCAAGCGTCATAATAATTTCTTCACGGATGGAGTCAATCGCCGGATTCGTCACTTGTGCGAACAACTGTTTGAAGTAGTCGTACAGCATACGCGGCGTATCCGATAAGCACGCTAATGCGGCATCGTTGCCCATCGATCCAACGGGGTCTTTCTTCGATTCCACAATCCCCTTCAGCATAAATTCTAGCGTTTCAACGGTGTAGCCGAAAGCCTGCATCCGGGTCAACAATTCGTCTATATCGTAGGACTCGGCAGGAGCCTCGCCCTCCCATGGCGATTCGGTTTTTGGGAGTTCGCTTAATCGGATGCGCTGTCTTTCTAACCACTCGCCGTAAGGCTTGCGTGTGGCAATATCATGCTTGAGTTCATCGTCAGGCACCAATCGTCCCTGTTCAAAATCAACCAGGAACATGCGACCGGGCTGTAGACGCCCTTTAATCTTGACCTGCTCCGGCGGCACCGGTAACACGCCGACTTCACTCGCCATAATCACCCGATCATCGTGCGTGACATAATAACGACTCGGACGTAGACCGTTGCGGTCTAATACGGCGCCGATGTAGTGGCCATCACTGAACGCAATCGACGCAGGACCATCCCA
Organism: uncultured bacterium; assembly: GCA_964577695.1. GTDB lineage: Bacteria > Poribacteria > WGA-4E > WGA-4E > PCPOR2b > CAZOAL01. Next base: position 112,793 of record CAZOAL010000020.1, on the reverse strand, counting down.
CGGTTCCTGAAGGCAAGAATAATATTCATAGAAAGCACGTTTGGCCGGCGAGATTGACTCATGGTTCTCCCATGCCTCCGGAATCATCATCATCACAGCTTCGGGTAGTGAACGCCCCGCCATGAGCAGCAGTTCCAAAGCGTTGTCGAAGTTACCTGAATCGGAGCAGTCAGGCTCGATAATCGGGAACAGTTTCTTCAAGTCATCTCCGAACAGTTCACTTTGCATCACGCCCTGGCGGGCATGTATCCAGTTGGTATTGCCGCGTAGCGTGTTAATTTCGCCGTTATGGGACATAAAGCGATTCGGGTGCGCGCGATCCCAGGATGGAAAGGTGTTGGTCGAAAATCGTGAGTGGACCATGGCCAGGTGTGACTTAAAATCTGGCTCAAGTAGATCAGGATAGTAGAGCATCAACTGACTTGGGATTAACTGTCCCTTATAAACGATAACCTTCATTGAGAGCGTGCAAATGTAAAACATACGTGCCTGGCGCAGTCCACTATGGATACGCAATTGATGGCTCGCCCGCTTGCGAATGACATAGAGTTGCCGCTCAAAAGCTTCGGGTTCCAGTTTGTCATCAGCGGCGACGAACAGTTGCTCAATAACTGGCTCGCCTGCTCGTGCAGATGGGCCAATATCCGCATCGTCTGGATTGACGGGCACACTCCGCCAACCGATGAATTTTTGCCCTTGTTCGGCAATAATCTTCTCAACGGTTCTTTTGCAAAATTGTCGTTCTACCGCATCAGTTGGCAGAAAAACTATCCCCGCGGCAAAATAATTGGGGGCGGGGAGATCGACGTTGAGTTCTTCAGCCGCAACCCGCTTCAGAAATTCATGCGGCAGTGCGGTGAGTATGCCAGCGCCATCACCGGTATTTACTTCGCAGCCGCGGGCCCCGCGGTGGTCCATGTGGCACAGGATTTGATTGGCGTCAAGAATAATCTGATGTGAACGTTTTCCCTTGATGTGGGCGATAAACCCCACACCACAACTGTCGTGCTCATAAGCTGGGTCGTATAGACCGTGCTTTTCTGGATATGTATAATTTTTCATGACATCTCCTCAATGGTTCCTCGTAGATTAAATAATTTGGCCCAAGGAATGATTCATTTCTCTGGTGGTTTACAAAGAATGAATTATCCTAGATAAGTGTGCAAGATTTCTACAAAAAATGCAAGGAAAAAATGAAATAAATAGACAGAAATTTGAAACATGCCAGTAGAGAGGTAAAAGGGAAGGCATGTTTCCAATTTCCGCAAAAATGTGTTGACACTTTGGATTCAGGATTCAGAGCCTGCCCTGAATTTTGCATCTTGTCTCAGTGTCAACGGTTTTCTGAAACATGCCCAATTCTCATTTCATTAAAGAAGTTGCCTAATCCATAGACATGAGGTAAAATATATAATCATTGGTAGAAGATGAAGCATTTTTCATTCGATCTGAATGAAAAGGAAAGGAGGGAAAGGATGCCTGTTCCAATTAAGCAGATTGCTGAAGTTGCATTAGTCGTGAGGAATCTGGAACGCTCGGAGCAGTTTTACACAGAGGTTCTCGGGCTACCGGTGTTCATGCGTGAGCCGGGGCGGAGCGTAACCGTGCGGCTGGCCAATGGCTTCATCGGTCTCTGGCTGCCCGGGGCCTGGGAGATTCCACCGAGTGGAAACTCCGCCCCGATTCGGCTAGAGGGCGGCAGCCGCAACCACATTGTCTTCTATATCGATCTCGCCGACGCCGATGCCGCTCTAGCGAACCTGCAGCGTCACGGTGTGCGATATTACGGCCCACGGGTCAAGGAGAACGGCGAGGTCCACATCGACTTTGAAGACCCTGACGGGCACATGCTCGAGTACTGGGCGCGTGCCAGTTTTGAGCCGCTCCCCGATAGGCCTCACTAAATACCTAAATGGAGTCGGGGATGGTTCAAAAACAGATCGACACTTCATGAATACCAGATTCAGGATTCAGGATTCAGGATTCAGAGCTCCGATGGATCGGAGATTCACCTGCATCTTGCATCTTGTATCTTACATCTTGTATCTTACATCCAAACTGTCAACTCATGTTGGGGGAAATGAAACAGCCCCTTATTTTTGGAGGATTTTATTATGCGAAAACGTGTTGTGTTTTTACTGCCGATCTTATTGTTATCGATCTTGTGGATTGCTTACGCTCAGAATCTTCAGGAGCAACTGAAAGACTTTGAGGTCGGAGACCACTGGATTTACAACGATTTCCAGGCAGCGGTCACCAAAGCCAAGAGCGAAGGGAAACCGCTTTTTGTTCTTTTTCGCTGAGTCCCCTGAATGGCTTGCAAAGCCTTCGACGGGCAGGTTGCTCGTCTCGACTCAGAATTAACGGAACTCTCAAAACAGTTTGTCCCTGTGCGCATTGTGCGCATGAATGATGCGGACTTGAACCTCTTTCAGTTCGATTACGACCTGACATGGTCAGCGTTTTTCATGAACGCCGACGGGACGATTTACGGGCGATATGGAACTCGCGCCGCTCGGGATGGAATGACGCATATATCGTTGGCTTCTCTGAAGAAGGCAATGAAACAAGCCCTCGAACTTCACGCGGACTACCCGAACAACCGCCCTCTGTTTGAAGGGAAACGGGGTCCTGAACCGCGTTTCAAGTCAGTTCAAGAGATTACCCCGCTGAAAACCAAATTGCAGTCCAAACGCCACGGCGATCCTAAAGAGCAGGCGGAAGGCTGTATCCACTGCCATGAGGTCTACGAAGGGATTCGTGATGTCGAATACACCGAAGGGACCTTTAAGCAGGATGAGATCTGGGTTTATCCGCTTCCCGAAAACGTTGGACTGTTGATGGATGTGGACGAAGGAACGAAGGTGAGGGAAATCCTGCCTAACTCCTTCGCCGAGAAAAGCGGTCTCGTATCGGGCGATGTCATCCACACCCTCAATGGTCAGATCATTCTCTCGCAGGCGGATATTCAGTGGGTGCTCCACCATTTGCCGACACCAGGAACTTTGCAAGTGGAGTATTCCCGAGACAACAAATTATATCTGACGACGCTCACGGTTGATGGCGATTGGCGCAAACGGGATATTTCATGGCGCGGCTCGATGTGGGGGCTGCACCCGAAACTGGAACTGTGGGCACCAGAACTGTCCATCGATGAGAAGAAAGCGTTGGGCATTGCGCCTGACCGTCTCGCCCTCAAAGCGCAATATTTCGGCAAAGCGCTTCGTCAGGCGGGGCTCCGTGACAACGATGTCATCGTGTCATTTGATGGTAGCGAACAGAATGAAACGTCTCTCCAGTTGAATGTTCGTGTGCGTCTGAACTATAAGGGGGGGACGCAAATCCCGATTGTCGTTTTGCGAGATGGGAACCGTCTCGATCTGACGATTCCGCTGGAATGAGGCATGTTTCAGAAACTGCTTGATACGCTTGGTGGTTGGAAGAATAGAAGGGTGGAAGGATGGGTGCCCAATCTTCCATCCTTCCACCCTTTCAACGTTTCACGCCTGTCTTTTGCGTTTGCGTTTTTGACATGGCGGATACCAGGAGGAAATAAAAATGAGAAGGATTTACGGATTACTGATCTCTGTCGTGTTCATTCAACTGACCGTTTCTGTGGGGATGGCGTCGGCCAAGATTTTCCCGGAGGCCCCAACCAGAGCCTACGGCAACGGTTGGATTAACCAGATTGTCTACTCCCCCGACGGCGAACGCCTCGCGGTCTCTGGTCGTGATGGCATCTGGTTGTATGACGCCTCGACACTCACGGAGGTTGCGCATTTTGCCGCCGATTTGGGTCGGATCAATACAATCGCTACCAGTCCCGACGGTCAATGGCTTGCATCCGGTGGGTCTGATGGTGTGGTTCGGTTGTGGGAGATGGCGACGGGACAGGAGGTCGCCACCTTCGCCGGGCACACTTACGCTGTGAACTCGGTCAATTTCAGTCCGGATGGGGCACTTTTAGCCTCTTCCTCCTCGGACGGCACCCTCTACCTCTGGGATGTCCAGAAGCAGGAGCAGGCCGCCGATTTTGGGTATGTCATCCGGCGGGCCGGGGAGCAACCCAGAAACGCCCTTTTCAGCCCGGATGGGCGCTTGATTGCGGTCGCTGGCGATTGGGGCAAAATCCTGATCTTTGACCTTGAAACCCAAGCCCTCATCCACACCCTGAACCATCAAGCCACCTGGCCGGCAATCGCCTTCAGCGCGGACGGGAAAACGCTGTTTTCTATTGCTGTCGCCAATCTTACGGCAGACGTGAAATTCTGGGACGTTGACACCGGCGAGCAAATCGACGTGATAAAGGACATACAGAGCAGTGTTCTGATCGCAACTCCGAATCGAAACCAGATGGTTTTCTGGGGGTGGAATAGCCCAATTCGGTTGTGGGATATCGTAGCGAAAGTGGAGGTCGCCCAGTTTCCAGTCAATGGCGGTGTTAGTTCTTTGAGTTTTCACCCGGCGGGGGACCGATTCGCCATCATCTCTAATAGTACAACCATCCAAATCTGGGATGTGGCGACGCGAAAGCCCACCATTCAAAAGGAAACCCATACGGGCGGGGTGAGCTCCGTTGTCATCAGTCCCGACGGGGAGTCCTTCGCCACCCTTCACAGCGACGACACGGTTCGGCTCTGGGACATCCAGCAGGGGGTCGAGCGGAAACGCTGGGCCGGCCGGGGGTTGGATTTCAGGACGCTGGACTTCAGCCCCAACGGGGAACTGCTGGTCGTTGCGGATGGCGATGCGGTACGCATTTTGGACGCAACGAAATGGAGAGAGCGCGTCAACTTCGCCTTTCAAGGACCAAAGCGGGCAGTGTTCAGCCCTGACAGCAAACGCATCTACGCCGTCAATGATGAGCACGAGATTCTGGGGTGGGATATCGATTCAGAAAAAAGGGTCCTGAATGTGCAGGGCGAGGAGGTCGGGTTCAGAGGGGAGGCGGGATTATTTGCCATCAGCCCCGATGGTAAGTTCCTAGCTTCCGCAGGTAATGCACTCAAGAAGAACATCTTCATCTGGAATGTAGATGAGCGCAAAGTCGATCTGGTGCTTCGCGGACATGAGAGAGGCGCGTCGTCTTTCACTTTTAGTCCAGATGGGCGGATTCTGGTTTCAGCGGATGGGAGCAACCTGTTTTTCTGGGATATTCAAAAGAATGAAAAAATCGCCTCCTATCCGGTGCCAGCCCGGTTGCTGACCTTCAGTCCCGATGGCGGGTATCTCCTCTGGGAAACGCCGGTGCTGGGCCAAATCTACCAGGGAAAAATCACGGCATTTCAGTGGAAGGATAGAGAAGTGGTGGACAGTTTAACATTCAACCTGCCTGGCTATGACCGGAATTTTTCATTCAGCAGAGATGGGAAACGCCTCATCACGCTCGGCGAGAAAATCGAGTTATGGGATGTGGACCTTGCATCCCCTGTTGCGCCCGCGAAGATACAGCCGACGCTTTGGGGGCAGGTCAAACGCACCGCCTTGTTGCCGAACTTTCCCAATCCCTTCAACCCCGACACCTGGATTCCGTACCAATTGGCAACTTCATCCGATGTGACCCTGACGATTTACGACGCCCAAGGGCATCTCATCCGCACGCTGGCTTTGGGGGAAAAATCTACTGGTATTTATCGGGCAAAAGCGGATGCCATTCATTGGGATGGCAGAAATGACGTGGGTGAGTTGCTTCCGAGCGGGGTCTACTTTTACCACCTGCAAGCCGGAGCGTATCATGAGAGTGGGAAAATGCTGCTGCTCAAGTAAGGGAGAAACACTCCGTGAGTAAAAAGACTGGAAAGCCAAGGGATAGAGGCCCCAAGCCGCCCGGCTTTACCAATAAATGGAGAAAAGAAGGGAAATACTGGGTCAACCCCAAAACGGGTGAGAGATGGCGATTTCATCCAGAGGATGAGATGCACTATGCCCATTGGGATAAACACGTCCCAGGCGGCAAAAAAGAAAGAATCCCCGTGGAGGCAGAAGAACTAATTTTCAAAGAGGTGAAATAGTATGGAAATCCTTGATAAAGATTACCTCCTTCAGATTTTATCCCCTCACTTTATTGTTCGAGACGATTGTGTGTTGTTTGAATCCCATTTTTCTGAAGCAACCTATAAAGCGCATTGGCACAGATTGGCGCTCGAAAATCCGACCAAAGTGGAAGCGACCCTGAATCACCTCCATCTCAGCGATCTCACGCCCCATCTGGAGGAACAAAGGGAACTGGGAATCAAAATTCGGGACGTGTGGAAACCACACCTACGCGCCCTTTTTCCAAGGTGCCTGTTCGAGATTAAATTAACAGAGGCCCTCCTTGATTCTGAGACGGAAGTCACCCTGGATGTTTGGACGATACGGGACAAGAGATAATAGTTGCTGATTTTGGCATGTTTCAGAAACCTCTTGACACGCTTTGTGAGCGGAAGATTTCGACAGGTCGAAGACTCTCGGAACGGAGCTCAATCCGGCGGGATGGAAGGATGGAAGATTGGAAGGCATCCCTCCCATCCGTGCAGGTTCCCTGCTCTCATTCTTCCATCCGTGCAGGTTTCCTGCTCTCAAAGTGTCAAGTTATTTTCCGGGAAATTTGAAACATGCCGTTTTAAGTGACTCAAGTCGGTTCAACCAACCTTCCGAAGGTTTGAAACCTTCGGAAGGCTCTCGCCCGACTCATACGTTTTATGTTTTATGCAGATAAGCTCTCAGATGCACCAGCGTCCGCTCAGATGCCCCCAAATTCTCCTCAATGACCTGCACCCCGATCTGTCCCATTTGTGCCCGTCCCTCTGCGTCCGCAAGCCATGCTTTGAGAACCTCTGCCATCTCCTGCGCATTATTGACCACTCGCGCTGCCCCCCGCTCCTTCAGCACATACGCTTCATAAGCGTTATGGATGGTGGGGCCGAATAAAATGGGTTTCGCCATCGCCGCTGGCTCCATCACGTTGTGCACGCTGCCGTGAAAACTCCCGCCGACGAAAGCAATGTCGCCGAACCGGTAGAGCTTTGCCAGCAGACCCACCGTGTCAATCACAATCACATCGATTGGGCTCAGGTCAACCCCACCCTTGAGCGCTGAAAAACAGATGTGTGAAAATCCCCACTGGGCCAACTGTCCCCGAATCTCTCGGATTCGTTCATCTGTTGGCTCGTGGGGGACCAGAATTAAATGCGGCATGACCTGTGGCGAATCCTTGCGTAAGTGAACGCAGGCTTCGAGCAAGACCCGTTCATCCGCCGAGTAAGTGCTTCCCGCAATCAGGATGGGGCGTTTCAAGGTCGATTGACCGGGGAAAAATTCCGTGTCCGCATCGACAGCGATTGCCCGTTGATAGACGCGATCAAAACGGGTATCCCCGGTGACAACGATTCGGGCGTCCGGGGGGCAAATGTGGTGGAAGCGTCCGGCATCGCCCGCTGAGATGACGCAATGGACAGCGATATGTCGGTGAACGCTTCTGAAGAAAGGTCGCGCGAAGGGTGCCAGACGTTGGGATGCTGCATGTAGCGTCCCCGCAATGAGGATGATCGGAACCTTATGCCTGGAAAGACACCAGACCAGGTTAGGCCAGATGTCAAATTTGGAAAAGACCAGAAGAGATGGATTGATGAGCTGAACGAGTTGTTCTGCGTTTCGGTAGGTGTCAAGGGGCAGATAAATGGCGGCGTCACGATGGGGATACCTTGCAACGTTGGGGTGAACGGAAGGGGAAAAGTAGGTTAAGACGATCCGTGCCTCGTCTTTGATTGCTTCGATTAACGGTTTGGCTTGCTCAAATTCGCCGACGGAGGTAAAATGAAACCAGGCGGTTTGATTCAGCTTTCGCCCTGCCAGTAACTGATTTTTCAGGGAATCGAAAACGCCTCTTCTGCCGGCGAGCCCTTCACGCACCTTGGGGTTAAACTGAGCCGCCGTATGAAAACCAACGAATAGCGCAGGAACTGCAATGGTGTTATAGAGGATTTCCCAGAGCATAGACGTCAGACGTGATGCGTGAAACGTGAAACGTGAAAGGAAGAAAAGGAAGGATGGAAGGAAGGGAAGGATGGGAACCCACTTTTCCATCCTTCCACTCTTCCACTCTTCCATTACGTTTCAGGTTTCAGGTTTCATGCTTACAGCGCGGCGAGGATCTTGCTTTTGAGTAACTCTTTCGGATATGCTCCGACGATCTGTTCGGCAACTTCTCCGCCCTTGAAGACCAGCAACATCGGGATGCTGCGGACGTTGTATCGCATTGCCGTCGCACGGTTGTCATCGACATTAAGCTTACCCACTTTGAATTTGCTTACATATTCCTTCGCGAGTTGTTCGAGGGATAGGGCAATCATTTTGCACGGGCCGCACCATTCCGCCCAAAAATCGACAACAATCGGCATATCTGATTTTAAGACGCTCTCTTCAAAATTAGTGTCGGTGATTTCTAAAATGTTTTCAGCCATGATTTTTCTCCTTATGAACAGTCTTATTAGGGCCTTATGCTCGTTTTTTGACCAAAGCCTCTCTTTTCGTGGATGCGGTTCCCAATTCCTCAAAGATTCAGGATTCAGGATTCAGGAGTTTCCGGCGAAACGAGCATAAGGCCCTATGAACGACCTAAGCGACTGAAGTCGCCACTACCATCAAATTTAAGGTGGTGAAGCACTTTGACATTTCTTAAAACGATGGTTTTCTGCCTGCCCCGCTCTACCGAACGGACTGAGAAAATCCATCCCATCGTCGAACCATCGCAAAAAATCGCTAATATGATACCTCACAAAAAGAGGAGAGTCAATAGTATTACTGTGAGTGAGCTAACACGTATGTACACGAACGTCAGTTTTCGTCTTTTCGCCTTGGGCGCGAGAAACGGAGTTTTTCTGGATGTGACAGTTACTCCTTGTCAACAATTGCGTTGTTATATTATAATTGAAACAAGAGTATGGATTCAATCCATCACGAGACTTCGGAAGTTTTCCAAACTTCCGAAGTCTGGAGCGCTTGTCCATCACCAATTTCATCAGAACATAAGGAGGAACCTCAAATGAAATGGATAGCTTATTTAAGTGCAGTGCTTTTATTCCACACGACAGTCTGGGCGGGGCACTTCCTGCCGGAGCCAAACGGTGATAAATTCGGGCTCAAATATGGCGAATCGATCGTCGGCATCCCTCCCACCACGCCCAAAATTGATGGGGATTTAGATGACTGGAAACATGCCATCTGGATCGCCTTTGACTCGGAGAGGGAGCTCCTTCGAGGCAAGGGCGCATGGAAAGGCAAAGACGATCTCAGCGTGACCTGGGCAACGATGTATGATGAGAAGAATTTCTACTTCGCTGCCGCCGTGCGAGATGATATTTTTTCCGCTTCGGCAAACCCCGCACAGCCCTGGCTAGGAGATACGATTTTCCTGTACATTGATTGGGACAACGTGAAAGTCGGAGCGCCCCCCAGTAAGCCAAACTTTGCGTTGATTAACAAGAAAGCCGCCGTGTCTAACTTCGGGAACAATCCACAGCTCTTTCAATCCGAGATTGCTATCGTCCCGCGTCCCGAGCTGGGCAAAGGCGGGATGATTTACGAAGTCGCAATGCCGTTCGAGCTCCTCACGAAAAGGAAGATCAAGGAAGGCGTTGAGATTGGCTTTACCCCCGGCTATGAGGAGGGGACGGATAACCCTGAAAAGAAGGCGGGACCTATCTTCATGGACTGGGGCGGTGTGAATCCGGATGAGGCGGGGAATCTCGGCAAACTGAAATTTGGCGGTCCTTTAGCGGTTGACCCTGCCGGTAAGCTGGCAACAACCTGGGGCAAGTTGAAAAAGTAGGAAGAATCTCCCCAAAAGAGAAAGTTTAAAAACCTTGACTTGAGAATCCCTTCCTGCTACACTTATCCTCACAGTTTTTCAAACGAGGGAGGCTTCGATGAAAATCACACACATCGATGTTTGGACTGTTGTTGTGCCGGTGTTCCCGGAGGCAGTGCATAGCGAGGAATACGGCGGCTATCCTGAATGGGCAAAAGTGCCCAAACAGATTATTCAAGTTCACACCGACGAAGGCATCAGCGGAATCGGTGAAACGGGGCGGGGGCAATCCGCAGCGGCGGTTATCCAAGTGGCTGAACAGTTGAAGGGCCGGGACGTGATGCAGATGTGTCTCCAGAACGTCTTTCGCACGGAGCCGCTGAAACCAACGCCTCAAGCGCCGAACGAATGGGAGATGAATCTCGGTCCCTACCCCGCAGGCTACGAGGCGTTTGAGATGGCAAGCTTCGATCTCATCGGCAAACGGATGGGGGTGCCCGCCCATGCGCTTCTCGGCGGTGCCTGCCGAGAGAAGGTGAGGGCGGATTTTTGGATCGGGCATCAGACGCCGGCGCACACCGCGCGGAGCACAAAAATCGCGATTGGGCGCGGTTTTACCGGACTCAAAACGAAATGCACAATTCAGGAACCGATGGTTGATCGATTGCGGGCGATTTGGGAGATGGGTGGGTCTGATTTCAAAGTGACGGTGGACCCGAATGAACGCTTCTATACGGTTGAACAGACCCTTGAACTGGCATCGCAATTGAAGGGGTTTGATAACGTTGAAGTGTTTGAAGACCCGATTCCGAAAAAGGGCTTGCGAGATGATGTCTTGGCGCAGTATCGATACCTGAGAGATAAACTTCCATTCCCACTTGCGTTGCACCTGGGAGACGCGGCATCCGTGCTCAAAGCCATCCGCGCCGATGCGATTGATTATCTCAATCTCGGGGGGTCGATGGTCAACTTTGTCAAATGCGCCCCCGCTTCGCTGCCCATGCGGCCGGCATTCCGGTGTGGCACGGTTCGGGAAATGACCTCGGCATCATGGAGATATCGTATCTGCATGCGGCGAGCGTCGCGCCCAACTGCGTCCTCGCCAGCGATTTCGTCGGGAGTTGGACCCGCGTCGATGATCTAATCGTTGAGGGATTGACTTTTGAAGGCGGGTTCACGCCGGTCCCCCAATCCCCCGGCTTGGGTTGTGAGTTAGACCTGGACGCATTGGAGAAATATCGAGTGTAGAAATTTGCAAATCTGAGAGGCATTTCATTATGTTCAAAAAAGATTGGGTTGTATTTCTATTCACGTTCTCCCTCGGTTTCATTGCCATCTCAACGATGGGGTATGCCGAAGAAGGGAGCCATGCCGCGGAGTTCCTCAGCCACGGCGTCGGGGCGCGCGCTTTGGGCATGGGGAGTGTGTTCGTGTCCATCGCTGACGATGCCACTGCGACGTACTGGAATCCCGCAGGACTTACCCGGATTGTTCAAAAGCATGCCTTCTCTGCAATGTACTCTGATTCCTTTGGGACCGGAGAGGGGAGTTTTCTCAACAAAGGCCTGGTCAATTACAACTTCGTTAATTATGTTCAGCAGATTGAAAATATTGGGAGCGTGGGCATCAGTTGGATCCGACTCGGTGTGGACGATATTCCTCGCACCACTTTCAGAGATACCAACGGCAATGGCATCCTGGGGGATTTTCAAGATAAGAACGGCAACGGGCTCAAAGACCCCGGTGAGTTGTATATTGATCGCCCCGAAGTAGCGGAATATTTCAGTAACACAGATAATGCGGTGTTGATCTCTTATGCGCGTCAGGTCAATCAAAGGCTTGCGCTCGGTGGGAATCTCAAGCTCCTCAGACAGTCGATTTTTGAAAACAGCGGGAGCGGTTTCGGAATTGATTTGGGCTTGATGCTGGAGTTATTTCGCGGCTTCAGGCTCGGGGCGATGTTAGAGGACGCCACCGGCACGCAAATCAGTTGGGATACGCCCGCTCGCCCGACATTCACCCGTGACGCCCGCTTCAGGCTTGGCGCGTCTTACCATCTCCCCTTTCCGAGGATAGGTCATGCAACATTCGGGATAGATTTGGAGACAGACCGGAAAGACCTTGAGGCTGGCAATGCTTCTGGCAGTAGCGTGCTTTTCCGTTACGGCGCAGAATACTGGATGTTTAACGTGGTTGCCCTCCGCATCGGCGCAGAAGGGGATAAACTTGCGGCAGGCGCTGGGCTTCGCCTCCGTTTTGGTGAGGCGACGCTATTTGCGGATTACGCTTTCAACGCCCATGAACTTGGAGATTCTCAGCGGATTTCGATCTCTGGGCTTTTTTAGGGATTCTACCTTGACATTGTTAAATTAGACAAATGTTCTACTTGACATGGTTGTAAAATAGAATCGCTTTGAAAAGTCGTTGTCAAGCGAAAGCAAAAAAAGCCCCCGATCAACCGCTGAATCCCCTGTTGATCGAGGGCTTTCGTTTCTAAAGTTTCGATAGGGTGCTACCTGGCTTTGAGTTTCCCCCACAGCGTGGCGAGTTTCCCCTCCGCATTAACGCTGTGGGGCAATCCGGGGTCAAAGACGTCTACGGTCGAAAATATCTCCTTTCCAGCCCCGCCAATCACATAAATCTTCCCCTCTATTACAGGGAAAGACAGCCCCCAAAACGCTTTTGGAACTGGCATGTCCGCTTCTTGAGTCCAGATGTCCGTCGCGGGGTCATATACTTCCACGGTTGAAAGCATAATACCGCTATTAGGAATTGTCTCCCCTCCCATCGCATAGATCTTCTTATTCACTACGCTGGTGGATAAACCCCATCTTGGGGTTGGCATGTCCGCCTTTTTCGTCCAGATGTCGGTGACAGGGTCATATTCCTCTGCTGTTGCGAGAGTTCCCACATTTTCTCCTCCTCCAATGACGTAAATCTTTCCATCCACTACACAGGTGGAGAAAAGATACCTTGCGGTGGGCATGTCCGCTCGCTTTGTCCAGGTGTTTGTCACAGGGTTGTACATTTCCACAGTTGATAAAACCGGCCCTCTATTCCACCCGCCGATGGCATAAATCTTTCCATCTATCTCCCTTGCGGAGAAATGACTTCTTGCTGTTGGCATATCCGCTTTCTTGGTCCATACGTCTGTCGTTGGATCGTACATATACACGCTCGAAAGATTGTTTATACCTCCGTCTGGTGTCCCTCCCATCACATAAATCTTTCCATTCACCACAGCAGTGGCAAAAAGTGAGAGTGGCGTTGGCATGTCCGCCCGCTTTGTCCATCTATCTCTTTCTGGGTCGTACATTTCCACGATTGCAACCTCTCCCCTGAAGCCAATTATTATCCTTCCCCCAATGGTATAAATCTTACCATTCACCTCACCAAACCCGAATCCTACCCTTGGGGTTGGCATCTCCGCCTTCTTCCGGGTCCATCGACCCTCTTGAATCATCGGAGCGTTCATCTGGATCTTCGGTTTGTGCTTTTGTCCGAAATTCTTTTTCCCACTTTCGCTGGTAAGGATGGTGATTTTCGTTATATCGACCTTTTCCACGGGAATCACGCCCTTCTCCGCGACCTGCGTTTTGCTGGGCAGGGCCGAACCAATCAGCTCGCCAATCGGATAAAGGGGGCTGTAAGGAAAGGTGAAACTCAGCAGAACGGCAATCAGTCCCGCCGTGACCGAAAGCCCCAACGAGAGCGGGGTTGCGCGGGGGACGGGCTCGATCTTCGTATGCTTAATCATTTCGACAATATGGAACGTAAAACCGGGCTGCAATCGGTGTGTTTCAAACGTTGCTGTCATCATCGTCAGCATCTCCTCTTTGAGTTGTGTTCTCGCACGGCTGAGTCGCTGCCTGACGGTATCGTGCGGCGTTCCCAGAAATCGGGCAATTTCCTTTGTGCTCATGTCAGCAAGGTAGTAGAGCGTCAGGACTTGCCGATACATCTCCGGCAACTCCGCCAATGCGTCATGCAGTAACGCATACCGCTGTTCTTCGTGATAGGCGTCCATCGAAGGGCGTTCCAGAATATCCTCCTCCTGGTCTTCGGCGTATTCACCGTCTGGACGGACAGAGCTCGATCGCAGAAGGTCCTTGCACAGGTTGGCAGTGATCGAAAAAATCCATGCCAGAAAGCTATCCCCCCGTTTCAGGGTGCGGAGCTTCTGAAACGCCTTGATGAAGGCCTCTTGAGTTATGTCTTCAGCGTCATGGAAGTTTCGGAGTTTGCTGTACGCCAGCGCGTAGACGCTTTCCTTGTATTTGTCCACGAGCAAGCCAAACGCCTCCGGACTTCCATTGAGGCATTGATTGATGATATAGCCATCTTCCGTGCGCACGGTTTTACTCCTATCATCGTGGGTTCATAGAGTAAGACGAATGGGAGAGCGAAAATGTGACAGGGGTCGAATTTTTTTTATCATTCAGGATTCAACAGGAGACAAGATGCAAGATTCAAGATTTAGGATACAAGTGAATCCTGAATCTTGAATCCTGTATCCTGCGTCTTGTATTTCTGATCTTTAATCTTGACAGAGATCGCTGAATACTCTACAATTGTATCTCCCATCAAGAAGGAAGTAAATAGGGAAATTAGAAAGTGAAAAGGAGAATCTATGAGCAATCTATTATTTCAATCGGGTGAAAAAGTGCTTTTCATTGGCGACAGTATTACGGACTGTGGTCGCCGTGGAGACCAGGCACCATTTGGAAATGGCTATGTCAGAAAAGTGACCGAACTCATCGCGGCAAAATACCCCGAACGTCAAATTGAATATGTCAACAAAGGCATCGGGGGGGATGTCGTCGAGGGGCTGGAAAAGCGGTGGGACGAGGACGTGATTGCTGAAAAACCGGACTGGCTTTCGGTGAAGATTGGCATCAACAACTCCGCCCGACAGCTCGGGGCTGGCATTCCGAACGCAGAATATCTGCCAGAGTGGGAGGTGTGCTATCGACGTATCCTCACCCGCGCGCGGGATGAGTTGAACCCGGGGCTTTTCATGTTTGAGATCTTTTATATTGAAGAAGATGTTGAGGCACCACGTCCACTCGCCGTTGATGCCTACAACGAAATCATTCACCGGCTCGCCGACGAATTTAACGCCCGATTGATTCAGGTAAATGAGGCGTTTGATCGCGCCGTTGCTGCAAGGCCCGGTGCGTTGTGGACGACGCGGGATGGCGTTCACCCCAACCCAGAGGGACATACGCTGCTGGCGTTGGAGTTTCTCAAACAGGTGGGATGGTAGGGTATCAGGTGTTGTGGGTTAGGGCTTAGGTTTTGGGATGGAAGGGTGGAAGATTGGAAGGAAAGAGGGGGGCGTTTATCCCCCTTTTTGGGTCCAGAATCCTATAGCACCATCTAAGAGCGTGTGTGAGAAGTCCAACGAACCCTTCGGAAGGTTTGTGAAGGCAGAGACGGAGACCAATAACACCGTTTTATGTCCACAATCGTTGCCAATCTGCTCTGTAACCTTCCGAAGGTTCGCAAAGAACTCCCTTTCACACACCCTCTGAGAAACTCGGTTCCTCCGGGTGACCTTGTATGAGTCAAAGGTTCAAAGGATGAGCGATGTTTCCACCGCTTCTTCATAATCAACGCCATCGACTTCAAACCCGAACAAATTGCGAAACTCGCGCTTGTACCCTTCGTAATCGGAGAGCTCGCGGAAGTTATCGGTATCAATCTTGTCCCACCGATTCGTGACTTCCACCATCACGTTGGTCCGGATCTCTCGATCATCAAGTCGAATCTGACGATTCTCATCGAGCGACGGTGTCCCATCCGGGCCCAAATGCTCAGTCGTAGGTCAGGCTGTGCCTGACTGCTATGCACGCTGTTCGTCAGGCACAGCCTGACCTACCTTCTGTCGACGAGAAGCAGGAATGTATATTTGAAAAGCGAGTTTGCCTTCAGCCAATGGTTTTGCTTCCAGACGCCCCCCGTGATCTTCGATGATTTTTTGACTGACCCACAATCCGAGATCTGCTGTGCTCGTGTGTGATTCTGAAAATGGGCTGAAAAGATGAGTTAAAGATTCAGGTGGGACACGCTTGCTATCGCCTCTCATTTCAATTTCTATGTATGATATACTCCTTTCAGCCTCCCCTTTTTCTTTCCCATCCGAACCTAGAAAGTTAAGGTAGATGGACACTTTAGCGGGCGAGTCAGCCTCCCGGACGAGAAATCTCATGAGATACAGAAATCCCTTTGTCATTCTCACTTTGTCATATCTCATGGACGGAATTTGAGCCTGGCACTTTATGGAGACCTCCACGCTTTTATCTGGGTTCTCATCTTTTAACAGGTCCATACATTCGTTCAAAAGTGCCTCAAGATTGCCCGCCTCAAACCGGGGCGGTTCGGGACTCGCGAAAGAGACCATTTTTTCAACCAGTTCTTCAAGTCGTTTGACATCGTTTAGGATAATTGGGGCGAAATGATTCCGAAATTCCGTATCCTCAAATTGTGAAGGCAAAAGCTCCACAAAGGTCCGAAATGATCCTAAAGGGTTTTTAATCTCATGTGCCATTGTTGCCATAATCCCATTGAATAGCTCCAGCTCTGTCGAACGTCTTCGCTCTTGCTCCAACTGCTTTTGCTGAGAAAGATCTTCAAATACGATGTATGTCTTCTGATCTTGAATCTGGTAATACCATCTCATACCTTGAATCAAAAACCCCACATAGTGGGCAAGTCTGAAGAGGGTTTCCAGTTCTGGATTGGTGTAAGAAACGCCTGTAATACGCTTACCTATACTTAAAATTCCTACCAGATTTCCACCGACTAGCAGAGGGATGCTCGCAACCGCTTGTAACATTTCAAGTTCAGAATTGATCTGTCGGAAGCGGGGGCTGGAAACCTTCAATTCGGCTTCAGATTGGGTGATAAATCTACCCTCTATGATCATCCAATTTGGCAAGGCATCTTCTGGTATAAGTTTAATGCTAGAAGCAATTTTGGGTATAAGTCCTCGATGGGCCTTAATTCGATATTCGCCTGATGAACTATCATATATGGCCAAAGAGGCCCTATTAGGCCTCAACATTTCGTCAACAATCCCCCAAAAATAATCCATTACCCTGTCCAAATCAAAGTCAGGATGAGTACCCTTGGGATTCAATAACACAGCCTCAACAATTCCCCAAAAGGGATATATTAGCTTGCCCCAATCAAAGTAATGGTTAGCACCCTTTGGATTCAGTTCAATGGCATTTCGATGGGGTTCTTCTACTACCTCAAAATGCCCCAGTTTGCTGACCTCTTTTATTTCTTCTTGAAATCCCAAGCGCCCTAAACTATCTTCCAACAAAGGGAGTAAATCCCCAATTCTTGTCAACTGTCCACTCTGTATCAGTTCACGCACACCTTTCCAAAACGTTGTCCTCCATTCAGGAATCTGCCGAAAAAGCGCGGCATACTCGCGACATACCCCGAACCATCGTCTTTTGGAAATTTTGAAATCACGGCTCAATTTGTATATGGCATCGATCATTTTGAGCAGTCCTTCTCGACCCGTCCAACGCGGTTGAATCAGGATGATGGCTTGAAAGGTGATGAGGAGAAGACGAAATTTTTCTTCGCTGGGATTTACACTATTTCCAACGATTTCTACCGTTTGCAGAAAGAGGTTTTTTATTCTTTCCAAGGTGTGCTCAGGTAAGTGCGGTTTATCCGAAAAAGAGTTGGTTGCAATCCACATATCCAACGCATTGACCGCCAATGCTAATTGCCTTCCATCCAAATCAGCGATATCTTCCAGTGGTAGAGGCAATCGACTACTCAAAAATCCAAACAGTTCGTTAGAAAGATGGTCAGCCAGCAACTTATCTTTTCTGAATTCATAGAGTGCAACCAGATGTCCCAGGTGGTTGATGACTGTCAAATCTGGATGCGTTTCATTCATTGCCTCCATAAACAGTTCAACTGCCACTTTTCTGAGGTGACGAATAGATCTCTCATCTCCTGCCTTACGTCGTTCAGCGTAAACCAGGAACAGTACATCGGTCTCATCGTACTCATCCCTTAACAGGGACGGACCGTCTTTTTCGTAAATACGCGCTCGGAGCTTTGTTTTTAAGCGGTCCTCTATCTCCTGTTTGGCAAGTTCAGTCAGTTCATCAAGGTAGAGACTGTAGTTGCTCTTTTGGGCTTCACTCATCTTATGTCTCTCCCGTATTTCTTTAATACCGGAACCCAGTCAAAGTGACACGCACCTTCTCATCAAAACTTTCATAGGATACGGATTCGCTGACTGCTTCAGGACGATTACACCAACCCCCTCCGCTTGCGCAGAAACCATTCTGCCCCCAGGAACCCAACAGCAAGGATCAAGACAATCGGATTATCCCACAGGTCTTGCTCTTGAACCGCAAAGACGCGCTCTCTAACCTCTTTAATCTTATCAGGTAACGATTCCGCCTGGGCAATCGGCGTATAGACCCCGCCGGTTTTTGCCGCTAACTCCTTTAACAGCGCTTCGTTGAGTTGCGGATTTTCAAACTCCGCAAGCGGGGCTTGGACAAAAATTTGCGCTGAATCCTCACCGAGTGGAGATGAACCGGAATTGCCCGAAACGCGAATCTGGTAGCTCCCTTTCTGATTCGCGAGAAATTGCGCTGTATATACACCGGAGAGTTGCGAGCTTTTGCCCGGTCGAACTTGAAATAGCTTCCCGTCCGGTGGGGTCACATCAATTTTGAGTTCTGCGTTGTCCACTGGCTGATAGCTCTCATTGTAGGCATACACGGTGATTTGGACCTCATCACCCACCGAATAGGTCGTCTCATCCGTTGTGACGTTGATCTGTTTGGCATCCGCTTGCGTTGCCATCCAGCGGATGGTCTGTCCCCAAAATCGAGCGTAGGTATTGTCTTCCACTTTGGAATTCCAAACTCCAAATGCCCAGTTCCACAGCCCCTCAGCGGTAATCAGAAGGCTTTTACCCAGGCCGGATCTCTGGAAAATAATGATCGGCACCGTTCTATCCGTCCTATTTTGACGATATTCAGCAAGTGTTGTTGACCCACCCCTGAGTTGAAATCCACCGTACCAGTGCGATAGGGTCGGCAAATCTCTCCACAGCGCCTCATTGCTGGCTTGCGCCTCTTTCAACCGCGTGATGGGATGGTAGGCACCCTGTTGGGTTAATCCAGGATTGAAATCCTCATCTCGAAAAAAACAACCGGTGGGTGGAATGACAATCGGCAACAGATTCGCCAGTGCTGTTTTCCCAAAGCCATCTATACCCAGCGAGTTCCCTCCTCCCAGAAAGATAATGGCCTTGCCCCCCTTTTCGACGAAATCGACGACAGCCGCCTGTTGTTCTTGAGTCAGCATGCTTGGCTGGAGGTCGCCGATGATTAGCACATCATACCCCTGAAGCGCCTGGCGTGTATCAGGGAAGCGCGGCACTTTATTCACATCCGTAGTCTGTGGATAATAGCGGCCTGAACGTTCCAGCAGCGTTGCCCGAAGTTGGGCGGGCGTCCGACTCGATAGGATGGTGCAGGTTGCATCAATATTCGGGTCACGTTCCAGGGTGCGCTTGAGAAAGGTATATTCCCAACGCGGACGCCCATCAATGTAAAGCACACGCAGTTTTGTCTTGACAACTTTCAGGAGGAATGCTTTCTCGTTATTCTCAGGCGTGAGCTCGTCTGGAAGCACTGGCAAGGAGAGGAGGTATTGAAAAATTCCTTCCTCCTGGGGATTCAGCGTGAATTCAATAATCTGGCTTGGCTGATCGGTCAAGGTGATCGTCGCCGCATCGGCCACCTTATCCCCCCCGCTATGCGGGATTTCGCTTCGCTCATTCCGCGAAGCGGAATCTTCGCTTCGCTTGACCTGCATCAGTGAAAGGCGAACCTTACTGCCTTCATAGCCTGTATGACTCACTGTGACACGGATGGGTACATCGTGCTTCGTATAAACGACCGGACTCACCTCAACCTTTGAGATTTTGAGGTCTTTTGGAGGGTGGGGGTTTCCGACGCCGACCGTATAAATGGGGATTTGCAGTTCAGTGAGGTTATTCATTGAGAACGTTGCGGCGTTATGTGCCCCGTCGGTAATGAGCACTATGCCGGCAATCGGTTGCCCTCGCCACTCTTTGGACGCATCGCGGATGGAGGAGGCAATGTCCGTTAATCCGCCTTCGGCTTTGAGGGGTGTGGTTCCGCTACGCGGTTCCCCTCCCTGCCCCCCCGTGGACGGGGGGGCGTTGCGCTCAATCGGATTGGAAAGCTGTTTCGGTTGCTTATCAAACCGATAGAGGTGAATATCAAACCGAACCGCAAGGTCTTTCAGAAAATGGCGAGATGGGTCAAATAAAAGACGATTGACAAGACTTAAACGGGTCACAGGCTGACCGCCTAAGTCCACATCTTCCAGTTGCATGCTTTGAGAAGTATCGGCAAGGATTAACAGATTCATCGGTGGGGTGATGTCTTTTCGTTCAACCAGCACCGGCTCCAGCAAGCAGAGTAGCAACACGGATGCCGCTAAAATTCGTAAACTCATTAAGAGCGCTCGGATTCTTCCATCCAGCGGACGTTTCAGACGGAGGTAAGCATACACCGTAACACCGGCCATGATTGCGAGCCCTAACATCACAGCCCACCATGGCCAAAGATAAGTGAATCGCATTCAATTTCCTTCTTTCCCAACACCGGGAGATTTCATTTGTAAGTATTGGTGAATTATACCTTACCGCTTGAAAACCCGTCAAATGAAATGATGCGTGAAACGTGATACGT
Source organism: uncultured bacterium (assembly GCA_964577695.1). GTDB lineage: Bacteria > Poribacteria > WGA-4E > WGA-4E > PCPOR2b > CAZOAL01. The sequence continues at coordinate 92,228 of CAZOAL010000020.1, read as the reverse complement.
AATGCGTAAAACGTAATGCGTATTGCGTGCATGAGAAAAAATTTTAGGGATGCCCGTCATTTGATGCCTCGCTCCCGTCTTATCAGGTGCGGGCAATAACGTTAGTAAATTTATACTGAATGGGCTAAAATAATCTTGACAAGAATTACCGGTAGGATTATAATGGGCGCAAGAGGTTGTCGACAGGCATCCAGTGAGGTTTCAGTTGAGAACATGATGCGTCCGTTACGCATTACGCATTATGTAAAGGAGGGTCGTGTGGTGAAGAAAAGGAAGAAGAAACATCGGGCACCAATCATAACGGCCAATGTCAGCGGCGGCCATTATCAGAAGGGGGAGATTTATTTTCGGAGAGGGGACTATGCGGCTGCGATAAAAGCGTGGCGAGCGGCGATGAAAGTGCAAGTGCCCGAAACGAATCTCGCCCGAAAATTAGCAGAAGCGCACTTTCGCTACGCCCTCTCTTTAGACCGCGAACGTCAGATAACGCAGTTGATTTCGGAACTGCATCAGGCAATTCAACGCGCTCCGGATGTGGCGATTTATCACTATCATCTTGGATTGGCTTATCATCGTAAGGGGCAGTACGATAAGGCGATAACCGCTTATCGTCAGGCACTGAAGCTGCGCCCCGGGGATGCACGCTTCCAGAGCCATTTGGAGTTCGCGCTGACTGAGTCGGGTCAGGAAGTCCACGACCCTAAAGCAGAAATCCTCCAGTTGGTGCAGCAGGGGAAATATGCGGAAGCCCATGAAACGTTAAAGCAGCACCCTTTGGGCGAGATTCACAACCTGTTTGAGGGGTACGTCTATGCAATGCAAGGTAACTACACGGAAGCGAAAAAGCGATTCAATCAATATACTGCCCCTCAATATGCGTCGGTCGTTCCTTACTATCTCGGCTTGATCTATTCGCAAGAGGGCAAATTTCCAAGCGCGATCAAACACCTGGAAACTGCGATGAATGCGCCACATCTGAAAGCGGTGTGCGAACCGATTTTACTCGGTGTGTACAAGCGACTGGCGGTGAAGTATGCTGAAGCCGGTGAACAGGACAAGGCAAATCGCCTCTGGAATAAAATCGCGCAACTAGCCCCACAGGATGCCGCCGCGGATAACGCGGTGGCTGTCGCACTCCAGGACGGCTATCGTTACGCCTCGGAGGGCAATTTCAGTCAAGCGATGCGTCTCTGGCGGCGTTTAATCAATCAAGGGGTTCAGCACACCGCACTGCTTCAGAATTATGCGATTGCCTGTGATCGCAATGAAAATTATGAGGCGGCAATGGAAACCTGGGGGCAACTGGCGGCGGTATGGGAGCGTCAACTGCCGACTGCACCGAATCGCGAGGAGATGAAACAGAAACTGTCTCTTGTGTATCGACGTATCGGTGAACTGGCAGGGCATTTGGAAGAGCTATATGCGGCCCGAAATGCCTATCAGAAGGCTTTGACATATACCCCAGACGACCTAGAAATCCGCCTGAGACTTGTCAGCCTCACCCTTGAAGAGGAAGATTTTGATGCGGCATTCTGTCAGCTAAGGGAATTGCGTCGGCGGCACCCAGATAACGTTCGCGTTCTGGAAATTACAGTGACTGCCCACCTTGAGGTCGGAGATTACTCCAAAGCCCTTCAGAGCACGCTTGACCTCCTCAAGCTTGACCCGAAAAACGAGTCTGCCCGCGGGTTGTTACGCTCCTTGGGTTGCAATCAGGCCAAAGAACTGTGTGAAACAAACCAGCAGCGCCAGGCGGTGCGTTTGTTGCAAAGTTTGATACAGGCGGACACGGCCTATTTGCCTTTTTATACCCTGTTGGGTGAGGCACTCCTTGACCAGGACAGGCTAACAGAGGCGGAGGAGATTCTGGGCAAGTGCATTGAGATAGCTGAAGATAAAGCCCTGGCGCACGCACACGTTGGCAAAGCCTACATGTATGCGGAATATTTTGAACATGCGGCGGTTTATTTTGAGGAAGCGGAGAGGTTGGGGGCTGAACACCCCGATGTGTTGCTGACGATCGGAACAGCGTATATGCCGTATGATATGCGCAAGGCAAATCACTATTTGAATAAGCTGATTGCAAGCCAGCCGGGGAATCCGGAAGTGTTTGAAAAGATTGCCCGTGAGTTGTTAGATGCCGATAGACCCGAACTCGCCCAACAGATATTGAACCGTGGATTGAAAGTGTTTCCGCAATCGCTCCCCCTCCTGATCTGCCTGATCACGACTGCCATGACGATGGAAGACTTTACGCTGGTGCGGCGAACGGCGAATCAGTTGCGAAAACTGGCGACAGCAGCCGGAGATTTTGAAGTATTGGAGATGCTCTCAACCTTAGAAATGATACTCTCATTTCGGGAAACTTTTGGAGGAATTTTTGGTGAATACGAATACGATGATGAACCCTTTTGATGTCTTGGGAGTGGATGAAACCGCCTCTGATGCAGAGGTCAAGAAAGCCTACTTTAAGATGGTGCGGCAATTTACGCCAGAGAAACATGCGGAGCAATTCAAACACATCCGTGAGGCGTATGACCTGCTGAAAGACCCTTCCCGTCGCCTGGAGGCTGAAGTGTTCAGTTTTACAAGGCCGACAAGCGAGCCCACCCTGGAAACGACAGAATTACCTCCGCTCACGTTAGATGGCACCATTTTCCTGGCATGGGTGAGGCGGACCCTCACCGACCTGGAACGGACGGATTTCACGAGTGATTTTAATGAAATATAGGTATGTTTCAAATTCCCGTGATATCACTTAACCTGCGAGAAGCCGCGTCCTAGCTGCATCTGAACTTGAAACGTAAAACGTGAAACGTAAAAATCTCACGCATCACGTTTCACGTTTTACGATTCACGCCTTACGCATCGCACAATCCCATTCACCGGTAAAACGAATAAACCTCAATATTCCAAAAAAGCCGAACCAGCACCCACGCCCCGCCGACGATAAACTCGCCCAGAAGGATTCCCAGAAAGAGGGGGAGCGCCTTGCGATAGAGTCGGATGCCGCCGACCTTCAGCAGCATCGTCTTGATTGCCCAACTGACGAAGACGGAAAACCACAGCCATCCGAATGTCCATATACTGCTGGCAACGGCGTAACCTGCTGGATGAAAGGGCCAGAGGGGAAACCGCGTTCGCATCCACCAGAGGAACCCCGTAAAGAGAAAACCGACCCCAATAAAAATCACAGCGGGGAAGTCAGTTTCAGTAGGAGAATATATCCAGCCGCGGAGTAAATCGTATCCCCCGCTGCCAAGGCCAGGATTGGCACCCATTTTGTAAGACACAACCAGGTATGCCCAGAAAGCTGCAAGGATACCCACCACCGTCGCTAACATCATAGCGAAAACCAATCGGCGCGGGTTCATCTGCGATGCCTCGGCTAATTTGAACCCTTCAAGCGTGTGAGGCATCGGGTGGGCGCGATAGCCGCGGTTAAATGAATAATAAAGTGCCATCATCGTTAAACTCCCGTGCGAAAGCCGTCGGGAACCGAATACATCCGTGAGAAATTGATGCGGATGCACCACGAACATTTCGTGCGTCGGCGGGCCGACTTCTGCGCGAATCCTGCTGATGCTGATCGCCAAAAGATAATAGACCAGAAAATAAAGCGTTATTGTCCAAATCGCCATCCCGCCTCGGTGGGAAAAAGCCCCCAGAACAATCAATCCCCCGACCAGTCCCCAAACAGCCCACCGATATGTCATCGGTTCCTTTTCCGCGACCAATCTCCCTTGGGAAGGACCATTTCGGCCCCGACGCTGAAAAAGCCCTTTCAAGATGGCGTAGAAGTTGCGTCGCCCCCCAAAAAGCGCGAAGTACGCAACCGCTAGATAAGCGCCTGCCCCCTGCGCCCCATCATAAGGAAAGCCGGGGAAATTGTGGAGCCCAAGCCATCTTCCCAACACCCGTTCCCCTTTCCAGAAAAGGTAAAAGAACCAGAGCGAAAAGGACATCTCCAACGGCATCAGGAACGCCAGTCCAAGACCGAAGGGGAGAATATAAACCGGCGTCCAGCCCATCGCGTCCCACGGCTTTTCGGCAAAGTAGTGACCAATTTCGGCTTTGCGCACCGGGATTTCTGGGAAAACCGGAAAAAAACATGCAGCCCGTTTATCAAATCAATCCCGCCGGCGATTGCAAATCCAATCCACATCATCTTCGAGCGAAACAGCCACCCGTCAGGGCGCGTCATCTCCAACGGCAACCGGACGATTGGATAGGTCAACCGCTCCCGCTCAATCCACTGTTTCCTGAACAGCATATCCAGACAAATCATGACCCAGATGAGAACCGTAAAAAACAGTGTCCACCAGAGGATGGGACGTAGCCAGTCCTGGAGATGTGATTTCGTGTAAAACGTGGTCTCACCATCATAGAAATCCTTCAACGTCGAAAGGTTATCCGAGGTGAGCCAACGCGGGAGATATCGCCAGAAGAGTTCTTTCCATTCATTTTCGGGGGTAGCAAACCAAAAGCCGTTGGGAATCACCGGCACGAGGGTTTGCATCATGTCATGCCCGGCGATCGCTGACGAAATCGACAGCATCACATAGATGGTCAAAAGTTCACCTTGTTTGAGGGCAAAACGCGGCAGCAAATACCGGAGCAACTGGTTAAAAGTCAACAGCACCGTTAAGGTGATAATCACGTTATAAATGAGTGAGATGGTGGTCGGCAACGTACTCCAGTACTTGAGATGGTTTGCCATGATAAAGTAGGTGTTAACCGGAATCAGCATCAACCCGAGCATCACCGCTCGGAATGTTACGCCGGCGTTCGGTGCTTGATGGTTTTTTGTCTGTTTTGTCATCATGATAAGTGGAAGAGAGAGTGTTGCAAAGAGGATGTATTGAGATACTTTTACACTTTTGGAAGGAAAGGAAGGAAGGGAAGAAACGGAAGGATTCCCTCCTTTCCTTCCATCTCTTCCAGAGGTCATGCTTGATGATCGATCAGAATAGGTATAATATCCCAGGTTGGTCTTCATCATACGATAAAGTCAAAATTCTGTCAACGCAAAACGGGACTTCCTGGTGGACAATTTTTTGCTTGACAGAGAATCTATGAGTATGCTATAATATCAAAATTTTTAAGGAAATAATGGCTTCATTTTTGGTGGAAAAAATAATGGCTTTATTTGAAGATTTTGAGAATCCCCACAAAAAAACCCTAGAACCCGCGCCACGACTGGATTTGCGGGGGGGCCAGAATCGCCGCCCTCGAGGGGATATTTCTGTTCCGGTTTCACGGAGCGGTTTAATCCCATTCTGCAATCATCAAGGCGTCTTTGAAGGTCACTTTTGCCTTCAGGGACGCCTTTTTTGTTTTGAACTACTGAACGCATGAACGTAAAATACATCGCATTCACCCTCCTCTACGCGATAGGTTCCTGCGCCCTCGTCTCCTGCACCGCGCCATCCGACAGGGGGGGGGAGGTGTCCCTGGTCTTTTCAGGGGAGGAGGCAGGTTTTATTGAGCCGTGCGGTTGCGCCCTGGCGCAGTTGGGAGGCCTGGCGAGACGCGCCACGGCAATTGCGGAACTCCGTTCAACCGGACAACCGCTCTTGTTGGTACACAACGGCGGCATAATTGCCGAACCGGGCTGGCAGCAGGAGTTAAAGCTGGAAACGGCGCTGGCTGCCATGGGGGAGATGGACTACGCGGCGATGAACCTGGGGGTAGGAGAGGTCAGCCTGGGCAGGGAGTTCCTTCAGACGCAAGCCATGAATCATGACCTCCCTCTTCTGGCAGCCAACCTGAGCTGGGAAGGAAAGCCCCTTTTCCCCGGCTGGGTGGTGCGCGAAGTCGGCGGGGTGCGCATAGGAATCGTCGGGCTGATGTCTGTAGCCCGCGCCAAAGAGGCGCAACTGTATGACCCCTCGTTGACATGGACAGACCCGGCTGAGGCAGCGCGTGATGCGTTGGGAGCGTTGCGTTCTCAGAGTGCGATGCAGGTGCTGCTGTTTCATGGGAGGCTTGAGGACGCGGCATCGCTGGCACAGCAGGTGCCCGGGTACGCGGCGGTGGTGGCGTGGGGCGGTGAACAGCCATTGGTTGAGGCACAGCAAGTTGGAGAGACCCTGCTGGTGACACCGGGGGAGAAGGGGAAGTGGCTGTGCGTGCTACGTTTAGAAGGTGGGAAGGTTCGTAGGAACGGCGTCAGCCGCGACGTTCAATCCCTCGCCCTCTCGGAGGATTACGCCGAGGACGCGACGGTGGGAGCGTTGATGGATTTGTACCACACGATGGTGAGGAACATGAGCCAGCAATTGGGTGTGGAGGTCATGACCGTCTCCTCCGAGGGTGGGTCTGAATATGTTGGCAGTGGCGCGTGTCAGACGTGCCATCAGGCTGACCACACAGTATGGAAGGGTAGCCTTCATGCCCACGCTTACGAGACCTTGATTGCGAAGGGACGCGAGCATGACCCGGAGTGTATCGTCTGTCATGTGACGGGTTACGGTGAGGCTGGAGGCTTTGTGAGCATGGATGAGACGCCGCAGTTGGCGAGTGTGGGGTGTGAGGCGTGTCACGGGGCGGGCAGTGGGCATGTAGCTAATCCCCAAGCAACCTATAGCCAGCAGCGGGCGAAGGCGTGTGTGCAGTGCCACACATCTGAGATGAGTCCGGGGTTTGGGTATGAGCGTTACTGGGCGAAGATTGTGCATGGAAGGGAGGTGAGACGATGAGGTTACTTGGTTTTTTGTCAGGCTTGATCATGATGACGATTTTAGCGGCTTGCGATCAGCCTTCTCCTTCCTCGGATGCCCCTGCAGGCATGCTACTGATTCCAGGCGGCGAGTTTATCATGGGAACTGACTCTGAACAGGTAAACCCAGACCAACGCCCAGCCCATACCGTCGATTTAGATGCCTTCTACATCGACCAGCACGAAGTGACCAATGCCCAGTATGAGGAGTTTATCTTAGCCGGTGGGTACAAAAACAAGAAATTTTGGACACAGGAAGGCTGGGACTTCATTCAGAAGCATCAGATTGAAGCCCCTCTGAAATATGGGCAAAATTCAGTATCGACTGAACCCGATCAGCCGGTGATCGGCGTGAGTTGGTATGAAGCGGTCGCCTACGCCACCTGGGCGGGAAAGCGTCTGCCAACCGAAGCTGAATGGGAGAAAGCCGCAAGAGGCACCGATCAGAGAATCTACCCGTGGGGAAACGAGATGGATTTTTCCAAACTCAACTATTTCCCGCATGTCACGAAAATTCTAGCGATCGGCAGCTTTCCACAAGGAGCAAGCCCTTATGGGGTGATGGACATGGCGGGCAGCCTTGGGGAATGGACAGCGGATTGGTATGGAGAAGTCTACTATGCCCAGATCCCAGGGAAAAACCCAAAGGGGCCTAATCAGGGGCAGTACCGGGTTTTGCGTGGCGGGGGTTGGGATTCGATTCGCCTCCAACTCCAATGTACTTATCGGTATTATGATAAGGAAGATCGCCGAACCTATAATATTGGATTTCGCTGTGCAAAGGATGCATCGAACAAATGAACCCTTGTTAAGAAGCTTTCAGTTAAGAAGTTCTAAAGGAGGAGGAAATGCAAAGAAAACTTTTGGTTTTGGCAGGTTCTATCGTTTTGATTTCGGTTGCTTTTTTCATCTTTATAATAAAGAATAAAGAGCGCCCATTAGTTCAGAATCCACAAGAAATGCCCAAAGAGTCGAAAGAGACTTTGAAGGAGACTTCTGTCAGGAATGCTCCCACCATCAGTGCTTCGCAACCCAAGCCAGTAAGCGAGAATCCACCGCCTTCAAAGGAAGAATGGAAGGAGTTTGAAGCCCTTCTCAGGAGCCTTGAGGAATCAGAAGGGGAAGCAGAGGGTACACAACCAGATACTGCTGCTGAAGCAGAGGGCAGTGAAACAAGAATTAGCCCGGAACTGGAAGAAATCTTCATCGGATTTAAACAATTTGTAGAACAACTGAGGGCTCTTTATAAAGAACGTCTTCCTTTTGAGCCAGAATTTGCTGATCTCAATCACAGACAAATGGAAATTCTTAAGCAATTGACCGGAGCGAGCGAAGAAGAAACGAAAAGATTGATAGAAGAACTTCATCGGAATGAAGAGCGAATGGAGACATTAAAGGCTATACTTAATCCTCTTGTTGAGAGGCAACATCAACTCGAAAATGAATTTGCTCAGAGGTATGGATTGACTATTGAAGAATTTGCTATAAGACATTACAAGGTTTATAAAGCTTGGGAAAAAGAAAGGAGGTGATCTCTAATGCTAAAGAAAAAGGTAGAGCTTGTAAGCACTTGCATTATCAGTGGAACACTTTTACTCATCGGGCTATTTTCTTTCGTTGAATCTGATAGTTCACAGGCTGAGTTTCAGACTTTGAGTTATGAGAGAATGGCAAGTCTTACTGGTGGTGGAACAGTTGGCATAAGGACAGTTGGCAAAAGGCAAGGGTCAAGGACAGAAGGGCATTTGGATTTTGCTAATTGCTCGAATGATTCCCCGCCTTGTGACGGGACTATCCACCACAGTACACCCACAATAGTCCAGTGTCTGAATTGTTCCCCACCCTACAATGAGGCCAATGTGGATAGCATCGTATCATACATTGATACATGGTGTGCGTATGTGTTCCCGTTTAAGTGCGAACTAAGAAGCACCAATGGGCCTGTTGTAGAGCATTGTTATCCGCTATTAACAATACCGTGTCGGACATCGATCTGACAAGTCTGGTGTCCGGTTTTATTACCGGACACCAGCATAAACAACTCTAAGGAAAGGAAGGCTCATGTTAAGGGATAGTGCAAAGAAAGGATCCAAATGTGATTTCACTCCATCTTTCGCACTTATTTTTCCGTTGAGCTGAAAGGAATATGTTCCGAATATTCTGCATCGCGTTTTTTCTGATAAGCCAGTTGTGTGTGTCTGAAGAACTAACCCGCGAACAACTTATTGCCGGTGTTAACCAGTCTCGTAATCTTATCCAAAGTGGTGAAATGAGATTAATTTTTACCCAACACTATGCCAACCCAAAATCACCTGAAGAGATCCAAACGTGGATGGAAAAGGAAAAAGAAAAAATTCGGAGTCAATACTCAGCTTCTGATCAGTCAGAACTCCAGCAAATATACCTTAAGGCACTCCCTTTTCGTGCGACCATGAATCGGCGTAGTGTCCATCGGGAATCGAATGTTGCTTTTAATATTCAATACCAAGATTCTGGAGGGGATTCAGGAAATTTTCAATACAAAATGACCGCGATCGATCGTAGAGGATTAGATCCGTCTAGTGATGAAGCAAGGTATACGGAAGGAGATTATTTCAGAGTTCTTACTTATGATGGACAAACTCAGGTTTTTGAAGGTTTAAATCGATTCCCCGCTCAATCTATTTCATTTTATAAGAATTCAAAGTACGAAGGCTTTCAAGATTTTGAACTGTTCGGACGTTCTCTGAATCGAGTTCCTTATGATGCAAAGCTGATAGGCCATCAGGTGATTGGGAATGCAGATTGCTACCTACTTGAATTTCGGACAAAAAACGCCGAAGCTCCCACAGACGTGGTAAGAGTGTGGGTGGATCCGCAGAAACAGTTCTGCATTCGTAAAGAAGAAAGAAGGCAGGAAGAAATAAGACCTCCGGTGACATGGGAGTTAGTTTATGAGGATTTTCAAAAGTATGGAGAAATCTGGTTTCCTTCAGTGACCCGATGGATAAAAAAACAGGAAACAGAAATTGATAACGTCCAAACAGTTCTTGTCAAGGAAGCGCGGTTTAATATTGATTTCCCAGCCCACTTTTTTGAGATAAACCCTCAATCTTATCTCAATCAAGGCTTAAGGGTCGAACTCGGGTCAGAAATCTCCGCGGAGAGCTTAGGTAAAAGATCCTATGAACCCCCACTCCCAGACAAATCTCAACTTGAACAGGATCTCCTTCTATCATGTGGCCCAAATAGTTTGTTACGCATCTGCGAATTGTTGAAGGTTGATGCCTCCTTTGAAGAGCTTGCCAGACTCTCCAACTTTGATCCAAACGTCGGAACAACCATGCTAGGACTCCTCCAGGCGGCAAAGTATAAGGGTTTAAACCCCAAGGGAATCAAGGCAAACGTAAAAGCACTAAAGAAGATTCCAATGCCTGCGATTGCCTACCTCAAAGGAAACCACTTTCTCGTTTTTGAAAAGGCTGTCTCTGACGGCGTCTTGATTTCTGACCCGGCTAAGAAGTATGACCATTACCTATCATCAAAGGAACTGTCTCAGATTTGGGGCGGTGAGATTTTAATCTTTGATTATAAACCCGAACGTGCCCCATCTGAACCAGTGCCCCGCGTCCTTGCCGATTCTATGCTTTATGATTTTGGTGAAGCCCATGGGGGAAGCCAGGTAAAACACACTTTTAAACTCAAGAACGTCGGCACCCATATCTTGAAGATATTGAAAGTTGAACACTCCTGTTCATGCACGGCGACGATTGTCTCAAAGAACGAAATTCTGCCGGGAGAATATGGAATGATTGAAGCTGTTCTGAAAGTTCCCTCTGAGAATCGGGAAGTGGAAGAAAGCGTTGATGTTTACACAAACGATCCGATGCAAAACAAGGTGAAACTGATACTCAAAGGAACGGCGTTTGTGCCAATTACAACGTTCCCCACTCGCGTATTCTTCGGCCAAGTGCCATCGAAAGGGACGCCGAAAAAGACGTTAACGGTTCATCGCGGAGTGGGAAAGGATGTTCACATAACTGGCGTTCGCGTCAATTCAACGGATTTGAGGGCAAACATCGTTTCTGAGAAACAAAGCGAGATTATACGGGTCGAAGTTGCCCTGCTGGAGTCAATGCCAATCGGTCCCTTCAACTGGAAACTCTTGATAGACTACAACTATGAGGGCAAAAAAGCAACGCACACGGTTGAAGTCATCGGCGAGGTTTTAGGGGAGTTTGCTGTTTCTCCAAGAAATTTCTTTTTCGGACTCGTTGAGGGCGAAAAAGCGGTTTCTAAAAAGGTGACGATTTCCCCAATCAACTCCCAACCCTTCAAAATCACTGGGGTCCAATCGAACTCGAAATATGTCATGGCAAAAGTCGCTCCACAAGCAGATGGGATGAGTTATCACCTCACAGCGACCATCAATCCAACAGCTCCACCCGGCCAGCTTTCGGGTGAAATCCTGGTAAAAACAAATAGTGCAATACAGCCTACCATTCGGGTTCCATTTTTTAGTGTCATCCCCGGCAAGAATTAAATGGGTAAGGACTTGCTGAAAATAATGAGACAGTTTCTGAGACAGTATGGTTACATGGGAATTATCTTTGGGATTTGGTTCCTAAGCTTTTTCCCCCGTGTCCTTTCCCTTGATGCGCATTGGTCATCTGATGAAACCCTTTGGATGAACCGCTCACGGAATTTTATGCTCTCCCTTCAGAACGGAGAGTTTTCCGAAACCCTTCAGTCTTTTCACCCCGGCGTGACAACCATGTGGCTCGGCGGTATCAGTTTGTGGGCAAAGTACAAACATGCCCTGTCTGTTGCTCCTTCGCTTCGCAGTTATCCATTCCTGTCTCCATCGAATCTGGCAAGAACCCGTTTGATAATCGCTATTACAACCAGTTGTGTCATTTTAATTGCTTTCTTTTTGATTCAAAAATTACTGGGGACAAAGATAGCTGCGATTGCAGGGATTTTTATTGCCGTTGACCCCATTTACCTCGCACAGTCGCGGCGGTTGCATACAGATGCACTCGCAGCAGACTTTCTGCTACTGGCAATCCTCGCCCTGCTGATCTATGTAGAAAACGCATCCCGCCACCGTTATCTGACATTTTCAGGAATCTGCTTTGGGCTGGCTTGTCTTTCAAAAAGTAACGCCTTAATCCTTGTGTTTTGGTTCCCATTGCTTTTCGCGTTATCCTCTCGGCAGACGACCTTCACGGCCGGGTTGGGTAGAGCTCTCTATGCCTTCTTGGCTTGGCTGTGCACGGCTGGTTTGACATTCTTTGCTTTCTGGCCAGTGCTCTGGGTTTACTGGCCGTCAATTGCCGGAATCAGGCTTCCGATTTCCCCTCTCGTTGCGCTTGGTTTGCTCGGAATAACAATTTGGTCAGGGAGGAAGCTAAAACATCTCATCATAAAAACGGCTGTGGCGGAAACATGGAGCGCAATTAGACCGGCTGTGATTGTTGGTGGGATGGGCTTTATCATCACTGGCTTTGTCGTTTATAAGGCGATTCAACCTTTTGTTGACGGAATCGGTTGGGCACTAACGACTGAACACAATGTCCATCATTATTTTCTCGGCAAGATTGTTTTCGATCCAGGCTGGCGATTTTATCCCCTGATGCTATCCATCAATAGTGGGGCACTCACCTGCCCCCTGTCTTTGATGGGTTTCGTTGTTCTATGGTGGCAAAGGCAAAAGCCCCACTATGTGAGGACACACAGGATATACCTGGCACTCTCGATTTTTGTTGTTTTGTTTACAATCTGCATGTCAATAGGTGCCAAAAAATTCAACCGTTATCTACTACCCGCCTTTCCAATCATGGATATTCTCGCGGCAATCGGATTGTCTGTTTTGAGCGAACCGATCGCTCAACTTGAAGTGTTTAAGCGTTGGCCCGTGATGAAAAAAGTGGCTGATATGCTAGCTATAGGGCTGATCTGCCTCATTCAAGTGATTCCAGTGCTAACACTTCACCCCTATTATGGCACCTATTACAATCCATGCTGGCGCATAACGAATATTACAAAAGTGTGCACCATCGGAGATGGTTCAGGTTTAGATCTCGCCGCTGATTACCTGAACCAAAAACCAAACGCCAAGAACCTGGTGGTGCGTGTTTCCCCTTTGTCCGCTGAGTTTTTCGGTTATTACTTCAAAGGCACATCCTATCGGCGAGATCAAGAACCGGTCCTATTTCCACCTGATTACGAAGTCGTCTATATTCGGGACCTCCAAATCAATCGGGTTCATCTCGATGATATCAAGGGCACCCTCGAACAGGTGATCCGTCTGAATCATATCGATTATGTGTGGATCTACAAACTACCCCAAAACTCATCCGAGCCTTTCTGATCATTTCGTAGAGCCGTCAAAACTGATTGAACATTATACCAGGCTTTATGAATATCAGGAGACGGATTTCCGCAACAGCAATCTCAGAAAGATGGTGTTGAAATACGCCATCGGCTCTCATGCGCTTGAAATCGGCTGTGGAACAGGCCATTTGGCTTTGGATCTCTTAGGACGCGGATTTTCAGTGACTGCTATCGATATGTCACCAGAGATGGTAGAACTCACAAAGCAGACAACCCAAGCGTATCAAGGACAGATACAAATTCTCCCATTAAGGGCAGAGGAAATCCACAAGCTTGAACCCCAGGTGTTCGATTTGATTACAGGTGTCGATGTTTTGGAGCATATTCAATCTGATGTGGACGTACTTGTGGGAATTTATGGGAGATTAAGCGAACAGGGCAGATTATTACTGGTTGTGCCTGCACATCCGTGTTTATATGGCATTCGAGACAGGGAAATGGGACATTTTCGCCGTTACCGTCAAAGGGAAATCCAACACAAATTAGAGCAATGTGGCTTTACAATCAAAAAGATGCGCTTTTGGAATGTGATGGGGGTTGTGCCATACTATCTCTCCGAAAAGGTTCTCAAGCGGCGCGTCAATGAAAAACTGAGATACTCCAGACACAGTCCGATGGCTTTCCTTTTTCATTTTCTCATGAACCACTGGTTCGCTCTTTTTGAAAATCACGTTCATGTTGGCTGGGGCTTATCCCTCTTCATCATCGCAGAAAAGTCAAATATCCCCTGATATGACAGAAACGGATCAGGACCGAGTTGTCCATTGCCTAAAAATCGCTTTGAGAAATGACCACATTTAATTTTCCATGAAATCGGGGCGATTTTCCGCATGAATTTTCATTGGCTCAAGAAATCTCTCGGCTTTCTCATCGCTTTTGCCATCCTCTTCTTTCTGGGGCAGATGCTGGTTGTGAAGTGGAGAGAGATCAAGGATTATTCCTGGCATTTCCATCTCCTCTGGCTGATTGCCTCTTTCACTACGTTTTTGCTCTATTCCTGCTTGTCGGTCAAACCGTGGCTCGCCTATTTGAAGCAACGTGGCGAAGGACTGCCTTATCGCAAAGGGTTTCAGATCTTCTCCCTCTCCCAATTAGGCAAATACCTTCCTGGAAAAATGTGGCACCTTTTCGGACAGATGTATCTCTGCGAAAAAGCAGGTATCCGTAAAACCGACGCCCTGTTGAGCATTGGGTTTCATCTGGGTTTTCTCACCCTTTCAGGCATTTTCATTTCCCTGTGTGGACTTCTGTTCCTCCCCGGTCAGAACTTCCCGTTGACAGGGCCCGTCCCGCGGCTGATTCCCTTCTTTCTGATCATGGTCGTCGTTGGGATTTTTACCCTTGCCCGCTGTGGCGAAAAGATGTTCCATTTCATCTCACGGAAGGTTTTCCGAACCGATATCCTTTTTAAATTTTCTTTCTTCCAATTCCTTCGCTTCCTTTTGACATACCTGCTCCTGTGGGGCTGTTGCGGGCTGGCGTTTTTTCTGTTTGTGAAAAGCCTTTCCCCATTGGGATGGCACCAGTTTCCAGCGATGATGGGCATCTATGCTACGGCGTGGACGGTTGGATTTCTGAGCGTGGTCACCCCCGGCGGATTGGGGATTCGTGAAGGGGTGTTGAGCCTGCTGCTGTCAGCCTATCTGCCGCCGGCAACCGCTACCCTTGTGGCGCTGTTGTCCCGCCTCTGGAGTCTTGCGGCAGAGTTGGTTTTGGCGGGAGGAGCGATTACGCTTCGCTGGAAAAGAAGACAAGGAAATTTGGAAGTTTGAAAGGATCGATTAGACTTCAAAGGGAATCGCTGACCTGAAACGTTTTCCTGCCGATGAAGCGCTCACAGAAAAGACCCGCTCTCACCAAATTCCTCCATCCTTCAGCCCGCCTGTTTTATCCGCTTCGACTTCCATCTCACCTGCCTTTGTTTCCTTTGTGATCAGCTTGGAGAAGAACTGGAGATAAATCAGCGCATTTAAGTGTTGACAACCCCAATCAGATTTGGTATTCTTTAGAAACAAATGGCACTCAAGGAAGTGCCAACTATTCTGCGAGGCACGGGGATGCCTCGTAAGTTCAGGGAGGTCTTCATATTGAGAAACTTCGAGTTTTTTGAACCCACGACGATTGAGGAAGCGTCATCCCTGCTCATTCAATACAATGGCAAAGCCCAGCTCTTGGCTGGCGGCACCGATTTGCTTATTGCGATGAAAGATCGGGCACTCACTCCGGAATATGTCATCAGCTTGGAAAAGATTCCGGGATTAGACGGCATCCAGTACGATGCGGAGGGCGGTTTGAGAATCGGCGCGATGACAAAAATGCGAACCCTCGAACAATCTTCGACCCTTCAAAGCGACTACACTGCACTCGCGGAAGGAGCGGCGGAGGTCGGCTCCATCCAAATCCGAAATCTGGCAACATTGGGCGGGAACATTTGTCACGGCTCCCCCGCTGCCGAGACGGCGGCTGCCCTGTTGGTATTCAGCGCACAGGTCAGAATCGCCAGTGCAGAGGGCGAGCGCACGGTGCCGATTGAAGATTTTTTTCTAGGACCGGGGAAAACCGTGTTGAAGAAAGGCGAGATTGTGACAGCGTTTGAATGTCCACCACTCAAGGCAAATTCTGGTTCGCAGTACCTCAAGCAAAAGATTCGAGAGGTAATGGATCTTGCTTTTGTTGGCGTGGCAGCTTCCGTACAATTAAAAAATGGGACGGTAGCAGATGCCAAGATTGGGCTCGCAGCCGTTGCCCCCAAGCCCATCCGTGCAACCAACGCCGAAGCGATTCTCCGCGGGAACGCACTGACAGAGGCAATTCTGGAGCAAGCGGCTTCCGCTGCTTCAGCGCAGTCCAGTCCAATCTCAGATCTGCGGTGCTCAGCAGATTATCGCATGGAAATGGTCAAAGTCTTAACCCACCGTGCAGTGAAAGCGGCAGCGGCAAGAGCACAATGATAAATCAACTGAAGCCAGAATCCTGCATTTTGAATCCAGTTCTCAAGATGCAAGATGCAATTATTCTGTGAACAGGAGGGATAGAAGAAATAAAATGAAAAAGCATCCAGTGAGTTTAACGGTCAATGGCGATCAGTACGATTTGCTGATTGAACCCCGGAAAACGTTGTTGGCGGTCCTTCGTGAGACAATCGGTTTGACCGGAACAAAAGAGGGTTGCGGCACAGGTGACTGCGGCGCATGTACGGTCATCGTCGATGGGAGTGCGGTGACATCTTGTATGATGCTCGCCGTCCGTGCAAATGGCAAATCCATCACGACGATTGAAGGCATCTCTCGCGATGGTCATCTGCACCCCATCCAGCGTGAGTTCATCGAAAAGGGCGGTTATCAGTGCGGGTTCTGCACGCCGGGATTCATCATCGCGTCCAAAGCCTTCCTTGATGAAAACCCCAATCCGACGGAAGCAGCGTTGCGACATGCACTCGGCGGTAACATCTGCCGGTGCACCGGATATACCAAAATTATCGAAGCCGTGATGAGCGCGGCAGAAGTCATGCGTGCGAATGCTTAACATCTGGGCCATTTTCGGTGAGTGGTGAGGAATAGCTCCCAGTCACCACTCACCCCCGACGATTCCAGTACAAGTGGCAGCACTTCCGCGCAAAGGAAGTGAACGAAAGAAACAGATGGCTTTTAGGTCAGATAGGATATACGATGCCACAAATCAAACACTTTATCTGGGATGAAGGAAATATAAGCCATCTGGAACAGGCACATCCGCATATCTTGAGACAAGAGCTTGAAGACATTGTTAGAGGAGCTTCAAAGTTTCGATTTGTCTCGCGCCATCCACGGACGGGGTTAAAAAATTTTATGGTTCGACGCGGACGTTTAGCAGTCGTTTTCACCCTGATTAGATATGATACTGCACGAATATTCAGTGTTCGCGAATGAGGAGGCCTAAAATGTCTAACGAATCAAAACAGGAATATCCGAATGAAGACATTCTTGCTCGATTTAAGAGTGACGAGGATTTTGAAAAGTGGGCAAATTCTCTGATAGAAGTGAATGCGGAAGATGCTTGGGATTTCGACCCTGACCGTGAAAACCATAAAAGCCTAATCACATCAATACAACTCACTAAGCATCTCATTGAAGGCTATCAAAAATTAGCCGTAGAAAGGGGATTGAGTAATCCGCAACCTCTCATTATATTGGCATTAGAAGAATACCTTAACAAACAAAATGCATCAATGAAACGTGCCGAGTAGCGAAGCACACCGAAATCAACGTATCGATACTATTGAAATCAGAATATTCAATTTTTTCGTTAAAACAAGAAAGGAGTCACAATGGCAAAAACCCATAGAGGAATCGGCGTCCGAAAACTCTATAATAGCGGTCGAGGCGCATGCCCTGTCTGCAAAAGGACAGGGGTGAAAGTGATTTACAGCCATGACATCAAGGAAAAAAAAGTCAATGTCTGTAAGAAATGTAACGCCTCTTTAGGTCATGGCAAATTGCAAGAGTTGATTGCGAATTTATAACAACTGTAATGGTCAAGATGACAATAGCCACTTCTTAGCGGCGCTTGGCTTTAGCCGGGTTTTCCCAGAGCAAGACCGGCTAAAGCCTCGACATCCAGATGGCGATCATCATGTTGGCTTATACAATTTATCATCACTAAAGGTTCAACGCTGTGGAGCGAAAATCGGGATAAGGAGATATAATTCCGAGCCCCTGTCCCAGACATGAAGGAGAAAAACATGCCTTGGACGAATGGTCCCATCGTTCTTTATCACGGAACTGAAGATATTTCGGCATCAGCAATTAGACTGCCCTCACCACCGATGAACCACAGCATAAACTTATCTTACTGTAACCCGTCAGCAGATTTTGGTGGAGGATTCTACACGACAACAAACCTAAACCAGGCCCGGAATTGGGCCAACATGCGGTATAGGCGACGTCGCTTCAATAGACGAAATCCAGCTCAGTCTGCAGTCGTCATTAAATTCGAGGTTGATAGAAATCTGCTCTCCACCTTACATCACCTGTGTTTTGTGACTGAAAATTCAAACCTAGATTACTGGGACTTTATAACATATTGCCGAAACGGAAGAAGCCCGCATCTGCTATGGGGCACCAGGGATTATGATGTCGTTTTTGGACCCGTTTCTCTGTGGCCACAGACATTGGTCATAAAGGATTGCGACCAGGTCAGTCTTCACACTTCCGCTGCATTAGCGATATTGCCCACGCCGAGTATACACATCCAAGGGAACCCAACACATCCATATATTTAGGGAGAGGTAACAATGGCTGATATAAAAAGCGTGAGCGCACCTTCTGAGATCGATTCAGATACATATTGGAAATTGGTCCGTAGAACCCTTGAGGATATTTTTTATAAGCATGGAACGGATGCGGATGGATTGGAGCAATGGTTAACGGGAAGGAATCCTGATGAACAAATTCTCTTTTATCACTCAGAGCCGCTATCAATTGCCGCAGAAATAGCCGATGAAGTTCCTACGCAAAATCAATTTAATCTCTATAAAAAATTGAGGGATACAATATTCCCCCCGTAGTAAGGATAGGTCAGTAAAGGTAACATTTTCCCCATTCTATCCAGTTTTGGATGTTCGTAATTCTTCACGAATTTTCTTTGCGTCTTCATCTTCGTCCAGACATGGTTCAGTTACTGCCGAAGAGTTGATTCAAGGACATTATAAAGAATGGACAAATTGTCACCACCACAAAAATTGCTTCTGAATCAGATGGTTGAGTCTCTGAAAAAAGGGCTCGGAGAGCGTTTGATAGCCATCGTCCTTTTCGGTTCACGAGCGCGTGGCGATGCCCATGAGGGAAGCGATTGGGATGTCTTCGTGATTGCTCAAGACCTCCCCATCCGTATCTTCCAGCGGCATCTCTTTCTGAAGGCACAGTTGCCCCCCAGGTGGCGTGCCGATTTTTCCATTCTGGCTAAAACCCCGGAGGAATTTGAGAGTTCGGTGTCCTCCCTTTACTTAGACATCGCCTTGGATGGGATGGTTCTCTATGACCCACGGGGCTATGCCCATGAGAAACTCACTCGTTTGAGGACATTGATTTATCAAAAAGGATTGCGGCGTGAAAAAGTTGGGCAGGATTTTGCCTGGCAATGGGATAAATTTCCGGGTTTTGGTTGGTCTCTCGAATGGGACGGAGGTGAGCGATGACGCCCCAGGATGTGAAATATCGCTTTCGGATTGCGCAAGGATTCTTGGAGGAAAGCCGTCAAGATGTCGCGTTGGAGCGCTGGCGCTCTGCTGTGGATAATGCCCAACTCGCTGTTGAGAACGCAGCCAAGGCCGTGTTGGCTTTAATTTCTCCGGTCGGACGGACTCACAATCCAGCATCGTTGCTTAGGCAAGCACTGCAAGACGCTGTATTCCCTTCACATCACCAAGAACATGTCCAGCGGATTGCTGAATGTGCCGAGATGTTGGGTTTCGACATACATGTGCGAACCGATTACGGTGATGAGACCCAGAGGGTCACACCGTGGGAGTTGTTTGATGAGACAGAGGCTCGCAACGCACTGGCAATTGCCGAAGAGGGGGTGGAACTCGCTCGGACAATTGTCGAAGCGCTTATACCGATGTAGACAGTAGCGTAGCAATAAAGTGGTTTGGCCCGTTAGTTCCTGAAAGTGAAAGACATTAGCGCATTACCTCCGGTGAAGACATAGGTGACAATGCAATCTGCTTAAAGGAAGATTGAAAATGATAAGTCAGAAAAGAAAGCGCCAAGCAAAAGAGAAGAAAGCGCATCCGGTGATTACGGCAGAGTTGGCGCAGGATATTGCCGCCGACTTTCTGTTAATGAAAGTGGGAAATCTGCTGATGGCAGGAGAACCGTGTCCCGATCAGCGATCGGGACGCGTGAATGGCAAGCCGGGTTGGAAAGTGCCCATCCTGCTCGGTAATGTCCGGCAAGGGGTGTTGAGAAAAGTGGGTGAACTGCTTGTGGATGCCGAAACAGGTGAAGTGGTATTCACACCTAAAGAAAGAAAGCGAATAGAGGTGCGGGCGAATGCGCTTTATCAACGGAGTCAGGCATTTTAGGCATAAGGAGATCTTGATATATACTTCAGTACAACGCATACTTGATTCTAACGTAATGCGTAATACGTAATACGTAACAAGTTATGAGTCAATCTTTACGCATTACGCATTACGCATTACATATCAACATATCACATTTATTAGGAAGGAACATCTCATGTCAGAATATTCAGTTATTGGCAAAAGTGTTCCAAGGGTCGATGCCCTTGAGAAAGTGACAGGCGCTGCGAAGTATGGAGCAGATATTAACCTCCCCGGCATGCTCTACGGGAAAATTGTTCGCAGCAAATATCCACATGCGAAAATCTTGAGTATTGACATCAGTGAAGCTGAAAAGCTGCCGGGTGTGCGTGCTATCATCACCCAGGCCGATGTCAAGAGTGGGCGAAGGGTATTTGCATCAGACAAAATTTTGCATGCCGGCGAACCGATTGCGGCCATCGCGGCAATCGACCTGGACATCGCAGAGGAAGCGGCGGATTTGGTCAAAATCGAATATGAAGTGCTGCCCGTCGTTCAAGATGCGCTGGAAGCCATCAAGCCTTCCGCGCCACGCTTGCACAACGATGAAGCCAAAGATGGCCCAAATCGGCGAACTACCAAAGTCAAACTGAAAAAGTTATCCGATGACACCTCTCAAGACCACAGTGCAGAGATTCGGGCGTTAGAGGCTCAGTTAGAATCCCTCCGGGACGAAGTCTACTACAATATCTCTGCTGAAAGCCACACGGAGGCTGGCGATGTCGAAAAAGGCTTCGCTGAATCGGATGTTGTTGTGGAGGATACTTATGTCATCCCACGGGTTCATCAGACCTACATGGAGCCACACGTCTCCGTTGCAAGCGTCGATTCGGCAGGGAAGGTCACCGCGTGGGCAAGCACCCAGGGGACTTTTGCTATCCGCTCGGGTATCGCTGGAAAACTCGGCATCCCGCTCAATCAGGTGAACGTGATTGGGACGACGATGGGCGGCGGATTCGGTGGACGTTTCGGCGTCGACATGACTCATATTCCAGCCGTGATGCTTTCCCAGAAAACGGGGCGCCCCGTCAAGCTACAGGTGACCCGAGAAGAGGAGTTTCTTGATGGTCGTCCGGCGCCCGGGTGCGTCATCAAAATAAAAACTGGCGCAACAAAAGACGGCAAGATTCTAGCGTGTCAAGCCCTTGCTTTCTGGGACTCCGGTTCAACTTCTGGTGCCTCAATTGGTAGCACCGTTCGAGTGCGGGGCGTTTACAACATCCCGAACTTGAAGGTTGATGCTTATGGCGTCTATACGAACAAGTCTGGGACAACCGCCTATCGTGCGCCGGGTGCGCCACAAGCGACCTACGCCAGTGAATCGCAACTGGACGAGATTGCACGCAGGCTTGGACTTGACCCCGTCGAACTTCGACTCCAAAATATGCGTGTCGAGGGAGACCCTATCCCCGGCAGCAGTGGCAAGGAACCCAAAGTCGGCTATAAGGAAACCCTGAAAGCCGTTGCGGATGCGGTGGATTGGTGGCACCGTGAGAAGGGACCGAATCAAGGTTGGGGTGTAGCCGTTGGAGAGTGGACGAATGGCTGTGGCCCGGGCGGGATGTACATCTCCGTCCACGAAGATGGCAGCGTCCGAATCTTTCACGGTTCGATGGACATCACAGGCACGGACACCGCGATTGCTCAGATCGTCGCCGAAGTCTTGACCGTTCCCTACGAGCAGATCACAATCACCCGCGGCGATACCAATTCCGCGCCTTATGCAACCGGCTCCGGCGGCAGCGTCGTTACTTTCACGATGGGTAATACCGCCAAACTCGCAGCCGAAGATGCACGTCAGCGCATTCTTGAACTTGCCGCTGAAAGGTTGAATACGGAGATTGGCAATCTCGAACTCAAAGACGGAAAGGTATTTGTCACCGTGGCGGACCCGCCAAAATCAATCTCACTGGGTGAGTTGGGAGCTTACAGCCTTAACACGACAGGGGGGCCAATCGTTGGCAAGGGGTCATTTGCACGGACGTCCAGCACACCTGCCCTCGCCGCGCAGATCGCTAAAGTCGAGGTCGACCCGGAGACGGGAAAAATCAAGGTGCTCAAGATGGTTTCCTCACAGGATGTCGGCTTCGCCATTAACCCGATGGCAGTTGAAGGGCAGATTGAGGGCGGCACAGTCCAGGGCTATGCCTGGGCGATAATGGAAGAGATGCAGTATAACGAGAACGGCAATGTGAATCCGGGCTTCGTTGATTACCGCGTGCCGACCTCCGCAGACCTCCCCAAAGTGGAGTCCGTTATTGTTGAGGTCGAAGCCCCCAATGGCCCCTATGGCGCAAAGGGTGTCGGTGAACCCCCCATCACGCCAACGCTGGCAACGATGGCAAACGCCGTAGCGGACGCCATCGGGGTGCGGATTACCGAACTCCCGATTAAGCCGGAAAAGGTCGTCAATGCCTTGAAGCACAATGGGAAGTAATGACGGATACAGGGATGCAGAAATTCAGGATTCAGGATTCAAGATTTACTTACATCTTGCATCCTGCATCTTGTATCTTGCATCTCTATATCTCTGTGTGTAAGACGACCGTCATGAACAATATTCACTATTTGCAAAACCAACTCAACAAAGCGCAAACGATTTTTCTCTGAGCTCTCCGCGCCTTTGTGGTGAACGTTCAAATGTCATGGAACTAGATCAATATATGAAAGAACTCGTCGTTGACTTTCTGGGGGAGGTCATGGTTCTGTTCTTCCCAGATCTGGCACGGCGATTAGACTTTTCTCAGACAAGCGCTCTGAATAAGGAACTCTACACCGACTCCCCCAAAGGTGCGGAGCGATTTGTAGACCTCCTGCTCGAAGTCCGAGTGATTCAGCCGCCGCCGGAGGTGGTGTTAATCCACTTCGAGTCGCAACAACAGAAACGCTTCGACTTTTCGGCGCGGATGCTTGGGTATCACTGTCTGATTTATGCGCGTGAGATTGAAGGGGAACGACTGGATTCCTTTTCGTTATCCGAATTTACCGCGTGGCAGGAGCGGAAACGGCTGTTCTCCTTTGTCTTCTGCAATTACTCGCTTGAGGCAGGTATCACGCAAGCGGAATCCGACATCAGTTTGCTTCACACTCACTTGAGTTGCCACTACACGATGATCAGTCTCCCCATGTTATCGGCGAGGGAATACTTGCAGAAAGATAACCCGGTGGTGTGTGCCTTGGCGGTTTTCATGAATCCCGCTGGTTTCTCGCCACCCGAGCTGAAAGCAGCGTGTTATCGCAAACTGGTTGACTATCAACCCCATCTGACGCCGAAACAGGTGGACGACATTGTCTATGCCCTTGAAACATATATTCTGTTAAGTGATGTGGAAAAACAACGCTTTCAACAATTGATTGAAGATGTTTACCCGGAGGTGAGTCAGATGATTACTAATCCCTTAGTTGAACAAGGACGACAACAAGGACGACAACAAGGACGACAACAAGGTTTAATCGAAGCCAAACAGGAAACCTTGGTTGAGCAAATGCAACTCAAGTTTGGCATGTTGCCTCAACCTATGATTCAGAGTATCCAATCCATACAGGAAATTGACCAACTGAACACCTTCCTTCGGCGGGTCATCACAACGAGCCGCCTTGAGGAGATGGGAATCAAGGATGGGTTTGTCACGAAAAATGAATAACATGATAAAGGATGGACGAAATAGAAAAGATATATACCCCGGTATAGAGGTGTATATCGTGAAAAAAGAAGATCAACGGACTGGAAAATATACCAGAGGAATTGTCAAAGAACTTCTCACAAAATCGGCTTATCATCCACGAGGAATAAAAGTTCGGCTGGAGGATGGGCAGATCGGAAGGGTGCATAAAATTCAGACTTATACTGATTTAGGTTTGACTTTCCCCAAAAAGAAAGGATAAAACTAAAATGCGATTAGAAGGAAAAGTAGCAATTGTCGCTGGAGCCGCCTGGGGCGGAATCGGCGCAGCGACCGCCTACCGTTTTGCCTGCGAAGGCGCGAAAGTTGTCGTCAACACCCGTCGGCGGGCGGAGAAGCTCGCAGAAACCGTCGCACGAATCACAGACGCCGGTGGGGAAGCGGTATCGGTCATGGGCGATGTTGCCGACGAGAAGACCTGGCAGGAGCTTGTTGGGACAGCCGTAGAGCGTTTCGGGAATGTTACCACGCTGGTGCATAATGCCGCGCATTCCTATACGAAACGCGCCATCGAGTTTACGCAGGAGGAATGGGACTACGGCTTGGCTGTGACTTTAGGCGGGCCCTGGCTTGGGGCGAAGTATTGCATTCCAGAGATGATTCGTGCCGGTGGCGGCGCAATCGTCTATATCTCCACCGTCAATGCCACCATTACGAACCCCGGTTTTGGGCTTTACGGGGCAGCGAAGGGGGGATTGAACGCCCTGACGCGCAGCATCGCCCTCGACTACGGACGACAAGGCATCCGCGCCAACGCGATTGCGCCGGGGCAGATTGTCGGTGAGAGAGAGGAGGAGCACCTTGCGGATGACCCGCTCGAAGAACAGGCATGTCGGGATTGCTACCCGATCGGTCGTTACGGAAAGCCGGAGGACATCGCCAACGTCGCCCTGTTTTTGGCATCGGACGAGGCATCTTTTGTGACAGGCATTGTGCTCACAGCGGATGGCGGATTGACGCTTCAATCGCCTGAAGCCCTCGTGCGCCCGTCGTTCCGCAGACGTTGGCGAGATGACATCCTTGTGCCACAACAGACCACCGGTCAGCAGACCAGTCAGGCGTGAAGCGGAATCTCGTACAAAATTGGCATGTTTCAGAAATCTCTTTACACCCTTTGTTGCTGGAAGAATGGAAGGATGGAAGGAGGGGAGAGGAGGTCATCTTCCATTCTTCCATCCTTCCATCCTTCCATTCAAAAAGTGTCAACCGATTTTTTCGGGAATTTGAAACATGCCGTTTTCTTCTGTGCTATTGCCTTTCTTCAGGACCACCGCCAGTCAATCCGCTGATAAACGCAACAATGTCAGCGATATCCTGGTCTGATAACCGGTCCTCCGCGAAGAAGGGCATCACAAATCCCCCTTTGCGAACAGAGGAAGCGATTTGCCGTTTCCGTTTTTCCATGTCCGCGGGTGGCCTGGAGCGAACCAGTTGTGGCCCGATACCTGCTTTTTTGGCGGTTGGGTGGCAACTATTGCAGGCTTTGCTAAACAGCTTCCATCCCTGCTGTGAATCGCCTTTCATAGCGACGATCTTATCGGCGGCGGCGTCCGCTGCTGCTTTGTCGAACATTTTCATCTGGAACTTCGGCCCTTTATTGTTCCCAGAAACGTACTCAAAATAAGCCATCAAGGCTTCGGCTTGTTCTGCCGGAATGGCAGTCGGATCGACTTTATCGCCGGGGATCTTCTGCAAGAAATGCTGATAGCAGAAGCCACCGCCGCCAGCGGCGCGTTTGAACATATCCCCTTTAATCATGCCGCCTTTCGCTTCGCCACGCGAAGGTACACCGATGATGCTATGCCCGGAACGAATCCTACCGTCGGGATTTGTGGCTTCATCGAAATCCGTGTGGCAATCTGCACAAGATAGCCCGCTTACCTTGGCGGGGTCCAGTGTTCCATTGAAGGAAGCATCATAGAAGAGTTCACGCCCCATCTTGGCTTTGGCAGACATCTGTGCGCTTGCCAAGGATGCGAATGTGATAACCAGAAGGGCGTTTAGCCCGAAAACCAAAATTTTACGCATTCAAATCTCCTTTCGATTGTGTTGTGAAGTGATATGAAAATAATGCGCTTATATATTATCAGGCTGATTCTGGTCTGTCAATGAAAAATAAACGTCCTTCCTTCTGATGCTACATTTTTTTCAGTGACTCGCCAGTTCCCATAACTCGCAATAGCTCTGATACCGGGACTTGGTGATACGTCCCTCCCTCAAAGCAACTTTTACCGCACAACTCGCTTCGTGGCGATGCGTACATGGGTTCTTTTCACACTCGCTCTTGAGCCAGCGCATTTCCGGAAAATAGCCATCCATCAAACGGGCCTCAACGCCCATAAGGCTCAAGCTGCGAATCCCTGGCGTATCCGCAACAAAGCCACCAACGTCCAGTTTGAGAAGTTCAGTGGCAACCGTTGTGTGTCTCCCCTCCTTGCGCTTATCATTAAATTCCCCCGTTCTCAATCTCAAACCGGGTTGAATGGCATTGAGGAGCGCCGATTTCCCGACACAAGATAAACCGGCAACCACGGAAATCTTGTCCTTCATCCACCCCCGCAAAGCCTCAATTCCCGCCCCGGTCACTGCGCTGGTCATCAACGTTTCGTAGCCAATCTCCTCGTACACAGAGAGCAGTGAGAGAATCGGCCCCCGGTCTTCGAGCAGGTCTATTTTATTGACGCAGATCAGCGGATGGATACTGAACGCTTCGGCAATGACGAGGTAGGTGTCCAACATTCTCTGCCAGATCGGTGGGTCTTTGGCAGCGGAGACAATGATGAGTCCATCCAGATTGGCAGCGATGATTTGTGATAACTTTCCGGAGCGCTTCCGACCATACTGGTTGGTTCGCCGCATGAGTGCCTGAATAATTCCGGTCTTTTCATCAACCACCTTGATTTTGACGCGGTCTCCGGCAGCGACCTGCTCAATGTTACCGCTCACGGATTTCCACTTCCCGCGCAACCTGCATTGGTAGCCACCGGTTTCGCACTGAACCGTATAAACCCCGGTGCTGGCGCGGGTCACAACGCCCTGAGAGAGTTCGCCCATATCAATGCTTTCAAAAGTCCGGCCGGTTCGTCGCAAAATCTCGGCCTCCGGCACGATTCGCGCGGATTTGATTTTGATGCGATTTCCGGAGTCGTGACTCTGATCTTTGATCAAGAGCTCGACAATCGCCGGTTGGTCCGCATCATTGCGAATCGCTCGCTCCGCCGTAGCAATCACCCGATCGAGTTTTGGATGCGCCTGTTTATAAAAACCGCCACCGCCCCCATTGAAGGCAGAGTCGTCGCCTTCAACAATTTTTTGGGCTTCTATTAACGTGGTCCCATAGTACCACAGCCTGGGCTGAGACGACATCATGAACCTCCTTGTCGCCCCCCTGACTCGCGCCAAACGATGCGTCCGCGCGTCAAATCGTAGGGCGAGAGTTCCACATTGACTTGATCACCCGGCAGAATCCAGATGCGATTTTTCATCAGTTTTCCAGCGGGGTGCGCCACAATCTGGTGTTTGTTATCCAGTTCAACCTGAAACAACCCGCTGGGTAGGGATTCAACCACAGTCCCTTGGGTCTGGACAGCATTTTCACTCGCTTTTCTCTGAGCTCTGACCGTGTGTTCGGATGCTCCTCTCTTTTGTTCCTTGAGGGCATTGAATCTCTCCTTCTTTTTCTCCTTCTTCTTGGAGACGAATTTTCTGTAGCCTTGTTCTTTCAAGCGTACGTTTCTCCTTTGTGAGTTCGTCTAACGAAATCATCATAAAATCACAATCTTTCAACTAAACACAATTGGGGATGCACTTTTTACGGTTCTGTACTCTCAAAGGTCATTAAAAAAACTGAACGCCTGTTGTGAAAATCCGCCTGTGACGCGGCAGCCTGTGCGCGAGTGATGAGTGATTGTAGCTCTTCCATACCTGCTCCTTCATAGAAGCCCTTCTGCTTATATTAAAATCCCAACTTGACAAAGAAATTGGCGTAAAAAGATGTCGGTAAACGGCAAATTGTGTTGACGGAGAACGATTATTGTGCTATAGTAGAGTTTAGTTGGACAGGGGAACATAATTTCCGCTAACATTTTCGGGGAGGTATTTTTAGATGCCAAGGGTTGAAATTATAACAGAATTGACGGTCAAACAACTCCTGAAAGCAGTGGCGCAATTGGAGGCCGAACAATTGGCCCTATTTGAGCGAGGTTTCGCAAAACTGCGGCAGCAAAGGGGTAGGACAGCTTCCGATACTGGATGGTCGCGGTCCCGTCCACTTGCAGAAGAGCTGGCCTCTATTGCCGCCTCACACCGGATGCCCCAAGAATCACGCCGCCGCCTAAGCGAACTGCTGGATGAAAATAAGGAGGGCCAATTATCAGCAGACCAGGAACAGGAGCTCGATACTTTCATTGAGGATATTGACCGGCGCACGCTGGAAGTCTCTCAAGCCTTCATCCAGGCACATCGTCAGGCGACTGGAGAATCAAAGCATGACTGAAGTCTACATTCCGGTTGCACTTCAAAGGGATGTCAAGAATCGAGCGCGTGGTTGTTGCGAATACTGCGGAACTCCCAGTGAGCATTTTCCCGATCTCTTCGAGTTTGAGCATATTATCCCTCGCTCCGCGCAGGGAGAAACCAAGGCGGATAATCTCGCTTTTACCTGTGCGCCATGCAATCGTTTTAAGGGACCGCGAACCACGGCAGTAGACCCGCAGAAAGGGCGTCCAGTTGCACTGTTTAACCCGCGCCGCCAGAAATGGGAACGTCATTTCACATGGAGCGACGATGGCACAGAGGTCATCGGACGTACTGCGGCAGGTCGGGCGACGGTGGCAGCTTTACGCATGAATCGGCAACCTCTGAAAAATTTACACGCAATGCTGTTGTTGGCAGGCGTACATCCGATTCAGCACGACGATTGAAAGGGTTAACATCATTTAGCAACAGAGAACAATTGAAGGGAGATTCGCAGATGGTTAAAGCATTACCACTTGTTGCGCACCCAGACCTCGCCAGCCAGGTGAAAGCCATAGAGAATGATGGTTACGTCTACCTTCCCCGTGTCATCAATGCCGAGGAACTCGCCGAACTGCGAGCCGCTATGGATGGGTTAGATGCGAGAAAGGAAAGCTTCGATAGACATGGCACCCCTGAAAACGGGGGATTCCTTAACAAACACATCAATAATGCGTTCAATCGGGATGCCCTTTTCCTGCAATACCTTGACAAGCCAGGAGTGATTGAGGTGGCCGAAGCGGTTCACGGGAGCGATTGCCACGTCATCGGGATGACCGCGTGGATGACCGGCCCGGGACGTCCGGAGCAACGGTTACACAGCGATTGGATTCCGATTCGTTTGCCTGAAGATGTTATCGCCGACCTGCGTGTGAAGATTCCGATTTTTATCACCACCGCTCATTTTTATCTTGATGATATGTACGAAGTGTTGGGACCGACGAAGTTTGTCCCCGGCAGCCATCACTCCGGTCGATCGCCGGATGGAGATATGCAGTGGAAAGGGGTCGAAGAACACAGCGTTCTTTGTAACGCCGGCGATGTGGTCATTTTCCGAAGCGAGGTTTGGCATCGAGGTTCAGCGAACACAAGCAGCCAAATCCGTTATCTTTTACAGGTGCATTACGCCAACCGGATGATTACCCAGAAATTCCCGCCTTACCTCAACCAGTTTCAGTTTGACGAAACCATCCTCGCTCAAGCGACGCCTCGGCAACGGCGGATTCTTGGTGAACACAAACCGGGGGCTTATGATTAGGCATCAGGTGTTAGGTATTAGGTGTTAGGGACAACTCCTAAAAATATATCTAACACCTACTGAAGTTTCACTTTTTTTACGCGATACGCATTTAGCTTGCCTCTTTGTTGTCCAGATGCTAAACTAACTGAGGCTTGGTCATCATTCTGTGGGAGCGTCCTCCCGGACGCGAGAGCGCATCCTCGCGACCGGGGAGCGCTCCCCCCGCAAAGCGGCAGCCCACTGGATTAGCCGGTAATGATGATCAACCCTCAACTAACTATACCGATTATAAGCAGGAGTTGAGAGTTATGAACCCGTTGATTATTCCTCATGTCAATCCTCGAAAACTTGTGAAAGAAGGTCAGGAGATATACAATACCAAACTCAAGATGATATTGGAGCCGGACCACATCGGAGAAGTTGTTGCAATTGATGTTGTGTCAGGAGATTATTTCATCGGTCACACGCTTCCTGAAGCTGCCGAAAAAGCGAAGGCGCACTATCCAGAGCGCTTATTTTACTTTGCCAAGATCGGTTATCCCGTCATGCACAGAAGGAGATGAAAGTGGTCACAGGCTTTTTTGATGAATATGGCCAACCCAAGGTCTCGATTCTCATCAAAGGACATAAAGGAGAACACAGCGTTGATGCTGTTATCGACACGGGCTTTGACGGATTCATCTGTTTACCCACTTCCCTCGCTATCCAGTTAGGATTGGAGTTATGCGGTGCCCAGGGGGTTGAACTCGCAGACGGTTCTCAACACGAGGAATTGGTATTTACTGGCACCACAACCTTTGATGGTGAGACTTGCACCGTAGAGATTGCCTTAACCGAATCGGACGACGCGCTCATCGGTACAGAACTGTTACGCGCCCACAAATTAGAAATTGGATTTCTGACCCGAACTATCATATTGAAAAGCGAACACGGTAGTCAAGGAAATTCAAACGGATGAGTCGAATAAGCCTGGACGACAGAGACGATAAATCCCCTCTCCAGATTTCCCACCTGCTGATAGCTGGTCAGCGTTGTTTGCCGTGATTGGTTTTTGCTTGACGCCTCTCTGTACGTTAGGTATAATGGAAAATCATCAGGGTTTGTGCCCAAATCCGCATGGCACTTAGAATTTCCCAACCTGGAAGCGAAAGAGGAGAAAGTAATGACCAGTTACATTCCGAAAGAAATTATTGAGGAAGTTGTCCGACGATTAGTGGAAGGCCTACAACCGGAGCAAATTATTCTATTTGGCTCCTACGCTTATGGGCAACCGACCAAGGGGAGCGACCTTGACATCATGGTCATCGTCTCGGAGTCCACCGAGCCTTCCTATCGCCGCGCGCAAAAGGCGTACGGGTGCGTGGGTGCCGTAGGCGTCCCGAAAGATTTGCTGGTATTGACACATGAGGAATTTGAAAAACAGGCGCGCGTGGTGACTTCTTTGGCACGACGCGTGAAGGAAAAAGGGAAGGTGCTTTATGAACGAAGAGAAACACACAGAGATTCAGAGGTGGTTGATAAAGAGTCAACATGACCTTGGTTCAGCCCGTCGGCTGATGGAGGGAGAAGAACCGTATCTGGATACGGCGGTCTACCACTGCCAGCAGGCTGTTGAGAAAGCGATGAAAGCGTTTTTGACCTATCACGATATTGTGTTTGAGAAAACTTACGACTTAACGGAGCTCTTGGAGCTGTCCGTTACAGTGGAACCTGCTTTCGACCCATGGCGTGAAGTTGCCAAGGAATTAACTCCTTACGCTTCCCAGTTCCGTTATCCGGGCGATGTTCTGGAGCCAGAGAGGAGCGTGGCTGAACAGGCTTTACAGCATGCCCAAGTCTTTGTGGATTTTATCTTGCATTTGCTGCCAGAGGAGGAGCAGAGCGAGGATACGGTATGATTCTGAAGTCGAGTATAATCGAAAATCATACCCCGTTTCTCGATTCAACAATGTCAGATAAGAAATTGACACCAGAACAACACGCCGCTTTACGCCGAATACCCGCCATTGAAAATCTGCTGATTTGTGAACCGTTCCTCATCATGCAGGAGCAGTACGCACACGACCTGGTGACGGAGGCGACCCGTTCAGTCGTTTCCGAGGTTCGGACGCAAATTATCAACGACACGAGAGTTTTGTACCCCCACGATGAATCGGAGTACGCCAGGCTGGTTCGTGCGAAACTTGAAGCCATCACCGCTTCCGCCCTGGTGCCCGTTGTCAACGTCACCGGAACCATTACGCATACCAATCTGGGGCGGTCACTGCTGAGTGCTTCGGCGTGCGAGAACCTCGTTCTCGCTGCCAGCAACTATGTCAATCTGGAGTATGACCTGGACACAGGCGAGCGGGGGCACCGAGACCAAATCACTGAACCTCTGTTGCGGCGGTTGACGGGATGTGAAGCCTCAACGGTGGTAAATAACAACGCAGCGGCGGTGCTCCTCGCCTTAAACACATTGGCGCGCGGAAAAGAGGTCATCGTTTCTCGCGGGGAGCTGATTGAGATTGGGGGGGCATTTCGCATACCTGATGTCATGGAAGCGAGTGGGGCAATCCTGCGAGAGGTTGGCACGACGAACCGAACCCATCTCAGGGACTACGAAAATGCCATCAACGAGAACACCGCCCTCCTGCTCAAGGTTCACCCGAGCAACTATAAGATCCTCGGCTTTACGTCAACGCCTGATATGAAGGAGATTACCGAGCTCGGGCATCGGCGCGGCATCCCGACGATGGAGGACCTCGGAAGCGGGTCATTGATCGATTTGACGCGCTACGGTTTGCCTCATGAGCCGGTGGTTCGTGAGCGGGTTGTCGCCGGCGTTGACGTTGTCACATTTAGCGGCGACAAACTGCTCGGTGGGCCACAAGCGGGGATTATTGTGGGCAAACTGGAGCTGATTCAAAAGATACGCAAAAATCCGCTCATGCGAGCGTTGCGCGTTGGAAAGCTGACGATCGCTGCGCTTGAGGCGACGCTACGGCTCTATCTCAATGAAGACCGGTTGATCGAAGACCTGCCGATGCTTCATCGCTATACCCGCTCCATCGCGGAACTTCGAGACATCGCCGAGCGGCTGGCAAGCGCTCTGCGTGAGATTTTGGGGGAGGCGATGCGTGTCACGATCGAAGACAGTTACGCACAGATTGGCAGTGGCTCGCTGCCGATTGAGACCCTGCCGAGCCTTGCGGTTGTCCTGGAATCTCAGCATATTTCGCCAGAAGGGCTCGCTGCGCAGTTTCGGGCGCAAGCGACGCCGGTGATCGGTCGAACCCGGGATGGGCGGTTCTGGATGGATGTGCGAACAGTGGGGGCTCAGGAATTGGGGTGGATTGTTGAGGCGGCGAAGGGCGTGAAACGTGATGCGTAAAACGTGAGGTGTAAAAAATGTTAGACGAAAAATATGGTGGACAAATTCTTTCAGTCGAACAAGCCAAATCGAAAATCATGGAAGGTTTGGCAAACTTATCGCTTGAGGCGTTGAACGAGTTGGTCGTATTCGTTGAGTTTTTGCATTCGAGAGAGCAAGGAGTTCCTCCATCGAAGGAAGTTGTGAAATTGGAAGGTCTTTGGAAAAATGTGCCGTTTGACATTACTGATGAGGACATTCGACAACTTCGACGTAATTTTACACAACAATTACAGCGCCGATTGGAAAGGAAAGAGTAACGATGAAACCTAAGCGAAGAAAAATATTGCCTCATGAACCTGGCCAACCTATTGCGGGTGTCGTGGAAGCAATTCAAGATAGTAACGAGATATTGCGCGTTGGGGGAAAAAAAAAGCAAAGTGCCTCCGAATGTAGCGATAAGAGCGAAAAATCCGCATCGGAAACCCAAAAGGATAAAGAGGGAAACAAATGCTTTTTCTCTGAACAAGAGAGAGAGTCTTTAGAGTATCTCGTTAAGGAAGTTCAAGAATTTTCTAAAGAGGAAGCAACAACGGATGCCCAAACCGCTTTACGGGAACTTTGCACAGGCATATTTGAAAGTGAAGAAAACTTCGCCAGCAACCACGATTTCTTTCTGTATGGTGCTCCCCAAAGAAAGTAGGCATTTATGCAAGGAAGGCGTTTTACGAATATTCCTCCGTTGCTGTTTGTGGATGCGTGGGGATGGTGCGCGAGTGCGAATCCTAGAGAAACTCAACATCAACGGGTGAAGCAAATTATGGAAACACTCCTCAAGTTTAAGAATCGCTTGATTACGACCAATTTTGTACTTGATGAAACTTATACGCTTGTCCGATTTCGCGTTCATCATCAAGCGTCTGTCGAATTGCATCAAAAAATCGATCGACTTATCGTTGGTAAACTGCTGAAGGTTGTTCACATCACACCAGAACTTGAGCGTGCGGCATGGAGAATTTTTGAACGGTATTCAGACAAAGATTTTTCGTTCACTGATTGCACGTCATTTGCTGTCATGCAATTGTTGGAACTTACGCAAGCGCTCACAGATGACCATCATTTTGAGCAGATGGGATTCTACATTTTACCGTAATCAGAACAGGAAAAACATCATGCGACACGTTATCATCGGCACGGCCGGCCATGTTGACCACGGAAAAACATCGCTCATCCGCGCCCTCACAGGGATGGAAACGGATCGGCTCAAGGAGGAACAGGAACGGGGCATGTCGATCGAGCTCGGGTTTGCCTACTTCGATCTGCCGGACGGTTCACGCGCCGGAATCGTTGATGTCCCCGGACATGAGCGGTTTATTCGACAGATGCTCTCAGGGGCGTATGGGATGGACATTGTGCTCCTTGTGGTTGACGCCAAGGAGGGCGTGCAGGAGCAGACGCTGGAGCATCTGGAGATCCTCGATCTGCTGGGCATTTCGACAGGCATCGTCGTGATGACGAAGATCGATGCGGTGACGCCGGAGCAGTTGGCGGAATCGACGGAGATGGCGCAGGAGATGTTGGTGCGAACAACCCTCGAAGGCGCACCCACCGTGCATGTATCGGCTGTGACACGGCAGGGGTTGGATGGGCTCAAACAGATGATCACCGCGCGAGTGAACGCTGTCGCTCAGAAGGAGCGGCGCGATGGCATCCCACGTCTGTATGTAGACCGCGTTTTTACGATGTCGGGGTTTGGCGCGGTGGTGACGGGGACATTGATGGGCGGTTCGATGCACCGGGAACAACGGCTGGCCATCCTGCCACAGGGGCGCGAGGTTCGTGTGCGCGGTGTGCAGGTTCATAACCAACCCGCGGAGGCAGCGCAGGCAGGACAGCGAACCGCATTGAACCTGTCGGGCATCACCACCGAGGAGATCGAACGCGGCAACGTGCTTTGTCCGATTGGATTGTCAAAGATCACAGACAATATCGATGTGTCTCTCCATCTTCTGTCGTCTTACCCGCGAATGCTCGAACACTGGACGCGACTGCGGTTTTATCTCGGTACGAGTGAGACGTTTTGCCGGGCGATTCTGCTGGTCGATGAAGCCGTTTTGCCGGGCGATACGGTGCAAATCCAACTGCGTTTGGAGAGACCCATCCTCACCTTCAGGGGGGACCGATTTATCGTGCGTGATTTTTCAGCACAGCACACCGTCGGTGGTGGACAGGTGATTAACCCGTTTGCGCCGCGCCACAAGCGGTTTACGGAAGAGACATTGGAAGTGCTGGATGGGTGGGAAAAAGCGAACGATGCAGAAGTCGTAAAGCTGGTGTTGGCACAAAGTCGTGAGCTTTGTTTTCCCGAGGAATTCTTTCGGTACTATCTTCCCTACTCTGACGCTGCCTTGCAAAGCGTTCTGAAAGACCTCCAGCAATGTCGGGAGATTGTGCGCTGGCCGGGAGCGACTCCGCTCGTTTCTGCAATGGAAGAGACAGAGAAGGCACAAGCTAATCTCATCAAAGCGTTAGAACAGTTCCACAATCAAACACCGCTGGCACCCGGCCAAAATGCCTCTCAACTGTGCCTTCAACTCGGCTTAGGCGAGCTCGCCTTTGAGAAGATCGTTGATGATTTAATTCGGAAGAAGCGTGTTGTGAAAGATGGGAATCTCCTGCGTTTATCATCGCACCAGATCCAATTTTCGGGAGTGGAGGAGGAGATTAAAAAGAGGGTTGAAAAGATCTTCTTAGATGCGGGACTCAATACCCCGAACATACAGGAAATGATCGAACAACTCCCAGAATATCATCCGCAATCCATCCAGGAGACCTTCTACGCCCTGTTGAAACTTGGCCGGTTCATTAAAATTGCGGAGGGCTTATTTATTCACACACAAACTTATGAAAAACTCATCGATTTACTTACAAATTACCTTCAGAAAAATGGTATAATAACGGTTGCTGAATTCCGCGAACTGGCGCAAACCAGCAGAAAATACGCCGTGCCTTTCCTTGAATATTGTGATAGTCAAGGCATCACGGTTCGCGAGGAAAATAGCCGTCGGCTGCGAAAACCTGTGCGTCGCGAATCGTAAAAGGAGGTATTCACATTGCAGACTGTTGAACTTCAACTGGATGATCGAATCCTGGAATTCGTTTCTTCATTGGGGGATGTAAACGAAATCGTGCGTTTTGCACTGAAACAATACGCCACCGATGAAATTTTAAGGCGTATTGAACCTTTGAAGCAATCCATCATGAAATGGGAAACCCAATACGGCACACCTTACGATCTGTTCCACGCTAAGGTTATTGATGAACACGATTTTCTACGTCAACTCAATCAGGCACATCCCATGTGGGAAGCCGATTTTTTGGAATGGGCATCCCAGCAACAGGAGTTCAATCAGTGGATGAAACAACTCGAGTCTATTTTGAAAAGTTAGAAGGTGCCATACGAACAGATTTTGACGCAGAAATCCGTATGCCATTCAGAAACCGAGTTTTTGCCAAAAACTCGGTTTCTGAATGGCATACGAACTTCCGCCGACGTGTACTAGGGCGTGTTGACGAACTGTTTCGCAATCTAACTGTAGCCCAAGATTCTATCTTGGTTGGGGACGAGGTGCCAAGTTAGAAACTTGGGCTACGAGCGCATTTGCCCGAGTTCGTCAACACGCCCTAGACTTCCTATATGAAAGTGCTACCTGACTGAAAGGAGGTGAGATTAATGTTAAATTTTGCGATAGCCCGAGAAAATAACCGGGTTATGCGGTTAAGAGGCAATTGGGAAACTAGGAAATTACTCCCAGGCTTTCTACTATTCGTTCTGATTTTTGGGACATTCAGCATTTCAGAAGCTGATGTAGTTGGACAATGGCTGTTTGATAAAGGCACCGGTAAGGTCGCAGACGATAGCTCCGGCAATGGCAACGACGGGACCATCAACAACGCCAAGTGGGTCAAAGGCAAATTTGGCCAAGCTTTGGAATTTACAGGTGCCAATTCCAACGTCGACATCCAACATGCGCCAGTTTTATCCGTCCAAGAATTCACACTGATGGCTTGGATGAATGTCCCCGGATTTACAGGCAATTGGCAAACCATTGTGACGCAGGACACTGCTGGACCGAATCGCAATTACGGACTGTTCATCAACAATGGAAGTGGATTGATACACTACTCCTTCACGTCTGGCAATGCGTGGCAGTCGTTTAATGCCGGCACAAATGTTGTGGATGGAAAGTGGCACCATATCTGTGCAACTTATGACAAAAAGAATTTTATCTGCTATGTCGATGGGGAAATTGATGGACAAACCCCAAATGCTCTGAAACCGGATACGGTAAAGACCGTCATCACGATCGGTTCTTGGATCGGGGGCGGTTGGTTAAAGGGGGTGATAGACGAAGTCGCGCTCTTCAATAATCCGCTAAAACAGAACGAGATTAAACAGATCGTCGCAAACGGATTGGTAAGCAAAGCTGTCGACTCACAAGGTAAGCTTGCTACGACATGGGGAAATCTAAAGAAAAGATAACCGGCGTAGCGGTGTCTTTACTGATGATAACCGCAGTTCCAAGCGGGACTGCAAAACCTATATAGGAGAATACAGTGCGCTTTGGCAGATGGTAATGTAATTTTGGTTTAATTCCAAATGAGCGAACCATTCCGTTCAAGTCTTACCTTAACTGCATCACCCGAAAGGGTGAGGTGGAGAGCAAAGGGAAATGGCGCATGACTCGGTTCTAGGTGTAGGAACTAGGCTGTCACGTCCGACTACGATGATATGGTTAAAGGGAAACCTGAAGTATCGCCGGAAGCCTCGTAACCTAAAACACAGGAAAACACCTGTCACCTGTGGTTATCCCTAGTCTGAACTCTTTAATTTTTCAGAAGATGTATACGATAGCTTATATTTCTATCGTATGATGGTCATATAGGGGTCGGGGTATAGATACAACCTAAGTCATCGGTGAAGTACATTACTGGAGAGTCAAAGAAAGCCTAAGTCAACTCTTGTAGTTGATATGGCTGAGGAGATAAGGCAGATATTCCGATGGACATACAATCCAAGAGAATGTCGAGTATTGTCAGAGTCAATACTTTGGAAAATGTTTTCAAGAATCTAATCTGTATGGAGTGAAAATCAAATGCGAAATGCTATTTGTCAACCTACAAATAATAACATATTCGAGTCATCAAATATCGCAAGGTGCAAAAAGTATGTTGTTACGATTCAACGGAGACTGGACAAAGTGGTTGCGAATGATGATAAGCCTAAGATTCGATGGTTCTTACATCTCTTGTTGAAACGGTCAAGAGCAGCTAAAGTATTAGCAACCTATAAAATCACAAAAGTGAATGAAGGACGCTATACGGCTGGTGTAGATAAGGT
Organism: uncultured bacterium; assembly: GCA_964577695.1. Taxonomy (GTDB): domain Bacteria; phylum Poribacteria; class WGA-4E; order WGA-4E; family PCPOR2b; genus CAZOAL01. The sequence continues at coordinate 53,857 of CAZOAL010000020.1, read as the reverse complement.
AGCGATACCCAGAGAAAAAGAAGAACAAGATGTGATGAGATTCAGGTTATATCAAGAAATTGATATATCCCGAAAACCTCAACCCATTAAAAGGGTATTTATACCGAAACCCAATGGGAAGAAAAGACCATTGGGAATACCAACACTCAGAGACCGTATCAATCAGGAAATTATCAGACAGGCGATAGAACCAATTTGTGAGTATCACTTTCATAGAAGCAGTCATGGGTTTAGACCAAAAAGAAGTTGCCAAGATGCGATGTCCGATGTATTCTCGAAAATGAATCAAAAGACATCAAGACAATGGGTGATAGAAGGAGATATCAAAGGTTGTTTTGATAACATCAATCACAACCATATCACTGACACACTCAAAACTTGGCATGTGACAGATGGTATAAATCAGAGTATTGGTCAAATGTTGAAATCAAAGATTTTCCATGATGGAAACGTAACCGATAGTGAAATGGGTACTCCACAGGGCGGAGTTATCTCGCCACTTTTAGCAAATGTAGCACTCACATCACTTGATGAATTTTGCCAACAGTTCGGACGGAAGCATAACAATCACGTAGTAAGTCCCATAGTGAGATATGCCGATGATTTCGTCATCGTATGCGAAAACGAACAAGAGGCAGAAATAATCAAAGTGAAAGTGGCACAGCACCTAAAAGGAGAATTGGGACTAGAACTATCTGGTGAAAAGACCCACATCACCCATATATCCAAAGGATTCAACTTCTTAGGTTTCAATTTCAGAAAATATAGAAATAGAAACAAACCATTGGATAATGAGAAAGTATTGTTGATAAAGCCTCAAACTGAAAAAGTAGATAACTTCAGATATAAACTGAAGAAAACCCTGAAGGAATGTAAAGCGTCATCACAAGAGGTAGTAATAAAAAGACTCAACCCAATTATAATAGGGTGGGGAATGTTCTACCGATATGTGATAAGAAGCAAAACCTTTAGTAAACTGGACAGTGAGATATGGCACAAAATAAATCACTGGACGAAAAGGAGACACCACAACAAACCAAAAGGGTGGATAATCCAAAAATACTTCAGTCTGAAGGGAAAACGTAAATGGGATTTATGTGATGAGAAAACTGGGATATATCTCAGAAAGTTATCATCAATATCCATAAAACGGTTCATCAAGGTCAACAATGACCACAGGGTATATGATGTAAAATCCAAAGATTATTGGGATATGCGGGAATACCAGAATGCTAAAGATAACATTCTGGGGTCTGGGGTGTTGAGTCCATTATTTGGTAAACAAAAAGGGAAGTGTGCATATTGCAAACAACTCATTACCAAAGATGAAATCAACAATACGGAGTTTCACAAGCATCACATGAAACCCCGTTCAGAGGGTGGAGACGAAAAGCCAAACAACCTACGGCTTGTCCACACCCTCTGTCACAGAGACCTTCACGCCATGTACACAAGGAAGGAAATGAGTGAGTACATAGATAGTGGAATCGACTATCTACGTCTCATGAAAGGTAAAACCATGAAAAAGTGAGATCATTCCGATATGAAAAAGCCGTGTAGGGTAGGAGATAAAATCCCTAAATATCCCCTATACCTGTGAGCAGGAGAGCTCACATAAGAAAAGGAGGTGAAAACATGGACACCTCAAATTGGCAACAAAAACTCAATGAACTAAGAAAGGCTAACAGTATTGAGATACTTGATCCTGAAACCCTAAAGTCCATTGAGGAAAAAGTACGACGAGACATGAGAAGTGTCGCACTAGCAGCACAAAATCTGCTAAGGCGACAGCTCGTACTAAAGTAACACAAAATGGAAATACGACTCTAATACTAGGGTCGTATTCCCACAATGTGATCATACAATATCGGAATCCACTTTGTCAACTCTTTTCTTGAATCATCATTCCTTGACTGTGAAAGCTGTATGCGGTGAAAGTCGCACGTACAGTTTGGAGGGGGGGAAAATTCCGCAAGGAATCTACCTATCCCTACATGAAGAGATTTACGTCAATTTTACTGACGCTGTTGCTAATTGTTTTTGCCGCTGGTTATGCAAAAGCGGACCTGGTCGGGCTCTGGCTTTTCGATGAAGGCACGGGAACAGTTGCCAAAGATAGTTCACGCGGCGGAAACAGCGGGAAAATCAATAACGCCACATGGACGGATGGAAAATACGGCAAAGCGTTGGAATTCAACGGCACGAATGCGAATGTCGAAATCCAACACGCCTCGATGTTATCCGTCGAAACATTCACACTGATGGCCTGGATGAACGTCCCCGGATTCACAGGCAATTGGCAGACCATTGCCACTCAGGACACTGCTGGACCGAATCGCAATTACGGATTGTTCATCAATAACGGCAGTGGACTGATACACTACTCATTTACTTCCGGCAAAGCCTGGCAGTCCTTCAACGCCAAATCGAATCCAGTTGACGGCAAATGGCACCACATTGCCGCTAGTTATGACAAAACGACCTTCAAGTGTTATGTCGATGGTAAGGTCGACGGAGAAACCCCAAATAACCTGAAGCCGGATAATGCAAGTACAGTTATCACGATCGGCTCTTGGGTCGGCGGTGGATGGCTGAAGGGCAAACTGGATGAAGTCGCCCTTTATAACAACGCGCTGTCGCAAGCCGACATCCAAAAAGTAATAAACGGTTTGGCGACGCCTGTTGAGAGCAAAGGCAAACTGGCAATCTCTTGGGGCAGGATTAAGACAATCGATTGATTTGTTGAGGTGGAAAACCGGGGAGCCAGCGGGCCAGATGTCCGGCCCGCTGGTTTTCACACGTTTCGGCGAAGCGCCTTCTTCTGGGAGGGGATAGGGTCCGGTGGCTCTACTGGTCTTCAAAACCAGCTTGCCCATACAAGTGGGTAGGTGGGTTCGACTCCCACCCTCTCCCGCCACTTTTCCCTTCTTGAGTCCCTTCCAAAACCATACCGTCCGTTTCTGGTCATACTTCCCTTCCCATGCTCCCAGCCAGCATTCGACTTACAATGCTATCATGTTAATATAACACGAACTACTTGTTTACTGTATACCCCAACGCTGTTTTCGCCCCATCGTTCGCAGCGGATTGCATCACCGCTTCAATGAAGGCGACAATTTCCACGCTTTCGGAAATATCGATCGGCGGCTTTCCCGTCTCCAACATTTTGACGATCTGTTTGAGGAGTTCGCGATAGATATAGCCGGCATTGATTGACGTGCGGACAATCGATTTTTCGCAGTATGCGGTATAACCGTAGCCCGTCTGTCCTTTGCGGATGCCGCGCAACGTTCCGATTCGCCCGTCCCGCCAGAGTCCAGTCACAACGTCTACATCATCATTCGATACGGACCCAACCGATTCACAGCCCGGGCCCATCAGAGCGTATAAAGTTTCCACGCCGTGAATGCCGTAGTGAAATAGCCCCGGATTACGCGGATGCGTGGGTGCCGGTGAACAGACCTCTGCACCGAGTATCTTGCCAACCTCTCCCTCTTTTTCCTGAATTTCAATGACCTCCAGGCCGTAGCGTAGCGATGAGCAGGTGAAGATTGGAACGTTTTTAGCGTTAGCGAGGTCAGCCAAAGCCTTCGCCTGTTCTAATGAACAGGTAAAGGGCTTATCCACAAAAACAGGCAATCCTGCTTCCAGAAACGGCACTGTTCGTTCATAGTGGACACTCCCATCGACGGACTCAATCAGTACGGCATCGACCTGCCCGATGAGCTCATCCGGTTTGTCCACCAGTGGCACACTGTATGCTTGCATCTGCTTCGCATATTCGGGAATGAGTTCTGGCGATAAGAGCGATTCCCCCGGACAGCCAACGACGACCCGTGCCCCATCGACCCATTGGTCTTCACTCACTCCTACATGGTTCAACCGCTGTGTGAATGCAACTACATGGGACGTATCAAAATCAACAATTCCAAGACGTTTCATTTCTGCCTCCATGATAGGTGTTAGGTGTTAGGTATTAGGGGCTTAACGCCTAACACCTAATACCTAAACCTAACTAATTTTCAATATTAAAGTTTACATTTTAGACTTCCGAAGTCTTGGAGACTTCGGAAGTCTGATGTATAGTTTATTTTTCAAAATTAGTTAGTATTGCATTTTCACTGATTTGGCCCTGTTTTGTCAAGACTTTTTTTTATTGAGGCTTGCGCATATCAGCAAAATCGCTTATAATTAAGCAAGGCTTGGTCATAATTCGCCGCTGGTTGAGTCGTAGCCCAAGATTCTATCTTGGCCCCTTGCGCTATGGCCAAGTTAGAAACTTGGGCTACGATTGGCTCCCCTGGGAATTATGACCAACCCTCAATTAAGCGAAGCCCAATCTCTTTTACCAAAGCGGGAACATGATTGCCCTCATTCTCAAAGAATTGCGTTGTTATGCCCATCAACCCACATATCGTCGTATCCAATTGATTATTTTATGCCTGCTTGCCTTGACGCTGTTTGCCGCCGCGTTTGAACTATTCGCGGCGAGCCGCTCGCATCCGCAGGTTCATGTAGGACGCGGCATTTATTCTATCGTGGTGCCAACGTTCTTTATCGCTCTCTTATGTCTTGCAGTTCCTTTCCTGTCAATTGAGGCATTTCAGGCCGAATTACGAAACTCAAACTGGGACTTACTGAAGATGACACCCATCAGCAGTTGGAAGATTCTGTTCGGCAAACTGATGGGGGCAATCATTGCAACGTTGTGGTGTGTTTGGCTGGCAGTTCCACTCTTTTGTCTCTCGGCTTACACAGGGGGTTTTGCGCTATATCAGCTCCTTCAATGCGGTCTGGTTTTCATGGCAGGGTTCACCCTATTTTTTTTGATTGGAAGCTACCTGACCTTACAGGGTTCACCCGTGACTGCGATTTCGCGGAGTTACGCAGTTGTTCTATTAATCACTTTTGTGCCACTGCTCATATCATACACATCGGCGCCTCTGTTAGCTCCCCCGGTCCTATTGTTGGACTTGTTGCGCATGTTAAGCCCGCTGTGTGTGTTAATCTCCATCATAAGGTCTGAAACGGGCGTTTCAATGGGAATCGCACCCATTTGGCTTTGGATGATGGGGTGTTACACCATTCTATCTGCGCTGCTATTTTGGATTTCGAGTAGACGCATCAGCAAATTGGAAATGTACAAATGAGCCGGTGGAGTGTAAATTGTATGGAAGGATGGAAGGATGGAAGAATGGGAGACGAGCCCCTGCCACTCCTCCTTCCATTCTTCCGATAACAAAGCGTGTAAAGCGGTTTTTGAAACATGCCCAACAGAATCCTTTTGTCAATTTCCAATTCATCAAGTATTTCTTTGACAAACTGATGCGTCTTTGATATTATACCGGTTATACATTTGTAAGGAGGAGACAAAATGAGTCAAACCTATCGTGTTGGTATGATCGGAACGGGCGGAATCGCTCGTACCCACGCAAATGGCTATCGATCTCTGGGGGCTGCAAAGGTTGTCGCAGGCGCGGACATCAATCCGGCATCCGTCGATAAATTTGCTGCCGAGTTTGAAGCCGCGGGCAAATACACCGATTTTCGTGAAATGTTGGAAAAAGAAAATCTGGATATCGTGAGCGTTTGTACCTGGCCGGGCACCCATGCGGAAGCGACCATTGCAGCAGCGCAGGCGGGTGTGGGGGCGGTGCTCTGCGAAAAACCGATGGCAGTCAGTTTAGGGCAGGCAGACGCCATGCTCGAAGCGTGCGAGAAAAGTGGGACCAAGCTGGCAATCGGGCACCATAGCCGTTTTATCGCCAGCAACACCGAAGCCCGTCGGCTCATCGCCACTGGTGCGATTGGGCAGCCGACGTTGTTACACAGCAGGTCAGGGGGTGGCTTAACGAACAATGGAACGCATGCCATTGACCGGATGCGCTATTGGTTGAGCGACCCAGGGACGGAGTGGGTCATCGGGCAGGTTGAACGAAAAACGGACCGCTATGAACGCGCCGAACCGATCGAGGACCTCTGCGCGGGGATTATCTGCTTCGCGGGCGGAACGCGCGGGATTGTCGAAAGCGATATTCCCGCAAGCGACGCTCCCGATGTCGGCACGCTGATTTACGGGACGGAGGGCATGCTGAAGATATCGGGGAATGCCCTTTATATTCAGAATGCAGAAGGGGCGGGATGGCGTCAACTCAATGCGCCGCTCCGTTCCGAGAGTCTTCGACCTGACACCAACCAATTCGTGGAACTCATCGGCTGGATTGAGGGAGAAAGTGGACACCGTAACGAGGCGAAACATGGACGGGCGACCGTCGAAATCATGATGGGGCTTTATGAATCGGTACGCACCAAAGGGCTCGTGCGAATGCCCCTGGAGACGAAAGAATCCCCGCTGGTCATGATGATCAACGATGGAACACTGCCTGTGGCAAAACCGGGTAAATACGATATTCGACTCTGAGTCCTATAGCCTATTTGCAACGGTCCCAAATCGTCAAACTTGCTGTTACGGAGAAATTCAATGCAAGACAAAATGAAAATCGGAATTATCGGATGCGGCAATATCAGCGGGGCTTATTTTGGTGGTGCGCAAAAGACCGATGCGCTGGAAATCAAATCCTGCGCAGACCTCCATAAGGAGGCAGCCTATAGAGCGGCAGAGAAATACGGTTGCCTGGCTGTCAGTGTGGACGAATTGCTGGCTGACCCGGAGATTGAGCTCGTTGTCAATCTGACCATTCCTAAGGCCCATGCGGAGGTGGGATTGAAGGTATTAGAGGCAGGGAAACACGCCTATAGCGAAAAGCCATTTGCTGTGGATATCGAAAGCGGGCAGCAGCTACTCCAGAAAGCCGCTGAAAAGAGACTTCGTGTAGGGTGTGCACCGGATACGTTTTTGGGGACGGGTATCCAGACTTCGCGGAAAGTGGTGGATGAAGATAGAATTGGCAGACCCATTGCCGGAACGGCGTTTATGTGCGGTCATGGGCATGAAAGCTGGCATCCGAATCCCGCATTCTATTACGATATCGGCGGCGGCCCCATGATGGATATGGGGCCCTATTATATTACGGCACTCGTAAATCTCCTCGGCCCTGTCACGCGCGTGGCAGGCATCACCACGAAGGCTTTTGCGGAGAGAGTGGCGACCAGTGAGAAGGCGCGAGGTCAACGCATCCCCGTGAGGACAACCACACACCTGACAGGCGTAATGGAGTTTGCGAGTGGTGCCGTCGTCACAACGATTATGAGTTTTGATATGTGGCGGCACAGCCTACCGCGCATTGAACTCTATGGCACAACGGGTTCGATGCAGGTGCCCGACCCCAACGGTTTCGGAGGGGCTGTGCGGGTTTGCCCCGCAGGGGGCGATTGGTCTGATGTCCCACTCGCATTTCCTCAAAATGCCCGTATAATTGGCCTCATTGACATGGTCCGCGCGATTCGCTCGGGGCGACCCCATCGCGCAAGCGGCGCGTTGGCTTACCATGTTTTGGAGGTGATGCTGGCGTTTGATACCTCTTCGCAATCGGGTCAGCATGTTCAAATTAAGAGTACGGTCAAGCGTCCGGCCCCTCTCCCACCGGGGCTTAACGAGTGGGAGGTGGAGGATTAGGGCGTGTTGACGAACTGTTTCGCAATCCAACTGTAGCCCAAGATTCTATCTTGGTTGGGGACGAGGCACCTTCAAGGATCTGTCCACGAATTTACGCCGTGAGCCACCAGGTGAATCATGCGTTATATTGGCTGTAAATTGAACTTATTGTCTCATATTGAACGAGTGATTGATCCCTTAGAAATTCAACAAGGCGTCTTTTGCGATCTGTTCGCGGGTACGGCGAGCGTAGCGGCACATTTCAAACGACGCGGATTTCAGATTATTTCCAACGATCTGCTTGAACTCTCTTATACCTTTCAGCGGGCATTGATTGCGAATAACGAAGAACCGACATTCGCTCGGATTATTGATACGCTCGGTGATGTCCCAAGCGATAGCCTATTCACCACGCTTTCGCCTTACCATCAGGTCATCGCGTGGTTGAAATGTCTGCCCGGCAAGAAAGGGTTTATCTTTCAAAACTACTGTCCATCGGGAAATAATGAATATGGTCGGCAGTACCTCTCCGATACCAATGGACAGAAGATCGATGCGATTCGCCAACAGATTCAAATGTGGCGTGATGCAGGTGACATCACGGAGAACGAATTTTATCTGCTGCTCTTGCCGCTGTTGGAGGCGACATCAAAGGTCGCCAATATCTCTGGAACTTATGGCGCTTATCTCAAACATTGGGACGCCCGCACTTACAAAGAGTTGCCCGTTGTACCAGTTGAGATTATTCGATCGAACCTGCCACATCACGTATTTCGCCGAGATGCCAATGAACTCATTGAGGAGATTCAGTGTGATGTCCTCTATCTCGACCCGCCATACAATACCCGCCAATACATCACCAACTATCACCTGTTGGAAACGATTGCGCGTTATGACGACCCCCCCATCCACGGCAAAACTGGGCTGCGTGATTATGATGACGCGGAAAAATCGGCGTACTGTTCTAAATCGGAGTGTATGAAAGCCTTTCAGGAGCTCATCGAAAAAGCAGACGCGCACTACATCGTGGTGAGTTACAACAACGAGGGAATCCTGTCTCCAGAAGAGTTGATGTCCCTCCTTTCTCTTCGAGGCAAAGCCTGCGTGGATTCGTCGATTGATTACCAGCGATTCAAGAGCAATTCTCATGGCAGCGAACCCGAATCAGGAAACCGTGTTCAGGAATTGCTATTTCACGTCAAGATCACGACGCCCGCAAAAAAGCGCAGTAGGGGCGAGGCATGCCTCGCCCCTACTCACGGAACGGAGCCGAAAAAAGACCCGCAATGGCGTTATGACCCACGGAATAAACTCAACGATCTCAGCGGCAGTGAATGGACCTACTTCCTCAATTCGATTGAACTCGAAGGTGACGCATACAACGTGGTGACGCGAGAAGCCCTGAATGAACTGCCTGAAGCGGAATGGGCAACCTTCCTCGCGCCCATCTGGGATACCTATTACCCGACGAATGGCCCCGAGTCTTATGCGCACCGCATTCGGAAGCAGCACCCATCACCCAAACCGCCTCAACTGATGAAACGCTTGATTGAGTTTTTTACGAAGAAAGGGGGGTGTGTGCTAGATCCGTTTGTTGGGGTGGGTGGAACCCTGTTGGCATGTTCCATGACGGAGCGGCACGGCGTCGGCGTCGATTTATCGCCGGAGTATCTGGAGGTTTATCACAAAGCGTGTCTTGAACTTGGATTAAAACCGCAACCTACCTTTTGTGGAGACGCGAAGCAATTACAAGCGCTCTTACCCAAGGACGTTGGTCTGTTTGATCTAGTATTGACCGACCCGCCTTATGGTGACATGCTCTCTCGGAAGCGTAGCGGTGACCGAAAAAAGAGAACGGGAGATGACAGCGCAACCCCCTTTACAGAGAGTAGAGACGATTTGGGGAACATGCCACCATCTCAATTTTACGCCTCGCTCAAGGATGTCATTATTCAATCAATGCAGTCCCTCAAACCGAAAGGGTATATCGTGATTTTTTGCAAAGACCTCCAACCCACGGCAGAGCACCATAACATGATTCATGCCGATGTCGTAACCACCCTCGCTGATGTCGAAAACCTGCGATTTCGCGGCTACAAGATTTGGTACGATAAGTCGCTGAAACTGTACCCGTTCGGTTATCCCTACGCTTATGTTTCCAATCAACTGCATCAATTCATCTTAATTTTCCGTAAGGAAAAATAATTCTTTCAAATTATCGTAGTGAAACTTGGTTCAACCCCTTGATGTTAGGAGGTTGTTTACTGCCTCAATGAAAACTTGAGGAGCATTTTTCCCCAAAACCGGGATTCCATCTCTGTTGAGCATAAAACCGATTTCTGGCTCCGTTATCTCAATGTTTCGACTCCCGTAAGTCACCACTGTCCGGATAATCCGACGGGGATTGTAATGTTTCCGAATATAGGCGTTTTCGATAAAATCGTAATTTTCTAACTGTTCAACGCCCTTCCTTCTGTTTTGGAATGTTTTGCCTTCAATATTGATTATCTCATTCCGATCTCGATCGAATAGAATTAAATCTGGTATAGAGACTCGCTTTGATGTGTCTCCTGCTTTATATAAGTCTCGGTTCTCATATTTTTCAAGGGCTAGATACTCCCCCTTCGGGGTCTGAAAGTATCCCTTCTCGCATCCGGCGTGATTCTCAAAAATGGCTTGAGCATTTGTGAATCCTTCAGCAACTAAGTGAATAAATATGGTACTCAGCTTTTCAGTTTCAGTTTCATATTTCCAGTAGGCTTCTGGGAGTTCTGCCTCTGGTACGCTTAAACCTTCCAATTTGATGTCGAGTTGATTAGCGATTTGGATAAATTTATTATCTCTTCCAACGTTTTTCTGAGCTAATCCATGTTTGGTGATAATAATCTCTTTTTCCCAACCGAAGTTCCTTATACATTGGCAGATCAGGGTTAATGCACCGATGTTGGGGTCATGCGCTAATCCGCCTGATTTTATCAGCCGCCCTGAAACGGTAATTTGATCTGCTTTCTTCTGAATCAGAATGGGTACATTCCCGCTTGGCGGACGCCGCATTCCGCTCTTAAATGCAATCAACTCCTCTAATGTCCCAAAAGGTTTGAAGATATTAGGGGTGAGCTGTTTCCCTAAAATTTCGACGCCAAAAGTTATTAACATTCTTGTGCCAAAAATATAGGTATCTGTTGGCACAGCTTTTTGCTCGACTTTGAGATTATAAAGCATAATCTTTTTAATGTGTGGGTAATAAAAGTGAATGAATACAAACTTTGAACATCTCTGATAAACTCCTGTATTTCGGGATTCCTTATCATCAGTTTTTGTCTCCTCGATTGCATAAAGGGGTTGGTCTGAAGGTGAAGGAGGTTCATCTTGATAAAACACCAAAAAATCAACGAAACTCGATCCGCCACTAACACTTTTGATAAAAATGTCATTTACGCTTTCACAAGCGATGCCATGGACCTGATAAATAAACGTAAAGCAACCATTTTTGATAATCGGTAAAATTTGAATTTGATCCGTTGATGAAACGGTCAAATGTCGATCGGTTGCCAATTTTTCAACAATACTGAAAATGACCTCTTTTTTCGGGCGTTCCTCTGTAAGAATCCAAAGCTTTTTCAACGCATTTTCCTCCATAATTGGCTTGACACGTTCAGTGTTGATGCTGTCTAACATCTCTTGTGTCAAAACAACGTGAAGTTGAAAATGACGTTTCAAAAAATCGCGAGAGTAAGTCTAACGACTTTTTCAGTTATGAGCAAAATGAACAAACCGAGACCAGCGACGCTTCGTATCCGTGAGTTTTGTTTTCCGAATCCCTGAATTTCTGATAACGCATTCCTTTTTTGAAGGAGGGAGTGGCATGTCACAAAGTGTGATTCTCATTGCTGATAGAAGTGTATCTTTTGATGAAATCCAATCAAAGTTTGCGTCGGGTTTTCAAACCGGCTTTGCGTCTCCAGAGCGCTTTGTGGTAGAATCTGAAGATGATTATTTGGCTTTCGATGCGGATGATAGCATTGTGAATGATTATGAGGCTGCTGAGTTAGAAAGCATCCCAATTTCAAATCCAACGTTTTATAGCCTAAAATTTACGGATGTTGTTTTTTTGAAGAAATTACTTCCTTTCTTTGCAGATGATCCACGCATCTGGGTCGATGATGACCATGGTAACATTCTCCCAGGCCCAGAATTTGTTAAGCGAACGAGACAGGCGTTTCATCTATCACGCATCACTCACAGGATTTAAAACATCATGCTCAATAGACTCAGACAATATGACCTGACACCTGCCCGTTTGCTCTTTCTAATCGGGCTGATTCTATTCTTTGGCGCATTCATGATTTATCCGCTCGCTTATATTCTCGCCAACGCATTCTATGTGAAGGGGCGGTTTACCCTCGACTTTTTCTGGCTTATGATCAGCGAGCCAAGCCAATGGAACATTGTGCTCAATAGCATTAACCTCGGTCTGGCTGTCACCTTGGCGACAACGCTCTTGAGCGTGCCGATAGCGTTCGCGATGGTTCGCTATGATTTTAAGGGAAAGGGGCTGCTCAGTGGACTCCTCCTGGTGCCGATGGTACTGCCGCCCTTTGTCGGCGCAGTGGGGATGAAGCAGATGTTTGCGCGATTCGGGTCAATCAACCTGCTGCTGATGGATATTGGCATTATCCATCAGCCGATCGATTGGTTCGGTGGGGGTGGCATGTTGGGAGTGATCGTGATGGAGGTATTACACCTCTATCCCATCATGTATCTCAATGTTGCTGCGGCATTGGCCAATGTAGACCCCAGCTTGGAAGAATCCGCTCGCAATGTTGGTTCCCATGGATTCACCCTCTTTCGGAGAATCACTTTCCCACTCATGTTGCCCGGTTATTTTGCTGGGGCAACCATCGTTTTTATTTGGGCGTTCACCGACCTCGGCACCCCGCTTATCTTTGAATACCGCCGGGTTGTTCCCGTGCAGATCTTTGATATGCTCAGTGACATCCATGAGAATCCAATGGGGTATGTGCTGGTGGTGCTGATGATTCTGATGACCGTTGGATTCTTCTATCTCTCGAAGTCGGTGATGGGGGGGAAACGTTACGAGATGATGGTGCGCGGTCATGTGGCATCCGCAATCAAGCCAGCATCGGTGCCGATGACCGTGGCCATCCATATCGGATTGCTGAGTCTGACGCTGGTTGCCCTCATTCCGCATATCAGCGTGATACTTACCTCTATTTCAGAACGCTGGTTTATGAGCGTGTTACCTGAAGCGTTCACCGGCAAATATTACGAACTGGTATTCAAGCATCAAATCACATCAACAAGCATCCGCAACAGCCTGTTTTTAAGTTCGTTGAGCACAGTTGTTGATGTCATCGTCGGCATCACCGTCGCTTACCTGTTGGCACGCACCCGTATGCCGGGCAAGGATGTGCTGGACACGCTGACGATGCTACCGCTGGCGGTGCCGGGAATCATCCTGGCGTTCGGTTATGTCGCTGGATTTTCGGGAACGTTCCTTGATGCGCGGGTCAATCCGATTCCGCTGCTGATCTGTGGGTATGCGGTGCGACGCCTGCCGTATATGGTCAGATCCGCTTATGCGGGTTTTCAGCAGACAAGCGTTACCCTCGAAGAAGCGGCGCAGAATGTGGGTGCCAGTCCAGTGACGACACTCCGCCGGATTACCTTGCCGCTGGTTTTCGCCAATCTGGTGGCTGGCGGCATCCTCTGCTTCTCGTTCGCGATGCTCGAAGTAAGCGACAGTCTGATTCTGGCCGTGGAAGAACGCTACTATCCGATTACCAAAGCGATCTATGCCCTGCTCGCACGGCCGGATGGGCCGTATATTGCCAGCGCCTTGGGCGTGTTGGGGATGATATTGCTGGCAACGAGTCTGTTTCTGGCAGGTAAATTCCTCGGCAGGCGCATGGGGGAATTGTTCAGGGTATAAAGAATTCGGTCTTCATGCGACCTTTTCTTATGCGTTCACCTCATTGAGGAAGGAGGAATCCATGTTGCCAAGAGAACGAGTCATCACAGTCATCAATCATGGGAAACCGGATCGAATTCCGATATACGGCTGGGTGCGTGCAAATCTTGAAAAACAGATCTCAGAAGTATTTGGCTCAGTAGAAGCATTTGAAGATAAATACGAATTTGATTTTGCCCACATCTTCGGTGGCCCCGGCTGTTATTCCGGCACCGAAATCCAGAAACTGCGCCGAGATTTGGGAGGGGATATCGAACCGGGGGAGCTGTTAGATGTGCCAATGACGGATGCAAACAACACAGAGGCATATAAATCCATTATGGATGGGATTGCGCACCACAAAGAACGTCGAGGACGTTTTGTCTATGTGCAAACCCCTGGAATCTTTGAAGCCTTGAACGGGGTGTTCGGAATCGAAAATCACCTCCGCTATCTCCTTCAGTTTGAAGATGCGCTCCATCAAGTCTATCGGCGTCAGGCGGAATGGAACCGGGCGTTTGCGAATAACTGCATTGACCTGGGCGTGGATATGGTTCATGTCTCAGATGACTGGGGCGGGCAGAATCGTCTGATGTTCAGCCCGTCGATCTGGTGGAGACTTATCCATCCCTACCACAAAATTACGTGCGATGCCGTCAAACGCAGAGGTGCGTATCTGAGTTTTCATAGTGATGGCAACATTTCGTCAGTCATTGATGGCGTGATTGACCTGGGGTATCAGGTTGTCCATCCATATCAGGAATCCGCCGGGATGGATGTCTACGAATTCAAAAGGAGATATAGAGACGCATTTGTTTTGATGGGCGGGCTCGACATACAAACGACCCTTGGATTTGGCAAGCTAGATTTCCTGAAGGCAGAGATCGAGCGAGTTCTTCGTCTGTTTGCTGATGGAGGGTTGTTGTTTTGCACTTCGCATTTTGTGCAAAATCATTGTACAATTGATGAGCTCACGTTTGCTTTTGATATGGTGTACGAGCTCTCCCGTCAGGTTTGTAAGTCATAACCTAAGTTGCCACCTATCATGAAAATTGTCTGTAGTCTAGCCCCCCCGATAGATCGGGGCAGGCGTGTGGGCGTCGATTGGCCCAAACGCCCACAAGGGGCTAGTGCGCTGTGACTTTTGATCTGACAGGTAGAGCGATCTGCCAGATCGCTTGAGCGGGCGAGCCGCCCGCTCTACATACCCGCCAATTCAAATGTAACAAAGCACCAGTTTTTCACTCCCGACCATACAGCACAAGGAAACAAGATGCAAACGGGGATACACTACAGAGCCCCCCACGCTGATAGGAGCTGTTCCTTAAAACCACGCATTCATATCAAAGGAATGAGCATGCAGATTATCACGCATCCAGAATTGGATGAAGTCCACACGTATTGGTCTTATGGAAGGAGGGAAGGATGGAAGATTGGAAGGAACGCGAGACTGAAAGGCAACATACATCACGTATGACGAACGATGCTTTACGTAAAAAATATCATAAAGAAAGATTTTTCTGGATGGGTTTGACGATTATACTTGTCATGTTGATGGGGGCCTTACTCATCAAACAACAAGCAAGTTATAAAAGCAAATTGAGCCGCGCTCAACAACAGGAGAAAAGGCTGACCACAGAAATTGAAGGCTTGAAACGTTCATTCACCCAAACGCAACAGCAGAACATCGAGATACCCTCCCAGAGTCCATCCAACTTACAGCGTTGGGATGTAGAAAAGTTAAAGGCAAAAGGACTCCGGGAGCCGATTCAAGAGATTAAGGCAGACCTGATGAAACATCGCGAGCTCATCCCCTATGAAGGGGTTTTGGGAGGTAAGATGGGATTTTATGCTGAAAATGGCATACAGATATTAGATTCCAGATGGGTCCTCGCGGCTTTTGAAGATGGACATATAGCTGGACGTATGTTGCTTGAATATCAGGTATCAAATGAAGGTCAGATTTCCTGGAAGGTTCTGGATTCTTATGTGGAAAATTGAAGCTGTCGCGTTAAGGAAGGAAGGGAAGAAGGGAAGGAAGGATGGAAGGATGGAAGGATGAGAATTATGCCTCACGTTTCATGTTTCACGTTTCACGTTTCACGTTTTACGCAATACGCATCACGTTTCACGTTTCACAAGGTGGTCTATATGAACCGAATGCTTAAACATTGTTTCCTAATGTTCTTACTTTCTGTGAGTGTGGTCTACGCACAGGATGAATTGGTGCTGCTATCCCCTCACTGGGAAGGGATACGTATTGAATTCGGCGATGCTTTCCGCAAGCACTATCAACGCGAAACCGGGCGGACAGTCGATCTGAAGTGGTTGGATGTGGGGGGCACTTCGGATATTCTGAAGTACATCCGCTCGGAATTTAAGAATAAGCCGAACGGCATCGGGATAGATCTGTTTTTCGGTGGTGGGACAGACCCGTATATGGAGTTGAAGAAGCTCGGACTGCTCGAACCGTATCGGGTGCCCGACGAAATCCTCCGGGAAGTGGCACCTACCATTGGGGGGGTTCCACTCTATGATAGCGACTACACCTGGTACGCGGCGACGATGGCTGGATTTGGGATTATTTACAACAAAGTGGTTCTCAAGCGGCTTGGTTTGCCAGAGCCGAAAACGTGGGAAGACCTCGCCCGTCCGGAGGTGTTCACATGGGTTGGCTCGGCGGACCCGCGCAAAAGCGGCAGCGTCCACATGGCTTACGAAATTATCCTCCAGGCTTACGGATGGGAGCGCGGCTGGCAGATTATCACTGCCTTAGGCGCCAATGTGCGCGGATTCTCTGCGGGCGCAGGCCAAACGCCAAAAGATGTGGCAGTGGGTGAAGTCGCCTACGGACTGGCGATAGACTTTTATGCCTGGGCACAGGTCAGAGAAGCGGGAGAGGAGATGATCGGCTTCGTCATGCCCGCGGATGTGACGGTGGTCAATGGCGATGCGATTGCGATTCTTAAAGGCGCATCGAACCGGGCCATCGCCGAGCGGTTCATCCGTTTTGTCCTCTCCGAAGAGGGGCAGAAGCTATGGATGCTGCGCAAGGGCGAACCGGACGGTCCTCAAAAATTTGACTTGGACCGGTTCAGTCTCTTACCTGGGCTTTATCCGAAAGTCAAAGGGCGGTCTTCCGTGCGATTAAACCCCTTTGAATGGAAATCAGATTTCGTTTATGACGCGACGAAAGGCGGAGGACGCTGGGGAATCGTCAACGATCTGATCGGCAGCCTCGTTATTGACCCACACGACCCACTGGCGGTAACTTGGAAACGGGCCATTAAGACAGGCAACATTGAAGCCGAGCGACAACGTCTCTCCGCGATGCCGGTGAACGAGGAAGAGGTGCAAAAGCTGGTCGATCAGGGAAGTTGGCAGGATGCAACGTTCAGGAACCGCACCCTGAATGCGTGGGCTGCCCTGGCCAGGGAAAGATATCGTACCGAGGATAATGGCGCGAGTGCCTTCCGCAATATACCGGCGCTCATCGCCGGAGTCCTGGGGGTGGTCATGGTCGTGTATATGCGCCGCCGGTCTCGTACTTAACTAACTTTGAAAAATAAACGAGACATTCCCGGTCTGCTGATACCAGAATCGACTCTGATATATCTTTCACTATTCTAACAATTCTTAGGAGGAGGTAAAATGAAAAAGAACCGCTTGAAGATACTGATTCTATACGTCATCACAACCTTGATCATCGGGTGTACAGGTTTTCACCCGAAGCCCATCTCCGCGTCGGAGATCGGCTTGGCATTTGAAGCTCGCACGCTGGACAACCCCGACCTCAAAAAGTTCATCGAGGCCAATCTCCATCATGAGGTCATTCCATGGCCGCCGAAGTCCTGGGATTTCCAGATGCTTACCCTCGTGGCGCTTTACTTTGACCCCCATCTGGATGTGGCGCGCGCCGAATGGGAGGGTGCTGAGGCAGGGATCATCACGGCGGGCGGGCGTCCAAACCCCAGCGTGGGATTTACGCCTGAATACAATGCTGATTCAGCAAGCGGCGTTTCGCCCTGGACATTGGGGGTGACCCTTGGCCTCCCAATCGAGACCGCCGGTAAGCGCGGTGACCGCATCGCCCAGGCCAAATACATTTCCGATGCCGCCCAACTGCAAATCGCAAACATGGCGTGGCAGGTGCGAAGCCGCCTGAGAACCCGTCTGCTTGAGTTTTATGCGCCAATTCAGAGTGAGGCCCTTTTGAAAAATCAAGTGGCTGTGCAAGAGGCAGTTGTCAAGTTGGTGGAGCGACGATTCAGCGTCGGAGAGGCATCTCGAATCGAAATGACCCAGGAGCGTATCTCCTTTGATCAGACACGTCTCTCGCTGCATGAAGTGCAAAAACAGAGTGCCGAGGCTCGGGTGAAGCTTGCCGAAGCCCTCGGATTGTTGGTTACCGCTCTCGATGGGGTTGACCTCTCCTTTGACTTTGTAAATCAGTTCCCCTCCCCTACGGATGCCGTTTTCAAGGACGTTCGGCATCAGGCGTTGAACCGGCCGGATATTTTGAGTGCCCTTGCGGAATACTCCGCCAGTCAATCTTCCCTGCAACTCGAAATTGCCAAACAATATCCTGATGTTCAACTGGGTCCTGGCTATTCGTGGGATGCGGGGGAAAACAAGTGGTCTATTGGACTCTCCCTTTCGCTGCCGGTTTTCAATCGCAACAAGGGGCCGATCACCGAGGCAGAGGCGCGTCGCAGAGCAGTTGCCAGCCGCTTTTCCCTCCTTCAACTCCAGGCGCTCAGAGAGATTGACCGCGCATTGGCGGCCTACCATGGCGACCTGCAAAAGTTCGAGGCGGCGAAATCAATCTTGTCAGCCAGGGAAATCCAGCTTCAATCAGGGGAGGCGATGTTTAAAGCCGGAGAAGCGGATCGACTTGCACTTCTCAGTGCCCAATTTGAATATTATTCAGCCGCGCTTGTTCGCTTGGAAGCTCTCGTCAAGTTACAAGAATCTTTAGGGCTGCTGGAGGACGCGGTTAAACGCTCACTCAGCCCATCAGAGTCTCTTCCGGCTGTACCTGAAACGAATCCTCCGGAAAAGGAGGAAAACAACAAATGAGAGTCAAACGCGGGTGGAAACTATTATTTTTGATTGTTGCCGTGGGAGGTATAGGTGCGCTCTTGACCTGGGCGTTCATGGAAAGGCGCAAGGAATTAGCTATGGAACAAGAGCGGGAACGTCCGGTTGAAGCCCCCTCTCGCGTTTCGATTCAGGAGGGCGAGAGCATCGTTACCCTCGATGAGGCGACTCAACTGAAAAGTGGAATTGCCGTAGCTCCTCTTGAGCTGACCTCTCATCGGGAAGAAACCCGAGCTTACGGCACGGTTGTGGAACTCCAGGGGCTTGTGGATTTGCGAAACAGATACGCTGCGGCAAAGGCGCAAGTGAAAAAGGCACAGGCGAGTCTTGAGGCTTCACGGAAAGAATATGAGCGCCTGAAGACGCTCCACGCAGACGACCGGAGCATTTCTGATAAAGCCCTTCAGGCAGCGGAGGCGACCTGGCGTTCAGACGAGGCCGAAGCTTCGTCTGCGCAAGAAGCACTGCATGCCCTGGAGAGGAGCGGGCGGCAACAGTGGGGGGGCGTTCTTGCCAGGTGGCTCTTTGATGCCTCCCCTGATTTTGACCGGCTGGCCCAGTTGCAGGATGTTTTGGTTCAAATCACAGTTCCCCCGGGCGTCGCTATTGCGTCAGCCTCCCAAACCGCTTCCATTCAGGCCGCAGACGGGCGGCTCGTATCGGCTCAACTGGTCTCGCCCTCTCCCCACACGGACCCTCGTATCCAGGGGCTGAGTTTTTTTTATCTCGCCCCCGCACAGGGGACAAGCCTCCTTCCCGGTATGAACATCCTCGCTTATCTGCCGGTGGGTTCAGAAGTTCAGGGGGTTGTCCTCCCTGCGAAAGCCTTAGTCTGGTGGCAGGGGAAGGCGTGGGTTTATGTGCAAAAGGACCCGGAGCACTTTGTTCGCCGCGAGGTCTCGACGGAGACGCCCGCTCAAGAGGGATGGTTTGTCACAAAAGGGCTTTCGGCTACGGACCGGCTCGTGGTGAGCGGGGCGCAGTTGCTTTTGTCTGAGGAATTCCGCGCTCAGATTCAAGTCGGTGAAGAAGAAGCTAAATAAAGAAAGGACAGATCGAATGCTTACCCAAATTGTCCATTTCTCACTCCGCTTTCGAGGGGTCATCATTGCCCTGGCATGCGCCCTTGTAGTTCACGGGTTGTACACCCTCTCGAGAGCCAAATACGATGTATTCCCGGAGTTTGCTCCACCACAGGTTGCCATCCAGACCGAGGCACCGGGGCTGTCTCCGGAACAGGTGGAGGTGCTGGTCACGCAACCGATTGAGAACACCATCAACGGCGTAGCGGGTATCGAATCGCTCCGTTCCGCCTCGATTCAAGGCTTGTCTCTCGTCACGGTGACATTTTATCCAAAAAGCGACATTTACCGCAACCGGCAGGTGGTCGCTGAACGCCTGGCGACGCTTGTCGGGCAGTTGCCCCAGGGCGTCCAGGCACCGACCATGACCCCTTTAACCTCTTCAACAAGCATCGTTCTGGTGGTTGGCCTGATCTCTGAGAAGCACTCCCTCATGGAACTCAGAACCCTTGCCGATTGGACCGTCAAGCAGCGTCTTCTGGCTGTTCCTGGTGTTGCCAAGGTGGCGGTCTTCGGTGGAGAGGTAGAACAGATCCAGATTCAAGTGCAGCCTGAAAAATTGATTAAATACAACCTGACAATCAAGGATATTCTGGCTGCGGCGCAACGAGCTACAGGTGTCCGTGGAGCGGGTTTCATTGATTCTCCAAATCAGCGCATCGTCCTGCAGACCGAGGGGCAATCCCTCACTTATGGTCAAATTGCCAGGACGGTTCTCGTGCATCAGGACAGCGGCAGCGTGACATTGGGTGACGTCGCTCAAGTCGTCTCGGCTCCAGAGCCGCTCATCGGTGCCGCGGCGATTATGGGGCGTCCCGGCGTCATCCTGATGGTCTCAGCCCAGTACGGTGCAAACACGCTTGAGGTAACCCAGAGGGTTGAGGAGGCGCTTTCAGAGATTCGTCCCACGTTGAGCGCAGGGAACGTTGTGCTTCACACAGACCTCTTTCGTCCCGCGAACTTTATCCAAACAGCCATCCACAATGTCCAGTCGTCTTTGCTCCTTGGGGCAGTTCTGGTTGTGATTGTCTTGTTCCTCTTTTTGTTCAACTTTCGGATGGCGGCTATCTCTTGCACAGCCATCCCTTTGTCATTGCTGTCTGCGGTAGCCATCCTGGAATACTGTGGCTTCAGCCTCAACACGATGACCTTGGGGGGGCTTGCCATCGCGATTGGAGAGGTGGTGGACGATGCCGTCATTGATGTAGAAAACATCTTGAGGCGTCTCCGAGAGAATCGCCACCTTTCCAGTCCACGGCCCGCCTTGCGAGTCGTCCTCGATGCTTCGATCGAGGTGCGAAGTGCAGTGGTGTACGCCACTTTTGCGGTGGCGCTAGTTTTTATCCCAATATTGACAATGTCGGGCATAGCCGGGCGGCTTTTCGCCCCGCTCGGCATCGCCTACATCTCGGCCGTCCTCGCTTCTTTGCTGGTGGCGCTTACCGTCACACCTGCCCTGTGCTTGATATTCCTCGGTCACCGAGACATGGAAGAGGAGGAGCCTCCGGTGGTGCAGTGGTTGAAAACAAGATACGGTTCCTTGCTGCTTCGCGTCGAGCAGCGTCCAAAAGCGGTGATTGGCAGTGTCGCCCTTTTTACGGTCGCAGGACTTGGGACACTCCCTTTCTTAGGGGGTGGGTTTCTCCCGGAGCTTCGTGAAGGTCACTTCATCGTCCACATGTCAGCCGTTCCGGGGACGTCTATTCAGGAATCTCTGCGACTGGGACGCCAGGTCACCCTTGAACTCCTGAAGGTTCCCTACGTCCGCTCCGTCGTTCAGCGAGTGGGGAGAGCGGAGAAGGCGGACGATGTTTTTGGGACGCATTACAGCGAGTTCAATGTGGACTTAAAACCGCTGAAAGGCGAGCAAGCGGAATTTGCTCAGTCCGACATCCGTAACCTCCTTGCCCAGTTTCCGGGGGTGAATTTTGCCATCAAGACCTTCCTGACAGAACGGGTCGAGGAAACCCTCTCCGGTTATACCGCTTCCATCGTCCTCAACATATACGGGAATGACCTTGACAGATTGGACAAAAAGGCACAAGAGGTGGCTCTGGTTTTGGGCAAAGTTCCTGGAGCGACCGATGTCCAGGTTCAATCCCCACCGGGAACTCCAAAACTTATGGTGAAACTCCGCAAAGGCGACATGACCCGCTGGGGTTTCGAGCCGGTAGAGGTCCTGGATGTCGTGCGCACCGCTTACCAGGGGAACGTTGTCGGGCAAATTTACGATGGGAACCGGGTCGTCGATGTTTCTGTGATAATTGATGAGCAATACAGGAAGAGTATAACTGATGTGGGTGGGCTGCCGTTGCGGAATTCGACTGAAAATTATGTCCTCCTGGGTCAGGTCGCCGATATTTATGAGACATCGGGCCGCTATGCGGTGCTGCACCAGGGAGCAAGACGTGTTCAGACAGTGACCTGTAACGTGGCAGGACGCGATGTCAACTCGTTTGTCAACGAAGCGAAAAAACGGATTCTCTCCACCGTGTCCTTCCCCGCTGGAACCTATGTTGAATTTACGGGGGCCGTTGCGGCCCAGGCCCGTTCCAGACAGGACCTTTTGATCCATTCCTTACTGGCGGGTGTCGGAATCGTATTGCTGTTGTCGATTGTCATGGGCAACTTGAGGAATTTGTTGTTGGTTTTAGTGAACCTCCCCTTTGCACTTGTGGGTGGGGTGCTCGCTGTTTTCGCCTCTGGCGGCTGGCTCTCGCTTGGTCCTCTGGTTGGCTTTGTTACCCTTTTCGGCATCACATTACGCAATTCCATCATGATGGTCTCGCATTACGAGCATCTGGTCTCTGTCGAGGGAATGACCTGGGGGCTTGAAGTTGCTATCCGAGGCGCTTCCGAACGGCTCGCACCTATCCTTATGACGGCGCTGGTCACCGGCCTCGGGCTGCTGCCGCTGGCTATTGGCAGCGGGTCACCAGGCCGAGAGATCGAGGGCCCCATGGCGATGGTTATCCTCGGAGGTCTCATCACCTCTACCGCTCTCAATCTTCTCGTGCTGCCAACCTTAGCGCTACGATATGGTCGGTTTACGGGGACTGGTAACTGATAACCGATAACTGAGGACTGATAGGAATGGTCTGCTCAATGCACAAGCTAGGAGGCGTATGCTTTCAACGGATGAGCTGAAAACGTTGCTCAAAGGAAAATCCCTTCCATCCAAAAGGTCGTTTGATGCGTTTAGCAGATTCATCTTATTCGCTGTTCTTTTCGCCCCAAGTGCCTTCTGCGATGAAAAGCCTCCATTTCGTGACCCCCGCTTTCCGACTATCGAAAAAGCGATCTATGACGTGCAAGAAAGGGGGAGAAGGTATCAATCGACCCACACGATTTTATGTGCTAATCACAATAATCAAAGAGTTTATGTCATCTCGACTGACACGCTGACGATGGTTTTAAGGGCAGATGACCTGAGAACGCTCTCTCTCAAAGAAAGCAACAGTCACGGCGAACTCGAGTGCTCGATTGAATATTATAAACAGGATGGCGAAAACCGCGTCCGTTTTATCTATCCAGGCCCGGAGCGAAATAAAGTGGAAGAGATTCCAGAAGATAGCTATGATGTCAATACGATTCTGGAAGTGCTTCGCGGCTATCCGTTTGAAAAGGATGAGGTTAAATTTACGCTTGTCACCGCTGACCATGTTGTGGGCGTTTATGCGAAGATGAAAGGTGAAGAAAAAGTCACAACGCCAGTGAGGACTTTTGATTGTTACTTTATCGAAGCAGGCGTATTAGGTCTCAAAGGAAAAATTATCAGAACAAAATTCCTGTTTTGGATTGAGAAGGAGTATCCCTACAGAGTGATTAAACAAGTGGATTCAAACGACGAAAATATTATAACGCTGGTGGGGTATGAAGTCCTTCCAGATGTAAAAACCACGGAACGTCGATAGTCTGGAGAGAAAGTGAAAATGGTCATTAATTTCCCTCGTTTTTTCTTTGCTGTCTTCAGCACCATGTTGCTCCTGTGTTCTCCGTTCGCCTTTTCAGCGGATTCAGAGGAGACAACACACGAAAGAGAATCCCACGATACATACGGTGAACATCATGGGGTCGATGGGGCTCAACTTCCCATCTGGAGTATAATTCCATTCGTCGGCATTTTGCTCTCGATCGCGATTTTTCCCCTCGCTGTTCCGCATTTCTGGCATCACCATTTTGGAAAAGTCTCGTTGGCTTGGGTGTTGATTTTCGGTTTCCCCTATCTGGCGGTTTTTCGGGGGCAAGCCTTTCATGATATTCTGCATATCTACCTAATCGATTATATTCCTTTCATCATTCTCCTGTGGGGATTGTACACTGTTGCAGGGGGCATTCTTGTGCGCGGCACTCTACGCGGCACACCAATTGTCAATATAACGATGTTACTGATCGGGACAGTTATTGCTTCATGGATTGGGACAACGGGTGCCTCCATGGTGATGATTCGCCCGGTGATTCGTGCCAATGCCCACCGTCGAAATAAAATCCATCTGATTATCTTCTTTATTTTTTTGGTGAGCAATATTGGTGGCTCTTTGACCCCCTTGGGCGACCCGCCGTTGTTCTTAGGATTCCTTCACGGGGTGCCGTTTTTCTGGACATTTGCTCTCCTTCCGGATATGCTTTTTGTCAGCGTCGTATTATTGATGCTGTTCTTCGCTTGGGATACGATTCTTTTCAGACGCGAGGGGGAAGGTGTCTCTGATGACGATGTCAGCGAACCCGTCCGCATTGATGGACTGTTTAACTTCATTTTCCTTGCGGGTATCATTGGAGCGGTTTTTATGAGTGGGACGCTCAAACTGGGTGAAATCAATTTCCGTGGTGTTCATGTTGCGTGGCAAAACACCTTGCGCGATGTGATTATCGTCTTGATGGGCTTGTTGTCATTGAAGAGCGCTCCTTTCTCCGGCGAACTTCGTCGGCGGAACGAGTTCAATTGGTTTCCTATTGTTGAAGTTGCCAAACTCTTCGCCGGAATTTTTATGACGATTATTCCGGCGCTGGCAATCCTCAGAGCTGGTGAACAGGGAGCGCTAAAAGGATTGATTCAGGCGGTGGAGGCACCATTTCACTACTTCTGGGTTACCGGTATTCTTTCGAGCTTCTTGGATAATGCACCGACATACTTGACCTTCTTCAACACTGCCCTCGGAAAACTTCACTTAAGCGAAGAACTGGTCCCAGGTATCCTGGCGGGCTCGCTCACAGAACCACAACATCTCGAATTTGTCAACTACCTCAAAGCCATCTCCGTAGGTGCAGTTTTTATGGGGGCAAACACGTACATCGGGAATGCGCCGAATTTCATGGTGAAATCGATTGCTGAACAGAGCGGAATTAAGATGCCGAGCTTCTTTGGATACATGGCTTGGTCGGTCGGTATTTTGATTCCCCTTTTTATTCTTGTGACGTTTGTGTTTTTCCATTAAAGAGCCTGCTGCCTGCTACCTGAAATAGAGAAGATAAAAATAATGGGAGTTCGAGTATTGAATGTAATCAAGTATCTAAGTCAGCAATCCAAGTCGCCCTTAGTCGCTTTAGGATTCACGTTCGTCGTCGTCGTTGGAGTCCTTGATTACCTGACAAGGCTAGAGTTTTCTCTGGCGTTATTTTATTTAGTTCCCATTTCCCTGGTGACCTGGCTCGTGGGGAGGTGGGCTGGGATTCTGATTTCTATCTCAAGTGCAATTTCCTGGTTCCTGGGGGGCCTACTGTCATCATCTTTGTATGCGCATTCTATCACTCTTTATTGGAATGCGACAATGATATTAGCCTCCTTTTTAATAGTTACGTTTATCTTGTCAGAATTACTGATTTTGTCGGCATTAAAAATCTCCTCAGAGCGCGAAATAGAGTTAGCCAAGGAGATTCAGCAAGGTTTGCTGCCCAAAGACATTCCGCAAATCCAAGGCATTGAGATCTCCAGCGCATGGCAACCCTCAGAGGTTGTCAGTGGCGATTATTTTGATATCTTGAAGTTCAGCGATAGCAAGGTCGGCCTGTGCATAGCAGACGTCGCTGGCAAGGGCATTCCGGCTGCATTGCTCATGTCGAACTTGCAAGCAGGTGTCAGGACGCTCGGGGCCACTTCACTGCCCCCTCGAGAGTTATGCGAGAAATTGAATCAGTTGATATGCAGCAATGCGCCCCTGGACAAATTTATTACCCTTTTTTATTGTCTCCTTGATGTTACGGGTAAACGGCTCATTTATACGAACGCCGGCCACAATCTACCGATCCTCGTCCGCCAAGACGGCTCGCTGATTCGATCTGAAAAAGGAGGTAGAGGGCTTGGGTTGTCTCAAGATTCAAACTATCAGCAGGGAGAAGTTGAGTTAATGAGTGGTGATCGCGTGTTACTATTCACTGACGGGGTCATCGAAGCCACGAATTCTAAGAAAGAAGAGTTTGGTGAGGCGCGTTTAATCGAATTGTTAGTGGAGAACCGAGGTCTGGGTGCTGCTGCATTGCAAAAGCGAGTCATGAAAGCTGTGACGAAGTTCAATCATGGCAATGCTGAAGATGATATGACACTGATTGCGATTTCGGTCAAATAGTTTGGCCATTGTTGAGTGAGGAAGTCAAAGCGATGGAATTGGTAATTTTTCTATGCTATTACTAGACCTGTGAGAAGCCGCACACCGGCTTCCTCCGCACCTGAAACGTAAAACGTGAAACGTAAAAATCTCACGCATCACGTTTCACGTTTCACGCCTCACGCAATCTGTCAGCGGGTGAATCCATGCCATCGAATGGATCTTCTCAAGGGTTTAGTGATAGAACAGGAATTGTCTACGCGGTCATTTTCTTCAGTCTCATCTTCAGCGCAATATTCGTCTTCTTGCTTGAGAAGAAGCCTATCAAAAGCCTCTACTATACGATCTTCTCAGGTTTTGGGGAACCGGTCCGTGCAACCCCGACGCTCGATAACGCACCCGGGATAGCGGATAGTAGTCCTCCGGATTCCACCCCCTAGGGATTAAGTTAAGAAAAAGGACAGGTCATCCGTTCCCTCTCCCCTCGTGGGAGAGGGAACGGGTGAGGGAAGGGCCCCGCGTTTCACGCTGCCTACCCCCTCACCCCGGCCCTCTCCCACGGTGGCTTATCTTTACCCAGATCTTTTCATTTCTGCCAGATCTGTTGGCCATCAGGGCTCGATGGGGCAGGACCCAACGGAGCAGGGGGCAGAGGGGCAGAGGTGAGGGCATCACTCGCTCCCTCGCTCCCTCGCCTCCCCGCTCCCTGACGGGGTCCGAACCGAGGCGATGGTGTCGCTAGTCTCCGGATCAAAAGATGTGGGTAATGATTAGCCCACGGTGGGGAGAGGGAGGAACACCGCTCTTGCCCTTTTGCACCGCTACAGTTGACCCGGATGGAGTCCCGCCGGATTCCACCCTCTAATCACATCGACATGGCACGACGAACACGATGATCAAAAAAACTGCAACGTTTCTGATGTTTTTCATTGCATTCACAGGCGCTGCTGCTTTTTCTCAAAATTTACTAATTAAAGACTATAAAGTTCCAGTCACTTCGGCGAAAAGTTTCCTCATTGACTTCAACTATAACTACGCGACCATTGGTAAAGAAGAGCGAGCGAATCAAGGTAAGATTGGAACTATCTACAAAACCTTTTACGAATCGTTGAATCACGGGCATTCCCTGGACCTGATTTGGTCAGCGTCACGAAACGGAGACGCCAATGATTACAGCACGGATTTCGATTGGCGGCTCAAAAAATACGCCCGGCCGGAGCGAAAAATTTTCAGTTCTGTGAATTTGCACGGGGCTTACTTTAAGGGTGACGAACGTCCGCCTTTCGATGTGACCATTGGTTGGGGGCTTGGCCGTTTTATTAATGCGACGGCATTAGCGAAGGCTGTGCGAATTGAAGATTTCTTGCTCTTCTCTGGTCAACTGTACGATGATTTACCTGCCAATACGATGATACAATTGGGACAACTCATCGAAAGGCAGAAAGAGTATAGGGACAGTTACGGAGACACTTATAAGCGTGTCTGGTACGACGATATGACAAAGGTCATCAAAAACTCCGGGATGCTAAAGGCTGAGGAAATCGACGCAGTAGGCATTTTGAGAATGGACGAGGCGTTGTTCAGGGAGCGAATTTCCGATCGATTTTATGGTTGGGATGCCACATTTGGCACCAAAGTCGAGTTATTGACCGCTAAATCTTCAATCAAACGCACACTTCCGGCGGCAGATATGACCGCTCGGTATTCTCGTCCCATCAGTTGGCGCTCCCAGTTAAATGAAAAATTCACCGTCAACAGTCCGATCGGAGGAACCTTTTTCAGAACCTATAGTATCACTTCAGCGAGCGATTTCTCTTATGAAGTCACCAATCGTATCGATTTTGTCATCAACTACCGGCTGAAAAGCGAGAAACGCTCAAAAGAGACTGCCGCTCTGACGAGCCACTCGTTGACAACGCTCTTCATCTTTCACATCGAAAATCAGGTCAATTTAATCACCAGTATGCAATTGACAAAATCAAGCGGCACTCCGTTAAATCAGAGTTATGTGATGACACTCAATTATCGGGTGTTTTAATGTGGATTCAGGAAAAGGATGGATAACATCGCAAAGGAGCAACTTAATCTTATGAACGAAAACGCATCTTTTCAAGTAGAGTCTCAAAAGCAAACCGTATCAATTAGGGAAGCTGAGATTTCTGATGTCTCAGCTATCTATAATCTGTCTTTGCGCTTCAGTGGAGCGACAGACGCATGGACACAAGCGGAAATAGAAAAAATCATTAAAGACCGCCAGGGTTATTATACTTTAGCGGCTGAGTGGAATGGGGAAATCATAGGCTATGCCGTTGCACGATTCGCCTGGGGAAAACTCCATCTGATGGATATCGTGGTAAAGGAGGATATGCGCTCCCGGGGAATCGGGAAAAAACTGGTAACACAGCTTATAGACCTTGCAAAATCCAAAGTGCTTTCAGAGGTCTATTTGGAAGTGCGAGCCAGTAACATGCCAGCAGTCAAGCTGTATCAAAGCCTCTCTTTCAAAACCCGGTTCATCCTTCGCGGGCTATACGATGGTGAAGATGGGTTTGCGATGTATCTCCCGTTGTCAGAAGAGAAGGAGGAGAGTTAAGGAACTATCCTTCCATTCTTTCCGTCCCTAATCCGAATACGGGTCTGCCGCATCCCGCAACGCA
Organism: uncultured bacterium; assembly: GCA_964577695.1. Classification (GTDB taxonomy): domain Bacteria; phylum Poribacteria; class WGA-4E; order WGA-4E; family PCPOR2b; genus CAZOAL01. Next base: position 24,950 of record CAZOAL010000020.1, on the reverse strand, counting down.
TCGCCGAGGAAGTTGAAGGAAATGACCACAATCAACACGGGGAGCGCCGGGAACAGTAACCAGGGATAGTCCAGCAACACCGTGACCCGTTGGGCTTCTTCCAGCAGCACCCCCCAACTGGTCATCGGGGGGCGGATGCCCAATCCCAGAAAACTGAGGGCGGTTTCTCCCAAGATCATGCCGGGGATAGCGAGTGTCGCAATCACGATAATATGGCTGTAGCACCCGGGCAACAGGTGGCGGGTAATGATATACCAATGCCCCGTCCCCGCAGCGCGGGCAGCCATCACGAAATCCTGCTCCCGATAAGCGAGCACCTTACCGCGCACCTGTCTTGCCAGCCCCCCCCAACTGATGATGGATAGAATGATCGTAATCCCAAAGTAGACCTGGGTACTGGACCAGCCCGGAGGCAAAGCGGCACCGAGTGCCATCCAGAGTGGAATCGAAGGAAACGCGGAGAGGAGTTCGATGAGGCGCTGGATGAGGTTGTCTATCCACCCCCCCCAATAACCTGAGACGGTTCCCAGAATGGAACCAAGCAGGAGACTGAGGAACACCCCGATCAGTCCGACGGTCATCGAAACCTGACCTCCGTAAATGATGCGTGAAAGCAAATCGCGCCCCATCCGATCCGTCCCCAGCAGGAACATCGGCCCCGAAGAGCCAAGCAGATGCCGTTTTCCATTCGCATCCTTATAGAACAATTGGACGGGATAAATCTGCGAGGAATCGGGCGTAAACTCCAACTCCAGGGTTTCTGGATTCCGGACGGATTTTAGGCCGTATATATGCAACCCCTTCGCCCACGAAAAGTGAAGGCTTTGGGGCGGGACATGTCGCAAGCGCATATTGATTTCATTATAATGATAAGGGGCGAAAAACCTCGCACCAATGGCAATGATGTAAAACGCAATCAGGATGCACCCCGCGATCGCTCCCATCTTGCTCTTACGGAAGCGACGCCAGATCAGTTGGCGATAGCTAATCTGGCCGAGTGCCGCCATCGGATCGAGTTCGCGTTCTTCAAGAGGTGTTTCCTTTTCTTTTTCGTCTATGGTGTTGGAGTTGTTCATTTCAGCATCCATCGTCCAGATCTCAAGAAATGTCATTCTGAGCATGTTTCAGAAACTTCTTGTAGGGAAGGATGGAAGTGCGCGCTTCCATTCTTCCATCCGTGCAGGTTCCCTGCTCTCAAAATGTCAAGTTATTTTCAAGGGAATTTGAAACATGCTCCGCTGGAGACCCGCTCGCCCGCGTCATCTCGACCGTCCCAGTAGGCGGCTTTGTCCCGCGTGAGGTAAACGCCCGCCTTCACCTATTCAGGATTCATAGACATCGCGGCGATGACTGATGCGAGTCACTGTCACCGCTCGACCAACATCATCAATCAGATGACGAATGCGATAATCACCAACGCGAATGCGCCATTCATCAAGACCCGTCATTTTGATGCAGCCCGGTGGACGAGGATTCCTTTCCAGCCCCAGCAAAGCAGCATCTATTCGCTGTCTGATGTCCGTTGGTAAGCGGCGTCGCTCCCGCACAGCACGAGGCGAAAGGGTAACCGTGTAATTCACACCGTCCCCTCGCTTTCCTGTTGCAGCAAGTCGCGCAGCCCAATCCGCTCCCCGGTATCCTGCAACTGGTCGAGCAGGGCGCACAGGCTGTCGTACTCATCCTGCACGGCTTCTGGCAGTTTCTCCCAGTCGAACTCGCCACGCGTTGCAATGCACTCGGCTTCGATTTCTCGTACGCGTCTCAACACCGCTGCACCCTCCTCCATCCCTGTAGGCCAGAGCGACGGATCGGTCACGTTTGCCCGCACCAACAGGTTCATGTAGGCAACCGTTGGAAGCGTCACTTCTTTGAGCTTGCCCGAGGCATCAACTGAAAAGTGCGGATGTAGGTTAATGATTGTCTCACTCATATTTCTCCCCTCCGATTGAGGAATTAAATCACTGTGAACGGTCACAAATTAAAATGGGTAGGGGCGAAGCATTCGCCAGGCAAACCAGCGAGTTGGGTCAAAACGAACCGGCGAATGCTTCGCCCCTACTACCGCATTGCATAAGCCTTTTGGTGCGGTCCCACTGTTAAAAACACAAGGGTTTCGTCGTCGCGTCCTTCGCAAAAACAATATTGGCATGTTTCCACCCTTCGACATTCTTCGCACACGACAAATATAATCCGAAAATTTCTTCCAACTCTTGCCGAACGACATCCGCTCAAATTGATTCCGTGCGGAATAGCCCCCAAACGCTCGGTGCGATTGTAGGGGGACTCTAAGATTTCAGCGATCTTGTCCTTTATTCGCTGGCGCAGGGACGTTTATGTTTTGAGGTTACCCACAAATCTCTCTTCATAAACGGCTTGGTGTCGGAACGATCTATTCACCCCAAACCTCCTCGTGGGTATAAAATTTCAACTCCCCTCTTTCTTTCCTTGCCAAAATCTCCTTCATATCTTCATAGAGAGGGGAATCGGCTTCAAGAGAGAAGGTATCTGAACGCTTTAAGGCGCGGGTAATTTCTTCCCGCACCACTTGACGGATTAACATCTCTAAATCTTTCAAGTTGACTGTAACTTCTTTGGTTGTTGCTTGTTTTGCCATTGAACATGACCTCTTTCGATTGGTGTAGGGCAAGCAATCAACTTGCCCTACCATTATTTCACCACCAGCATCTTGCGCGTGGCGACAAATTCCCCTGCCTGCAACGTGTAAAAATAGACCCCACTGGAGACCCGCTCGCCCGCGTCATCTCGACCATCCCAGTAGGCGGCTTTGTCCCGCGTGAGGTAAACGCCCGCCTTCTGAACGCCCAACGCCAGCGTGCGGATGAGCCGTCCGTTGAGGCTGTAAATCTTGAGCGTGACCGGCGCATCGACGGCGAGCTGATATGGAAGCCAGGTTTCGGGGTTGAAGGGGTTGGGGTAGTTTTGGAAGGCACGGGTGACGAGGGGTATGGGTTGTGGTTCGGTTTTGAGTTGTGGCGGGGTGACTTGAACAACAGGGCGAATGGGTGCCGCTGCGACAGCAGAGAGACCATCCCCGGAGATGCCGCCCAATGTGCCGTCTTCTTGGACATTCTGGGCATAGATGTCATAGTTGCCATTGCGATGGTCGTACCATGTAATGATTGCCCCACCTGTCCCATCGCTAACCAGGTAGGGATCCTGTTGTACATCTGCCGCCGTAGAAATTGGCACGCCATCAGCACCCCAGAGCAGACTGCCACTCGCATCAACTCGTTGGGCATAAATATTATCATCGTCGGGACCACTGCGACTGTCACGCCATGTGATGATAGCCCCGCCTGCCTCATCACTCACCAGTTGAATAAAAGAAAAGTGGGAAACTACTGCTGTGGAAATTGGCACGCCATTGGCCGTCCAGAGCGCAATACCGCTCGCATCGACTCGCTGGGCATAAATGTTGGGGGTGCTACTGCGGTAGTCCAACCATGTAATGATAACTCCCCCTGCCCCATCGCTGGCCAGTTGAGGGTTAGCTTGGCTATTTGCCCCCGTGCAAATTGGGACACCGTCGGTTGGCCACAGCACTGCGCCGCTAGGATTTACCCACTGGGCGTAGATGTCCCAGTTGCCACTGCGCTCGTCCATCCATGTGATGATCGCCCCGCCTGTCCCATCGCTGACCAGTTGGGGAGAGAGTTGACTATATGCTGCTGTGCAAATGGGGATGCCATTGGTTGTCCAGAGCACCGTGCCACTGGCATCTACCCGCTGGGCATAGATATCATAGAATATAGGGGAACTGCGCTTGTCCTCCCATGTGATGATAGCACCGCCCGCCCCATCGCTGACCAGTTGAGGATACGAGCCTTGACCTGCCCCTATTGAAATGGGGATGCCATTGATTGTCCAGAGCACCGTGCCACTGGTATCTATCCGTTGAGCATAAACATCAAAGCCACTGCGCCAGTCCATCCATGTGATAATCGCCCCTCCTGCCTCATCGCTGACGAGTTGGGGATATTGTTGGAAGCCTGCCGCCGTGCAAATTGGGACGCCATCGATTGCCCACAGCACTGCGCCGCTTGCATTGACCCGCTGGGCATAGATGTCATCGTTGCCACTGCGAGAGTCAAACCATGTTATGATAGCACCCCCCACCCCATCGCTGACCAGTTGGGGATGCTCTTGGAAACCTGTCGCTGTGCAAATAGGTACGCCATCAGTTGCCCACAGCACGGCACCGCTGGCATTCACCCGTTGGGCGTAGATGTCATCGCTGCCACTGCGCCTGTCAAACCATGTGATAATAGCCCCGCCTGCCCCATCGCTGACCAGTTGGGGAATATATTGGTCATTTGCCGCTGTGGAAATGGGGACATTGACGGTGGGGTCAGAGGGCCAGCCGCCGGGGGGAACAACGGTAGCCACTCCTGATGCAACGGGGAAGCCAGTAGTGGAGACGGTATCCGGCGCATTGACAGCAAGATGAGTGCTGTCCGGGATATCGAGTTTGATGGTTTTGCCTTCCGCCGCAGTTGCCGCCATGTCGAGGGCAAGGTAGAGGGTGTCAGGGTTGGCTGTGGTGATTTGGCGGTTGAGGTTGGAAAAGGTGGCTGTGCCGCTCGTGAAGGCGCTGCTGGCAATGACTGTGCTTTGGTCGCTGGCAAGCAGTTTCACCGTCGTTATGTCGCTGTCAGCGGCTGTCCCTGTCTGGTTGATTGTGAGGCCGGTGAGGGTGATGGTGCCGTCTGAACGCTTTTCCCCCGCTTTAACGCTCAAATTGAGTTGCTCTATAATCACACCTTGCTGACCTGGGGTAACTGTAGCTGGCGCATGGTTGACACCTAATACAACCAGAGCGTCTATGTCTGATTCCTGTCCAATAATTACGCTGTAAGTTCCCTGTCCTTCCTCACTGGTTCGGGAAACTACAATAACACCGGTTTGTGCTTCGCTGGTGTCTAACCTCCAGCTCAATCTCCCTGTGTTTTCCGTGAGCGGAATTTCAACCTCTTTTTCAAACTCTCCACCTTTGAGCGTGATTAACTTCACCTTGAAGGTCGTTTGTTTCTCACTGCTAAAATAGGTATAAAGCTGCCAGTCTTTATTTTGAGAGTCAAGATAGAAATAAAACGAACCGTATTGCTTGACGGTTTGGGCTACTTTTTCCGGATCGCCGAGGTTTTGTGAAGGATAAGCTGCTGGCAGTTTCGTATCGGCTAATGGAACACCTAAAGCGACAGGTTGCGCAAACTTCGTATCACCTGTTACCTCATCAGAGGCTGGATACCACTCCTTGTTGACATAGTTTGCGGTGACAAATTTGTTGAAGGATTTATCGAAGCTGCTATACTCCTCGGGTGCTTTCCCAAGAACGATATCAAAGGATTCAATAACCTGTTCCCAATCATCAATTTTACCCAATTCATCCCAAAAGGCACGCATAATATCTATTTGTGGGGAGCCGGGAATCAGTGAGCCAGACTGGGTATTGTTTGCTAAAAAATATGGCCAAAAACAAGCGTCGTAATTATTAAGCCCTTCAGGCTTTTCTCTAACGCTTAATAACCCTCGGTAGGGAAACTTTTGAAAATTTTCAATTCTAGCTTTAAAATTTTTCCATGAAGCACTTCCTGAAATGGCAGGATACTCCTTGCGCACCTGATACCCAATCCAGGCTGCGTTACCCTCAACAATCCAAATTTGAAAGTCCTCCCAATCACCTACTTGATTCAAAAAGTTTATATAAGCCATTTGACTGCCATGGTGATATTCATGAGCTGATGTGTCAAGGAGGTTTGAATTGTCCTTAAAAGGCTTATGCTTCTTATTCTGAGAAGCAATCTGAATGATTGAAAAAGTTCTTACTTTATCTGGGCTTTGCTCCGTATTTCTAATGATAGGCCAAGTGAACCCCAAAGTTGGTATGTTTTGAATCCAAACCTGATATTTATCATACGGAACTCCATCCGTCTGTGCGCTTTCACCTGCTTTATATTTCCATTCGGAAATTTCTGTACTCCATCCCTTATCCATGTCATCTAACACAGTTTGGGCATATTGCTGAGTCACAGCATCATCAGGGTGATTTTTCGTATCAGTGGTATACCATACTACAAAATTGGTCTTTTCTACAGATTGATTTAACCACTCAGGTTTCTCTGGTGGAACATATTCTTGAATCTTTTGTAAGGTTAATAGATCTAACCTTTGAATAATCTGTAAAAAGGTAAGGATATAGGGTGTTCCACAGAGTGCATATTCACCTGTAGGTAAAGCCAACTGTTCTACAGTGAGCCCTGCATTAGTGAACTCAGGAGCAAGCTGAGGCGAAAGCGAAAGAAACACAAAGGCCGCCGCTTGCCTTTCATAATCGGTTTGACATTTTACTAAAACCTTGTTCAATAACTCTAAATTCGGATTCTCTTTTGCTCCTGTATTGGAAACCAATGAAAATGTTAGGATTGCTATCCCCAGAATGACAAGATACTTTTTCATTTTTTTTGCCTCCTTGTATTTACTTTTCAATTTAAAAACCTCTACTTTCAATCACTGTACCAAAGTTATCCTCAAAAATCAATCGAAAAAGTCTGTGTGTACTTTGGACTTCGATGGTGTCTGAAGTCTGCGGCTATCACTCCCTCTACCTGGTGATCTCCAACTGAAAACATAACGCATCAATGATCGCTCTCTGTAATTCCCAATTATCAATTTTACCGATCCCTTTCATTAAACGCCTTTTATCGAGAGTCCTGACTTGATAGCAAAGCACGATAGATTCCCTCTCTAATCCTCCAACACTAGCAGGTATTAGAACTTCATTCGGATAAATTCTTCTTCCCGGTTTTCTTGAAGTGATAGGAAGCACATTGACAACAGGTAAGATTTGATTGATTTCTTCGATGCTGATGACGAGCACAGGCCGAGTTTGTCCTTGTTCAGCGCCAATCACTGGGTCCAAATTTGCCAGAAATATGTGCCATTTATACTCCATCTCATTCCCATCCCTCTAAATCAACGGCTTTAAAATCCTCTGAAATCTCTCTCAGGTCAGCCAGAAACAGCTCATCCTTCATGGCTTCTTGGAGCTCGCTGATTTTCTGCTTCAAACGCTCTGGGCTTTTTTTGATAATCACAATGACTTCCGCTATCTCGTTTTCAGGGATATACGGCGGAACCTTTATTCTGATTTCCCGGTCCTCAGGTATCTTGACGACCTGTTTGATGGCTTCCATTGCTTGACCCCTCATTTTTTCAATCCCTGTCCCCAAATCACCAACCAAATTCGGCGGATAATCCACCTCATCTGGGTGATTCCACACCTCTGCTAATTTCGTGTGGGTTAAAACGGAGAAAGGCTCACGCTCTTTTGGTGACAATTGGGTTGCCCCCAGCTTTTGCTTGACGAAGGATTCCAATTCTTCCTCCGGTACACGCCAATTTTTGCCAACTTTTAATGCCTTAATGTACCCGGTGCGAAAGTAGGTTTCCACCGTTTTCCGATGCAAATGCAAGCGTTCCGCCGCTTCTTTAGTGGTCAGTAATTTCATAGATAGTCTCCTATGTCTGTGTTTCCGCTTCTCGAAGCAGGACAACATCTGAGGCATCACAGCCGAGTTTAGCGATTTTTCCAACTTCCGCTTTGGGAAATTCCGGGTCGTGTTCAATTAACTTCAATTCTGTTCCATCCTGGAGTTTCAAGAAATATTGCTCATTATGTCCCAGGTAAACGACCCGGAAGACCTCTCCGGTCAGCATATTGGGGCGTGTTTGCTCCTCTTCCAGCAGGTCTAATCGCTCGGGGCGGATGGAGCAATAGACCGAATCCCCAACTTTCGCCCCTTCGTAGACCACCGATGAGAACAGCGCTCCAACCGGCGTCTCCACCGTTGCGCTTTCACCGATCTCACGAATCTTTCCGCGAATCAGGTTGGTCTCACCGATAAAGTCCGCCACAAAACGGGTGGTCGGTCGGTTATAAATCTCCCGCGGCGTCCCCATTTGGTCAAGGCGTCCCTGCCGCATGATGACCATCCGCTCCGCCATCGACAGGGCTTCGCTCTGGTCGTGGGTGACGTAGACCATCGTCACGTCGAGTTGCTCATGAAGTCGCTTAATCTGCTCCCGCATCTCCAAACGAAGTTTAGCATCGAGGTTAGAGAGCGGTTCGTCCATCAGCACGACATCCGGTTCCAACACGAGGGCGCGCCCCAGGGCGACTCGCTGTTGCTGGCCGCCCGAAAGCTGGTTCGGCGAACGGTCCGCGTATTCGCCCATCTGCACCATTTCCAAGGCGCGTTCAACACGCTCCCGACGTTCTTGAGCAGACACTCTGTGCATTTCCAAACCAAACGCCAGATTCTCACGGACATTCATGTGGGGCCAGAGCGCATAGTTTTGAAACACCATGCCGGTGTTGCGCTCGTGCGGCGGTACATAGCTTACATCTTTGTTGTCAAAAAGGATACGCCCCCTGTCGGGTTGGTAAAAACCGGCGATCATCCGGAGTAAGGTTGTCTTGCCGCAGCCTGAAGGCCCAAGCAAGAAAAACAATTCGCCTTTCTCGATTCGCAAAGAGACATCATCAATCGCTCGGACCGGTCCAAACGTTTTGACGACGCTTTCAAGCGTGATACTGACCATCTGGGAACCTCACATCTTGAGTCATTTCTGAAATTTACTTGGTCAAATTGATATACTTTACACCGCCAGAGATTGAGTTTTTGGTGGAGCAGATCCTTGCGAAGGTTTCAAAGCGCAGTTTCATGCGGTGCAAGTATAAATTGGCTCTTTCATTATAACATACAATGCACGGTAAGAAAAAGTCAGAAATTCGCAAATAAGCAAATCCTTGGCTTTGCTCAAGAGCTCCGATATCGGGGGCCTGAGTGTAGAGCGAAGGAACAGATCAGTTCCGTCAATGGACTGATGGGAGGCTTCATCGTTGCGAGTTTCCTCAAAGCAGCGAAATCAATGATAAAAAAAACCTTGACAGCATCGGCTGTTTCTGTCATAATGACACAAGAAGCACTCGGCTGTTAGCCGTCGATTGAAACAAAAGGCAAGAAGCTATTTCGCCAATGTCACATTTCATTGTAGCCTAAGATTCTATCTTGGTTTCTTGAAGTGGAATAGTTCAACGGCCAACTTAGAAAGTTGAACTACGATTGGATCTTTATCCAAATGTGACATTGGCAAGTTATTATTAGAAAGGAGTCTCTATGTTCTGGAAACCTCATCGTCATCATAGGCACCACTCAGACGAGCATAACCATCATCACGAACATGAACACGACCATGACCCCCATCACGAAGGCGGTGGTCATGGGCACACGCACGGCGTGATAGACCCTTCAATTACGACCACCGAAAGGGGCATCTGGGCTATTAAATGGTCTTTTGTCGGACTTTTGGCGACCGCTTTATTTCAAGTCGTTGTCGTGTGGATCTCGGGAAGTGTGGCGCTGCTGGCGGACACCATTCACAACTTCGGTGACGCCTCCACTGCCATCCCGCTGTGGATTGCCTTTGTTCTTGCACGACGCAAACCCAGCAAACGCTTCACGTATGGCTTGGGTCGTGTCGAAGACCTGGCAGGTGTGGCGATTGTGCTCACCATCCTGTTCAGCGCGATTGTCGCAGGCTATCAGTCTATTGACCGACTCCTCCATCCGAAGGAGATTGGGCACCTGTGGGCAGTGGTAGCGGCGTCGATTGTTGGCTTTCTTGGCAATGAAGCGGTGGCTGTCTTTCGCATCAAGGTCGGCAAGGAAATCGGCAGCGCGGCGCTCGTTGCGGATGGCTATCACGCCCGTGTAGACGGCTTGACCAGTCTGGCTGTTCTGTTCGGTGCAGTGGGCGTCTGGTTGGGATACCCTCTGGCAGACCCAATTGTCGGGGTTCTGATTACGGTTGCCATCCTCCGCATTGTGTGGGATTCAAGCAAAGCCGTTTTCAGCCGCCTGTTAGAGGGAGTTGAGCCTGAAGTGATTGATGAAATCGAACATGCCACCCATCACGTCGCGGGGGTTCAGGAAGTGACGGACATGCGTTGCCGATGGATTGGGCATCGACTCCACGCAGAGGTCAACATCGCAGTTGCCCCTGACCTCTCAGTGGCGGCGGGTCACACGATTGCGAAAGAGGTCAACCATCAACTTCTCCATCACTTGCCCTATCTCTCTGGAGCAGTTATCCATGTGGACCCTGTTGAAGAAGCGGGTGAACATCACCACCATATCGCCGAGCATAGCCATGATGGGTTACCGGTTCACTCGCATTAATTCGTTATTATACTTTGACTTTGGTAAATTAGAAAGAGATCGCCCATGTAGAGCCTGCCGTGCTCGTCCGAGAATCGGACTGGCTGGTTCGCTTTGGCATGGAACAAGCGAGCCGCATGTTCTACAACTGAATCTTGAGTTGAATTTACCAACGTCAAGATACACCATCGGCATTATTTTAGGACTTACACACTTCGTTTGCAAAAACCGCGTCGTATGGCGAATTTAGGTATTAGGGCTTAGGTCGACACCCAACACCTAACGCCTAACACCCAACACCTAAGTACGCGATATCACAATCGCGGCATGTCAACTGCGTAAGTCCTAATTTAACGGAGAAAGTCTTTGGAATACCACCCATTTGATTGTCGCCTCCCCAATATCCATAAGATTTTAATCATCCGCAACGACGGCATCGGCGATCTCCTCAACTCAACGCCTGCCATCGCGTTGCTGCGTCAGAACTATCCCAACGCAGAGATCACCGTGCTCGCTTGTCCGTTAAACGCCCCCATCCTGATTGGCAATCCCGATGTCGATCGCATCCTGATTTTCGATCGAGGGGGAGCGCATCGGCGGTTGCGTGACCGGCTTCGATTCTATCTCAACTTGCGACGCGAGGCGTATGACCTCGCCGTCGCCATGCGAACCGCTTCGTGGTCAAATTGGGTTGCGTTTCTATCGGGAGCGCGGTATCGGTTGGGACGGTATCACAAGCGGTTCAAAAGCACACTGACGCACGCCTGGCGCGGAAAGTACCGGAAAGGGCATGTTCACGAGGTCGATCGGAATTTTGAGTTGGTGCGGTTGATTTGCGAAGGGGAGGGGGTACGGCGATTGGTGCTGCACCTTCTTGATGATGAGGTGGCGCAGGCGAAAAGGCGACTTGCGGATTGGGGAATCGCGCCAGATGATTTCTTAGTTGGCATCCACCCCGGCGGGAGTTCGTTCGATAAACGGTGGCCTGAAGCGAACTACGCCGAGGTCGCTGATAGGCTGGTACGTGAACGGGGTGCAAAGATTTTGATTTTGCGCGGCCCCGAAGAAGCCGAGCTGGAACGGAATATCCGGGAAGGGATGCTATCTGAGTCGATTGTTTATGCTCCGAAATCCATCCGCGAACTCGCCGCCTTGCTGAAATGCTGCCATCTCGTCGTGTGCAACGACTCCGGCCCCATGCACATCGCCGCCGCGTTGAACGTGCCGATGGTCGCGATCTTCGGTCCAACCGACCATGTCGCGTGGAAGCCGCTCAGTGAGAGCGCAACCGTCGTCAGACGCGATATGCCGTGCTGGCCGTGCAGTGCTCATAAGTGCAAGATCGGCTGGGAATGCACGAAGAAGTTACCCGTTGAGATGGTGTGGGATAAAGTGGAGCGGAAATGAGGAAAAGGAAGGAAGGGAAGAAGAAGGAAGGATGGAAGGATGGAAGGATGGGGGGTTGGGGCCCCAATCTTCCAATCTTCCATTCTTCCATCCCCCCAACCCATTTCTTCCAGTCTTCCATCACATTTCACGTTTCACGCATCACGTTTCACGTTTCACGTTTCACGCATCAGAAATGAGGAATCCCAATGAGGTATGTTTGCAAAATCTACGAAGATGGTACGCTCTATGCTTACTCTACCAGCGATGATGGGTGGAAACTTCTGAAAGTCTTTGAGGGTAAAAAACCTGAAAATGTACATCGCGTCTCTGTATTTGTGGAGATTTCCAGCGATAACAACATTGGCACAGGATGTATCACACAAGCACTAACAAAATTGCAGGATATTCTCAGCCAAGAGTTGTCTCACTAAACTGTCACCCTGAACAATATGAAAATCGTATTAAGCACCTGGGGCTCAACTGGAGACGTCCAACCCTTCATCGCACTCTCTGAGCGATTGTTAAAAGCGGGCCATGAGGTCCGCGTTTGCGCGTCAGAGATTTATCGGGAGCGTTTTACCAAACTCGGCGTTGACTTCTACGCCGTCGGCGTTCCCTTCGATCCGGAGCGTCTGAACCGGGCGATGGACGCTGTCGTTCAAATTAAAAATCCCCTGAAATCGGCGATCTTCATCGCCAAAGAAGGCATACTGTATAAGGCAGAGCAATGGTATCAGGACTGCCTCAAAGGGATGGAGGGGTATGACCTCGCGATCTGTCACTCCGCGGATATTCCGGGGCAAGAGGCGGCAATCCGGCATCACCTGCCCTGGATAACGGTCAGTTACTGCCCCGGCTTTATCAAAACACGCTACGATGCACCTGCCCCGGCACCCAATCTCGGTGCGCCCTTAAATACGTTGCTCTGGAAAACGGTGGAATGGCTGATGCGGAGGCGGGTCGATCCGCTGTTCAATGATTTTATCGCCTCTGTCGGCGGGACAAAACGAGAGCGAATTGGTATAGATGGAATGTACTCGCCCGAATTAAATCTCATCGCTGCTTCGCCACATATCAGCAAACCGCGCCCTGACTTGCCGAAAAAGCACAAATTCACGGGGGCATGGTTCCTTGAGGAACCGGATTTTGAATCCCCGCCGGCACTCCGGAAGTTTTTAGAACAAGGCCCACCGCCTATTGTTATCACCTTCGGTTCAATGGGAGGCACTCAAGGTGCGATAACCACACAGATTCTCGTTGACGCTGTGAAGCAGGCCGGTCAACGTGCCATCATTCAGTCGGGATGGGGCAACCTGGGGATGGAGATGCCGCCTGATCTTATTTGCTGCGTTGGATATGTCCCCCACGCCACTCTCTTTCGCCAGGGGTGTTGTGTCATTCATCACGGCGGCGCAGGCACCACCGCAGCAGCCTGCCGGGCCGGCGTGCCTTCCATCGTGATTCCGCATCTAGCTGACCAATCGTATTGGGGGAACACCTTGCACAAATTGGGGGTTGCGCCCAAAATCCTGTACCGTCAAGATATGACCGCCAAACGGTTAGCGAAGCGTATCAACGAGGTTATCTCTTCAAAATCAATGCAGGAGAAGGCGAGAGCGTTGGGACAGAAGGTCAACGCGGAAGATGGCTTAACCCATGCGGTCAAACTAATTGAAGAATTTGCCACAAACAGGAAGTTCAGTAGTTCAGTGGTTCAGTAGTTCAGCGGTTCATTCACGTTTCGCGAAGGATTGCAAACAATAGGAGGTCATCAAAATGCCAATTGTGAAAGTAAAGAAAGACTATCAGATCACCGTTCCTTTAGAAATTCGGAAGAAGTTAAACATTCAGGTTGGGGATTATGTCGAGGCAATGCTCACCAAAGATGGAATTCTTTATAAGCCTAAGAAGCGAATGGATTGCGACGAGGAGATTATTGCTTACTGGAAGCACTGTGAAGAAACTGAAGAAGGCGTTGAAGAAGTCAAAGGAGAAGCACTTGAAAAGCTCAAAAGCTCCCTAAAAGAAAAACCAATTGGGAGTTTTTCAAGCGTCGATGAGATGATGGAGGTACTCAGGGAAAATGAGACTTAATCCCACACCTCAATTCAAAAAGGATGTTTCTCGTTTAACTCAACGAATCCAGCAACAGCTCAAGAAGAAGTTGGAACTTTTACTTAGGGATGCACGCCATCCCTCACTCAGGACCAGGAAAATCAAGGGTGAAGTACTTGGATTTCGCAATGTGTTTGAAGGAAGTATCACAAAGAATTACAGGTTTCTGTTTCGTCGAGAAGGTGATGCCTACATACTTTTGCGATGTGGTACACATACGGAAATTTTTGGTAGGTAGCATAATTTTATGATTGATACTCGGATTCAGAGGATTCTGGTATTCAGTTTCAGCTTCATCGGCGACGCTGTCCTCTCGACGGCGGTGGTTGGCCCGCTCCGCCGTCGCTTCCCAGATGCCCGGATTGCCTTCCTTGTTGGCCGCCGGGCGTTCGATCTCTTGTATGGCGACCCGCAGATTGACCATGCGCTCGTTTACGATAACCGCGGTGAACACGCGGGATGGCAGGGCAAAGTTCGCCTCATCAAAGTTCTGCGGCGTGAGCGGTTCGATCTGGTCATCGATCTCCGGGATAGCATCTGGTCGAGGTTAGTTGGGGGACAACATTGGGGGATGCAGTTGCGCGGGAAGGAAATCCACGCGGTGACGCGCTACCTTGATGTGCTTCAACGACATGGGATTGATACGGACGGCGCACAACCGCGACTTCAATTCACTGATTCAGAGCTTGCGAAACGCAATCAATTTCTGGTGGACAATGGAATCGATGGAGCGCGCGTTTTGATTGGCATCCACCCCGGCGGGAATTGGCGCTACAAGCTGTGGCAGCCTGAGAACTACGCGCAGCTTGCGGATACTTTACGCGAAAAATGGAACGCCCAGATTTTGCTATTTGCGGGCCCCGACGAATGCCCGTTGCAAGAGCGGGTCGCTGCCCTGATGCGTTGGGCGCCGGTCATCATTAAAGAGCGCGATTTGCGTCAGGTTGCCGCACTCATCGAGGCGTGTGATATCTACATCGGCAACGATACGGGGCCGATGCACATCGCCGCCGCGGTCGGAACGCCTGTCGTCGCCCTCTTCGGAGCGACGAACCACCATCGCAGCGGCCCCTACGGGGAGGGGCACATCGTCGTCCAAAGCGGGCTGGAGCTGGGTTGCAATCCGTGCCACCCTGGCAGGAACCCCGGCGGGTGTGGGGTGGGCAGTTGCGCGATTATTCAAGCCATAACCGTTGAGCAGGTGTTTCACGCGGTTGAAAAACTGAAGAACGTGAAACGTGAAGCGTGATAGGAAAGACGGAAAGCAGGAAAACCAAAGAGCCAGATTTTACATAAAAGCGCAATTCCTGGCGGTGGGAAGTATCTCGCCAATGTCACATTTCCCTGTAGCCCAAGATTATATCTTGGTCCCCGCGGCTGATGTCCTCGGTTGGCCAACTTAGAAAGTTGGGCTACGACTGGATCCGGTGGGTTGAGCTCCGTTCCGAGAGTCTTCGACCTGTCGAAACCTCATTTCTAATGTGACATTGGCGAAGTATAAGGTAATTCACATCAATCTACAGAAAAGGAATTCTATGCGCAATCACCCCCAAAGTGTACCACGCCACAGAATATATCTCGATCTCCTCAAGCTGTTCCTGAAACTCGGTTTCACCGGCTTTGGCGGACCGCTGGTCCACATCGCCATGATGGAAGATGAAGTGGTAGAAAAGCGAAAGTGGCTGGCGAAGGAACAGTTCATGGAGGGATTAGCGGTCTGCCAACTATTGCCCGGCCCTGCTTCGACGCAACTTGGGATTTACATCGGTTACGTCAGGGGAGGGTTTCTTGGGTCGATCGTCGCCGGTGCTGGGTTCATTTTGCCGGCATTTCTGATCATTGTGGGGTTATCGTGGCTCTATTTTCGGTACGAAACCTTTCCGCAAGTGGAGGGCTTCTTTTTCGGCGTGAACCCCGCTGTCATCGCATTGATCGGGTGGTCGTGCTATCGGATGAGCAAATCCGCAATCACCGATTGGAAGCTGGCCATCGTTTTTGTCGCCAGCTTTCTCGCCACCTGGTTGGTGCGGTTCGATGTGCTGCTCCTCCTCGTCATCGCTGGGGGGATTGGCATCCTGGTCTATGCGCCGTTTCATAAAAGAGTCAAACTGCCAGCAGTCCTCTGGTTTGCAGGCGCAGGAGGTTCGCTACACCCTTTCATCGAATCGCACTATGTTGCCCTGTTGCTTTTCTTCCTCAAAGTGGGCGCGTTTATCTACGGCGGCGGGCTCGTGATTATCCCATTCATTGAGCAGGAGGTCGTGAATAAGCTCGGGTGGATGACCAGCAGCCAATTTCTCGATGGGGTGGCGTTGGGACAAATCACGCCCGGTCCCGTTGTCATCACAGCGGCATTTGTGGGCTACAAAGTGGCATCGTTCCTCGGGGCAGCCGTGGCGGCTTTCGCAATCTTTTTCCCATCGTTCATCTTTATCCTCGTCGCGGGGAAATCGTTGGATCGGGTGCGAAACATGCCAACGGCGAAAGCCTTTCTGAAGGGGGTCAACGCGGCGGTGGTCGGCGCGATTTTGGGGGCAAGCGTCGGACTAGGAAAAACCGCCCTGTTTCATGGGTGGGCATTGGAGAGCGCCCTCACAACCGCGATCGCTGTTTTGTGTTTTTGGCTCATCTTGAAATTCAAAGTTGATACGGTGTACCTGATTGTCGGGTCCGGCATTTCGGGTCTGATTTTACGCCAAGTCTTGTAACTAAACACTGTCAGATTAGTTTTGACAATCCCGCTCCCGATGGATTGCCAAATCCATCGGCGCTCTGGATTTGGCAATCCAGAGCGAGAAGAGTCAAGACTTATTTTACAGCGTACTAACTTTATAAACTATACATTCTGGGTGCGGTAGAAACCGAGTTTTTGGCAAAAACTCGGTTTCTCCGAACCTTACCTTAAAAATTAGTTGGGAGGATAGAAAAATGAGGATTGTTACTGTTTTAATCGCCATGTTCGTTTGGATAGGCTGCGGTGGTTCAACGACGCAACAAGGGGCCGAGGTCGGTTCACCCCCTCCCCTAACTCAAGACATCACAGCGTCCGAGCTAAAACGGGCGATGGAATCTGACCACCCACCCCTCGTGATCGACATTCGGACGCCTGAAGAATACGCAGAGGGACACATCCCCGGCACGGTGAATATTCCGGTCACAGAGATTGAAAAGCATACGAACGATTTACCCACGGATCGGCTT
The DNA here is from genome assembly GCA_964577695.1 of uncultured bacterium. Classification (GTDB taxonomy): domain Bacteria; phylum Poribacteria; class WGA-4E; order WGA-4E; family PCPOR2b; genus CAZOAL01. Next base: position 8,004 of record CAZOAL010000020.1, on the reverse strand, counting down.
CTGGTACTCTACTGAAACAGTGGGCGTCGCAGCGTGACTGCGATTGACAAACTGAAAGTGCTGGGTTATACGCAGATGCAACTCTCGCGGCTGAACGAGTGGAAGGAGAAGGGGTACGATGTCGAAAAATAAGATTCGCTAGCGCGTTCAGCTTATACCGAAATTGGGAGGTGAAACCATGATTACGAACTTGAAAATCAAGGGCTTTCGTAGCCTCAAAGAAAGAGGTAGGTTTCATTTTTCCCAGAAAATTACTTGACACTTGAGAGCAGGAAACCTGCACGGATGGAAGGATGGAAGATTGGGTTCCCATCCTTCCATTCTTCCATTCTTCCAACAACAAAGCGTGTAAAGCAGTTTCTGAAACATGCCGAAATCTACTCAAAGTGTAAACATTTCAAGGCTTTTGTCGATGACCTGCGACAAACAGCAAGGAGGTAATCATGGCATTTCCATCACACGGCATCACCCATCGCTCAACCGTGACTGGCACGCGGGGCATGGTTGCGAGCGCACACCCACTCGCGAGTTTGGCTGGCGCACGCATGTTGCTTCAGGGGGGCAACGCTTTCGATGCGGCAGTTGCTGTTGCATCCGCGCTCAACGTCGTCGAACCGTATATGTCGGGCATCGCTGGCAACGGGTACATGATAATTTACAGCGCAAAGGAGAAGGCAATCCGCGTCCTCGACTACATGGGGACAAGTCCTTATGGGGCAACCCTTGACGCCTATCCAACGCCGGAGACGAAGGAGATCGGCATCCGCTCCGGCATGGTCCCCGGGGCGTGCGGCGGTTGGTTGACACTCCTCGACCAATACGGGAGCATGAGCCGAGCGGATGTTTTCGCCCCGGCGATTGCGCTCGCCGAAAGTGGCTACGCTGTCACTGTCAAAAACGCTTATTTCATGGAAGGAGCGACCTCCCGTTTTTCGCCAACCGGGGCGAAGGTCATCATGGCTCGCGGACGAGCGCCGCGTCCGGGCGAGATTCTGGTGCAGCGTGACCTCGCCCGAACCTTCCGAAAGGTGGTTGAGGGCGGGACGGAGGTCTTCTATCGCGGCGAGATTGCGCAGCAGATCGCCCAGTTCTCCCGCGAGAACAACGGCTTAATCACGGAGAAAGACCTGTCGGATTTTCGCGTGGAGTGGCAAGAGCCCATCTCAACTCGCTACCTGGAATACGAGATTTACTGTCCACCGCCCCCATGCGCGGGTTTTCAGTATCTGGAAACCTTGAACATCTTAGAAAACGATCCGCTCAAGGAGCTCGGACACAACTCCGCGCAATATCTCCATCTCCTAATCGAAGCGATTAAACTTGCCAGCGCGGACCGCGCGGAGTACGCCTGTGCTACGGATGCGCCAATCGCCGGGTTGCTCTCCAAAGGCTATGCCGCCGCACAACGAAAACGGATCGGTGCCCGCGCGGCGGTGAGCGGCGGTGAGCGTTACACGAAAGACAAACTCCCCGGCGAGGTGCTCGCTGGAAATCCGGGCGAATGGATCAACGAATGTACAACTCACTTCGATGTGGTCGATGGCGAAGGCAACGCGATTGCGGTGACACAGAGCCTCGGTTCTGGTTTCGGCTCCGGAGTGATTCTCGGCGAGACCGGGGTGTTCCTCAATAACTTCATGTACTGGTTTGATCTTCTACCTGAAAGCCCGAACGCCATCGCCCCTCACAAAAAGATCGAGATGTGCATCTCTCCGTGCCAGATTTGGAAGGACGGGAAGTTGTTCGCGGTGATCGGTACGCCGGGGAGCCACGGCATTATGCAAACCACGCCGCAGATGATTTTGAACCTCATTGAGCACGGCATGAACATCCAAGCGGCGATTGAGGCCCCGCGCATCCGGCTTGAACTCCCCGGCACGGATGTCGGGATAGAAGGCCGCATCCCCGCCGAAGTCAGGAGTGAACTTGCAGCGCGTGGGCATGCGATTCGTGCGCTGCCGGATTGGACTGCCGCTGTCGGAGGCGGTCAAGGGGTCGCCGTTGATTCAGACGAAGGTTCGCTCATGGGCGGTGCCGACCCGCGTCGCGATGGATATGCGATTGGGATTTAAAGCGTGTTCAGGATACAAGATGCAGGTCGAAGCGTAGCGAAGACTCCGATCTATCGGAGATTCAGGATTCAGGATTCAATCCGTCCTGTATCTTGTATCCTTGTTCTAAGCCAATTTGCAGGATTGATACCCTACCCTCCATCTACCTCAACCGTTGCACCCAGTTTAGAGGCCTCAGTCGCCAACTTTTTGGCGGCGGTAAGGGAAGACATCTCTATTGCGACTTTTTCCCCATCCAGAAAACGATCAACATACGCTTTCGCTATCCTTAGAGAAAGATTGGCTTGCGCTTGTAATAACTTTGTCAGAGAAACCTTTTTGAGACCCGGTTTCCATTTTGTCAGCAAAACTTTCGGCATCTTATACTGCCTAATTTTTGTCACACCTTGCTTACGACTCCTCTAACCGCTCTTGAATCTTTTACACCCATTCGGAGAAAAAAGTATATCAGATTCCAAGCTGTTGCGCCAGACGAAAAAGGGGTCGTCAGGGCTGCGCCATAACCACAAGGTAAGTTCCCTCAGAGAAACGTTCCGCGTCAACGAACTGGCTGTAACTGCCGCGCGAAATCTTTCCCGGCGGCAATAAAATAAACCCTTCATCGCTATGTTTGAGACCAACCGCTTGCCCCGCATATTGACCCTGGAGGTCTTTCAAAATAATCAGGATTTTATCCTCACGCTGCGCGACGCGAATTTGGAACTTCCCCCCTTCCGTTTCTTGTGGTTTTGCCCCGACTTTGAGGTGAACCTCATCTAACACGGAGAACTCTGTATCTACATCAGGCACCGCCCTTTCGCTGGGCGGACGAACCAGACGCGACCTACTGATGGCGGGGATGTCTCTGATGGGAATCTCAGGAGCGGACACCAAGCTGTGCCGAATCAGGGGATAGGCGACCTGAAGGAGTTGATAGAACCCTTCGACCAGCTCCGGCGGACAGTCGAATGAAACTTGCTCAAGGATCTGGCCGCACTCCGCCAACGCCCCCTCAATACAGGGCAGGTCTTTGTCCACCAGTCCGCGATGTATCTTGCCGATGAGGCATCGGAGTCGCCACGTCAGGTACTTGTTGCGCGTGAGAGAACGCACCTCCTCAGATGTCAGGAGAAACGCCAGCACATCCGCTCTACGGTGTTCTTTCAGGTGATACTCCGTCGCTTTGGGGCCCCTCGTTTTCTCCTCTGACTCGCGGGTTTCGAGAAAATCGTGGGCGTTGAGCAGGTTGGTGACCTCGTAATAGCTGACCTTCACGTATTTGGTCTCCGGCCACTTTTCCTGAAGCCGGGTTGGACTGACCCACTCCCCGTCAACGAGGCACAGCAGCGTCGCAACGGTGGTATCGGGGGGGGAAATGGCGTCTTGATGGGAGGGTATGGCTTTCAAATTCATGGGCGCACCTCCCCTGGGGACGGGAGCATTTTCTGCGGAGTCCGAGCGATGCAGAGGCGCAAATCATGAAGCTGAATGGGGGGCATGTAGCGACTCACACCGTGAGCGGTTCCTATCCAGATGTCGCCGTGTCTGTCTTGTAACAGCTCATTCACATAATTGTCAGCTAACCCGTCGGCTTTGGTGTAGGTGCAGAACGCCGTTCCATCATAAACACTTAGACCCAAAAGCGTTCCCATCCACAGGTTGCCCTCCCGATCTTCTAGCAGGGAATTGACGTAATTATCAGCCAATCCATCAGCCTTAGTATAGGTGCAAAACCGTGTGCCATCATATCGACTTACGCCGGCGGGAGTTCCCATCCAAATATGGCCTTTCTTATCTTCAAACAGGGTGTTGATATAATCGCTAGACAATCCTTCAGTTTGCGTAAGTATGAAACAGCTTTTCTCCTTATACACAAGCACACCGCTACCCCAGGTGCCGATCCAGATAGTTCCATGCCTGTCTTCTAACAGGGCATAGACCGGCCCATCAACTTGCATAGAGTGAAAGCGCTTCCCATCGTACCTGATCACGCCATCGTCGGTTCCAATCCAGATATTGCCGTGGCGATCTGCCAATAGCGAATAGACCAAATTAACGGCGAATCGGTCCTCGGTGTAGGTGTGAAGCTTTGTTCCATCATATCGGCTCACACCCCCACGAGCCCCGAACCAAATGTTGCCATCCCCATCTTCTGCCAGAGCATTAACGTAATAACCAGCTAATCCATCAGCTTGGGTGTAGGTGTGAATCCCTGTTTCACCATATCGGCTCACACCCCCACGAGTCCCCATCCACACAACGCCCCGTCTGTCTTTTAGCAGGGCGCGAACGTCATTACCTGCTAACCCATTCTCTCTGTTGAAAGTTTGTATTTCTTTACCATGAATGCGCAGGACGCCCTCTGCCGTCCCAATCCAGATACCGTCTGGAGTTTCCAGGAGGCATCTTACCTCTTGATGGGGCGCGTAGGTTTGCCAATCTAGTTTTTTGGCTTCTGGTGGTAATGGTGGTAAGAGGGGATATTTTTTCGTAGAGACGAGTGCGTTCATTTGTCAAGCCTCCTTGTCAAGCCCGCGAATGAATTCGCAGGCTCAAAGCTGAAGTCGTCTCAAGACGACTGGGGCTCAGTCCACTTGAGTGCAAGGCTGTTAAGAATTGGTTGGACTCATGCGGAGATATAGAACACGGATTGGTAGAATTACACGGATTCTGGACATCCGCGTAATCCTATAGATCCGTGTTCTACTCAACACTCACCAATTCTTAGTGACATTACACTTGAGTGGACTTGAGTTCTCAGCCTGAACTTTAGTTCAAGGCTGTTACCGAACTAATTGAGGGCTGGTCATAATTCCCAGGGGAGGCAGTCGTAGCCTAAGATTCTATCTTGGCCCTGGCGCCAGGGGCCAAGATAGAATCTTGGGCTACAACCCAACCGCCGGCTAATTATGATCACTCCTCAACTAATTTGTTAATCTCCATTATTATCTCAAATCCCATGCTTCTCCATGCTCTCCTTCAGGAGCTCCTGATAGGGAGTCGGCATATTCGGTTGAGTGACCCGAGGCGCAATGACCACGTAAGAGATGTTATTGGCTCGCAGGAATCGACTGATTCCCAAAGTATGGAATCCTCCAGTCACGAGAATCGCTTTGTTCACGCCTTGATTCGATAGTTCGGCAAGGCTGTTCTTAATCATCGCCCTTTGACGAGCGATTGCGATTCGATAGTAAGCCTCTCCCTCTTTCCGATACTGGTCGAGGAAAGCTATCTCCTCCTCCGTTGCAGAAACCGTAACTCCAGTCTCCGCTAAGGACTCCTTTAATTGGGGGATGCTAAATGGGGCGAGCTCCTGGCTGTACTTTTCCCATTCCGTTGGAATGAGTGAAATCCGGCCCAGCTTTTCACAATAAGAGAGCCCTTTGGCAAGGCGATCGAGTTTTGCTGTTTCGGTTTGAAGCGTAGAGCGGTAAAGTGTTTCTTCTGCCGAAGCAATTGCTTCCCTCAATTGCTTGAAAACATCCTCTGCCGGGCTACGATTCTCCATCAGAAATTTGAGGTGAACTCGATGATATTCTTCTTTAGCGATTTCCGCACCATCAACGCCAATAATCGTGGGTGGAACTTCGCGAGTGAGGTAAAGATATTCCTCTGCCCCATAATAGCCACTTTCCCAATTTTCCTTGGCAAATTTCTCTTTCCACTCTTTAGGCTGCGCGCGGAGATTAGGCGCGATTAGAGTTCCACGATTCCCTTCAACGAGAATTAAATGGAATTGATACTCATCCAGAAGGGTTCTCAGATTTTCAACATGATTTTTCTGGACTTCGGGATGATTAGGGATATTTTGCAACAAGACCCAAAGACGACCATCTGTCCCTTCAAATCTCTCTTTAACACGCCCATATTTTTCGGATACCTTAATTTCTTCCGGGTTGGGTACTATTTCCGGATTCTGGGGTTGCATCATACGAAATGCTTCATTTAAACGCTTGATTGAGCGATCCATCCATTCCGGATCCTGCAAACATCTATGAGCAAGATCCTGGACAGTCCTATCATCGTCCTCCCGGGGTTCTAGCTCAATCGTTTTACGATAACAAGATAAAGCCTCCTCCCTCTGACCTAATTCCCAATATCTGTTGCCCAAGTTGTACCAGGCGCGTAATAGCTTTGGATCCAATTTAACCGCCTTTTTATAACAATCAATGGCCTCTTTGTGTCGTTGCAGTGCAGCTAATGATGCTCCCATGCAATTCCAAGCGCGAGCCAGCGTGTTGTCCAATCCCAAAGCTTCTTGGCAAACCGTAATTGACTCCTCGAATTGACCTGCGTCATTGTGCTTCCGGGCTTTAGTCAGAAGTAATTTTGCTTTGTCTTTATCAGTAGTTTCCATAACTTGCCTCCATTGGTTTTACAGACCTTTCGCTGTTTTTCAGTGGTATTGGAAGCATACCAGCTTCCGCTACAATGTCAAATTGCGTATTTCTGCTTCAAGGTGTTGAACCTGTGATTTAATCGCGTCCATTTCTTTATCCAGTTCCTCAGAAACCATCTCCAGCCATCCCTCACCCCGCATGGCAGCGCGGTACGTCGGACTTGACTCCGTGTTACGGATGCGGTTTTGCAATCCCTCACGAACCTTGAGGGTATACGTCAGTTTGTCTACTTCAGCATCAAATCGTTCAAATGGGCTGAATCCGATGGTCAGCTCGTCATCTGTCTCCTCATGGTCTGCTTCGAGGCAGATAATATGCGCTGAAAGTAAAAGGTGGTCTTTTTCCTTCCACAGGTTGCGAACCCTGTTCCAGTTTCGCTCGTCATCTTCGGTGTAGTCCCTACGATTGACGAAGTTATGAAAGTACCGCAGGAGCACTGTCTTCGTCCTCTTTTCAACCTGCTCGATTTCGGTCTCCGTCCAGTAGATGTCGTCGCTGACCTCAATAAACGGTTCTACCCTTGTCTCGCCCTCGGTTAGCGGAACGAAGGAGTTGAGCAACTGTTCAATTTTCTCCTTGAGTTCTTCTTGAGTGGCAAATTTTCCTGCTTCGATTTCAGCGATCAGGTAAGGCAGCGCATCCTCAAGGAATACGAGCCGATTTTTGGCTGTTTCCAGAAACGCGGATTTCCCCTCGATATAAACCTTCGCCCGCTTCTCAAACTCCGCTATTTGCTGTGATAACTCGTCATATTCTGTCAGCAGGCTTTTTATATCCGACTGCACCCGGTTCAATTTCCCGTGAAGAAATGAAACCCCGCTATCCACCAGGGGCGTGACCGCGTCCTCTAGCGTTTTCACTGGGACACAGTGAATGCTATATTGCTTCGCTTGCGAAAACGCAGGGTGGTCTACGAAGGCTGATGGCAACAGGAGATAATCCTTCGCCCCCAACGAAGCCATCGCCGCGGTCAAGTCTATCTCATCATCAGGGCTCACGTCATCAATCACCATGATTTTGCCGAATGGGAATTGGAACGGCTCCTGCGTGAGCTCATGGCAGAATTTCCGCACGATTTCCCCCGTAAGCGCAACCCCGAAAGCCCGGCCGTCGGCCGCGTCGAAGGCAGTTCCGTCGGAGAGGTCATACGCGAGTAAACCGCTCGGCAGGCAGCCAATGTCATCCCCTTCCTCAAAATGCGTGCGGATAAACCGCTTCAGGTGGAGTGAGTTTTCCTTCAAGATGTCAAGGGTTTCCAGACTCACATCGTGCGCCAGGTTTTTGACGGTGAGGTCTACATCGCCCGTGACCTCTACCTCAAACTTTTCTGACGGAAGCGCCATCAGATCGATAGCGATGGGTTGTCGTAAGTCGCTTGAAAGGGTATATACTTTCATTTTTTCCTCCATAGAATCCTGTGATTCTAACTTGATTTTGTTAAATTGGGCGGATAATCACCATGTAGAGCGTGCGGCTCGCTCGTTCTCAGGGGAGTTGGAACAAGCGAGCCGTGCTCGTGTAGGGATAGGTAGATTCCTTTTGAAATTGCAAAT
>CAZOAL010000019.1:0-142051 GCA_964577695.1 uncultured bacterium | reverse complement strand
GTTAGAAACTTGGGCTACGAGCGCATTTGCCCGAGTTCGTCAACACGCCCTAGTGGTCAGCGTCCGAAATCGGAAGTTTATTTTTGAAAGTTAGTTAGAAGGATGGAAGAATGGAAGATGAACTACTGCCACCATACGGATCAGGTTAAGGACTCTTTAGCCCCGTTCACGGGGGTTTGGAGGGGTCAGCCCGGAGGTTCAGCTCCGGGCAAGGATCGCTCAAACGCCCGGAGCTAAAGACTCCGGGCTAATGGGTATCAACCCCGATGAATCGGGCTAAAAACAACATTTCTCTTAACTTGATCCGTATGGGAAGATGAACTACTACCACCATACGGATCAGGTTAAGTCAAAACGCCTGCGAATCAATTCGCAGAGTTTACTCCGATCTATCGGAGCTCATAGCTGAAGGCGTCTTGAGACGACTGAATCCCGTGATAGTCTACTTCTAGTGGACTTTCGCTTTGAGCCTGAACTTCAATTCAAGGCGTTTTGAGATAGACTCTAAGTGATGCTCGCAACCTGATATTTCACTGCAACCGCCTGGATTTCTTGCCATGTGCCGTCATCAATAAAGATACCTTCCAGTTGCCGCCTGTTTTGTTCCCGCCAACCACGCTCGCCGGGGATGAGAATCTCATCAATGGTGGGGGCTTTCTTTGTGGACTTGATGTATGCGATGAAGTGTTCGACCTCTTCATGGAAAGCCGGAAGCTCCACAAAGCTGGCAATGTTGATCACCGTGATAAATAAACCGTTGCCAACCCTCGAATCGCCACTCCGACTGCAACCGGCACCCGTCAACGCCCCTGCGAGAATATCGATGACAAAGCTGAGTCCGAACCCTTTATAGGCGGCAATTCCCCCAAAAGGCAGCAGGGAACCGGGGGGAGGGCCGTAAAAATCCTCCACGTTGGTTGTCGGATTGCCTGTTGCGTCGATAATCCAACCTTCTGGCACCGGCGCTTTTCGATTTTTCTTCACGCGTATCTTTCCTGAAGCGACAACGCTGGTTGACATATCCAAAAGGATCGGGTCACGGCCCTCCACAGGGATTGCATAAGCGATCGGATTGGTCGAGAGCCGCCGCTCAATTCCACCATAAGGTGCGACGCAGCCCCCACCGCCATGGTCGTTGACCATCAAGCTACCGATCATACCATGTTCGGCAGCGATTAAAGCATATCCCCCCAACCGTCCCACTTCATTACAGCGAAAGACAGCAACCGAACTGACATCGGTTCCCTTTGCCTTTTGAATGGCTAATTTCATGGCGTGTGTTGCGATAACGGGACCGAATCCCCAGTTTCCATCCAACACCGCCATCGAAGAGGATTCCCGTTTGACAACGATTTCTGCCCCCGGTTGGATGAGAGATTCTTCGAGCTCCCGAACATATTTCGGTAAGTGAATGACGCCGTGAGAGTCATGTCCGACCAGATTGGCATCAACCATCGATTTCGTGACCGCTTCAGCCTCCGCCGCTGACACGCCAATGGCGCGAAAAATTTTCAGACACGTTTGTGTCAACGCATCCGCTGTGAAAACTGGCATAATCAATCTCCTTTTCGTTTCGATTTATTTTTCTTTGACAAATCTCGCTTTTGATAATATTATTTTATGATGTATCCTTGCCAATTTTTTGTATTGACCGGATGTGCATCAGTATGTTATGATGAAATACTATGATCGGGAAAAGCCAGAATAGATTACCCGTATCTTGCGGAAATTGCAACAGTATTTTTCAGGGGACAACGTGCCATCGTCGCAACGGGAGCGGTTGCGTTCTTCATTGTGCGTCTTGGTCATCAAGATTAGACTGCCAACGGTGGCAAATTACACTTTCGCACGATGAATCCTGAATCTTGCATCTTGCATCTTGGATTGTGAAACCGTGTCCAAACAAATCACGTTTCACGTTTCACGTTTTACGTCTCACACTATGGCTTCTTATCTCATTGCAACAGCTTATTTTTTTCTCATCTTAGAGATTTTGCTGATCGTTCAATCCTTCTTATACACCCGTCGGGAAAGGAGGACGAAAAGGCCAGATTACGCGCCCAAGGCGGCTATCATTGCCCCACATTACGGTTGGGATGACAAGACTGGAGAAAACGTGAAACGGGTACTCGATCAAGATTACGCAGGGGATTACGAGGTCTTCTTTGTCACCCATGCAAAGGCCAAAGACTCACGGGACGGAGGGGAGTCCGATTACGACGTTTCCTATCCCCATCTCCTTGAAATCGCCGAGGAGCACCCCCATGCGCGAGTGCTACTGGCACCCAACATCATCAATAATTCTCTGCCGCGCTCCCAAAAAGTGCAGAATCTGATGACCGCAATCTCGGCGTTTCCAGATGATGTCGAAGTTATCGCTTTTGTCGATGCAGACGCGACTATCCAGAAAGATTGGCTCACACTGCTCGTTAAACCGCTTCAAGATAAGAACATCGGCGCAACGGTGGGGGCAAGATTTTATGTGCCGCATACCTTCAATTTTGCGTCGCTGGTCGAAGCGGTCTGGATTAATTTCCAAATCGCGTTGCAGGGCGACCACCCATTGACTATGGTTTGGGGCGGTTCTAATGCGATTCGCCGCGATCTCCTGGAGGAAGGTAACGTGTTACAGCGTTGGCATAACGCAACCATTGAAGACCTCAACCTGACCCACGCGGTGAGGGACGTCAAGCGCAAAATTCATTTTGTTCCTGATTGTATTGCGATGACGCATACCACAAATCGGACATGGAAGCAGATGATGGAATTTACCAATCGACAGATAGTCATGACTTTCAGAATGGGACTTAGAGCCCAGTGGGCAATCACCCTATTGGTGTTTCTCTCAAAGGCATTGATTGTGTTGGCCTCCCTTCCACTTGTCTTTTATTTTGATCGACGGCTTCTGCCCGTGCTTTTCGTCCCATTTATCGAAATCCAAAGTTATCGCCTCTTCACCTTAAATCTACCCCGTTGGCTGAGAGATGACCCACATATCCGTGAGACCATCAGGATAACTTCTCTGGTTACACCCATATCCCTGTTTGTTGCCGGGCTGAACGCCCTGTACGCGCTCTTTCAGAACAAGATTGTGTGGGGCGGCGTCCGGTACGAAATTCTTTCAGCTACGAAATGTCGCGTTTTAGGACGGGTTACAAAGGACGTGAAACGTAAAACGTGAAACGTGACAGGCATTACATGATGATGGAAAGGAGAGGTTGGAAGGATGGAAGAATGGAAGGAAGGGAAGGATGGGAATAAAATAGGAACAGCGCAGGATGAAAATGAGAAAATTGATTTCCTTTCGTTTCCTCATTTTCTTCCATTTACTTCATTTCCTCACGTTTCACGTTTCACGTTTCACGTTTCACGTTTCACGTTTCACATTTCATACACATAGAAAGGAAGAACAATGGCAACTCGAAGTCGAGTTTCACCCCGTTTTTTCGTCAATCAACTGGCGACTGCTATGTCAGATGATTGGGCAACCTCTTACGCCCTCCTCAAGTATCAGATGGCGAAGGAGAGTTTTAATTGGCGACACCCATTGGGTGCGAAACATGGTAAGGGAGACAGTGTGCAACTGGTCAGTTTACGCATCACAGATATGTGTAACTTGCGCTGTCACTCCTGCGGTCAATGGGGAGATAACGGTTATCTGCTTGGGGAATCTCTCAAAGATTTGAAACAACGGGAGGTGCCCGTTGAAATTTACAAAAGATTCGTAGACCAAATTGTTGATGCGGGCTGGTCGCCGGTTTGGTACATCTGGGGCGGCGAACCGATGCTCTATCCCGGTATCCTCGACATTATGCATTATATCAAAGAGCGAGGGATGCCGATCTCGCTGGTGAGCAATGCCACGAATGTCGCCAGACGCGCCGATGACATTATTGATACCTGCAAGATTCTCTACTTGAGCGTTGATGGCCCCAATGCGGAGATTCACAACAACCAACGCCCCGGCGTCACAGAAAACTACGACAACTTCAAGGATGTGAAGGCGGCACTTGAGACGGTGAAGGAAGAAAAGGAGCGACGGAATCTTGCATTTCCTTATATTGTTCCACTGAGTTGTATCACCCGATATAACATCGACTATATTGTGGACCTCTACAAATTCACAAGCCAGTACGCAGACGCCCACATCCTCTACCTGACCTGGTGGATTGATTCGCATTCCGCGCAGAGGCACACGGAAGATTTTGAGCGTCGTTTCGGTTTCAAACCCCAAACCCACTACGGCTGGATCGGCACATGGAAAGATTTCGACCACGGCATTATCTTCGATAAATTTGAGGAGATGGAGACGCTCTCGAAAGTGCAACGTCGGTGTCCGCCGATGATGATGCCGAGGATCAACACGCGAGAGGAGATTCAGCAATACTATACTGACCATCACGAGGTTTTCGGTTACAATCAGTGCGTCAGCGTCTATATGACGATGGAAATCGACAGCAATGGCGATGTAAGCCTCTGCCGTGATTATCACGACTATATCATCGGTAACATCAAAACGGATTCTGTCACAGATATGTGGAATAACGAAAAAGCGATGAAATTTAGAAAATCCATTAGCACAGAGGGAATCATGCCGGTGTGCCGTCGCTGCTGTGGACTGATGGGATTCTAAGCAACCCTTGCTGTTGTCTTCAGGTTGCCCTGAAACGTAATGCGTAAAACCTAAAACGCAAGACGAAAGGAAGGGGGGAAGTGGTTCATCTTCCATCCTTCCTTTCCTTCCTTTTCTTCCCATCCTTCCTTTCACGTTTCACGTTTCACGCTTGCAAGTCACGGTGCCTACCTGTGTAATTTTCCGATGCGCACTCCGAGCCGTTTATAGGTTTCGTATTCAAGTTGTCCCATGCAAAAGTTGAATGTTGGCATTATTGGTTGCGGACGTATCGCAGACCTTCACTACCTGGGTTACCAGTCCACCGAAGGCGCTCGAATCTTTGCCGTTTGCGATTCCAACCCGGAGGTCGCTGAAGCGAGAAAAAGGGAATGGAATGCGGTGAAATCTTATACGGACTTCCGCGAGATGTTACGAGCCCCAGATGTCGATGCGGTCGAGATTCTCACCCCCCATCATCTGCATGAGACAATGGTGGTGGAAGCAGCCGAGGCGAAAAAGCATATCGCCGTCCAAAAGCCGATGTCCATCAGCCTCCCCAGCGCTGACCGTATGCTGGCTGAAACCCAAAAGGCAGGTGTTGTCTACAAAGTCACAGAGAACTATGTTTTCTACCCGCCCATTATGCTTGCCAAAAAGATGATAGAAAACGGCGATATTGGTGAGCCTATCAATATCAGAATCAAGTTCATCGGTGGGCCCTCCGGAGGATGGAAGGTGCCGGCGGCTGCCTGGGAATGGCGGATGAAAGAAACTGCCGAAGGAAGAGGCATTGATACGTTTGACCACGGACATCACCTGTGGTCCACCGCCTGGTTTTTGCTAGGGGAAGTCGAGCGCGTTTCTGGCTGGATTGATTCCGCAGATGGTGTGGTCGATTGTCCCGCTGTCATGATGTGGAAATACAAAGGGGGCAAGAGGTACGGCGTGTGCGATTTCGCCCATGCCGCGGATATGCCCATCCCCTCGAAATACTACGCCAACGATGAATGGATTGAGGTCACCGGCGACCGTGGCATTATTTTCATCCATCGATGCACGGGCAATATTCACGAAGGCCCGGTCATGAGCGTTTTTGATGGCAAGTCCATGAGGCACATTTCAGATGTCAAATCGGATTGGAGTGAAGGGTTCATCGGAGCAACCCGGAATTTTATAGAAGCGATTCAGGGGCGACAAGCTCCCCTCCTTACGGGGGAACAGGGGCGTGAAATATTGCGGTTTGCCCTGGCGATTCAGAAAGCCGCCCAAAGACGCCGTGAGGTATACCTTGATGAGTTGGACAGATTCTTCCCATCCTTTTATGCCTGGCGACGGAAGCGCCGAGAGTTGAAAGCGTCTAGCTTTAGCCGTGGAAAGTTCTCTTTTTGGGGACTTGGCGAAAATCTGTCCAGATACGCACCGCAAGCAAAATCCTTGACAGAACAACTCATGGTTCGATTCGACCCTTCCGCCGCCCTTGACTGGGAGACGGTCGTCGGCCTTCATTTGACGGCAGATGGAACCACAAAGGAAGAGAAATTTGGGCTTTACATCGTTGACGGCAAGGCAGCGCTCCGAACCGGTGAAATGCCGGAAAATGCGAATCTCATGCTGAGAATTCCCGCCGGGACCTGGGCGGCGATCTTGTTGGGGAAAAAGCGAATTGAAGTCGCCCTATTTCAGGGGAAACTTAAATTTGAGGGGAAGGCTGAAGAAGGATTAAAACTGCGAGCGGCTTTCAAGTTATAAACCGTGGCGTAATGCGTAAAACGTAAAGGGGGCTGACTTACGTTTTACGTTTTACGGGTTCTCGAAGTGTCAACCGTTTTCTGAAACATGCCGATTTGCCTTCAAAATTTCCAAAGAGGACTGCCTCAATTCATCCTTGCACAACAGGGACGGTTGTGATATTATTTTGCGGTTTGTGCTTTAGGACTGAACGCATAAGGTGCTTCCAGATCGAATACAACTACTGATGTGAAATAACCCCAAAAGGAGAAAAACTTATGTTGACGCATGTACACCGAATTTTCGCCGCATTTCTTCTGATAACTCCGTTGTTTTGGGCGTTGGGTTGTGATTCTAACAATTCAGTGGCACCCGATACAGAACCGCCCGCTATACCACGGGGAGTGTTCAGCATCACCGGCGATGGCCAGGTGACGATCGAGTGGTTCCCGAATGGGGAGCGGGATCTCGCTGGGTATAAGATCTGGCGGAGCGGAGATAATGAGAATTTCGATCTTCTGACACAGGTCTCTTCAGGCGAAGTCCGATATGTTGACCGTGATGTTCGTAACGGAACCACCTATTTCTACGCAATTTCCGCCTTTGACCACGATGGTAACGAAAGCGATTTAAGTCCAGAGAAGGTTTCGGATACGCCACGCCCGTCCGGCAATAATGTTACGTTGAATGAGTTCACCCTTTTTCCAGAACGGAGCGGTTTTGATTTCTCGCGACCTGAAAGAGGGGCGATCGCTTGGAACACGCTCACTACCGATGTCTATTTTGGATTCGACATCGTCATCAATGTCAGCTACCTGTACTCAGATAATTTAACCGAGATGCAGGACATGGGCTACCATGAAAGTTTCGACGACCTGGATGTTTCACCTGTGCAAGGGTTCACAGCCTTATTTGTTGAGCTTCTTCCGGGTCACGTTTATGTTTTCTATACCCCCGACGGAAACTATGCCAAGATTCATGTTGTTTCTGTTTCTGACAATTCGGTCACTTTTGATTGGGCGTACCAGATTGATCCGGATAACCCGGAACTTGCCCCTTCGCTATACCCGGAAAACCAGAAAGCCGGAAAGCCAGAAAGCCGGAAAAGGTGACGCTCTGGTGAGGAAGTTGAGAAGAATAAGGGCGGGAGCGATCAGCCGTCCCCTTTCGGTTTGAATGTGGGCCTTCAGAGCGCGTGTGAGAAGTCTAACGAGTTTAGGTAAGTATAAACGAGGTGATTTGACATGAAGACAGTGCAGGTGAATCTTGCACGCTTGCGAGAGCACATTAAGTATGGACAGATGAAGGAGGTCGCTCAAAAGCTGAAGATGTGTCCCAATACACTATCACGAAAATTGCGTGGGGATAGGAGCATGACGATTGACGAATTAAATGCGCTTGTCAAAACACTCAGAATCGGTGTTGATGGGTTTATCACCTTCGAGGAAGATGGGGACGAGCCTATCGACGACGATAACCCGTTAAGTATCGCACGGTTTGAAGAAGCGATGCAAGAAGTCCGACAAGGATTTGATGCAGCAGGTTATACCGAATCGGATATTCCTCAGATTATTGCAAAAGTCCGTTCGCAAATGCGGAAAGAGAGAGAAAGTGCTGGTAAAGAAGCATAGGTTGAATGTTGTCATAAACACAAGTACCCATACGCATCAGCCTGCGAATCAATTCGCAGGCTCATAGCCGAAGTCGTCTGAAGACGACTCAGGCCAGTTTTCAGTCCACTAAAGTGGACTTGAGCTGTTAGCCAGATTCTTCACTACGTTCAGAATGACATTTCTTGAGATTGGGGCGGTTGGGAAGCGTCCATCACCCCAGGATCTTCTTAACTTGGTGCGTATGTTGCCATAAACACGAGTA
Source organism: uncultured bacterium (assembly GCA_964577695.1). Taxonomy (GTDB): domain Bacteria; phylum Poribacteria; class WGA-4E; order WGA-4E; family PCPOR2b; genus CAZOAL01. The sequence continues at coordinate 133,833 of CAZOAL010000019.1, read as the reverse complement.
CCCTTTCTTTGCCTGCTCAACATCACAAAAATCATGAATCACTTTTCAGGTATGGAGGAAAAAATGAAGAAATTTTTCGTTTTCTCGTTTTTTCGTTTTCTCGTTTTTTTTCTTTGCTTCACGCTGGGTTGGAATAGCTGGTCGGCGGAACCACCTGAAGAAACTCGGAGTATTTCTGAAGATACAATCAAGACTCCAGCGGGGAATCCAGTGCTAGAAGGTAGCAGTGTACCAGGAAAAATTGCTACTTCAAAATATACCACGTCGCGCCAAAAAACAGAGCCGAAAGTAGATCAACCCACTTATCCACTTTTTCGATCTCATGCTCCTAAGTACTATCCGCCGAAGGGGGTCCGAACGGCAACGCTTTTGTCAGCAACACTGCCCGGTCTTGGCCAAACTTATGCGGGCAGTCCGGGGAAAGGGGTCGCTTTTCTCATTGCAGAGATTGGATTGCTGTCGGTGGCAGGGCGCAACTTGGTTCGCGCGGTGCATTATGATGACCGGGCGGATCGCTTCGCCACAGGATTTTCCGATCCATACAGCAACGATTTTTTGACGACCGACCAAGGGTATGTGAGAGCGCGAAGTCATGCCACACTCGGGACTGTATTTCTTGCAAGCGGAATCGGTGTCTACATCTGGAACATTTTTGATGCTGCCCAAGCGGTCAATCGGTATAATGAGCGAAGATTTCCGGCGCAGGTGCAACAAACAGTTAATGGAGACACTTATCTCACAGTAACTCACCGATTTTAGGAGCCTGACTCGTGCACCCTGCCAAAATCCCGCTTTGCGCTTATTTAATGGTTTTGAGTTTTTCATTGACCGCTTTAACATTTCCATTGCTGGAAGCCACAAACCTTGAGCCACTCCCCATTCGAGTCGGCGAAATCCTGACCTACAGTGTCAAAATTGCGGGTTTACCGGCTGGAAAACAGATCACCAAAGTAGCTCAAGAAACAACGCTGAATGGATACCATGTTTACCATCTGACTTCAGAATCGCAGACGGATGGCGTGTTTGCAAAATTATATCATTTTCGCGACTGGAAGGAAAGCTACGTCACAACAGATCAGCTCTACCCGGTGCGGCATGTGAAAATCCTAGAAGATCGAAAATATCGAGCGCAAGTCAAAGTTGATTTTGACCTCAAAGGGTGCGCTCAATATTCCAAAAACCGGGACAGCAAGTGTATTGAAGTCCCAATCGGTATACAGGATGAACTGTCGATGGTTTATTTTGTCAGATTAAAGCAGCTAAAAGTGGGGCAAACCTACATGTTTTCTGTACTGGTTAAAGATAAACCCCAAGATGTAACGGTCACGATCTATCGTCGCGAAGTGATGAAGACAGAGGCGCTGGGGCGTGTGGAAACGTTGGCGTTGCGTACTTCACACGGCTATCTGATGTGGCTAACGAACGACAAGCGCCGTATTCCTGTCAGAATCGAAGCCGACACTCAAGTTGGTCGGCTGATTGGCACCCTGGAAAAGGTGGATTTTGTCAATTAAGTATCTAATCGGGGGTTGGTCATAATTCCCAGGGGAGGCAATCGTAGCCCAAGTTTCTAACTTGGCCCTTGCGCCAGGGGCCAAGATAGAATCTTGGGCTACAACTCAACCACCGGCGAATTATGACCATCCCTCATCTAATCTGCTTTATGAAAGAGCTCTTGCGTCGGACAGACACCTATCAATCCCTCGTTGAAATCCTCCGAACAAACCGCTGGATGCAAACCGACAGTGCGAAACCGTGGCTGAGAGGCTTGCATGGCTCGTCAGTCGCCTATCTGTTCAGCACCCTGGTGACCGATTTTGCGGATAGTTCCTTTCTCATCGTCCTGCCTTCACAAAATGAAGCCGAGAAAGTGGTTCAAGATCTACCGGCTTACGATTTTGAAGGGGCCCTCCTCTTTCCAGAGTGGCAAAACTTTCTTTACGATGGCATCTCTCCAACTCAAAAATTCGTTGCGGAGCGGTTGATCTGTTTGCATCAATTGCTGGTTGGTCGTCGCACGGTTATCACCACATCGATTAAGGCGTTGATGCACAAAACCCTCCCCCAATCCGTCCTGGAATCCGTTTTCCGCACCTTGCACGTTGGCGATGAGATTAACCCGGACGAAGTTGTGGAGCTACTCCTGCGCAGTGGCTATCGACGGGTTGATCTGGTTGAGGTCAAAGGAGAGTTCGCTCGCCGGGGGGACATTCTGGATGTCTATCCATTGACCGCTGCTGCTCCCATCCGCATTGACCTCTTTGGCGATGAGATCGAGGCCATTCGCACCTTTGACCCGTCTTCACAGCGCTCTATCAAGAATCAGGAGTCTATCACTTTGAGTCCGATGCGTGAAGTGATTCTCTCCCCTGAAGCCCTCGATCAGTGGAAGGGGCGCGCGGAGGAACTCATCCAGGCGAACGAATCGCCCAAATATAGAAACGCGGTCAACGCAATCACCCAACGCCTCGAAACGGGAATAGACCTGGAAGGGGTCGAAGCCCTCCTCCCAATGTTATACGCGGATGCCAGCCTGCTCACGGATTACCTCCCCGCTCAAAGCATCGTCGTCCTGATCGAACCGGTTTGGATGGCTCGTGAAGGGCAGCGAATCATTGAGAGTGCGAAAGCCCTTTACGATAGAAAACTTGAATTTGATCAGTTCATGGTGTCACCCGATGAGACTTATGTATCGTTTGAATCGGTGATCTCTGCGCTACAGACCTACCCGCTCATTCGTACCTCCTTGGCGCCGCCCACGCCCGGTGAACGCATCACGGAAATCAATTTTGATATGCATCCGACAGGTCTACAGCGTGGTAATTATCAGATGGTCATGGACCAGATTAAAGCGTGGACGGACCAGGGCTACTTCATCAACATCTTCTGTGAGAATGCCAAGGGGGCCAACCGGTTGAGCGAGATTTTAACCGACCGGAATCTGCCCGAAACTCAAACCGCCGTGAGGATTGGCAGCATCAGTGAGGGATTCCTGAATGAGCAAATCAAGCACGTTATCATCTCTGAAGATGAGGTCTTTGGGCGTGAAGGCCGTCGTCGCCATCGTACCCCCCCGATTACAGATCTGGGTGCGCCCATCCTGAGTTTGATCGACCTCAAGGAAGGCGACTACGTTGTGCATGTGTCACACGGAATCGGTATTTATATAGGGATTCGCCGCCTTGATATTGACGGAAAGCCCCAAGATTTCCTGGTGTTGAAGTACGCGGATGGGGATATGCTTTATGTCCCCACGTATCAGATCGACCTGGTTCAAAAGTATATTGGTGGAACAGAGGATGCGAAACTACGGCTTGATAAGCTCGGCGGAACATCATGGAGTCGTGTCAAAGCCAGAGTAAAAGCATCGATTGAGCGGATGGCTGAAGAACTGCTTCAACTCTATGCCATCCGTGAATCGCGCGAAGGCTATGCGTTTTCGGCAGATGCACCTTGGCAGCGGGAATTTGAGGCCTTGTTCCCTTATGAAGAGACTCCGGATCAACTGAAGACGATTGAGGATGTAAAGGCAGATATGGAGCGTCTACGCCCCATGGATCGCCTGGTCTGTGGAGATGTTGGATATGGCAAGACAGAGATTGCGCTTCGCGCTGCCTTCAAAGCAGTGATGGATGGAAAACAGGTTGCTGTCCTTGTTCCGACGACAATCCTCGCGCTTCAGCACGTTGATACGTTTCAGCAACGATTTGAGCCATTTCCCGTTAAAGTGGAAATGCTGACTCGCTTCCGAACCGATAAGGAAGCGAAAATGGTGAAAGAAGGTTTAGCAAAAGGGGTGGTGGATATTGTCATCGGCACTCACAGCTTGCTATCAAATAATATCAAGTTCCACGATTTAGGGCTGCTTGTGGTCGATGAAGAGCATCGCTTTGGAGTCAGGCATAAGGAGAAAATCAAACAGATTAAGCAGGTGGTTGATGTGTTGACCCTGACGGCAACGCCCATCCCCCGCACGCTGCACATGTCCCTGATTGGCATCCGCGATTTTAGTACGATTAACACGCCCCCTGAAAACCGTCTGCCGATCGAGACTTATGTGATGGAATATAACCCCGATGTGGTGAGGGATGCACTTTTGCGCGAAATGGATCGGGAGGGACAGGTCTTCTTCGTCCACAACCGTGTCCAAAGTATTGACAACATTGCTGCTGCCATTCAAGAGCTTGTGCCACAAGCCCGGGTTTGCGTGGCACATGGACAGATGCCTGAACGTCAACTGGAAAAGGTGATGCTGGATTTCATCCATTTCAAATACGACGTTTTGGTTTGCACGATGATTATCGAGTCGGGGCTTGATATTCCCAATGTCAACACTATCCTGATTAACCGAGCCGATGCACTTGGGCTCGCACAGCTTTATCAACTGCGTGGACGAGTGGGACGGGCTGACCACCAGGCTTATGGCTACCTTTTCTACCCACAGGGGCGGGCGATCACCGAAGACGCGCAAAAACGCTTGCGGGTCATTGAGGAGTTCACCGACCTCGGGTCCGGGTTCAAAATCGCCCTCCGAGATTTGGAAATTCGTGGAACAGGAAATATCCTCGGACCAGAGCAGCACGGTCATATCGCCGCTGTCGGTTATGACCTGTACTGCAAACTGCTTGAAGAAGCCGTGCAAAAACTCCGGGGCGAAAAAATTGAGGAAGCTGTCGAAACGCGAATCAACTTGCCCGTCGAAGCCTATTTGCCCGACGAGTACGTTCCTGACAGTCGGCAGAAGGTTTCGCTCTACAAAAAGATCGCTGCCTTGAAGACGGGGGTCGATCGGAAAGCACTTGAGGAAGAGATGACCGATCGATATGGCAAAATTCCTGAACCGGTCGAGATGTTGCTCGAAATCGCCGAACTCAAACAGTTCAGTCAGGGGCTTGGCGTTGATGCGATTGTCGCCGGTGAAGAAGGCGTCAAGATTACCTTTGATTCAGTGAAACCTCGATTCGATCCGCACCAGCTCATTCAGCTCATCCAACAAGATCGCCGACTCACGCTTTCGCCCCCGGTGCGTCTGGTGGTCAATACAAAAGGGTTAGAGGGCAAAACACTCCTACTTGCGCTCAAGCGGATCCTGGGGCGGTTGATGTGAGACCCAATCAAGATGCAGGATACAAGAGGCAAGATGCAAATGAATCCCGAATCCTGTATCCTTGGGGAGTGGTGTACAGAGAAATACTAAACGCAAAGGAGGGATTTACAATGGGAAAAATTATTGCAACAATACAGGTTAAAAACCTCAAAGATGAACTTTTGGCCAGTGATGGGTACTTAGCTCCAGCACAAATACGCTCTATTGAAACGGAGGTAGTAGCAGACAGTGGTGCAACGCGGCTCTGTCTAAAAAAGAGCGTGATAGAACAGCTTGGCTTACCTCTTCTGGGAGAAAAGAAAGCCCGCACGACCAATGGTGTGGTGACGCGAAAGATCTATGGGGGGGCTCATCTTTTCCTGATGGGGCGGGACACTCCTGTTAATGTTTCTGAAATTCCTGATGATTGCCCGAACTTGATTGGACAAATTCCGCTGGAGGAGTTAGATTTCATCCTCGATCTCCGCAGGCAGCAGATTATTCCCAACCCCGAACACGGGGGAGAGTGGCAGGATGAGGAATACTAAAGACAAAGGAGAGATTCACAATAATGGGCCGAACGGCTACCTTCGATGTCGCGGAAGTTCCCGAGGAGTGTCCGAACCCCATCGGACAGCTCCCATTGGAGCGGTTGGATTTTGTGCTTGATCTCCGTGGTCAGCGAATCATCCCCAACCCCGCGCACGACGGGGAATTTCAAATCGATATGTACTAACCGCTCCTTCGTCTCGCAATGGGACGAGGAGCATCAACTATCAATTGACAATGAGAAAGGAGAAACATCTTATGAAAAAAACATTGATTGTTTTAGGCGTGATTGCAGCCATCAGTTTAACCAGTTGGCAGCTTGTCCAGTCACAACACCCTGCCGAACCGATGGATGAGAGCCAGATCATTGTGGCTCAGTTCGACTGGGGAGGCAAACAACACCAGATTTCGCTCGCTGAGTTGAATTCGGCAATCGCGGAGTTGCCAATGTACCGCCAACAGAACTACGAGGGTAAAGCCGGGAGGGCGGAATATCTGGAAGAGTTCATTGATGAAAAGCTAAAGCAACTCGCTGCTATCGAGAAGGGATTCGGTAAAAACGAGGAGTTGCTTAAAAAAGCGGAGGACTATCGAAACCAACTCATGGTCGAAAAACTAACAGAGTTGGAAGTCGATCAGAAGATTGCTTATACAGATGATGACCTCAGACAGTATTACGACGCGCACAAGGGCGATTATGTGGAAAATGCCCAGGTGCGTGCCACCTGTATTGCGCTCACAGATGAAGACCTGGCGCAAGAAGTATTGAAGGAGATTAAAGGTGGTAAAGACATGGTTGAAATGGCAAAGGAGCTTTCGGAAAAAGGGGAGCTGACCGGCCCCGGTTCTAACAAAAACGATCCGGGCAACACGGGCTTCTTTACCCGAGATGCCTCCGCACGTTGGCAATCCTTTATCGATGCCATCTTTGCACAGGAGATTGGCGAAATGACTCAAGAGGTCTTCGAGATTGACGTGAACGATCAGACTTACTACATGCTCTTCCGCAAAGAGGAGGATAAACCGGAACGCCAACAAGCGTTTGAAGAAGTCAAGGATAAGATTGAGCGAGTTGTAGAACGTGAAAAGAAACGAAGTCGAATCACGGAGTGGGTCCAAGAAATCAGCTCCAAAGGCCAGCTCAAAACTTATCCGGACAGAATCCCCGCTCCGCCGGCAACAGCAGAAGAGAACCAATCGACAATCGACAATTGACAATCGACAATCCAAGGAGGTATAACTGTGAAGAAGACAATCGGAATTATATCTTTCATTTTGATCGCAGCCGTTGCAGCCAGTTTCTCTTTCAACGCATGTGGTGGAAAGGCAACCGGTGCAGAGGGAACGGTGATTGCGGAATTTAATTGGGAGGGAAAACATCAAATTACGCTTGAAGAAATGCTACTGGAGATTGGCGAACTTCCGGACTACAAACAGGAACAGTATAAAGATAAAAAAGGGTTAGAGGAATATATGACCCTCATGGCAGAGAGTCGTCTCATCCTCTACCTTGCCAAGGACCGGAAGCTTGATGAGGACGCTGAAATTCTTAAAAAAGTGCAAACCTATCTGAACGAATTGATGGTCGATAAAGTCACTGGACTCGAAGTCGATCAGAAACTCAAACTGACCGAAGAAGATTACCGACTCTACTATGAGTCCCATAAAGGGGATTATATCGACCCTGAACAGGTTCGGCTAACGTGTATTACCGTCACGAACGAGGAACGCGCGAAAGAGGTGCTCCAGGAGATCCAAGGCGGCAAAGACATCGCTGAAGTTGCCAAGGAGCTGTCCGACAAAGGGGAATTGACCGGCCCAGGGGCGAATCCCGAAAAACCGGGCGACACAGGCTATATGACCCGTAGCGGCTATCCGCAGGGGGCACAACCTTTCGTCGATGCCGCGTTTGCTGCGGAAGTAGGTCAGATGAACCCAGATATCATCTATGTTGACGTTCAAGACCAACACTACTATATGCTCTTCCGCAAAGAGGAACACAAACAGGAGCGCCAAAAGGCGTTCGATGAAGAAGATGTGCGTCGGAGCGTGGAAAGAGCGGCTGAACGTGAAAAGCGCGAGGCTCTCATGAAAAGCTGGCTGTCTCAACTTCGCGAACGGGCGAAGGTCAAAACGTATACCGATCGAATTCCTGAAACGCCAAAGCCTAAAGCGGAGGGTGCCGAAGGCGAATCTTCCTCCCCTACCCCTTCAACGCCTGAAAAAGAAAAGTAAAGCGTGAAAACGTGAAACGTGATGTGTATCACCTATCACGTTTCACGTTTTACGTTTCTCAGGGGTTAAGGTAGTGTACCAATGTCCACTCGATCACAAAGGACAAAGTTAGGAGGGATATGATGTCTACAAATGTCTTAACGCTGAACATTCCAGATTTCCTGGAACGAGAATTGAGGTTGGTCAACCAGGAATTTCTGGCCGAGGTCTTAGCGCGTGGGTTGCAGGCAGTAAAAATAGAACATGCGCTGCAACAGTATGCTCGGGGCGACATATCATTTGGCGCAGCCGCTCATCAAGCAGGGGTTTCCTTATCGGAGCTAGCTCGTCATGCTTACGCGCGCGGTATGGATCCACCTTTTAGTGTTGAAACTTTGGCGGAGGAACTCAGTTGAATACCGAGTCAATCGTCCTGTGCAATGCGGGGCCGCTAATGGCGTTAGGCAAGCTCAACCGGCTGGAACTTTTAGCGGACCTGTATGGCGAAGTTCAGATTCCGCGTATCATATACGATGAGGTTGTAACACGCGGGCTGGCATACGGTGCGCCTGATGCACTGACAGTGCGTCTGTTCTGGCAACGTCAGGAGTGGCCAATAGTGGACATACCGTCTGATGTTCTGTCCGCATATACGCCATCAGTGATTCTGCACCCCGGTGAGAGAGCCGTGTTAGCACTGGCACAAACACTGAAAGACCCCCTGGTGCTTCTGGACGATGAGGTTGCTCGTACTGAAGCCCGTCGTTTGAAACTGCGGCTGCATGGTACGTTAGGCATCCTGGTGCAGGCATATCGTGCACGGTTGCTGACCATTGCCCAGACGGAGTTGTTGATCCGAGAAATCGCTGCCCGACCAGACATCTGGATTAGTAGCAAATTGTGTGAACAAGTATTGGCATCGTTGCAAGAGCAAAGCCTATCTGGTTAGGGGAGGCTTTGCATCTCTGGTAAACTGATGGCTAATCGCCGGTGGTTCTGTTTTTTGATTGACGCCCTCTCGAAGGTATGATAGACTCCCGAATCCGGTAATGGAATCGAAAAGCTCCGCTGATTGAGGAAGAATCCGCATGGTCAGTTTTGCCTCATGCGGATTTTTATCCGACGCGATTATCCGTGTATAGTGAATGAGGCAGACAGACGTTGAAAAATACCAGACCAATTCAGATTGCGCTCCACGCGCGCTTATCAGATGCAGGCCGTACCTTGGCGATTCGGTATCTGCTCATGCCGCGCTCGCTTCTGCCAGAGGAGCGGCTTCGTGCTTTAGAAGTGTTCGACGAGTTGGGTGCAAGCACTATCACAGTGCGCGGGCAAACGAAAACATTTGCTGCGTTTTACAGGACAGAAATCGAAGACAAATACGCCGCCTCATTTCTTCATCAACTGCTGACTGCCCATTCTCCAGAAGCCACAGGCCATCAACTCTTGCGGGATGCGTGGCAACACATTGTGAATGCTTTGCGGACAATGGACGTTCAATTGGTGGGCGACATTGAGCAGCAGTGTCTGGTCACGTTTTGTGGTTACTGGTGGGGTTCGTTGGGGAAGGGATACATCCAAGAAGTTGTGGTGTTTCGTGATTTGGAACATAGCGGTATTGAGTTTGTTGCCCACGATTTGCGGCGGCGGAATGAGCGATTTTCACCGTATGATTTGACAGTGCTTGGCTTTCATGGTGATGTAAAAACCAGCACCTATTTCTTGCATGCTGCCCGCAGTTATCCGTTGATGAACGATTTCTATCTTGTCCGCATCTACAATGTGGTGCGACGGGTGTGGCCGGATATTGCCATGTTGAAACCGACCGTGTGGAGGGTGCTTGACGGCGACACAATGCCGTGCGAGTTGGACGATGTGGCGTCGTTGTTGCCGACGCCGCTACAACTGATAGCGCGTGATGAGGTACTAATCGTCATTACTTACGCAGAATGGAAACAACGTGTTCTGCGTGTGCAGTGAAAGGAGGAAGTCTAATGAAAGAAAAGCGATTGGGTGAACTTTCTGAGCAGGAGTTAGAAGGCATGATGGATTTCGTGCTCAGTGAGGCGTTCGATCAGATGTCCGCGTCCGAGTTCTTTACCGCGTTGAAGGCGATGGACGAAGCGAACTTGCCAGAGCGCGTCTTAATTAAAGGACATGTGGCGGATGGCGAATTTGTTCCGCATGCCGTCGAAGGCGCAACACTAGAAGATAAGTGCATTCGCATCAACAAGAAAGCGATCATTGAAATCCACATTGAAGCCGCATGAGGGTATTCCTCAGCAGATAGATGACTCAACAATTTTCCTGTAGACCAGGATCTATTTTTCAAATTCACCCATCCGGCGGTTGGCGGATTCACTGTATAGGTGTGTTTAGAAGTGAGAGGAACCATTCAGAATGATTCGATGGAGGGACCATGATGTGGGATAACGACAAGCAAGACCGCTTCAATGCGCGACGCGGTGCCGAACGGCGTGGCACATTGACCGATGCCGAACGGACGGAACTGGCAGCACTCACACAGGAGTTGGATGCACGGGAAGCCACTTACCTGACTCCTGCAACGGAACGTATTCAACAAGAACGCGAGGCGCTCGGATCCCAGAACCGGCAAGTGGAAGCGTTGCTGCGCGAACGGCAAGCCGACCGTGCTGACGTGCGCTCCCTGGTCGCGGAGTTGGAGGCGCGGGACCTAAAAGCATATCATGAGGCGGGGAGGGAGCTTTGATGCACGCTGACAACCATACCGAATCCACCACCGAACGGCAGGAGATCGACCCGGTCTTCAAGGACGCCCTGACGAAACACTGTGACGGGTTGAACCTGACCGTTCAAACCGAGGTCGAGGTGAGCCGACTGCCGCGCACCATGGACGCTCTTGTCATTTTGAGATCGCCCGACGCCATCGAGCGGGTCCGCGCGGAAACGGCTTTCACCCATTTCCGTGAACACAACGAGATCGAGTTCAAGGGGGAAGGGGATGCCCTGACCCTTTGGAAGTATCGGCTCATCCTGGGGCGGTCAAATCTGTATATGGGTGAACACAAGGTCTCCGCGTCCGACATGACAGTGACCATTGTCTCCGCCCGCCGACCCACTCAGGTGTTGGAGCGCTGTCCGGACGATGTCAGATGGGAGGAGATGGAACCCGGGCATTACAAGAGTACCGATCTCCTGCCCGTTCATCTGTTTGTCTGTGACGAACTTGAAATTAATCCGAAAAACTATCTGCTACTGCTGTTTGCCGCTTCAGAGGAGAAACTCCGCCAGTTGTTTGAGCGGATTGTGGAAGAGGAGGATTCCTTTTATCTCCGTTATGCGGTGTGGCTGAAACCTGAACTGATGAAGGAGGTGTTAGAAATGAGTGGAAAGCTTACTCTCTACCAACAGGACGTGAAGCGATTTGCGGAAGCCGCGGGGGAGGACCTGATTCCTTTCTTAAAAGAAAAAATCCTCAAGCAGATGACGCCTGAAGAGAGAGTGCGTGGACTGACCCCTGAGGATGTCGTGCGTGTCCTGACTCCCGAAGAACGGTTGCGCGGACTTCAACCCGAAGAACGCATGCGCGGACTTCAGCCCGAAGAACGCATGCGCGGACTTCAGGTTGAAGAGGTGATCCGTGGACTAGATCCGAACCAGTTGGAACAACTCAAGCAATTCCTCAATGGTCAGGGAAAATAGACCTAACACCGAGGCAGGGTTCAGGGATTTGGCAAGGCAATGCCAGAAGGATTCCTGGTCTATCCGTTGCACCTGCCGGGGAAACCCCCAACTCATGTCGGTATAGAAACGGATTGGTAGGAGGACACGGATTTGGGGGCATCCGCGCAATCCTATCAATCCGTGTTCTACCCTTCGCTCATCAAATCTGAATCGCATTGGGCTTAATTCGCCAATGTCACATTTCACTGTAGCCCAAGATTCTATCTTGGTTTGAACCAATCATCGGTTTTGCCGGCCAACTTAGAAAGTTGGGCTACAATTGGATCGAATGCCTAATATGACATTGGCGAGTTAAACCCAAACTCAATAGATTTCGGTTTATCATTTCAGCATTTCATAAAAAACGAAAGAAGGAGGACGCACAATGATGAAAAAACGCTCATTTCTCTTGATGTTTCTGGTGACCCGTTTGTGCCCTATCTGCTGCTGGGGGCTGGTTGTTGGGTTGACCTTTGCTGTCCGCGCTGCTGGGGGGGAGTTGACACCCATCACCCTGAAGCATGATGCTGGTGTCAATTCCGTCGCCTTCAGCCCCGATGGGAAGCTACTGGCGACGGGGTCTTATGACAAGACCGCCAAGGTGTGGGAGATGCCGTCGGGGAGGCTAATTGCCACCCTCAAGCATGACAATTGGGTAAATTCAGTGACCTTCAGCCCCGATGGGAAGCTATTGGCGACGGGGTCTCATGACAACACCGCCAAGGTGTGGGAGATGCCGTCGGGGGTGCTGATTGCCACCCTCAAGCATAACGATTATGTCAATGAAGTCGCCTTCAGTCCCGATGGGACGCTGCTGGCGACGAGGTCAGATGATTTGATAAAACACATATATGAAGTCAAAGTGTGGGAGATGCCCTCCGGGAAGTTGCTTGCCACCCTCAAGCATGATGATTGGGTAAGATTTACCTTTAGCCCCGATGGGATGCTGCTAGCAACGACGACGTCAGTCAGTTTGCAACTAAAAATATATGAAGCCAAAGTGTGGGAGATGCCCTCTGGGAAACTGCTCGCCACCCTGAAGCATAATGGTCCTATAGAGTCAATCACCTTTAGTCCCGATGGAACGCTGCTGGCGACGGGGTCTTCTGACTATACAGCCAAAGTGTGGGAGATGCCCTCTGGGGTGCTACTTGCCACCCTGAAGCATGACTGGTATGTTAATTCAGTTGCCTTCAGCCCCGATGGGATGCTGTTGGCGACAGGGGCAGATGACAAAACGGCCAAAGTGTGGGAGATGCCCTCTGGGGTGCTACTTGCCACCCTGAAGCATGACTGGCATGTTGAGTCAGTTATCTTCAGCCCCAATGGGACGCTACTGGTGACGTGGCAAAACAATTCTAACCTAAAAATGTATGAAGCTAAAGTGTGGAATATACCGTCGGGTAGGCTGCTTGCCACCCTCAAGCATGAAGATTATGTCGATTCAGTCATCTTCAGCCCTGACGGAAAATTGCTGGCGACAAGATCAGCAGACAAGACCGCCAAAGTGTGGGAGATGCCGTCGGGAAGGCTGCTTGCCACCCTCAAGCATAACGCTTCTGTCGATTCAGTCGCCTTCAGCCCCGATGGGACGCTGCTAGCGACGGCGGGGTCTTTTGACAACACTGCCAAAGTGTGGGCACCGAATACGGCTGATATTCCAACCCTTACCCAACCTCCAGATGGGAGCCAATTTGTCGATGCGCTTCCCGGACTGGGGTGGGGGAAAGTGCCGAATGCTACGTATCAAGTACAGATAGCGAAAGACAAGAACTTTTCACAGATGGCGGTGGAGGCTTCCACCGGCGCAGAATCGCTGAAGATCGGTACGGAGCAGCTTGCCGTAGGCACATACTTCTGGCGGGTGCGCACGGTGGGATGGGTTGATTTTGGGAAATGGTCTGAGGTTTGGACATTCAATCTAATTGGGCCAATAGCGCCTGCGCTTTCCGCTCCTGCGGATGGGGCTGCGTTTGTGGATACCTTGACGCCGACGTTGAAATGGCAAGCCTCTTTGAACACAACTGCTTACGGGATACAGATTGCCAAAGATGATAAATTCAGCGTGGTTGTCATCGAACGGACCAAGATTGCCCAAACAGAATATCCGGTGCCTGCTGGGAAGCTTGCGCCTGGACCATACTGGTGGCGGGTGAACGCCACCGGCGTCATCGGAACGGGCGATTGGTCCCAAGCGCGGAGTATGAGTCTCAAGGCTCCCAACGTGGTCATGGCGGATCCGATTGCGATTCAGGTCACGAAAACGCAACTGGAGGTGGAAACGACGCCGCCCCCTCCCCCGGAAGTGGATCTTCCTATCCTTCTCCAGGACGCCCGCAAACTCTACGGATTCCAATTGGATATTGGATTTAATCCAGCCATCCTCGAGGTGCTGAATGTGACAGAGGGGGACCTCCTCAAGAGTATCGGTGGAACCACCTTCTGGAAGCCGCCAACGATTGACAACCGGGCGGGGATGGTGAAAGGGATGCTCTCCGCACGGAAAGATCCTGGGGAGGTGAACGGCAACGGCACGCTTGCGGTGTTGCACCTGCGCATCAAGCAACCCAGCTCCAGCCCGATTGAGTTTTCCAATATCAAACTTTCCAATGAGGCAGTCGAGCCGTTGCCCGCAACGTGGGTGAATAGCTCGGTGTCCTATACCCTCACGGTCACACCGACCCCCAAGCCAGTGGCGTCAGCGACCATCCGCGCGATACCTGCTGTGGTGAACAACGAGATTGTGGTCTCGGTACGCATGGAGGGGGCTAACCAACTGAACGGCTTCTCTGCGGTGCTTCGCTATCCATCTTCTGAGCTGGAGTTGCTGGAAGTCAAAAAAGGGGACTTCTTCACAGCGGAATTGAAGCAGCCATCTGGCAATCCAATGCAACTGGAGGCAAAGAAGTCAGACAGTAAAGCGTCCGTCACAGGCGGCGGAGAACTGCTGTCCCTCCGCTTCCGCATCTGGGAGGGCGGCGAGATGACCTTCGGCCTGGGGCAAGGCACGCTGACAGCCCCCATCCTCCTGCCATCTCAAAAGCAGGGAGAGGTCTCGACACCGACTCTGGAGAATGGACGCATCACGGTCGTGGCCTCCCCTGAATGGGATGTGAATAAGGACTATGTGGTGAATATCTTTGATCTTGTGCTGCTTGCCCAGAACTTCGGCAAGAGCATCACCGGCACCCCACGACCCAATCCAGACGTGGCACGGGATGGGAGCGTGGATGTGTTTGACTTTGTGAAGGTGGGCATCAACTTCGGCAAGCAGTATAGCGCACTTCCTCCGGCTGCTGCGCCGCCTTTGGCGCGTGAGCCGATGCCTGTCGAACGGACGGTGCCGCCCAGCGAACGGGCTTCGTTGCTTCGGGTGTTGTCCGCCCTGGAGTCGGCTCGTCACCCCGATGCGGAATTTCGACAGGTGATGGAGCTATTGCGTTCACTTCTGGGCCTGTCCATGCCGGAGAGAACCCGATTGCTTTCCAATTTCCCCAACCCCTTCAACCCCGAAACGTGGATTCCGTACCAATTAGCGCAGCCTTCGGAAGTCGCGATACGAATCTGGGATGTGCAGGGAAGGTTGGTGCGGACGTTGGAGTTAGGATATCGGCCAGCGGGGTATTACCTGAACCGAGAACGCGCTGCGTATTGGGATGGCAGAAATGAAGCAGGAGAATGGGTTGCTAGTGGCATGTATTTCTACCAACTCAGAACAGATGATTTCACCGCTGTCAAGCGGATGGTCATTCGCAAATAGGAGAGATGAATTATGTCTACCGTTCAGATCCAGACACATTCTATACCCGAATTACTAAAAACCGCCGAACAATTAAGCCTGTCTGAGTTAGAGCAGTTTGCGTCTCAAGTGCTTGCATTACGAGCGAAACGTCGCGCCCCGAGTTTGCCGCAAACTGAAGCTGAACTGTTGTTAAAGATTAACCAGGGAATGCCGCTTGAAGTTCAGGCACGATATAGCGAATTGATTGATAAACGAGAGGCGGAAACGCTTACGCCAGACGAATATGAAGAACTATTACGCCTGACCGAACAAGTAGAAGAACTGCAAGCGCGGCGTTTGAAATATTTGGCGGAATTGGCAGGTCTGCGTAAAACCTCTCTCAGCGATCTCATGAAAGACTTGGGGATTCGACCTTCTTCTTATGCCTGAAAAACGCATAACGACTCAGCAGAGGCAGGCTGTAGTAGAACGCGCCCAAGGCTGCTGTGAATATTGCTTCAGCCAAGAACGCTTTGCTCCACATGGCTTTTCGGTTGAACACATTGTCCCTCGCAGTCGAGGCGGTGAATCCAGTTGTAGCCCAACTTTCTAAGTTGGCAATTTGCAATCGAACCGCCGAAAACCAAGATAGAATCTTGGGCTACATTTCTATTTACCAAAGTCAATCTAAATAAGAAACGACAATGGGAGGCGAACTTTCATGCGACTAAAAACCTCGTTTCGCATCACATGCCTGATGCTATTATTGATGATTCACGTTACCATCAATTGGGCAACCGCTCGCACCTATGATCAGATTATTGCTTATGTCAACGATGAGGTCATCACGCAGAGGGAGTTGGACGAAATTGTGAATCAACGGGCTTTGGAACTTCAGCAGGTCTACCGTTTCAGCGAGCGTGAAGCAACGGAAAAAGCAAAAAGTGAGCGTCCGGAATTACTCGATCGGCTCATCCGCCAAATGCTTCTTGTGGAGACGGCGCTTACCGTAAAAATTGAAGTCACAGATGCCGAATTGGAACAGTACGTCCAAGACTTTAAGGACAAATCAAAAATTAAGACGGACGAAGAATTCGTCACGCAATTGAAAAAGGAGGGATTCACGCCGGCGTCTTTCCGAGAGCAAGCCAAGCGTAACCTGATGGCAGAACGACTCGTGATGCGGCGGATTCTCCCGAAACTCCAGGTCAGAGATGCAGACGTGATAAAGTTTTTTGAGGAAAACAAATCTCAATTCACAACAAAAACGGATGAAGTGCATTTGAGACATATCTTCATCGCTTTCAAGCCGAACGAAGCCGATCGGCAAATTGCGCTCCAACAGATCGATTCCATCCTTCAGGAAGCAAGAACTGGCGTGGATTTTGAAGCACTGGCTCGGCGCTATTCTCAGAGTAATAATCCCAAATCACAAGTGGGGACATTGATTGAGTTGCCCAACGCTGATGTCGGCAAGCTCTCCGATACCTTCCGCACGGCGCTTTCTGCATTAAACGCCGGTGAAATCAGTGAACCCATTGATGGGGCTGATGGGCTTTACCTGTTCAAAGTGGAGCGCAAAGACGATCAAACGATTGCGTTTCGTTATCTGGTGAGCCCCCTCAAGCCGGGTGAAGAGGCAATCCAGGACACATATAACCGCGCCAATGAAATCCTCCAGAAATTAGACCGTGGTGAGGATTTTAGCCTTCTTGCTCAACGTTATTCCGATGATACAGAAACCAAAGCCAATGGTGGGGCTCTTGGCACTCGCTCCCTCAATGAACTCAACCCCGAAACACGGAAAATTATCGAAGAACTTTCTGTGGGACAACATACCCCACCGGTTAAAACAACATACGGATTGCACATTTTCACGATTGAGAGCCGAACGCCCCCCGAACTTACCGAAGCCGAAAAAGAACAGATCCGCGTCTTGTTGCGAGAGCAAAAATTTCAGGCAGAATGGCAGACGTATACAGATATGCTTCGGGAGCAGGCATTCATCAAAATCAAACCGCTTGAATAATAATAGGCTTGAAGAGCCGGAACCCGTGAGCGTAGCGAAGGAATACAAAAAGACAAGGGGATTGGAAGGAATGGAAGAATGGAAGGATGGAAGTCGTAGCGCATGTCTCCTGACTTGCGTCAAGGGAAGGATGGAAGATTGGAAGAAATGGGAGAGGGGAGATGGAAGATTGGAAGATTGGGGCCCCAACCTCCCATCCTTCCATCCTTCCATTCTTCCATTCTTCTTCCCTTCCGTTTCACGTTTCGCGTTTCACGTTTCACGTTTCACGTTTCACGTTTCACATGTCACGTTTCACATGTCACGTTTCGCGCTTCCCATTTTATCGATCGTGATTCTTGCCTACTTTTTATTCTCACCCACCGGCGATTTGGCCGCACAAGATGCTTCCCCGCCCGAAGGGGGCTTGGAATCACAGGCGGAAGAACCGTCAGATACCTCCCTTGATACCACCCGCCAAAAACCATCGGCAGCGCTCGACCCCAAGAATAATACCCCCGAAGAGGGTAAGGTCATTGGACAGGGCGATGATATGGTCATCCAGAACAACTTTGTCCAAATCCACGGCAACGGACTGATTAAATATGAGGATGTTGTGCTGTATGCGGAGCATATTTGGGCGGATTTCAACGAAAATCTGATGCGTGCTGCTGGTAACGTGCGCCTCATCATCGGAAATGAGGAAACGCATGCGAATGAATTGATTTTCAACCTTGAAACGAAAAAAGGAATCGTGCGGGAAGGGTTTACATACAACGCCCCATGGTACTACCGCGGTTCTGAAATCTTTAAGGTCGATGAGAAAGAATCCTACATTCGCGGCGGTTCTCTCACAACATGCCCCCTCAAATATCCGCATTTTTACTTCAGCGCGTCGCAGATTATCGTGAAGATCGACCAAGAGCTCATTGCCAAGAACATTGTGCTCAGGGTAGGGGGCGTCCCGCTTTTCTATTTTCCGGTCTACCGTCGCGATCTTCGCAAGAATAAGGTCGCCAAAGTGATTGTCAAACTTGGCACTGATAGCTATCAAGGGCCGTTCCTCAGCGTCATCCTGCCGCTTTCGCGGCAACGTCGATATGATGGGGCGTTGTCATTCGATTATAGCGCCCGCCGGGGCAAAGGAGAGGGATTCGATGGAAAATACCGCGTGAATGATGTCAAGTTTCAAGAGATTTTCATCCCCGTTCCCCGTGACGCCACACCGGGTGAACGGGCAAAGCTAGAAAAAAAAGCAGAGGAATTATCGGATCGATTGGAGGGGGAATACGACAAATATAAACTGCGTCAAATCTTCCTGGAGTACAAGATTCACGAGGGCGACATCGCCAGAGCGCGCGAGGCCGCAGACAAGATTTACAAAGAGCTCACGGCACCCGATACCTCTACGGGGGAGGCCGCTCCCCAAACAGCGGAACGGAGAACGTTCGCTCAGATTGCTCAGGATGACTCGGCGCATCAGGAGACCCGTTTTCAGGGCGGCGATATGGGATTTCTCGTGCGCGGTGAAAAAGACGCAGAAGGGAAACCGAGACTGGACCCCATCTTAGAAGGGGCCGCCTTCGAGCCCCAACCGGGGGAGATTAGCTCGATTTTGCGGACTGACTTTGCGTTTCATATTCTCAAAGTAGATCGCGCCCTTGAGGTGTACGGTGAACGGGAAATCCAGGTCCGTCGAATTGACATCGCCATCCAGCCCAGCGATGAAACTCGAACGTCTATTCAAGCGACCGCCAACGAGATTCAGAAGCGTGCCAGCGCCGGGGAATCTTTCGAGCAGTTAGCAGCAGCGTACCCAGGTGTTGAAGTGAGCCAGAGCGATTGGACGCCGCTGAACGAAATGGACCCACAGTGGAGATATTCGGTGCGGCGGCTGGAAAAGCCAGGCGACGTCATCCCAACGGTCATACAGACCAATCGAGGGGTCTATATCTTCCAGTTGATTGAAAAACAGCCGACGCCGACTTTTGAGGAGGTGGCTCGCCAATTTGAAGCAGAATGGGAGGCGATGAAAAAAGAAAACGAGAAATTAAAGCGGGGAAGGGAGGGTGAGGCTCCCGCCGAACCCTTGAGAAGCGGAGAAGGGGAGCAAAAAGGGAAGGGTGGAAGGGTGGAAGGAAGGGAAGGAAAGGAAGGAAAGGAAGGAAAAGAAGGAAGGGAAGGAGACAAGGGAACAGAGGGACAAAGAGATAATACGCAATCCAATGAACCTGAAGTCCCCCCCCCCCCGTCCACGCGGGGGACCACAGGAGAATCCAACATCCCCCCCGCGGGCGGGGGGGGTCAAGAGGGCGGAAAAGAGAAGAAGGAAAAAGTTTACATTCAGCACGGCTTTCGAGGCAGTTGGGAAGATGCGCGGGCAGTCTCCTCTCAAGCCCAGCAGTTAGATCGGGGAGAGGCGAGCGGCGTCATCAAAACTCGCAAGGGGTATCATCTCATCAAGGTGGATAAGAAACGGACATACAGGGGGGACCTGTATTTCTATACCAACGATGAATATTCATTCTCCCGTCAAGACGCTTTCAGAACTGGCCAGCGATGGGCTTTGCGGTGGGGGCACTACCAGAGTATCTACACCCCTTGGGACAATCGGGAACAAGGAAGACGGCCCGTGAGTTTCGTAAGCCGCGTAGAATGGCAAGCGAGGAATTTCAAGGAAGGCTTTGGAGAATCAGAGTCACTCATCAAATCTTTTGGGGTATTGACATGGGGGTCAGCCTTTTCGGCGCTGGACCTTGACGATCGGGACCCGGAAACCAAAAATTTGAGGTTTTCAAATAAGACAATCGGGGAGTTCCTGGGGCGTTTGCAGGTTGACCACACCTTAGATCTCACGGGTGAAGGGACAACAACCTTGCAGAAGCTACCTGAGCTCACCCTTTCACTTTCACGTATGCGTTTGAATGGCCTCCCCTTGTTCAAAACTGCCAACTCTGGACTGACTAAAGTGGCTGAAAAGTTACATACGGACCTCCCGATTCTTTCGATGTTTGCCTTTCCAACCCTTGAAGACACCAGCTTTGACCTCGACTTTGAATTTGATAACTTCTTTCGTCAACGGTATCAGAGCGAGCGCGATGTCTTTTTGCAAACGACGAATCTCGGTTTTGACCTTCGCAAGCAATCCACACTGAAAGTTACGCCCAATCGCGAACTACGCCTCGATCTGAATTTTCAAGACAAACTCATCTGGCACGCCAAAGACCGGCTTGGAAATCGTAATATCTTCCGTAGCGCATATAGTACGCGGGCAACTGCCAGCAATACGCTTTTTCGCATCTATGACATCGGTTTCATTCCAGGGCTGCGTCGGATGCGCCACCAAATCAACTCGTCGGTGACACTCGATTATGCACCCTCCGTCAATAGAGAAGAGAATCTTTATCCATTTGGATCCAGCGCCTACTTCTTTGAAACAAAAAGGCTCTTTTTTAATTTCGATACCAGCATCGAAGTGAAGACCCGTCGGAGCCAATCTGCGCTCCGTGTTTTTAATTTTGACACGCGATTGACCGCCGATTTCACTCCGGTTGAGGCGTTAAACAATCGCAAATATGTTCCCGTTGAAAGCACATTCACCATTGTTCCCCTGGCAAGCCGTAACTTGAATATTATCGTTCGGACGACCCATGATCCGAATGAATCGCCCATTGATAGAAAACGGTTCAAACAGGTCGGTATTCGATCTAACCTCAGTTATCGGCGACAGAAGTGGGATGTGGCACTTGGAAATGCCTTCAGTAAAAGAACACAATTTGCCTCCCGAAGCATCAATGGGAGTCTTCGATACCGTCCGAGCCAGTTATTAGAGTTTGAACTCAGTGCGGATTATGACTGGATTGAGAAGCAGTTTTATTCACAACGGGCCACGATACGACGAAACCTCCATGACTGGGATTTACGAATTTCTTGGAATCGAACTGGAATCAAGCCCAAGGAACCGACTCCGTATAATAATGTGCGTCAAGATTTCACCTTTCAGATTAACTTAATCACAGAACCTGCCGCTTCAGTCGGGCTCGGTTATGACGCCACGACCGGAACATGGGGATTCCGAAGCCTGCCCGTCGGTGTGCCTTACAACGCCTTTGGCGCTGGGAACGCGCTCGGGCGGTCTTATTTCTAAACCGTCACTGCGCACTATACAGATGAAGTGAATCTCCGTAAGATCGGGACGACTCACAGATCGACTTGCCTCAACAGAGCCAATATGGTATCATAAAAGAAAAAGAACAGAAAGGTGAATTCGATGCCCCGAAAAAGGAAACCAAAGCCAACGACAACCCAAGGCAAGCTTGATAGCCGCTACATCTACCGGCCGCCCGAAGGCAGCCATCCGTCGCAAGTGTCAGGGCTCTTTAAGGATGACCCCCTGTTTGAGGAGTTCCGCGAAATCCTGCGACAACAGCGCGAGGAAGACTACCGGCGAACCAACGAAGAAATCGACGCCCTCATTCGCCAGGAAGAGGAGGCAAAGGGATGTTTATCCTCGACACCGACGCCATCACACACGACCAAAACAGACACCCAATCCTCAGCGTGAAAGTTCAAAGCACGTCCCGTGAACACCTCTTCACCACATCGGTTACGGTCGAGGAGCAATTGAAGGGACGGCTGGCTTCCATCAACAGATACCGGAACGACCCGCGCAGGTCAGCCCAAGCTCATGCGGCTCTCATCCAAACTGTTTACTACTTCAGCCAGTGGACTCTCCTGCCCTACAACGAGGAAGTTGACGCTATCTTTCGGCAATTGCAGAGGCAACGCATCCGTATCAGCAGCCAGGACCTTCGCATTGCCGCCATCGCTCTTCTGCACGGCTTCACGGTTGTCACCCGCAATGTCCGCGACTTTGCCCAAGTCCCCAACCTCAAGGTCGAAGATTGGGCCATCGCCTCTCCGTGACACGGAGCATCCCCTAACGTCCATCTGCCCCAAGGCCTGAGTTGGGCACCTCCGCATCGGTTCCAGAATGATTTGGCAAAAAATAGGGTCTCCCACCCATGAAATCGATTGACTTTTTCCATCTGTTCTGCTACAATGAAGGAAAATATTGAGAAGATTTACGCATGAAATTTGTAGTCGAGATTCAGACCTCGACAAACGGAATCGTCGATTGTGGAAAATCGACACTTATTTGGCTTCGGTCAATGCAGGCTCTACAGATTACACAAGGAGACTCAATGATGAAAAAGTTAAGTCTATCATTAACGACCACGCTTTTACTATGTCTATGTCTCGTTGTGGTAATGGGGCAAGCCAGCTATTATCAGCAAAACTTCGACAACTTCAAAGAGGGTGACGCGGATAAACAAGATGGATGGACTGTGGGAGCACCTGCCAATCAGCCATCGACGAAAATCACGCCAAAGGTGAAGCATGGGCTCACCGGCAAGTCCATGGAAGTCAGCGGGAATCAAGAGACCGCGTGATGACTGAATGCCGGGAACGTATTACGTATTGCGTGGAATCACTAAAAAAATGCGAAAGGTCAGTATTATGAAAAAGGGAGTTACTTTTAAGAGAATGACTTTAACGAGCATTCTCTCTTTAGCTTTGAGTCTCAGCGGTTTCGTTTTTGCCCAGACTGAACATTTTACCACAATTGAGCTGGATGGCACTCCCATCCAAATTCATTATTTTCATACTTTGCCCGCCAATCCCTCTCTCCCCTTTCAAACCCTCATATTTTTCCACGGACAGACCGTCTCACATGAGATTTGGAAGCCTGTATTGGAAATATTAAACGATCTGACGAATGCCGATTCGTATGCCCTTACTTTTCCGGGTTATGGGAAAAGTGATACACCGGCACCTGGGTCGTTTGACTATACAGAAACGGGTTTGAACCGTGTTCCTTTTAAATTTGCGGATAAACTTGGGATTCAGCGATTTATCCCGGTGGTACATGATTTGGGGGGAGCATGGACCCTCTGCCCAGCAACGGAGCAAATCTCTCGTCTTGACGGTCTTATCACGATGAATACCCCTCCTCCCAGCAGCCCTGATGTGCAGTTTTATCCTGCTCCCGGTATCCGGCTTCTGGGCAAATTGATGGCAAATCCGAGGATTTCAACCCGTGCGCTTCAAGGTTATATGACGGAGCTGCTACAAGCGGCTACAACTCAAGATATTGTTGCCAAATTTCCGACGATAGTCAATAAAATTCTAACAGATAACAGCGATACCCCCCATCGTTTAGCGATTTCAACGATCATCCAAAAAGCGCTGGATAATCCGCTAGGCTTCGGAGGAATATGCTATCCCAACATTCCAACGTTGAACTCCCTTGAACCGCTTCTGGTTTGGGGGATGGATGATCCTGTGGAGGGGATTACCGTTTTGAGAATATATCAGGAGGCTTGGCCTGGTGCCCAAACGGTGGCCGTTTCAGGTGCATCCCATTACGTCATGTTAGACCAGGAACAGATTGTCGCAGAAGTGATTGCTAACTATGTCAATCAGCGGTTGGCTTTGCCCTCAAGCGCGCCAACGATTCGCCCGTCCCGAAAACTCCCAATCGTATGGGCAGAGATTAAATCGAGTCGTCTTGACACGCATTAGAAAGGATGGGCATGATAGAACGCGATTTCACATCCGGTAGCATCACTCGGAATCTCTGGCGACTGGCAATTCCGATGATAGTCAGCAATCTGCTGCATAATAGCTTTAGCTTTGTGGACATGATCTTCGTCGGAAAACTGGGGCCCGACGCTATTGCCGCAGTCGCCATGAGTGGACTCTTTCTGAATACGATTCTCACCATTGCCCTCGGTCTCTCTATCGGCACTGTCGCCACGATTGCCCACTACACAGGTGCCGGAAAGCCGGAAGCGGTCGAAAACGTGACGATTCAATCGCTCATACTCTGTGTTATCGCATCCCCTATCATCGGTTGCATCAGCTATCCCCTGGCAGGTGACATTCTGAGGCTACTTGGTGCGAGTCCCGAAGTCGTCCTGAATGGTATTCCTTACCTTCGCGTCGCGTTTTTGGGTTTGTTGTTCACCATGTTTTTCCCGGTCACTTTAGGCGCTGCACTACGCGGCGCAGGCGATGCCGTGACACCGATGAAGATGCAGGTAGGTGCCACTCTTTTCAATATTGCTCTGGATCCGCTGCTAATTTTCGGGCTCTGGGGGTTTCCTAAACTCGGTATTATCGGTTCGGCTCTGGTGACGTTAATCACGAGAGGAGGTGGCGGGGTCTACCTGCTGTGGAAGTGTTTCAATGGGCGAGGCATCTTCACGCTGCATCTTCGTAACGTCAGATTTGACTGGCGCACAATGAAGACCATCCTGAACATCGGGATTTTTGGCTCGATACAGTCCATCCTGCGCAATCTCTCCGGATTTGTGGTCATGCGCATCGTGGCAATCCATAGTACAGCGACTGTTGCCTCGTTTGGTATCGGTATACGAATCGAGACACTGTTGATGGTGCCGGGATTCGGGATTGGTAATGCTGTCGCAACGTTAGTCGGACAGAATCTGGGTGCCGGTCAACCTGAACGGGCGGAACAGACAGCCAAACGTGCTATGGTATCAGTTCTGTTGATTATGACGGTTATGGGAATTTTCTGCCTCCTCTTTGCAACCCCCCTCATTCGTATTTTCAATACAGACCCGGAGGTTGTTCAGCAGGGCATACTCTATCTGTACGTCACCGCGGGTGCGTTCGGTTTTATCGGTATCTCCATCATCCTTGGTCGTGCGTTCAACGGTGCCGGCGATACCATCTCACCCACCGTGATTACTGGAATCGCCCTCTTCCTGCTGCGCATTCCCCTGGTACTCAGTGGTGCCTATTTATGGCAAGCGTTCGGACTCTTTCTGGGAATTGCAGTCTCCACCGTCTTGCAGGGTCTCCTCATGATTTTTTGGTTCCGCAGGGGAGGCTGGAAATACAAAAAGATTAACGCATGAAGATGAAGGAGAATAAATACTTCGCACGGTCATCTGACGAGGAGCTTAACAGATGAATATCAGACATCGAGTCGCGTTTCTGACCATTTTTATCGGCATAGCGCTTGGCATATTATTTCCGGCTTGCGCCCAAAGACCCACCGTTCCTCCTGTGTCGACTCGGGTGCCAGAGAGCAATTTCCAACACAACGCTTACAATGTGGGCTTAACAATCATCGATTTTGACTATATCACCCCCCGTGGGAAAAGGGAAGTCATCACCACGGCGGTGTGGTATCCGACCCAAGAAAAACCCCAATTATATACGTATCGTGCCGAAAGGGACTATAATAGTGCGGTTGCCCTGAATGCGAGCTCGGTCGCCCCAGGGGGGCCTTATCCCCTAGTGCTGTATGCCCACGGTGCTTTTGGGTCGGGGTATAGTTCAGCCTATTTTACCGAGCATCTGGCGAAACAGGGGTATATCGTCATCGCCCCAGACTATGTGGACACCAAGCCGCCTGAATACACCGAGCCCGTTGCGTTTAGCCGAATCAAAAGAGGAAAGTCCGAACGGACCTTGCAGGTGCTGCGGATGGCTAAAACATGGATTGCGGATATGGGAGCGAATCGCGACTTTTTCCTTTCTTATCTCGCCGAACATCGCTTGAATCATACCTCCTTTCTGATAGATCAGATGTTGGCACTGAATCGGGATGGGCGTTCGATTTTTTATCAATCCATTCAAGCAGATGCCATTGGGATGATCGGTTATTCAGAGGGAGGAGCGACTGTCATCGGTAAGATTGGAGGGCACCCGGACCCGCAGTTTAAGGATGCTCGGATTCGAGCCGCGCTGATCTTTTCAGCGCCCGTCTATCCTTTTGAAAACAGTTTGGGCAATATTCATGTGCCGGTCATGGTGATGGTGGAAGACGGAGAGACACCTGCCCTGGGGCCGAATCTTCCGAGACGTTTGCTCTATGATCGCACGAATATCCCCAAATATTATCTGGTTTTGAAAGATGCCGATCACTTTGCTTTCGGCAATCGAACGGCTGGCGACGCGCCATTTTATCAGGCAGTGGAGAGCAACCCTAAAGTCAACGTCATCTGCCGATATGGACTGGCTTTCTTTCAAAAATATCTGAAGGGAGACATCAGGGCCAACGCCCAACTGAAGACGTCAGCCCCCCCATGGGTCTACTATATCAAAGAGGAAAAATCGGGCGAAGTGGCTGAATGGGGACGAGAGCCGGAACATCGTCAAGAAGGTTCTGGCGGAAGAGGATTCTTCAGAAGATTGAGGAATCGGTAAACCGATTGCAGATTAGGGATTGCGGATTGCCGCGGTTCATCTCCGTAATCTTGAATCTGGTATCCATGACGTGTCAACTGATGTTTGAAACATGCTGAAAGGGGATTTCCATGCGGAAGATTTCTCACAGACGATGGCCATCACAGTTCGTATGGTTCGTGATACTGCTGATGTCCCTGGTATTCGCAGGATTCGGTTGTTCTCGGGATGGTGAAGAAAATATTGAGAGCCTACCACCGGATAAAACCACTTATCATGTCGGGTTACAGATTGTTGATTTTGGGTATGCCAGCCGCCATGGTGCCCTGGAGATCATCACCGCTGCGGTCTGGTACCCGACCCAGGAAGAACCGCGTTTATACACCTATCATACGACAGAGGATTATCAAAGTCTGGTGGCTCTGAATGCGCAGGTTGCCCCGGGAGGCCCTTATCCATTGGTGCTGTATGCCCACGGAGCCTTTGGGAGTGGATATAGTTCAGCCTTCTTTACAGAATATTTAGCGAAACAGGGTTATATCGTCATCGCCCCAGACTATGTAGACACGAAACCCCCTGAATATACCGAACCGATTGCCTTTTCCACTATCAGGGGCGGAAAGGTGGCACCGACCTTCAGCGTACTTGCGCTATCGAAGCGATGGATTGAGGAGATGGGTGCCAATCGCGATTTTTTTCTGTCTTATCTTGCCGAACACCGATTCGACCAGACCTCCTTTCTCATAGATCAGATGTTAGCACTGAATGGGGAGCCGCGTTCAATATTCTTTCAATCCATCAAAGCAGATGCGATTGGGATGGTTGGCTATTCGGAGGGGGGAATCACTGCCCTCGGCAAGATAGGGGCGCATCCGGATCACCAATTTAAGGACCCTCGGATTCGAGCCGCCCTGTTCTTTTCAGCGCCTGTCTATCCCTTCGAGGATAGCTTGGATCGGATTGATGTGCCGATCATGGTCATGGTGGAGGATGGTAATACACCGGCTTTAGGGCCCGACCTTCCACGGCGTCTACTCTACGATCTCCCCCATGTTCCCAAATATTATCTGGTTTTGAAAGATTCTGACCATTTTGCTTTCGGCAATAGTGCAACCCGCCCGCTTTCCCTTTATCTCGCCGCCGAAAATAATCCCAAAATCAACGTGATATGCCGATACGGCGCGGCTTTCTTTCAAAAATATCTGCGAAGAGACCCCACTGCTAACGAACAACTGAGAAAATCCAACCCCCAATGGGTTTCTTATGAAAAAGATGAATAAAAATGGGCATGTTTCAGAAATCTCTTGACACGCTTTGTGATTGGAAGGATGGAAGATTGGAAGTGCTCGCTTCCATTCTTCCATCCTTCCACAGTGTAAAGTAATTTCCCAAGAAATTTGAAACATGCCCTGTTACAAAGTGATTCAGTTGCTGTTGGGTCGATTAGGTATTTAGGTAAAAATTCTATTCATAAGGAAGTCATAGATGCTCAAGAATTTATTCAAGCGAAAAAAAGACGAAATAGAGAGGCAACAAGACCTTCAGGAAATTTCTCAGCCTGAAGCGGTACCAATAGCTGAACAGCCCGTAAATGTACCACCAGCGTCCAAACCAACCGACGACGAAAAAAAGGAGAAGCGTAGCTGGTTCAATCGCCTCAAAAAAGGGTTAGCGAAAACGCGGGATAACCTTGTCGGGCAGATATCGGGCCTCCTGCGTGTCGGTAGGAAAATTGACGAGGAGCTGATGGAGGAGATCGAGGGGATGCTGCTCCAAGCTGATGTCGGGGTCAACACAACGATGACCTTGATGGAACATATTCGTCAAAGGGTCAAGGAGCGTGGCTTAAAAGATGCTTCGGAATTGGAAGCGGTTCTCAAGCAGGAAATGATTCATGTCCTCGGAGAAACGGACGGACATATCCATGTCGAAGCGCATCAACCCTATACCATTTTGGTACTTGGCATTAACGGCGCAGGAAAGACGACAACCATTGGTAAACTCGCGCATCGCTTTCGGGCGGAGGGGAAAAAGGTGCTGGTCGCAGCGGGGGATACTTTCCGCGCGGCGGCGGCGGAGCAACTGGCAATCTGGTGCGATCGCGCGGGTGCCGAATTGATTCGAGGCAGCGACGGCTCAGACCCCGCGTCAGTTGTCTTCGATGCCATTCAGTCGGCAAAGTCCCGTCATGTCGATGTGCTCATCGTTGACACAGCGGGAAGGCTCCATACCAAAAAGCCGTTGATGGATGAATTATCGAAGATTGGACGGGTCATGGGACGTGAACTTTCGGGGGCACCTCATGAAGTGCTGCTTATTCTTGACGGGACAGCAGGACAGAACGCCATCATGCAGGCAAAGATCTTTAACGAAGCGGTTCCAGTGACAGGGGTCGTTGTGACCAAGCTGGATGGGACTGCCAAAGGTGGAATCGTCATCGCTGTGAAAGCGGAGATCGGTGCGCCTGTCAAATTAATCGGAATCGGTGAAAAACTGGATGACCTACGCGATTTTGTCGCCAGGGATTTTGTTGAAGCCCTGTTTGAACGCGAAGATGCGACAGCGGATTAACTAGGGGGGCATAATTCCCAGGGGAGGCAATCGTAGCCCAAGTTTCTAACTTGGGCTTTGTGCAAGGGGCCATAGAATCTTGGGCTACAGTTCAACCACCGGCGAATTATGACCATCCCTCGATTAACTAGGGGTGGCCATAATTCAATTGATGGTTGTGGCTGGTCGTGTCCATAGAAAACTGTCTCAACAATTGGCACACATTGAGGGACAGTTATACGACGATTACCCCGATTGGTCATTCAACTTTGAACACTTGAGCCATCAGGCTTATACACAGCAACTTCATAGTTTTCGATACCAACACCCTATCAAAACCTATTGAGGAATCATAAATATGGCACAGACACGTTCAGACCGTCCGAATATTATTGTTTTCTTCACAGACCAGCAGCGCTGGGATACGGCGGGTGTCCACGGCAACCCGCTCGATTTGATGCCCAATTTTGACCGGATGGCGCAACGGGGGACGCACACCTTCAACGCATTCACCTGTCAGCCCGTCTGTGGGCCGGCGCGATCCTGTTTGCAGACGGGGCTGTATGCGACAACGACGGGGTGTTTCCGAAATGGAATCCCCTTGCCGTCGGGTGCACAGACACTCGCCCACCATTTTCGAGAAGCGGGATATATGACGGGTTACATCGGCAAGTGGCACCTCGCGGCTGAAGAACCCGTCCCTGAATCCAAGCGAGGGGGCTATGAATACTGGCTTGCCTCCAACGTGCTTGAGTTCACCTCCGATGCCTACCGAACGGTTATGTATAACAACGAGAATCAGCCGGTCCGACTCCCCGGTTACCGCGTGGACGCTCTGACGGATGCGGCAATCCGCTATATTGACACCCACCAGGACCGCCCATTTTACCTCTTCCTCTCATTCCTTGAGCCGCATCATCAGAACCACCTCGACGACTATCCTCCACCCGACGGCTATCGTGAGCGCTACATGGGGAAGTGGGTTCCTCCAGACCTCGCCGCCTTGGGTGGGTCAACCCATCAGCATCTCGCGGGGTATTACGGCATGGTCAAACGCCTCGATGAAGCGTTCGGCAGGCTGTTGGACGCGCTCGTGAGCCTCGACTTGAGGGACAACACGGTTGTGCTTTTCACATCCGACCACGGTTGTCACTTTAAGACGCGCAATGGCGAATACAAGCGCTCCTGTCACGAGAGTTCGATACGGGTGCCAACTGCCTTGCAGGGCCCCGGCTTTGATGGTGGTGGACGGATGCAATCGCTCGTCAGCCTCATTGACTTGCCACCGACGCTTCTGGATGCCGCGGGTCTGTCCGTCCCAGCGGAGATGCAAGGACGTTCTATCCTCCCTCTGACGAAAGGCGAAACGGAAGGATGGCCCGATGAGGTCTTCATCCAAATCAGCGAGTCACAAGTCGGACGCGCAGTCCGCACACAGCGCTGGAAGTATGGCGTCACGGCACCGGAAAAGCATGGCGGGCGGGATGCCGCCTCTGATCGCTATGTCGAAGAATATCTCTACGATTTACAGGCGGACTCCTACGAGTTGGCGAATCTCATGGGGCTTGAATCCCATCGGGAGGTCGCCGCAGTGATGCGAGAACGCCTCACCCGTCGAATGGTCGAAGCGGGCGAATCGGAACCGACCATCGAACCCGCCCCATCTCGCCCCAGCGGCCAACGTCGTGTCTCTACAGAGGAGGCGTGTGCCTGATACTGGCTTATACTGATTTAGGTTTGACTTTTCCCCAAAGGTTTATCTGAGGGAAGGAATGGAAGAATGGAAGGTTAGAAGAAATGCCTGTCCTTCTCTCCTTCCATTCCTTCTGCTCAAATGGGCAAAAATAATCGATACTCCATGCAAACCCATACACCCACTCAACCCAAGAAATTCGACCTCCTCACGCACATCCTCTCCAACGAACAGGTTGCACAAGACCATTACCTTTTGTCTTGTATGTGTCCAGAGATCGCATCCAGTGCCCTACCCGGCCAGTTTATCCACGTCTTGATTTCACAAGGTGATACGCTACTTCTGCGTCGCCCGTTCACCATCTACACCGTTGAAGGTGCTCAGCTCTCAATGCTCTATCAGCGCATCGGCGCAGGGACAGAAGTGCTGTCACACCTCAAGCATGGTGCTCCGCTCCGCGTGCTGGGGCCACTTGGAAACACGTTCCGCATCCCATCAGATCTGAATCCGGCAATCCTGGTCGGCGGCGGCGCAGGGATCGCGTCGCTCATGCTGCTTGCTGTGGCACTACGACAGTCTGGTGTTCGCACGCTCGGCCTGGTCGGGGCCATGAACCGCGCTCGGCTGTTGAGCGTAGCGGACCTGAAGAAAATTGGAGTGGAAACCTATATCGCAACTGACGATGGCAGCGTTGGGCATCACGGCTTTGTCACGGAGTTGCTCACTGAAATTTTAGAAGGCACGCAAGTATACGCGCGACACCAGCCGGTGATCTACGCTTGTGGCCCAAACGGGATGCTACGCGCGGTCACAAAGATTGTCCAAGATTATCGCATCCCCACACAACTGGCGATGGAGAATCGGATGGGGTGTGCAATGGGAGTTTGCCTCGGTTGCGTTTGCAAAGTCCGCACGCCAGATGGCGGGTTTGAGTATCAGCGGGTTTGTACGGAGGGGCCTGTGTTTGACACGAAGGATATTGTCTGGTAATACAGGATTCAGGATTCAGGATTCAGGAAGCGACAGCCTCATGTATAGAACCGGTATCATAAGCACAAAGGAAACATCATGAAAAGCGTATGGATTGGCTTCAGTCTTCTATTATTCACCTTTTCCTGTTCAAACAGGAACACGCCCGAAAATGTCGCTGAAGATTTTGTCTATAACTACTATCTGCATGCAGACCAGGAGGCGGCGTTGCTTTTGAGCCATTCTCTCGCTAAGGAAAAGTTGAAAGCAGAGATCGAGCGATTGCGAGGGGTTCGTGGGCAAAATGGATCGCTGGAAGAACAACAGCCGCAAATCAAGTATGAAAGATTAGGGAAAAAGGTCGAGGATAATAATCAGATATTCTTCAGGTACCGATTGACCATTAAAAATGCTGGCACCTCAGATGCCAGACGCAATGCTGTGATCTTAACCGAATTGGTTGATGGACACTGGAAGGTCGTTAATTTTGACGAATATAGTGAATAAGCAGATGGGCGGATTCTCATAGGAGGGAACCATGAAAACAGGGCAAGTCGCTGTCTTTACACAACCGCAAACGCCGATGGAATTCCGTGAATATCCCGTGCCACCGGTGGGTGCCGATGATCTGTTAGTCAAAATTCGGATGGCAAATATCTGCGGGTCTGACCTGCACTTTTGGAAAGGGCGAGGTCCCAAGATTGCCAGTGGCATCCCGCAGGTGCTTGGACACGAAATGATCGGCACAATCGAAGCGCTGGGTAAAAACGTTCAAACTGATAGCATGGGTCAACCTTTAGCGGAGGGCGATCGGATTGCCTATTCCTACTTCAAACCGTGCAATCACTGCTGGATGTGCCTCAGTGGAAAGCCCGGCTGTCCAAATCGCTATCGGGATTGGTTGGGTGTGCCGAGCGATCAGCCGCCCCATTTTCATGGCGCTTACGGCGAGTATTACTACATGAAGCCCGGACATTGGCTCTTCAAAGTCCCTGATGCGCTCCCCGACCCGCTCGTTTCGCCTGTCAACTGTGCCTTATCAGAAGTCATCTATGGACTCAACCAGATTGGCATCACGCTTGGCGATACCGTCGTGATTCAGGGCGCGGGAGGGCTCGGGCTTTACGCAACGGCAGTGGCGAAGGAGATGGGAGCGGGACAGGTCATCGTGCTGGACCGGCTGGGTGCGCGACTGACGCTTGCCCGTGAATTTGGGGCAGACCACCTCATCAATGTCGATGAACTCTCCGTGACGGAGCGGGTTGCGTATGTCCTTGACCACACGCGAGGCATCGGCGCGGATGTCGTCGCCGAATTCGTGGGCTCGCCGCGTGTCCTATCCGAAGGGATTGAGATGTTGCGCTGGGGGGGACGCTACCTCTGGGTCGGGAACATCAATCTCGGATTCCCCACCGAAATCGATCCGGGGAACGTCGTGCGGTGTAGCAAATCTATCCGGGGCGTCATCGTCTACGAAGGGTGGGTCATCGCCCGTGCGCTTGATTTTCTGAGGCGCACACAACACAAATACCCCTTCCATAAGATCATCTCCCATACCTTCCCCTTCCAGCAGATCAACGAAGCGTTTGCGTTCGCCAATCAAGGCAAAGCTATTCGCGTTGGACTGGAGTTTTAAGAGATCTGGACCAAAAATTCGGCATAGTGGGAGCACGGAAGAAACCGAATTTTTCGCAAAAACTTGGTTTCTCAAGTTCGCATTCTTGCAATGGCTTCGGGCTATCAAGCGTTTTTCATCTGGCCCCAGCAGGAGAAATCCCTGGCAACGACTTTATCATCAAGGAATACCGTGTCGTTTGCTTATCCACATTCATCACTATGGAGAGAAAGTGTGTTCCCTTTTTGGCGATCGGGTTGAAATCTCTGATGACCTCTCAAGTGAGAGCACGTAAAAATGAAACCTACCCCTTACTTCGGAGGAGCGGCAGCCGCACCCCCTGAAACATTATCCCATGCCACGCCGCCGACTTCTGTAACTGCACCAGCGCGAGCAGTTATGATGAAAGATTGACCGCCGCCTGTGATATCAATATCCCCTGCGTCACCGGCACGGGCCACCAGTTTGAACATCCCGTCACTCGGGTCAAGGACGATAATCGATGTGACGTTATTCCTTATCCCTTCCAGGAGCAAAAGATCGCTGACCTTTTTCAATCTGGCATCCTTGAGGGGGGGAGCAACAAGGTTGATTCCACGGATGAGATGAATGGCACTTTCCCCACTGGTGCCCCATGAGTCCCCTTTGAGTTGCAACGTTACAGAGCGCTTCATCACCGGGATAATTCCCATCTCATCGGTCAACGCGGGGTCGACTTTTGTGCCTCTGTTCTGCGGTCCCAGATAGCTACGCCATACACTGGCGGATGTATCACGGGTGATGATAAAATTCACATTGGCTGACCCACCAAGGGCGTCGTAGAGATCGCCGATAGTCCTCAGCCCCATTGCTTTGCCATTCACCTCTGTCACCCGCAGCGGAATGTGAATCAAACTGATGTCCTTGGGAAACGGCAGGTTGAACTCCCCACTGGGTATCACCGCTGAATAAGAAGCCCATTCCGGGTCTGGCGCAACCAGTTGTGTGTTGGCATCTGTTTCTCTGCGCAGGTATCTTTGAAAGAAAGCCAGGCTATATCGGCAGATGACATTGGCCTGGGGGTTATTTTCAGTCGCGAGGTAAAGGGGGTCAGCGCCCGCAACGCTATTGGTGAAAGAGAAATGATCCGCATCTTTCAGAACAAAGCTATATTTAGGACCACTCGCGTCATCATAAATTAAACTTCTGGGAAGATTGGGCCCAAGCGAAGGCTCATCGTGGTCTCCAACCATCAACGTCAGGGGCACATAAATATTGTCCAGGGTATTTTCAAAGGGATACGCCGGGGCTGAAAAGACGAGCGCGGCACGAATTCGGTCATCCTTAAATTTCTCATCCGGGTGCCCGCCAACCTTGCCGATCACCGTGACTCCTCCCTCCGAATGACCAACCATCCCAATGGCATCCGCTTTGATGGATTGGTAGAAAACAGAACTCCTATCATTATTGAATTCCAGCATTTTATCAATCAGAAAGGAGGTGTGATAGAACCGATGTTCAGCCAGATAAGATAAGAAAAAGTCACGCTTCGCGTTCATATCCGCAAGCCATTGTTTGGATGCCTGAAGGACCATCGGGGTCGGTGCTCCCTTTCCGTCCTTGATGGTAGAGAACGCAATCGGTTCGGTATATCCAGGAGGTTTTGTGTCTACATAGTCCGGCCCGACGACGATATAACCGTAACTCGCCAGATATTCCATTAAATAGGCAGAGCTATATCCGCTCCCAAAAGCACCATGGGCAAAGAACACTAATGGATAAGGTCCCCCGGCTGTCGCGAGCCGCGCGTTCAAGGCAACCAGGCTTTGATAGTCCTTCGTCGTATGGTAGGTGAAGGGGCTCGGGGCATCCTGAGTCGGATACCACACCGCAGCGGTGATGATTTCCTTCTTGCCGTGAATATTGACATAGTCAAAATCGAAAATTCGTAAACCGACATTGTAAGGGTTGCTTCCTATCGCTTGGAGAGAGGAAGAGAAGAGCCCAAGTGTCATGAAGATAATGATTAAAACAGCGCCTCCATATCTACTATTCATTATTACCTCCCTATACTCAACCCAGATAGATGGGCGACCACAGAAGAATTTCCCTCACAGGCAACGAAAGCATCTGACAAATATCAATTAAAAATGCCACAGGGAACTTATACTGATTCAGGTTTAAAATTTCCCATATAATGAGAATAAGCACCCCTAAATCGGTATTAGTCCCTGTGGCATTTTTAGGACCTACGACTACTTCTGCAGCACCATGCGACGGACAGCAGTGAAATCACCGGCGCGGAGGCTATAGAAGTAGACGCCGCTACCCATGCGTTCGCCGTTGGAATTGCGGCCATCCCAGTAGGCAGCACTGGACTTATCCAGATAGTAGCCCGGAAGCTTTTGCCCCAACTCCAGGGTGCGGACCAGTTTACCTGACACATCATAGATGTTCAAGGTCACATTCGCTGCCTCGTTCAGTTGGAACGGCATCCAGGTCTCTGGGTTGAAAGAGTTCGGATAGTTTTGCAACAGCGCCGATTCCTTTGGGCTGGTCAAGAGGCGGTTCAAATTCACCTTGAGGAGAGAGGAAAGGTTTTCAATCCCCGATAAACTCACGTCCTTCAGATAGTAGTAATAGGTGTCTGCGGACGCATCCACACTGTCATCCACCCAGCGGTATTCCTGACCTGTACCGGAAGTTCCGAGACCGGGGATAACTTGCGGATTCAGCTTGATGAAGGGACCATCGGGGGATGTGCTCCGGTACACATTGAATCCGAGGTTTTGGGATTCACTCGCCGTAGCCCACCGTAGAACCACTTTTCCTTCACTCACTTTGGCGGTAAAGGAGGCGAGCTCGACGGGGAGGGGGTTGTCTCCACCGGTATTATTGCCAAGCGTGAAATCACCGAACGATGTGAAGTTAGTGGTTGATGTTATATTTCCAGAGGGTGCGCCTGAACCAGTCCCACCCCGGTCAAGCCAGGCGGTGCCTGAACCGTCGCCTGGACCGTCGTCTTGGACGATTCGAAGATCGGCGGGATCGGAAACGCCATCATCACTGTCGTAGTTAATTGTGATAGAGGCAAGTGTCACAACTGCACCCGCGCCCTTGGTCACCATCCAGTGTCGAACAGTTGAAACTCGGTCAATGCTACCGGGTAGCGTTCGTGCTGTGGGTGCGGCATTAAAGACTTCTGCGGTGTAAACCGTAGGAGCAGCGACTTGTGTCACTGTTAGCGTCACAGGACGAAACGCCGATCCTTTGCCGATTGGAAAGATCTTTGACGTACTCACAGCCACATCGATGGTATGTGCCATAGGACCGTTCACAAAACTACTGGTGCTTCCTCCACTCACTGATGTTGAGGGACCAAGCGTCAGAAGGTTGGTGGCGGTTGTTATGATGTTGCGGGCGGTCAGCGTGAGGGTGCCAAGGACATTTAAGGTTAAGGGAGCGGGTAATATAACGTTGCCACCGCTCTTATTAATGGTAAAATTTATTGTCTGAGAGATTGTTCCCGTAGAGGAAACTGCCTGAGCACCTGCACCATTAAAAGTTATGGTTCCCGAACCCGTTGAAGTCTCCGTGATTGTGCCGGCCGTCTGTGAAAAAGCTCCGGATACGTTCATGGTCCCGGTGCCGGTGCCACCGCTCATAGTGAGCGTGCCGGCCGTCTGTGAAAAAGCTCCGGATACGTTCACGGTCCCGGTGCCGTTTCCGGTTATACTTAGCGAGCCGGCACCACTCTGAGTAAAACCGCCTGTGATATTGACGGTTGGGCTGCCCGTGCTCCCCAAACTCACAGTGCCAGAAGGGTGAGCTAGCACTAAGTTTCCGCCGATATTAAGAGTCAGGCTTGTAGTCGTTGCCAATGACAAAGTGGTTCCGCTGATTGAAT
Organism: uncultured bacterium; assembly: GCA_964577695.1. Taxonomy (GTDB): domain Bacteria; phylum Poribacteria; class WGA-4E; order WGA-4E; family PCPOR2b; genus CAZOAL01. The sequence continues at coordinate 96,615 of CAZOAL010000019.1, read as the reverse complement.
TAATAGTAAGGTTGCCGTTGATTGTGGTTAAAGCTCCCGCGAGGACTTTACTTGAGGCACCTGTATAATTCCAGGTAACGTTCTGAAAGCTCTGCCCCAGACCACCTGGAGCAGTAGCGTTCGTTGCTGGGCCGATAAAACTGGCGGTCGAGCCGGTGTTCCAGGTTGCTGCGGGAACTGTGCCGGCAGTCTGGAGATGCTCATAAACGCCGCTACTTTGAAATGTTATCGTTCCGGTAGGAGTTACTGTACCTGTATTACCTAATGTACCCGATACATCTAAATCGGTTCCCGTTCCATTGGCAATAGTCAGCGTAACTCCACTGTTAATGTTGATTCGCCCGCCACTTTGTACGACCACTTGATCAGCAGTAACATTGGCCGTGACTGTAACCGTGTGCGGCGTGTTGAGGATGGTGATGACGCCATCGGCATCCGTAGGGGGAGTCGCGGGTGTGACGAAGTTGACTCCGTCAAATCTCGCCCAAGTGGTATCGGCGTTCCAATTGCCCGTTGCTGCTGACTGATAATCTCCAGTCACCTGCCCCCACGCACTCGTACCCATCATCGCGATGACAAGGAATGTAACCCAAAAACTGATGAATTTCATAAGAACCTCCTTCTTTGATATGCCACCATGGCAATTTTTTTTGCCATACGTATTTTTGATTGGGGCAGGGTTAAACCTACAGTTGAAGTCTGCCCCCCCTATCTGTTCTCACTAAATTCCACTGATGAAACAGATATAAATTGAACCATACATATAATAATCGATTTCAAGCCGAAAGTCAACAAAATAATGCACTTCTATCTGAAGCATTTTATTTTAGAAGCACCATCTTCTTGAGGGAGACAAAATCCCCCGCTTGAAACCGATAAAGGTAGGTTCCGCTAACAACTCGTTCCCCTAACTGATTGCGACCATCCCAGTAAGCTGCGCCCTGCCTATCCAGATAATACCCTGCGGGCTTTTGTCCCAACGTTAGGGTGCGGATGAGGCGTCCCTGAATATCATAGATCTGGATGAAGACATCAGCGGCCTTATCCAATTGAAAGGGAATCCACGTTTCTGGGTTGAACGCATTGGGATAGTTTTGGAAGAGCCGAGTTGCCTTGGGTGCCAGCAAGATGGTTGGCTGGCCCTTGGGCGTGACAGGAAATACATCCGATTGATCTGTCTGACCGTTGAGGCTCACGTCCTCAAGGTAATAATAGACATCTCCGTCGGTTGCGGTATCGTCCACCCACTGGTACGCACGCCCCAAGCCAGAGGTGCCCAGACCGGGAATCAACTGCCCATTCAGCTTTGTGAAATTCCCATCCGGGGTTCGGCTGCGGTACACGTTGAACCCCAGGTTCTGAAATTCGCTTGCCGTCACCCATCGGAGCGTCACTTTACCTTCGTCCGCTGTGGCCGTAAAGGAAGCGAGCTGGACGGGCAGAGGGTTGTCCGCATTGCCGCCCATCGCGTACAGATTGATGAGATTAGAAGCATCAGACGTGCTCCCAAAAATTTCCACAGAAAGGAAAAGCACGTTGTTTATATCGGTCGAAGTGTTCGTTACAGGTTCTTGACCCCATTCATTTGCTTGGCCAGGCTCATTATTCCTTACAAGTAAAAGCAAGGTCTGTGGAATGCTAACTCCAATTTCATCAACACGACCCACATCCGCGGTGGCCAGGTCCAGAAGGATGTTAGCCGTCAGCGCTACAGCATCCGTCTGCGCACTAATGTTCCCACTAGAACCCTCATGGCTGACCAGCCAGAACTGGGTATCTGATACGTTAAGATTACCGAGATTTTCGGTAGTCTGATCGGGATGAGGTCTTGGAATCCTGGCAACCGTTAGTTGTTGAGTGCTCCCTGAAAGGATTAAGACATTGGTCAAATCCAGATCCGTATCAACGGGGCCATCAGGGCCAGTTGCATGGAAGGAAATTGGTGATGAGAACGGGGATTTGACGAAAACGGTATCTCCAATGTAAGCGGGCACTGACGGGGAGATTGTAGGGTCGCCAGGGGGGATGATTGATGATATCGTGACCTTTCCCGTATCATCTGTACCTCCCGCTGAAATAGCCGAATTAAAACTGAAGCGAGCGCCCAACACGTCTGTCCCATTATCACCGAGATCGGTTGTTGCATCCGCCGCAAGGGTCATGTTGCGTTGTATTTCCATTTGGCTACGAACCCCCTTGTCCGTATTATCCCCTGCCCAGACACGGAATTCGTCAATCTGACACTGAAGAGAGGTTTGACTCGTGGTGCCCGAAATTCCGTCACCGATGACAAGCTGCGCATCATTGCTTGCATTTCCAAGCTCCGAATTGACGCTATTGACTAACAAACCGTTCTTGTAGAGCGTTACAGTTTCCGTGCTCGCCGACCTGTGGATATAAACGACGGCGATGTGTTGCCAGACATTCGGCGTGAAAGTGATGCTGGCGTTGAATGGAATGGTAGGACTCGTTATGCTTGAAGGAAGAGCCTTGTTGACGTAAACACCAATAAGGTTTTTGGTGGTTGCACTTGAAAAGTTGGCAATCGTAATACCGGTACTCGAACCCTGAGCCTGCTTTGTCACAACGAATTTTCCTACATTAGTGCCCAGATTACTCGCTGGATTAATCCAGAATTCTATGGTGAGACTGTAGTCCCCCGCTGGGTTCGGATCAATATCCGGATCGTCGTTAATAAAGACACCACTATCATTTAGACCGTCAATGCTGAGCACATTTCCGGGGGTATCGCTACCGCCGCCAGTTTGAGCCCAGACGAATCCACCCATCCCTGTCAAACTTACTATCACAACAGCTAACATCAAACGTCTAAAAAGAAACATCATATTGCCTCCTTGTTTGACAACTCTAATATGGGAAAAGAAACCGAGTTTTTTGGAAAAACTCGGTTTCTTCATCCTCACACTTATTTCCTGAGAATAGCCCATATTATAGCAGTTTATAGAGTTCATGTCAACAACATATTTGATGGAATCGTAAAAAAAATGGGCATGAGCTTGTTTTAATCATGCCCCAATATAGCGAATCTGCAACCTTGAAAAGGTTTAGAACCTTTTCAAGGTTGACTTTTCGTGATTCCTATTTGACCAGGAGCATTCTTTTGCTCGCCAAGAAGTCATCTGCACGAAGGACATATACATAGATTCCGCTGGCGACTGGCTCGCCATTTTGATTTCTCCCATCCCAATGCAACGCTGTGGATTTATCAAGGTAGTAACCCGCAGCTTGATGCCCCAATCCGAATTGACGGATGAGTTGCCCCTTGAGGTCATAAATCTCAATGGTAACGGGGGCATCCAGGTGAAGCTGGTAGGGAATCCATGTATCTGGATTAAATTGATTGGGGAAGTTTTGGAACAGGACTGATTTCACAGGCAAACCGAGGTTCGCCTTGAGCGATACTCGGATCGTTTGTGAAACATCTGTTATACCAAATCGGCTGATATCTTCAATGTAATAGTAGTAGGTATCAGCGGAAGGATTCACGGTGTCATCCACCCATTCATACGTTCCGCCTCCCTCTTTTGCGGGAATGCGTGTCGCGTTGATTTTTCGGAATGGCCCCTGGGGGGAATCGCTTCTGTACACATTGAATCCGAGGTTATCCCACTCGACGGTTGTGGTCCAACGCAGGTGGACGCTCTCCCCCACCGGTTGCGCCGTAAAGGAGGCAAGCAAGACGGGCAACGGATTGTCCGAGCCGCCTCCCATGGTGAAGAGACTGATCAGATCTGTGGAATCCTCAACCACGACGTTATTGAAGGCCACAGCGGATTTCACCGAGGAAGGATCTGCGTCCCCCTTCTTGAACCAATCCGTGAGAGCAGTGCTCCGCTTGAGTAGTTTAAGGGTTGTCGGGTCGTCTACCCCGATTTCCTTTACCGCTCCATCAAGGTTGAAAGTCATCGTCGCTGTGAAAGTACTGATACCATTGGTAGGAGCTGTCAGACCAGGAGCGAACGATCCTTCATGGCTGATTAGCCAAAATTGGGTGGTGGAAACGTTGGGGACATCAGGACTGGTACCATCGGGATGGGGGCTTCTGATTCTGGCAACGGTGATTTTTCCCCCAGACCCAATGAGAGTTGCATTTCCTTCAGCGATATTGAGAATCAAATCTGTGCCGGTGAAAGATCCAGCAAATGGAAAGCTCGTCGGCGTCAGTGGGAGTGTCGCACTATCTCCGATAAATGCACCGGAATCACTTAAAACAGGGGAACCACTTGTAACTGACCCGTTATTTAGGTTACCGCTCGAATCTTTGATCTGGTTTGGAAAAGTATCCGAATCATCAAAATGAAATTGGAGGGCGAGTTTTGTAAGATCGCCGGTGAGAGTGCTAGTGGTCTTGTGCATGTTTTCTTGAATCTCCGCTTGAGTTCTGACGGAGGTCCAGATACGGAACTCATCCAGTTCACCGCCGAAAGCATCGTTTGTCCCGGCACCGATAGTCAGATTCGCAGTGGAGTTTGTCCCGGTGATGTTCTCCTGATTCAAAAACTCATCGACTCGGATACCATTCTTATAGAGGATAATGTCCTCATTAGGATTTTGAGAACTTGGCCGGTCCAAAATCGTCATGGCAATATGTTGCCACTCATGCAAAGTAAGAGTTGTCCCGACCTGAGGCGTCGCTCCGGTGTTGATTTGTTTATTGAGAAAGAAACCCATAGCAACGCGGTCGGGAAGTATGTCTTCTTGGCGAGCGATTATCACAGCAATTCCCGTGACCGAATCTGGCTTTTTCTTTGCAATAACGAACGGGGTCGATGGAGGTGGAACTGTGTCAGGTTTTATCCAGAACTCCCATGTGCGGTGCTTGAGTCCTGTAGATGGATCTAAAGACTCAGTATGAGGTACCGTGATGATATCGCGGCTAAATAGACGCACGCTTTGTAAAGCTTCATCTGCCCAAGCTCCCCAAACCATAACCAGTGTTAGCATGAAAACGGTAAACCTTAAAAGCATATTTCCTCTTTCGTTGCGAAAATCAACCCTTGAAAAGGTTTGGAACCTTTTCAAGGATCGACTGCCCACGTATTTATTTCCGCCGTCGTGTACTAGCCCCCTTGAACGGGTACTTAATGACTCACGCGCAATTCTTGTTCAACGTGTTTCAGCACTTCATTGGAAAGACGACCGAGCCGCTTGATATCCGGATAATCTGGGCTTGTGCTTGGAGATGACCTCTCTTTAGCAACCCCATTCTCTTTCTCGATGGTCCGATCGGCAATCTCCACAAGGAAAACACGGTGGTGCTCCTCGAACCGTTCAAATGTTTTCCCCCAACGGGTGAGGAAATCCGCAAAAACCTCAACTATGACTACCTCTACACGGTCTTTGTCCAGAAGTCCCTCATGGATGCGCTGATAGATTTCCGGAAACACTTTTTTGTAACCTTCCTTGAAACTTTCCGGCACTAAAATATCACTGCGATTTATCTCTAGCTTAATGGTGCCCGATTTTTCTAACTCAATCTGCCTTGGAAGTCCTCTTTGGATTGCCTCCATCATGGCCACTTCGCTGATTTGCATGAAGATAAATCCTGCCATCTTTTCCAGCATGAATGGCGCATGTTCGAGCGTGTGCAGAAAGATGTTAGAGATCGCACGTCGAGCTTCTGGTGATAGACCCGAGAAAGCCTGTCGAGGCGAAACGAGCGTTTCACTCGTCCTACTTTTTTGTGGGACATTGGGACGTCGCTTAATGCCTGAAATGAAACCTTTCATACGTTCCTCAAAATGGGACCAGTTACTCAGCTTTTCGACCAGGGAATAGTAGCCGGAGAACAATTCAACACGAGTCATCCCTTTGGGAATGATATTGGTGGCACCGGCGGAAAAATTGCCGGCATTGTCACTGTCTTCGGCAAGCAGACGCCCTTCCCGATGCATTCGAGCCCATAGCTTGGTGCCTACTGGGGCTTCCAATAAATTCATTGCAGGGACAGGAATGCAGGTTTCTTGTATAAATTCAAACTGTTGGTCAAAAATCTCAGGCGTGTCGTGATCGAATCCCACAATCATGCCCGCTCGAATCGCCATCCCGTAAGACATGATTTTTCTGAGGTCTTCGACAAGATTACTGTTGTAGTTTTGGATTTTATTGGTCTCCTTCAAAGCTTCCTTGTTGGGTGTCTCTACCCCGATGAAGAGGACGCTAAAATTGGCATCGGCGAGTAATTCCAAGAGCTCTTCATCCTTCGCCATATTGATGGTAATCTGCGTCTGGAATTGCAACGGCCTTTCAAAAGAATTGTTATGGGGAATCAACGCCTTCAGCAATTCCTTTGCATATCGCGGATTTCCGATGAAATTATCGTCGGTAAAGAACACCCTGTCAAGGCCCAGGCGTGCTTGCATCGCCACTTCTTCTAACACTTTATCAATCGGTTTATGCCGTGGCAGCCGGCCGAAAAGGTAGATCACATCGCAGAACTCACAATCAAAGGGACAGCCCCGTGTCGTTTGAACAGCCCCAAGGGCATAATACTTAAAATCATCTACCAGGTTACACCAGTGAGGAAGTGGAGTGGTCTCCAGGGAAGGTTTAGCCACCTGCCGATACTCGTTTCGATAGCTACCGGTCCGCCAGTCATCGATAAATTGCGGCCAGATAAACTCTGCCTCACCAATAAAGAGAATATCGAAGAAATCGCGGCAGATTTCAGGAGAAGCGGAGACCCCTGGGCCGCCGATGGCTACAGGGATACCACGCTTACGAAAGACTTGCGCGATTTTCTTAGTGCGCCTGAGATGCACGACATAGCCTGTCAGGCCCACTAAATCGTAATCTCTTTTGAACTCCGTTGAATCATCTATCCGTCCATGCACCGGCTCATCCCATATATCAACCTCGATATCATCGGGCGTCAGCGCAGCTATCGTTGCCAGAGGCAACGGCACCATAAAAGCTTTCTTCTGAAGGGCTGGAATTTTCAACAGTGCTTCAAAGGTAGCGACGTCAAAATCAACATCTGGGTTTACTAGAAGAATTTTCTTCATTTCTGACCCCACCAAACCTTTCTATTTTGTTATGGGTTCACCTAAATTATTCAGGACGACATTATGGGTTCCGTATCGGGAAAGCGGTCCCTTTAATTGGTGCAACTGGTAACGGTCTTCTCCCTTCAACACAACGGCTGTCTGTTGATGGGTCCGGTGGTGAACCGGGGATAACGCTCTCAGTTAAAAAAATTGGTCCGCCTTACATTCTGCATCATGAAAACTAAGGTTGAGGCGCAGCCCGGGGATTTCTTCTTGAGCCTTCGCGTTAGCCCCAGCCTCCATTGGCATCGCCAATGTGAAACGTCACTTCACCAGCCAGACCTGGCAGCCGCCATTGGGGTAAGGAGCATCCGTAAAGGGATTGGCGACTCCAATAAATATACCGTACGGTGTGGAAGCCATACTCCGGAAACCGTAATTATTAGGATTACCGAACCCGTCCCCTGTTATACGAAACCACTGATAACCATCCTTCGTTCGCCACAAATCCCCCCCTCCATAGTTGTTGACAAACCAATCCGCACCCAGTGCAAGAATGAACCTTCGGATTTGGGGGTTACTCAGTGCATCAATTGGGACGTAGGGAATCATCTCACTGGCATCAAATGTGCCAAAGTAGAGCCAACCGTCGTGAACCTCCATCCGCCACATGTAGCCTGAAAAGGCATTCAGGAATCCGGCGGTCAATCCGGTGATGGGCTTCTTGTGTCCTTGAGGCGTATCTCTCTCGAAGCCACATACCAATTCCCAACTATCGTTCGGTGCAACCCGTAGCATTTCACCTGGGGCAAATCCAATATTGTAGGTGAAATCGTGTCCTCCATTCTGGATGCTCGTTCCTACATAGAGATACCCATTAAAAGCCTTCAAGCTGTGGGTTAACTCATTCTCTGGACCTCGTCCAGCCCCGTCACGTAACACAAGCGTCCAATGATAAGGAGGTTCTCCAATCCCATCGGTTTTCCATATCTGGCAGCCGCTTGTGGGATTGAGTGTGCCGGCATATAAGTATCCGTTAAAAACCCCCATATCGAAGACAGAAAGATTGGTGTCATCGCCGAAGCTCGGTTCGCTCACAGGTATCCAGACGCCGTGGGCGGGGTCTTCACTCTCATAGATGGTTCTGACCTCAGTCATATTCCCGCTGCCCTTACTGCCGGCAGGTGTTGTATAGAGTTTGCCATTGAATACTATAAGAGCCCGTATCGAAGTGATAGAGCCCTCTGGTAGTCCTGGGATAAGCCCCGGTACAGACACCGTCTCAAAGTTACGACCATCTGTTGTGCGCAAAATATAGGCCCCTACTCCTGCTGCCATCCCAGTGGCGATATACAGGGATTCTGATCCATCCTTTTCTGTAAATACCCTCATACTCCGATACCCGGTATCTCGAGCAATCTGTCTGTCACCGCTAGGGGTACTGACGATAATCAAAGGGGACTGATATACCATTTCCCACGTACCCCGCTCTGGGGTGTAACACCAAATCTGCGCCCTGAGATCCATATCCGGTACATAAATGGTCGGCGGGATGGTCACTGGCCACGGCTTCATAGGGAAAGGAACATCCTCAAAAGCCTTTAACGCCAGGATATCACGACCAGTTCCGACGTAAAGTTTGTTTTTAAACCAGGCCATCGACCAGGAGTAACTGTTATGCGGGTCTCCGAAGCCGGCGATAGCGACCGGCGAGGCGGTCACTGAGTGCGCATATGGCACCCAGATACAGGAAAAGGCAACAAAGAATAAGAAGATGGTTACAACTGGATATTTCGTTTGCTTGTACATGTTAATTCTCTCTTAAATCACTTAGGTCTATAAAACTTCTCACTTTTTGAGACCCCGGGGGTAAGGATCCTGTGAGTGCTTGGTCATAGCAAGGTTAAATTGGGCGAATCGTGCAAATTAAAATCATGTGTATTAAATAGTCCTGGAAGCCACTTCTTCGCGGACTTCTGCGACAATTTGAGCGACTTTCTGCTGGGCATCTGCAGGCATCCGCGATATGGTTTCCATCACGAATCTCCGATCTTCCTCATTCTCTGCCTGGTATGCTTGCATCGCCTGATAGCGGGAACGAATGATAGCTTTTATCTGTTCCACAGGTAGCCTCAACATAGCCTCTGTACGAATCTGAACCACTTTGCGCCGATCCTTTAATGCTAACCGCGCCGCCATAAGGATGAGATTTTGAATTTGCTTTTGCCGCTCTTCTTCCGATGCCTCAGCGATTGCAGCGAGCCAATCATACATCTGTTGTTGCTGGTCTGCAACCGGTAGTTGAAGAAACTTTATAAAATCGATCATTGTTATTAACTCCCAAATGTTCATGCGCTCAAAGGACGTGCTATGGATAACTTGCCTCCGAAACCACCCGGGTTCGAGAGACTTAATTCCTGCTGCACAGCTTTGAGGATTTCATCTGCTAATTTGCTGGCCCGAATATCAGGTTCCGGAGCATGTTCGTGTGAAATCAATGGCTTGGAATTCTTATTTTCCTTCGTAATCGCCCTATCAGCAATCTCATATAAATAATGTTTGTAGTGTTCTTCCAGCCCCGTAAATGAACTGCCCCACCGGGTGATAAAATCGGCAAACACCTCAATTAAGACATCATCCGTTCGTTTTTTGTCAATCAAACATTGATGAACATATTGATAGATCTCGGGGAATATTTCTTTATACGGTTTTTGGAAACTCTCAGGAATTAATATGTCGTCCTGATAAATTTCCAATTTAACTTCCCCGGATTCCTCAAGTTCGATTTCCTTTTCAACCGCTTCAATCAGTTTTGGCAATTCATTTGCCATGCCATATTGAGGTATAACCAGTCCCATCACCTTGTCCATCATAAAGGGGGCATGCAAGCGCACGTACCCAATGATGTTGATAATAGCACGCCGCGCATCCGGTTCCAGGGATGCCATGAAGGAGCGCATCGCTTGAGGGGGCAGTCTTGGGGCAGCGCCATCTTTGGGCTTATTCGGTACATTTGGCTTACGCTTAATACAATCAATCATTCCCTTCACACGCGCCTCAAAATGAGACCAATCTCGAATCCGTCGTTGCAAGTGACAGAAGCCCTCCATCAATTCCTTGCGACTCATCTGTTTCGGTATGAGTGTGGTGACGTTTCTCGAACTCTGATCATAATAATCGGCGTTATGACGGATGACCCGTCCCTCTTTATACATCCGATGCCAGAGCTTGGTGCCCCATAGCGCATCCAGCATATTGATCGCCGGCACAGGGATGCACGCTTCTTGTAAAAATTCAAATTGCTGGTCGAAGATATTCTGATCATCATGGTCGAAACCGACAATCATCCCGGAAACGATGGGAAGTCCATAAGACATCACTTTCTTACAAGATTCGATGAGATCCGCACGCGTGTTTTGAAGTTTGTTGGCTTCCTTCAAGCTTTCAATATTGGGTGTTTCAATGCCAATAAAATTGGCACCAAAATTCGCGTCGGCAAGGAGTTCCAACATCTCATCGTCACGTTCCACGTTGATCGTCAACTGGGTGTGAAACACCAGCGGTCGTGGGAAGGAGTGATTGAGTTTTATCAGCTCTCGCAGCAAATCCTTCGCATAACGCGGATCTCCGATAAAATTATCGTCGGAGAAGAAAACCGAATCCATCCCGAGCCATTGTAAGGTATTCACTTCCTCAAGCACCGTTGGAATCGGTTTATGGCGCGGACGGCGTCCGAACAGATAAATCACATCGCAAAATTCACAATCAAACGGGCAACCGCGGGTGGTTTGGACAGCGCCAACGAAATAATGCTTCAAAACGTTTTTAATGCTATCCCACCTTGGAACCGGCGAGTCGACCAGATCGGGTTTGACCACCTGACGATACATGTCATGGTAACTCCCTTTCTTCCAGTCCTCAATAAATTCAGGCCAGGTGAACTCTGCCTCCCCGATGAATAGCACATCGAACGCATCACGGCAATACTCTGGCCTCGAGGAAACTCCCGGTCCACCAATGATCGTCAGGACATCGCGCTTCCGAAACATCCGCGCAATCTCTTTGGCACGGGCGAGATGAGCGACATAGCCTGTCAATCCGACAAGGTCATAATCCTTATCGAATGGTGTCGATTCGTCAATCACGCCGTGGACAGGTTCATCCCATATATCGACTTCAATGTCATCAGGAGTGAGAGCCGCTACTGTCGCAAGACTCAAAGGGGCCATAAAAGTCAATTTTCCTAAGTCGGGCGCACGATATTCTGCTTGAAAGTCCGGTGCAATTAACAGAATCTTTTTCATGTTTATATAACCTTTCTTTGTTGGGCTTGTGCTTCATCTGGTTCAAGGAGGAATCTGTTGAGGTGAACCAGCAGTTTTTGCGAATCGGTCAGCAAATGAAAATGGCCTGCTCCTTGAATGATGACCGAATGGCAACGCGGCAAATGGGATTGAAGATACCGACAGGTTGCCATTGCCGGGGAGCGTTCTCCGTAACAGAGCAGTACCGGATGATTTACCTGAACAATCTTGTCGAGAGTCAGTCCGGCCTCAGCGCGGCAATCTTCTATCAAAGCAGTTTTTTCCAACTGGTACATTAATTTATCGATTCGTGGCAACGCTCTTTGCGGAATACCGGAAGCCAGGCGCAATTTCCGGGTCTCCATAATCAGGTAATTGATATCATCACCCTTCTCCTCTGGTATGAAAGTACCAAATCGTTGCAACCCGGCTTTCCACGCTTCAAAGAGGGAGACTCCCTTGCGCTCCGGTTCCACAGCCGGTACACCCGTATCGATCAGGATCAGTTTCGTAACGGCTGTTGGATTCAAAACGGCATAGTGCAAAGCAATTAACCCGCCAAAACTGTGGCCGACTAGGCAAGCCTGCGAAATCTTCAGGTGTTCCAGCAGGGCTTTTAAGTCTATCGCCATATCTGCTGAAGAGTAGCGGTCTGGAGGCGTATCGCTGTACCCATGTCCACGAAGGTCATACGTCGTTACACGAAACCGTTTCGCCAGCGATGGAACAAAATCGCGGTGCCACAATGCAAGATTGCTTGCGACACCATGAATCATTACAATATCAGCCCCTTCACCTGTTTGTTGATAGTGGATGTGAATACCGTTGATAAAAACTTTAGGCATTGTTTCCTTTAACCTTGCGAAGGTTTATAACCTTCGCAAGGATCTGACTCTCATTCGAGATACCCGAGTGCTCGCAACCGTTCAGCGATCGCTGCCTGGTCCTCTTCCGTTTCATCCACCTCCTCCATTTTGCGCGGTGTTTGCTTCGCGGGGGCGCGGGTGGGTTCACCGATACGGACCGGGTGACTCCCTAAAAAGCCCGGGTCAAAGAGACTCACAGGCAATTCCCCTTCAAAATCCTCGGGAATTGGAAGCCCCAGCGTGTAAAGCAATAGCGAGGGCACATCCAGAATCGAGCGTTGCGGTATCCATCCAGGTTGTACGCCGGGGCCGGCGACAACAAGGACCCCTTCAGGATGGTGTGTGCCAATCGTCTTAGGACGCGGTTTGAAAACTTCCTCCGATCTCAATGTCGAAATAAAACCGCGATCACGCAAGTCTAACGTCAAATCGGGAGCCATCTCCATTTGTGTGCCTTTGAACAGTTCTTCTCGGGTCCACACGCGAGTCACAACCGCTTCACCGTTTGCAGGGTCTTTGAATGCCAGGAGTTTATCGATCAATTCCTGGCGGAACCGGTAGTAATCCTCCGGTGGAATACCTTCTTTGCCACGTTTTCCGGCAACGGAGATGTGGATTGCATTGCTGCTCGCCGTGATGGCATGCGCCTTGGTTCGGCTCCAGTCTAAGGTGCGTACATAGTTTCTCGGCAAAATCACCAGGGGGTCTTGGGTGCCTTCCTCATCTTGCGCTGTTCCTATAGCGTCCGTCCACTCCAGATATCCATTTTGGTGTAACCAGGTATTGAGATAAAAGACCTCCACTGTGGGGCCGAAACCGTGGTCAGAGGCGATCACGGTGTGGGCTTCAGGACCAGCCAACCGGACAATCTCCGCAATGAACTCATCGACGTTTCGGAAGTAATCCAGACAAAGCTGTCGGTTCTGTTCTTCCAACGGGGAGAGCGTCTCCGGCACACAAGCCGGATGTAAATAGTGCCAGAAGCGATGCTGAAGCTTATCGACGCCATCAAAAACGATTGCCGTCAGATGACACGGTTCTTCTTTCATCAGGTGAGTCATCACCCGGAACCACTGCTGGTCCCGGCGAATATGATGCCGTATCCATTCCGCGTACTCTTCTTCAGGACAGTCTATCAAAGCCACCCGCTCGATGGCTGGATCAATCGCGAGTTCATCGCCATTGAAATCAGGAAGCTCTTGGAATCGATCTAACAGTCTCGGAGGATAGCATCCTCTGCGAATATGTCGCGCAGGAACCCACCCCGGAATCACAAAGCCAGACACCGGCCGGGTGGGCATCATCACCGGAAAATTCAAAGAGGTGACGCGCAACCCCTGATGGCTGATGAGGGACCAGATGGTTTCACAAGCGATGTTACGCGAATTGAGAAATCTCACATAGCGACTGGTAGGGGATTCAAAGTAAAAGAAATCAAAGATGCCATGGTTGCCTGGACTTTTCCCTGTTGCCAGGGAGGTCCAGGCAGACGGTGTGATTGGGGGGTTTACAGAGAGAAGTTCCCCGCGCCCTCCGGACGCCATGAATTCTTTGAGAAAAGGCATAACACCGTTTGCCATTAACGGATTGAGAACCGTAAAGGTCGCGCCGTCAAGTCCAATTAAAACAGTACGTTTTTCTAACCTATCCATCATTTCATTGCCTTTAATTAAAGAGGGGTTCCCCCGCACTTTTGATGTTGCAGGAGAACCTGAAGACTACGCCATTTGAACAGCAGCGACGCGTTCTATCGTGGGAGCAGGGATGGGTGCCAATTGGGAGACATCAAGATGGTTACGGACAAAGTTGACCAGATCGATGACGCGAATATCGCGCGGTTGTTCCAGTTCACCACTCTCAACACGTTCTGCCAATTCTGCCATCGTTTCTGCGAAAGGCAGCGACTGACCGTAATATTCCTCAATGGCTGTACCCAACGCCACGACATCAATCGATTCAAATCCTAACTCTGCAAAGAGCGTGGTATCCGCAGTAATTTCTTGTGAATACTCCCAATCGTCTGTCAAATCGTCTATGATTGTGATCATATCCTTGAGAGCTTCTTGCTCAGTTATCTTCTCCATAGTTATTAATTCCTTTCTGCCTGAAGTGAAGTTCCTATCTACCGGGATAGGTGTATCGTTTGAGTGGCACATCTCTCAAAGTAGTATAAGCTTCTTTTTCTCTCCGTTGTATCTCCTTCTCTGCCAACCGCAGAAAATGTTCCGCGGCGATCTGTTGGGATTTGCGGAAGGGCCCGAAGAGATCAAAATACCGTTGCTGCAGGTCGAGCATTGCTTGCTTCACCTGTGCAGTAGGCGCAAATTCGATAGCCACTTTAATGAGGGCGATATTATTCTGGATTTTCCGCCTGAAATATTCAAGCCTGTGACCCTTCAAATAGGGGTTCTGGGATTTCAGGCAATGTTCATAGCCGTTTATGAAAACTTTCGTGGCTCGCATAAGAGATGGGCCATAAGTTTCATATAACTTGTGATGGACACTGGCAACAAGCTCGAGCCGTTCCTCATGGGTAAAATGAAGTGAGTCGATGTTGTTGCCCAAAAGACAGGCTTCTTCAGGCGCAAAGGGACGAACTCGCCCTTCTTTCTGGAGACGCCTGTAAAGTGCCGTTCCGGGGGTAGCGGAGAGAATCGCCACCTGGGTTGTACATGGGGCGTACCCTACGAGATTATCAACATCTGCATCAATATTCTCTTTTGTCTGGCAATCGTCGCCAACAATCCAGGAAAGCTGCGTTTCAATCCCATGTTCGTGGAGTGTCTGTATCAGTGCTTTTGAATCAATCTCCCCTTTCTTATTATGATAGGAGTAAAGGGATTCAATGCCAGTCCAAATCTGTCCGACGCCGTTAAGAAGGAGTTCGTCAGGGTCCCACAGGCTAAGGGCCTTGAGCGTTCCAAAAGCAAGGTAGCTCATCTTGGAAAGCCCGAATTTTTCATCGTTACGAATCAGTTGGCCCAGCGCCTTGACCTTTTTCTGACGGAGCAGCAGCTCCTCATCCATCATGTAAATCTGACCTAAATCGGGGTAAGTTCGGTAATACCACCGCATACTTTCGTAAATCTCTTCAGGAGACATCACCTCAATGACTCTCCCCTTGGTATACGCAGAGGTACAACAGAACTCACACTTCCATTCGCACCCTAACGCTGAGAGAATATAACCCACCTTTGTACTGACGGAGAACCAGGGCATGCGGATGACTTCCACCGGCAAATGGCAGACCATGGAACGAACCTCATGGTCGTCCAAGAGGTTGCGCATAAAGTGCACCCCTTCCCCTTGACAGATGTGATCAGTGCGATCGCGTATATATTTCGCTTCCGGTTCACCGAGCGCCAAGGTGCCATATCCACCGAGGATAATCTGCGTGTCTGGGGAGACTTTATGAATGAAATCGAGCATCGCAGCGACCCGATGGAGATCCAGACACTTGAAACTAATCCCCACATAATCATAGTGATCTGATTTGAGTTCCGCTTCGAGTTCTTCAAAAGTCGGCCATTCCAACACGACAGAAGGCGCTTTGATATTCTGGGCGAGAAAATGCAGCGGAAAATATGGCACATCTGCCGTTGCATTAAATAAACCTTGATCTCGGACAAACCGAAAGGACACATCATCAATAGACAAATAACGTCCAAGAAAGACAGGAATGGGCTTACATGAATTTGTAAATAGAACTTTCATTGCGTGACTCCTTGTCGGAGTGACCCTCAATTGACAATCGACAATTGAGGGTCATACTTTATGACTGCGAAATACGTGCCCCTCCCTGATAGGTGTATCGTTTGAGCGGCACGTCTCTCATGGTCGAATACCCCTCCCTTTCTCTCCGTTCTATCTCCTGATTCGCCAACCGCAGGAAGTGTTCTGCGGCGATCTGTTGGGTTTTACGGAAGGGACCGAAGAGGTCAATATACCGGTCGCGCAGATCGAGCATTGCCTGTTTGACCTGAAGTGTCGGTGCTGTTTCCAGAGCCACCCTGATGAGTGTGATATTGTTCTTAATTTTTCTCTCGAAATACGCACGCTTTGGCCCATTCAGATAAGGGTTTTTAGATCGCAGGCAGTGTTCATAGCCATTCATGAAAGCCTTCGCGGCGCGCATGAGAGACGAACCGTGGGTCTCATAAATCCTGGTATAAGTGTTCATGAGAATATCTAACCGCTCTTTATGGGTAAAATGAAGGGCATCCATCGTGTCTCCCATCAAATGTGCCTCTTCCGGTACAAAAGGTCGGATTCGGTTGTCCGCCTTCAGACGAGTATAGAGAGCGGTTCCAGGGGCGGCGGAGAGGATGGATAATTGGATTGTCGTCGGCTCGTGTGCGATGAGATCATCAATATCTGCATTGATGTTCTCTTTGTTCTGGCAATCATCTCCGACGATCCAGGAAAGTTGGGCTTCAATCCCATGGTCGAGGAGTCCTTGTATCAAATCTTTTGAATCGACCTTATCTGTTCCTTTTTTTCTCCCATAAGAATAAAGGGATTCAATACCTGCCCACACCTGTCCCACACCGTTGAGGAGGAGTTCTTCAGGGTCCCATCGGCTGATGGCGTGGATGGTCCCGAACGCCAGATAGCTCATTCGAGTGAGCCCGATGTCATCGTTACGGATGAGCTCACCGAGGGCATTCACCTTGTTCTTACGGAGCAACAACTCCTCATCCATCATGTAAATTTGGCCTAAATCCGGGTAAGTTTTGTAATACCACCGCATACTTTCGTGGATCTCTTCGGGGGACATTACCTCAATCACTCGTCCTTCGGCGTACGCAGAGGTACAACAGAACTCGCATTTCCAGACACACCCTAACGCCGAGAGAATATAACCGATTCGGGTGCTGGCTGAGAGCCATGGTATGCGGATGACCTCGGCCGGCAAGTGAGAGACCATGGGACGGGGTTCATAATCTCCGATGATATTGCGGATAAATCGCACCCCTTCGCCAAATCGACAAATGTGCTCTGCGTGATCGCGTATATATTCCGCTTCAGGTTCATCAAGGGCGAGCGTGCCATATCCACCGAGGATAATCTGCGTGCCTGGGGAGACTTTATGAATGAAATCGAGCATCTCAGCGACCCGATAAAGGTCTAGACACTTGAAACTAATCGCCACATAGTCATAGTGGTCCGATTTCAGTTCCGCTTCGAGTTCCTCAAAAGTGGGCCACTCCAGCACAACGGACGGAACATTGAGATTTTGTGCCAGAAAGTGCAGCGAAAAACTCGGGACCTCCGCCGTTGCACTAAAGACCCCTTGATTGAAGACAAACCGATAGGACACATCATCAATGGACAAAAACTTCCCCAGAAAAATAGGGATTGGCTTACATGGAGTTGTGAATAGGATTTTCATTGAGTCACCTCTTTCGCGTGTTGTTTCTATTTATTTAATTAAGGCTTGATCATAATTCTCTGAGAGACCGTAGAAACCGAGTTTTTTAGAAAAACTCGGTTTCTTATCCCTCATTTAATTAAGAGCATCCTTTTACGTTCCGTAAAATCACCCGCTTGAAGCACATACCAGTAGCTGCCGCTTGCGACTGGTTCGCCGCTTTGGTTGGTCCCATCCCAATGGATTGCCTTAGACTTGTCAAGATAGTAACCTGCAGGTTGATGCCCCAACTGGAATCGGCGAATCAGATGTCCGGTGAGATCGTAAATACTGACGGTTACAGAGGCATCCTGGTGAAGCTGATAGGGAATCCATGTCTCTGGATTGAAACTGTTAGGGAAATTTTGGAAAAGCTCGGATTTCGTCGGTTTCACGGAAGCAAGTATTTTGAAGAATACTTGAATGGTATGTGAAGTCTCCGTTATGCCGGAGGGGCTAATGTTTTCAATATAATAATAGTAGCTATCAGCAGAAGGGCTTACGCTATCATCCACCCATTCATACTTCCCACCTTGTGGTTCTTGTGCAGGAATGAGAGCGTTGTTGAGCTGTTGAAAGGGGCCTTGAGACGAATCCCCTCTATAGACATTGAACCCGAGGGTATCCTGCTCACCAACTGTTTCCCAGTCCAGGTGAATCTTGCCCTTCAGCGGCTGGCCCTCAAAAGCTGCAAGCTTCATGTGCAACGGAGGAGCCGCTGAAGTTTTAAGAGATAATGAGGTAAATCTGGAAAGGACGCTGTCTAAGTTACTACACATGAACACATCATTGTGGTACCCCACGGCAAATCCAGCAAACGTGCCCATTTGGCTTTCTGTCCGGACTTTGGCAAGCTCCTCGCCGGTATTCATATCAAGTGCGACGAAGTAGTCGTGTCCATCCTCAAAGCTATTGATGTAAATTTCCCCAGCGGCTGAAGAGCCCGCAAACATGCCAGAAACTCCGTAAGAGCGGACCCATAATTCTTCAAAACGTTTCTGCTCCTCCAGATATCGGAATGCGCCAATCTTTCGGTTGACCGTATCCATTGGGAATAACAGTCGATTCTGGGGATCAACTATCATCTTACTGAAGGAAGCCCCCGCTGGAAGCTTAAAAGGAGCAAACAGTTCAGCATCATTTGAATTATCGAGATTCACCCGAATGATTTGGATGGGGGTTTTTTCGATTGGCTCAGTCAGGAGCGCCCCATTATCCATCGTGAATAGATTATTACCGACGAACGTGGGGGACGTTGCGTAGCTCGTTAGATCTGATGTTGGATTACGGTACTGATAGAACCATCCAGTATCCAAAACCAACTGTGGTTCAGGACCAGAGATATATTCGTAGCGGGTGATCTTGGAGAGCCCCGTGATATATACATATTCCCGATTGTTGCGAACGTGCACAGCGATGCGCGATGGATTGGTCTCAGACAACACAACATGCTCAATTAACGGTTCCAAATCCGTATCCAGAACCGTCAATATAGAAGGTGACTGCTGATTCATCGCTCCCCCGCCTTTCATGACCAGATTTCCGTCACGGAAGGCGAGCACGCCATTGTAGCCGTCATTTACAATTAACACGCGCCACTTCAGGATATTGAGGTTCGGATCAAGCTTATAAATCACGTCCCCGACAATGACATACAAATATTCATTCGCATGCATCAAACAACCGCCGGCGAACGTCGGGCCACCTCCCTTGTCAAAGATGACTTTTTTCTGCACGCGAAGTGTCAGGGGATTCACTTTTGCAATCCAACCGTGCGCAATTGTGCTAAATTTACCGCCTATCACATAGAGTTGATCTTTATCTCTGGTCAGAACGAATCCCGGTGTTTCGAGTGCTTTCGATGATATCAGTGAGATTGAACGTTTGGCGTTTCTCCCCCTGGGAAGAAACAGGCCGCCCTCATTAATAACTTGGTGGCGTGCATTGTTTAAATGTTCCACCGGCCAACGGGTATCATAGTAGGGATAATCCGCCGAAGCCAAGCTATTTACTATCAATCCGAACACAATCACGGCAAAATAAATTGGTTTCAAGTTATAAAACCACATAATATTATACTGACCTCCTGAGAACTACGCCATATAAATTTAGAAGATGTAAGGCGAGATGGCATCTTGCCTTATCTGACTGTGTCAAGCTTTCTCACCGAGTGAGACAGCAAGAATAAAATCATTCGCACGTATTGTATAAGCGATAATTGAAGCATCAGCAAAATCAGGATATATCTCAGACAATTCCCCCCGTAACCTTAGTTGCACAACCCCTGTGTCAACTTCAAAGGATTGAACCACAATATTTTTGAATTGTCCCAGTACGCCTCGTCCGAAAGCCTTGCCCACTGCTTCCTTACTACACCACAAGCGGAGGCGCCATTCCTCACGAACGTCCGGTGTCAATCCCTTCAGGAGCACCTGCTCCGCTTGAGTGAACGCATGGGACTCAACGTCAGTTTGAGAATGCCCCATCTGCTCAATATCAATACCGAGGTAGGGATAGGGACCGACAAGCGCCACCGCTGTCTTTCCAGTATGCGTGAGCGTAATACTGGGAACGGGGAGGTCCTCTGTCCATTCTCCGCATACCATCGGCTTACCGTATTCATCTGGAACAATCTCAATATCTGCCGGGTACAACGCTTTGCTAAAACGCTTTTGAATATAGACTCGAACGGCATCCTTAGCGGCCGTTCGCCCGAACAACCATTCCATTCGACGTTTGTCAGCTTTCTTCTCCTTCAACTGCCAGTAGGCTTTCCGCTCCTGTCGATTCGCAATCAAATAGGCCCATACCGTTTCCCAGATTGTATTCTGCAATTCCCAAAAGCCGGTTAATTGGAAACATTCCAAGGTTTTGGCGACATGGGGAGGCATGGTGCTCAACGGCGCATCCCACGAGGTACTCACCATGCCCTTGTTGGGGAATCGCCAGAAATCAAAGAGATTGCGCGGGAAGTAGAAGCGCCAATCCTCCCATCCGATGACCCGCATCCAGAGCTGTCCATTCGGTCTGATGACGTCGATATCGGCACGAATCTGAGTGGATGTGATTTCCCGAATGCGCAGATGGCATTTGACCCGCTCGGAGACAGGGCGCGTTGGACAGTACAATTGCACCTCCTTCACACGGATGGGAAAGATCAGAAACCCCGTTTCGAGATTCTCCAACGGCCAGTAACCGACGAGCTGACCCACCGCATCAAATAGGAACGGGTCTGCGATAAAGAAAGGCTTCGGATTGGAACGGAATAAGTTGTCAATGGGTAACACTTCCAGATAACCGACCAGTCCATCGGACCCCATACGCTCCATTTGAACGATATTGTGAAAACGGGGGCCATGGAACAGATAATGCTCCTGATAAATCTGTTCTGCGGTACGTTCCGGCGTGCGTTCGTCAGTGAGCGAAAATTCAGGTGAAACTGCCGGTGGCTGTGGAAATGAATCAGCGAACTCCATCTTTCCTTCAAGGAAGAGCGTCTTTGCAGCGGGGTCATCCGCACCCCATAATTCAGCGGTGACCTCTTCAGGACCAACCCGTTTGATGATGATTTCAAGCGTTACCGGATTTTCAACCTGAATCCACTGATGCGCCCGGATATCTTTCATCCGCACTAACTGTTTAGGCTGCATGAAGAGCGTTGCGGCTTCCGCCATAATCTCAATGCTACCGGTGAGCGGAATGACAGGCAGCCCCTTAAGCGTTTCGTCCGTCCCCGAAATCTCCGGACCGAAGGTGTGGTCTTCAAGAAATATATCCTCCCCTTCCCAATTGATACGCCGCGTGACAACCAATTCCTGTCCTGGCACAAAACGACTCACCGAATCAATGAAGGGATATGAGCGGGTATCTACAGCCGTTGCCGAAGAAAGGGGAGAAGATGCGCCCCTCCCAACCTCTCCCCCGGCCCCTCCCCGTAAATGGGGGGGAGAAGGCTCCCCCTTCCCTCCAGGGAAGGGGACTGGGGGGTTAGGTGATGAAGCATGGCCCCCACTCGCCTCAATGTTCATCTCGATAAAATCAATAACCTGCTGCAAGGTTTTCAAGCGAGCGATTTCTTCTAAAAAAGTCTCGTCCATTGCTTGATTCGTCAGGTTGCCATACTTCTCCTGGAATGCCCCCAATACTTCGGTACGCTTAATGGAATCGATGCCAAGGTCTGCTTCCATATCCAGATTGACATCAAGCATCTCTATCGGATAACCTGTTTTTTCACTGACCAATTGCAACAACGCTTCTGCCATTTCCTGAACGCTTGTCCCTTCGCTACGCTCAAGGGCAGGCTTTTGCCCTGATTCATCCGCATCTGTCGTGATTGGAGAGACGAGTTCTAACTCAGCCTCGGCGGGTGACACGCTCACATTGTCACTGTGAACGGGGCGGGGAATCTCAGGCATATCCACGGGTGTCTCTACGGGAAGAAAGGGAAGGACAGGAAGGAGGGAAGGAGCCCTTCCATTCTTCCATTCTTCCATTCTTCCTTCCTTCGATTCTTCCTTACTTCCATTCTTCCACTCTGTTGGCTGAAGGAATGGGACAGTGCCATTTATATAAGCTTGCATAATCTGCTCTTGTACACCCAGGAAATTTTCCATTGTCTGCAGGTATTGCTGCATAACCTGCGATGCGGCTGGGCCGACTTGCCTGGCCGGAGTGACCTGAGACATATTACGATTCACCACTTCAGGACTCCCTGAATCCTGATGCTGTCCGGGAGAGACTGGAAACGTCCTCTGGTTTGCCATGTTTTGTTTTTCTGTTGTCCTCGGATGCGGTGTTTTTGGAGATGCCGCGCTCACAGGAGATGGTGTTGTAGATTTCTGAGCACCGGTTTGACCATTTGTCAGTTTAGGTTGTTGCGATGCTTTCACTGGTTGCGCTGTTTTCGGAGATGGCACACTGGTAACTGATGTTATCGCCGGTTCCTGGACCGCTGTTTTATGGTCTGTGTGCTTAATCAGTCTCTTAGAGATTTCTTCCGAGAGGTGCATGCTTGGGAAATCCAGTCGCAGTTCTTTAAGAAAATGAGGCTTCTCTTCGAGAGGGGCCTTGGATAGTTCGAGCGACAGGCGCACCGGCGAGCGTAACGCATAGAGCCGTTCCAGATTCATGGGGACACCTTGTGCCGCGAGAATACCCACCAGATGGTTGAGTTGGGTGACTCCCAAACGGCTGGTCAGGTTTGACGGCATCGCCAGATGCGGTTTCCCTCTCAAAATATCATCTACGAAGGCAGTCAGATTCCCACGCGGTCCAATCTCGACGAAGATGCGAGCGCCCGCTTCATACATCGTTTCAATCGTCTCCTGAAATTTGACGGGGTGCATCCAATGGTCAACCACGATATTCTGTATGGCCTCGGATTCTGTCGGAAACGGTTTGACCGTCCAACAGGAATAGATTTCAGTCTTGGGCGCACGCATCGGAACATGGTCGAAGTAGGCATGCAGTTTCTTGCACGTTTCCTCGAACATCGGGGTATGATACGCGCGATTGAATGGCAACTTCTCGTAAAGGATACCCCGGGCGCGTAACTGCTCAATGACTTGCTCCCCCGCAGCTTTTTCTCCAACAATGACGGTTTGATGAGGGCAGTTGTTCATCGCAACATAGATGTTCCCACCGACATGATTCACGATGGCAGATGCAGTTTTGTAACCCACCCCCGCGGCAATCATCACCGCTTCAGGAATCTCACCTTTTGAAGCCGCTCTTTTGTAATGCTCATTCAGAATACTGATATTGCGGAAGTACGCATCATCCACCTCTGCAACGCCTGCCGCAAGCATCGCAGAAAATTCGCCGCTACTGTGACCCACAACCATGTCTGGTTCAATCTGTAACGCACTCAAAAGTTTCGATAACGCCCAGTTTGCTGTGAGCACGGCTTCTAAAGCGCCATCCATCTCCCAGAGCCGTGCCTCTGCGGCAACCCGCTCCTCCTTTGAAAAAGAGGGAATCGGAAAGATAATCGAACTTGGCAGATACCCGCGCTGCTGCTCAACGAATGCTTGATCTATTTGATCAAAGCAAAGCCGAACCTCCGGGAAGTGCAGGCAGAGGTCAGCCAGCATATTGAGATACTGCGCTCCCTCACCCGGAAACATAAAGGCAAGTTTCCCTCCCAGCGGTTCTTCAAAGAAATAGATTCCCTGCATATCTTTAATCTGCCGGCGCTGCGTATCCTGCAAACGTTCAATCGCAAGATGCAGTTTGCGCCCAAGCTCTTCAGCAGAAGTCGCAACAATGGATAAACGGTAGGGCGCTTTATCCATTTCGACATTCAGGGTATAAGCCAAATCTTTTAAGGGGACATCGGGAGAATTCGCTAAGAAAGCATGTACGTGTTGCGCACGCTCAATCACAGCTGATCGGGATGTCCCGCTGAAGATAAAAACTTCGCTATCCCATTGCGTGTGAATTCTTGGGGAATTCAATTCGTCCAGTTTCTGATATTCTTCCAAAATGACGTGTGCGTTTATCCCCCCAAAACCAAAAGCATTCACGCCTGCACGCCGGGGAACATCTTGACGCCCATGAATCCATGGACGAGTTTCCGTATTGATGTAGAAGGGCGTATCCTTCGATCGAAGTTGGGCAAGTGGATTTTCAACGTTAAGCGTCGGCGGCAAAATTTTATGGTACAATGCCAGAATCGCCTTCATCATTCCCGCGACCCCCGATGCCGGAAAGCAATGACCAATCATAGATTTGACTGCGCCCAATGCGCACCAGGGATGTGTCCCTTCCTCTCGGGTTCCAAAAACACGATGCAACGCTTCAACCTCTGCCGCATCCCCGACGGCTGTTCCAGTCCCGTGCGCCTCGATCAATTCCACCGTTTGGGGGTCTATCCTCGCCATCTCGTAGGCGCGTTGCAGGGCGAGCTCTTCGCCCTCGACACGCGGCGCTGTCACACTGAGGCCCCGCCCATCGCTCGCAGAACCGACCCCTTTGATGACCGCGTAGATGCGATCGCCATCGCGTTCAGCATCCGCAAGCCGCTTGAGGAGAATAACCCCGATTCCTTCACCCGGTATGGTGCCATCTGCCGCTTCATCAAAGGGTTGTATCTTAGACCGCGGCGATACCGCGCCCAGGGAACTAAACAGGGTCAGGAAGGGGATGTCATTGCAGATATGAGCCCCTCCAATAACACTCAGGTCATACTTCCCGGTCAGCAAATCCTGGACACCAATTTCTGTCGCTATCAACGAGGAAGCGCAGGCAGCGTCTATCGTGTAATTGCTCCCCATGAAATCAAGGCGATTGGTGACTCGCCCGGTTGCCAGGTTTGGAATCAAAGATGAAGCCGTCTCCGCGTTAAACGGGCGCAAGTGGGATTGGAGTTCCTTCTTAATCAGTTTCAGGTCGTCATCTGTAAACTCAGGGTGTAAATCCTGGATGATGCCGAGGGTTTGCTCGGTGACAACTGCTTTTTGGATGAGGTTTGCATGCCCCGCCCCAAGATAGTTTCCCTTACCTTGAATGACTTCAACGCGCCTTCGATCAATAGTTTGTTCTGGATGCCCCGCATCAGCTAACGCATCATAGACTAATTTGACCTGCAGAAATTGATCCGGCTCCGCGCCATTGAGGGCAACAGGCATGATGCCATAGTCTAATGGATTAAAAGGCATCGAACCCGGCAAATATCCGCCACGCTTGCAGTGCAAACGATCTTCAGCCGTTACATCCGCATCATAAAAGGAATCTATGCTCCATCGATCGAGGGGAACCTCCGCAATGGCATCCACTTTGGAGACAATATTTTGCCAGTACGTCTGTAAATCTGGTGCTTTCGGGAAGATACATGCCATCCCGATAATCGCAATATCACCTTGGGTCACAGTGTTTTCCTTCATCATTTTACTGTCAAACGATTGAGTGTTTTACTCCCGTTATGTTTCAGATTCTCTACCAGCCCCAATAAATGTCCGTTCGCGTCAAAGAAGGCGACGTCTGTGTATATCGTATTCATAAGCTGACTGGTTTCGGGACGCACCCGAACCTGTACATGGGTGCGCTGCTCGGAGAAAGGTGCAAAATAGTGGTAACAACCGAAACTCGAGGGGAGCGTGGTGATATCCCAGTGCAATCGTCCCCATAGAATCGGCAATTGCAGCGCGCCGTCAAGGATCACCGGGTCTACCAACCACGAAGCTTCCGAGGCATCTGCAAGCAGATCAGCGGGCAAAGATGGATCCAAAGACGCGATGATTCCCTCTGTATTAACGCATTCGATTGAACGAATCCCTTGGAAGCAAGGGCCCTGGAACAGCCATTGTGAATAAGCGTCTTCGATAGTTTTGGGGAAGGGCTGGGCCTCTCCCGGTAGCCACAACGGCACTCGCTGTCCATTGGTGGAAATTCTTCGCTTCGTTAATTCAGCGGTTGCCCGGTAGTGCGCTCGATTGGAAGCATCAAGACTTTCGATCACGAGTTCGGCGGAGATTCCATCCGGGGAGACCTCTAATCCGGGCCTCACCATCACGCGAATTAGCTTCGCACCGTTCTCAAGCACAATCCCCTGCAGCACTTGCATGTTCTTGACGGTAGCCAAACTGTAATCGGGCCACCGTTGGTGCAATACTTCGGCCATCAGCTCTAAAGCCATCGCCATCGGAAACACAGGTTTGCCACTCAGTTGGTGGTCTTGGAGATAGGGGTCTCTGTCAGCATCAAGCGCTATCATGATTTCCAGCAAATCGCCGTCCCTGTAAGAACGTTTTCCATGCGAACCAATCAAGGGTAAGGCTGCTTTGAAAGCCAATTCTGTCGGGGAGGAAACTGGTGGAAGCATGCTGTGATACGCACTTTTCTTCTTATCCTTCAGAGCATCTTCCCACCCGCCTCCGCCGATAACCAGTTCTGCCTCTCCTTTGTGTCCATAGCAGAGCTCCTGAACCAACTTTTGTACTCCTACTGAACGAGGAACCAACTTGATGCCATGTTGGGCGAACTGACGTTGGAGTTCCTGGGAAACCATGCCTGATGCGCTCTCTTTTGTCTCCCACGGTCCCCAGTTAATCGAGACCACACGCCCGGGCCAGTGTTCATCAAGAGAGATAGCAAGCTTGTTATAGATTTCGTTGGCAGCCGCATAATCACACTGCCCACGATTACCGAAGCGCCCCGCTACCGAAGAAAAGAATACCAAAAACTTCAGCGATTCGGCTCGGAGTTTCTTGCTTAATATAAAGGCACTTTCGACTTTGGTATCAAAGACTCTATCGAATGAGTCGGGGGTTTTGTCCCGAATAAACTTGTCCTCGATAATGCCGGCACCATGAATGACCCCATCCAGCCGTCCATAAACCTGATAGATTTCATCGATCAGGCTGCCAAATGCACGCTCATCCCGGACATCGACCTGATAATACCGGACCTTAGCGCCTAGGGCCTCTAATCCATCAATGGTCTCTCGAATTTCACGGGATTTCATCAAACGCGTATATTCCCGTTCGACCACAGCAGGGGTGACCCCGGTAGATCCGGACAGGCTCTGTCCTCCCGTTTGATGCATCCGGTTAATCAAGAAACGCTTAATCTCCTGGGGCGTGGATAGCGATGCCAGGGCGGAAGGCTCTTCCACTTGAGGGGGCTCAGACCTGCCAACTAATAGTAGCGTGGGCTGGTAACGTGTGGCAAGTTCACGAGCGACCTCAGCCGTGATGCCGCGAGCACCTCCCGTAACCAGTAGGACTGAAGAGGCATCTAACTCAATAGCGGGGGGCTCAGAAGCGTCAATCGGTGCTTCCGTCGTTTGCAGACGTAAACGACGGTCAGTATCGTAGCCGACTTCCACCTGCGCATCGTTCGCCAGAATCTCCTGAATGAGCACGCGCGCGTGCGCTGCGTATGTATCCCTTGGATCGAGGTCTACGACGCGAGTCCGAACCTCGGGCCATTCATGAAAAACGGTTTTAATCAGGCCCGCCACGCCACCATGACCAGGGAAGCTGGACATGGAAGGGGCCGATAACAGGGCGCTGGTAAACACATTACCCATCGCAGTCGCAACGAGTATGATACTGTTTTCCGCTTGTCTCAGATCTGTTTCCAGCGCTTTAATCAGATAAAAACAGCTTTTCACTTCCCGCTGCAAGCGTTCCTTCCAAGTTTTTACCTCCATCTGCTCTAGCCCATCCCCGCCTTGCAGGGGAATCAAGTGAATTAGACCACTGATATGCTCATGCTGTGTATGAATTTCCTGGATTAATTGGTCAATCGAAGCGGGGGAAGTCAGATTGGCTTTGTACACCTTGCGGGGACTTACTTCCCCAACAGCGTCCGGATTCAAAGCAACTTGAAACGCTGAATCCATCTGTACTAAGACAGCGAGTACGCCCTGCTGCTGTAGCTGTTCAACAACGGATTGGGCAACGCCACGTTCATCATCAGTGACGAGCAGAACATGACCATCCAACGGTACTGTCGCTCCGCTCATCGGCGCATCAACTGCTGTCAGCGTATATCGGGGCACCGAATCGTGAAGCTGATTTTTCCTGACCTGGGGCTCTAAGTCTGCGTCTCCTCGTTCTATTTCCACGGTTGGAACGTGCGGAACTGGCGCTGTCTCCTGCGACAATGTTGGAACGTGCTGTTCAATCCATTCAATAATCCCTCGCAGGGTACGGATGCCCGCCAGCTCTTCGATGTCAATATCGCCCGCTGAACTTTCAGCCATTGGAACGATCTGCTTAAAGCTGCCCAGTATCTCAACACGCTTAATCGAATCAATTCCGAGGTCGCCCTCCAGGTCTAGATCGAGTTCTAGCATCTCAGGCGGATACCCCGTCCGTTCACTGACAATATGAAGCAAATGCGCCGTAAGCACTTCAGGGGAAAGCGGTGTGTCGCTGCCTGCTCCCGCCACCTCCGCTTCGCTTCCTTCCAGTGTTGCGGCGGATTGCGGAGGGGCATCCATTCCCTCTTCGCTCTGCCCCACACCCCTGCTCTTCGATCGGGGAGCGCCTTGGGGGGTTGATTGCGCATTCGCATCCGGAGCGTATACGCCTTGACTTAAGTTTGCAGTGACGGTTAATAAGACTTCCGAATCCGACGTCGCTTCAATAGCCCCCTTTCCAAGGGGGGCGCGATGGATTGTGCCTTCGTGTCCCCCCTGGAGGGGGGACTCCGCCAATCCAGAGGCTGGACCATCCCCATTTTGACCGGAGGTTTCCGCTGCGAATCCTGTGAGCGGTATCTCTTGTCGGGATACTTGGGGTTCCGATGCAAGTGGCACACCAACCTCAGAAGACATCTGCTGAAGTGGCTCCGCGGATTGCCACGGCTGGATAGGCTCTTGTGATGCTGCCCCAGCATGTAAATAACTGAGCATCACATTTCTCTGCGTCTCCAGGAACCGATTCATCACCCGCTGAAATTGCCCCATGATTTGGGCTGTGCCCGCTTGGTGGGGAGGAGCACCTTGATCGGTGGCTTGGAACCCCAACCCCATCGGATGTGTTTGGGCGGTGTGCGCAGGCATGGCCACCTGTGGGTTCGAGGGCGAAGGTTGCGCGTTTGTAGAAACATGAGACCTCGCGCCTCCATTTGTCGGCGGAAGGGTCGCGATGCTCTCATTGAGCGTTTCCATCTGACGCTGTTCGGGTAGCTTTGAATCCCGATGAAATCGCGGTGCAACCTGCTTTTGTTGTACTTTCTGCGGTTTGGATGTGAGAGCCGTTTCCGAATGGGTGACATTGGGTTTAGTCCCCTTATCTATCTGAGGCTTGGAAGCTTCTGTCAGTGGAATGGCGCGGTTTCCGTTCACCAGCCATGTCATCGGAGAAGGCTGTTTTTTCACAGCTAAATCCCGTAAGTTGAGGGTTTGCAGCGCTCGCCCCTCGTACAATCTATCCAGTTTGACCGGAACCCCTTGGGCGGCTAATTGACCGAGCAGGTGATTCAGATGGGTGAGCCCATGCCGCTTGGGCTGATCTGACGCTAAAGCCAGGTATGATTTGCCATCAAGGATCTGATTGACAAGTCCTGTGAGGGTGTTGCGGGGGCCTACCTCAATGAATATACGAGCACCCGCTTCATATAACGCGCCGATTTCCTCAACGAAGCGAACCGGTTTAGTGAGGTGTTCAACCAGTTGTTCAGCAATTGCTTCGGGCTGGTGAGGGTATACCTCCGCTGTAGTATTGGAGTAGACCGGAATCTCAGGTGAACGAATCGGCACCTCATCCAGAAATTCTTTCAGTTGCTGGGACGCTGTCGCAACGAGCGGAGAATGGAAGGCGCATGCCACAGCCAATCGCTTCGCTCGTATACCCTTCGCTTCAAACTGTTGAACGGCAGTTTGCACTCCATTTTCGGTGCCTGTGATGATTGTCTGTTGCGGGGCGTTTAGATTAGCAATCCATACCCCCTGTAGTCCCTCAATCGTTTCCGACACCCATTGCGGATTCGCTTCAATGGCTGCCATAGTACCGACTTCAGGGTGAGCGTTCTCAACGATAAAACGCCCGCGCGCTTCTGATAGGCGGACTAAATGCGATTCATCAAATACGCCCGCGGCGCATAATGCGACATACTCACCATAACTGTGACCTGCAACGAAGTCCGGCTGGACTCCAAAACATTTCAACAGATGGAACATGCCCATATTCGCAGCCCCCATCGCGGCTTGCGCAATATGGGTTTGTGTCAATTCCTTTTGGCGTGTCTGAAACTCCTCATCTGTGAAGGAGGGTGCGGGGAAAATATAATGACTTAATGGTCGAGGGGTCAAATCTTTCAATGTTTCATCCGCTCGAGCAAAGCATTCCCGAACTTCGTCAAACTGGATGGCCAGATCGCGCATCATATACACATACTGCGATCCCTGGCCAGGAAACAGAAAAGCAATCTTGTCCTCTTGAGCCAGTGGCCTATCCGAGAAGTAGATGCCCTGTGGGTGGCTAATCTGAGAGATATTCACATCCGCGAGCATTTCCTTTGCTTGTTTCAGTTTCTTTCTCAGGTCGTCCACTGAAGCGGCTACGATTGCAATCGCTTTTTTTCCCGGTTTGTTCTGTTTCTGGATGGTGTATGCCACATCTGCTAACGCAGGTTCTGCGCCAGGAACCAACGCCTTTTCTAAGGCTTCCAGTGCGCCCTGTATGTCCTGACGTGAATCACCATACCAAAGAAACAACTCGGTTGGCCAGTTATGTATCGGCTGCTTAGGGCGGTCGAGATAGTTTCCCTGGTACTCTTCCAACACTGCATGAAAATTGGTTCCCCCGAAGCCGAAGGCGCTCGCACCCGCCCTGCGCGGCGTACCCCCTGATATCCAAGGTAATACCTCTGTGTTGATAAAGAAGGGGTTATCAGGAGAGGCAGCTTGGGCATTGGGTTTCTCTACGCCAAGGGTAGGGGGCAACACTTTATAATACAAAGCCATTGCAACCTTAATCAAGCTCGCAACACCCGCCGTACATTTTGTATGTCCGATCGCTGACTTCACCGATCCGAGGGCGCATCGATGCCCATTCAATTTCGTGTTACCGAAAGCCAGTTGGAGCGATTCCACTTCGGTTCGATCTCCCACGACGGTCCCCGTGCCATGTGCTTCAAAGAGTCCAACGGTTGAAATTGGGAACCCCGCCTGAGCATAAGCGCGTTCGAGCGCTAGTACCTGCCCTTCGGGATGCGGGGCTGTCATCCCTTTTGCCTTGCCATCACTTGAAGCCCCCACTCCCTTAATCACGGCATAGATGCGGTCTCCATCTCGCTCGGCATCCTCAAGACGTTTCAGAATGACCGCCCCAAGCCCTTCACTGATGACAATTCCATCGGCGTTCTCGTCAAAGGTGCGCACCTGCCCTGTTCGTGAGAGGGCGTAAGTTTTGGCAAAACAGAGATAAGCGAACGGCCCTTGCATGGTATCAACGCCACCCAGGACCACCATATCACTGAGGCCCATCTGTAGTTCACGAACCGCCATTGCCGCAGCAGCCATTGAAGACGCACACGCCGCATCAATGGTAAAATTGGTCCCGCCAAAGTCGAAGCGATTGGCGACACGCCCGGCGGCGACATTCATCAAAATTCCTGCGAAGGAATCTTCAGTCCACTCCGGAAGGACCATATTGATGCGCGATAAACCCTCTTCCGAAGAACTGCCAAAGAGCATCGGCAGTGAGGAACGGAGTCCATATTGCTGGCCAAGGTCCCCAGCGCCGCCCCCCGCACCGAGAATCACCGATGTGCGCTCTCTGTTAAACGGGCGCTGATCGTATCCTGCATCTTTCAGGGCGGAGCGTACCACTTCGAGGGTGAGTAGATGCAACGGTTCAATCGATCTCAGTGTGTTGGGGGGCATCCCATACTGCGTTGGGTCAAATTCAATATCGTCAAGAAAACCGCCCCATTTAGAATAGATTTTATCGCGTGCGGCTGGATTCGGGTCATAGTAGAGATCGGCGTCCCATCGCTCCTTTGGGACCTCGGTAATGGCATAGACCTTGTTGAGGATGTTTTCCCAGTAAGTCTGCAAATCGGGCGCTTTGGGAAATAGGGACGCCATCCCGACGATTGCAATGTCAGCCGGTTTGGGGACTTCGTGGATGACAGTCGCGGGTTGATGGGACTCCGCTGCCGCCCGGAGTCGTTGTGTACTTCCGACAGCAATATCGCGGTGCAACTGCTCAATGGTACACACTTGAGCGCGCATCACCGCGACCTGCCCAATCATATACATGCCCTGGGCTTTCTGTTCCGCTTCATCGACTTGGATGAACTTCGGCGCGTTGGGGTTCACTCCGTATTCCGGATGTCGGGTGATGCCCTTCGATGCAATCCGCAATCGCCCCAGGTTGAGCTCTTCAAGTGTATAGCGAATCTCATCGGCTGACTTGCCCTCCTGATAGAGCTGTTTCCGTTCGCGTTCAAAGAACTCCGTATAGGGGGTTTGCGCACATCGGGTCGAATGACCCGGACCGGTTTCCAGAAGAGCGGTCCGTTCACACCGGATGATTTCCTCCTGGAAGCCCTTGACGATTGCGCCGGTAGCCACAGCCTCGTCGGTAAATATATAACCCGTGCCTACCAGGGTGCCAAGCCGCACACCTCGTTTGGCTAATGGTGCCGCCATCGCCGCCACCATCGCGGCTGACATTGCGTCGTGGATGCCCCCTGCGAATAAAATCTGGAGTTCAGTGCCATCCTTATGAGAAGCCAAATGTTCCAAAAGCACCTCAATCATACTTTCCCACAACACAAAACTGGAGCGCGGGCCAACATGGCCACCGCATTCGCGCCCTTCAAACACAAAGTGGCGGGCCCCCTCTTTCAGGAACATCTCTAACAACCCAGGGGAGGGGACATGCAGATAAGTAGGAATGCCCTCATTTTCAAGGACTCGAGATTGATCCGGCCGACCACCCGCAATCAAAGCATAAGGCGGTTTATATGCCCGAATCACCTCAAGCTGCTCCTGACGTAGTTCCAACGGCACGAAACCGAGGATGCCAACTCCCCACGGTTGGTCGCCTAACAACTGCTTGGTTTCATCAAGCAATTTGTCAACGTCGTTTCCGCGCATCAGAGCGAGCGCGAGGAAAGGTAATCCCCCTCCATCCGCTACGGCCTTTGCAAATCCGGGGACATCGCTCACTCGGGTCATTGGCCCCTGGACGATGGGGTAACGAGTGCCGTGAACTTGCGCAAGCGGCCCACTGATATCAAAAGGACAGTGCTCACCTGCCAGCTTGCAGTGCTCTTCACTGGAGCGCTGGATACCTTCGATGATTCCGCCGACGGTAAGATAACGCTTTGCAAGCTCATGAGCAAAAGCCGCATCCTGGCCGAGCGGAAGAATGTTTTCTTTAACGGAATCCCAGCCGATCCGGGAATTTACAAGGGAACGCCATCTATCCATGACCTTCTCCATCGGAGGGTCTGCTGCGATCAACCGTGTCTCCTCTTGACGCAGGGATTCCACCGCGAGACAATCTGGCCGGGAGTACACCCGATAACGCTCTCCCAACAGTCCACCCAGGCAGACCGTTTCGCTCCCATCCATAATGGCAATTCGGTTCTTAATTGTGTCCGGCAATGTCGATTCTCTAGCCAAAGTGAGTTGCGAATCCAATACCGCACCGGCAGCTCCAGCCATACGACACGCTGCTACCGTGTGCAACCCAATGCCTCCATGAGCGAATACAGGGACCGACAGGTCGTGGAGGCATTGTTGCAACAAAATAAAGGTGGTCTCGTCGCCCACATATCCCCCGGCTTCATGTCCTTTGCTTATTACGCCATCAACACCGATCTGTTCACCTCGTTGCGCTTGCTCCAGGGAAGTCGTTTCCAGATAGACTGTACGCCCCTGATGCTGCAATGAGTGGGTGAGATGTTCCAGAAGATTCCCCTCATGGTAAGTCAAGATGACATATTTAAGGGAAGAAGGTAAATGGGGAACCACTTCCTCCAGGAAGTTCGTCGCATCCCTTCCCCCTGCCCGCGGGGGGACAAAGGGGGGTAGAGCGAGCTTGACACCGTAGCTTCCCTTCGCAAACCGGGACAGTTTGCTAATCGCCGCCAAGGCGGCATGAATATCTTGGGTGTATTCCACATCCACAATGCCAATAGCACCGGCGCGGCTCGCAGCGATAGCAATGGAGGGTTCGGGGAAGCCTGGAGGAGTCAACGCAATGATCTGAAAAATTCGCATAGTTTGTCCTTTGTTAGTCTTTGCTCCTATGACCCGGTTCTGTATTCAGGCAGTGTGACCTTTCCAAGGTCAGCACAAGCAGGCAATTTCTTCGGGAGACCAAGAAAGAAATGGAAGATTTAAGGGAGGCCAAGAAATGAAAGGGCGGCAACCATTATATAACGACAGAACGCTCAAGATTCAATAGTAGAATTGGTATAGAAACACTTCATGTATTTGAATTTTTATGATTCGTAAGGGGTAGCCGCTGCGGGGTAAGGGGGGAGCTACACACCTTTTTTTTGATAATGACAAGACCCTATTTTGGGGGCACCAAGACCCTATTATAGTATATAGGTTTTCGTTATGTCAAGAAAAAAATCCATGCCACAGAAATTCTCAATCGACAGTTTCCCCGCTACAGAGGTTCTCGCTTTGCGAGTCTTCACGGCAGAAGTTCGTGGACAGCTAACCCCTGAAAAGGTTCAGAACCCTTTCAACGATTTATGCAACTTCTGTGCCATGCTAACGCCGCAATCGCAAGAAACGAATCGAGAGGCAAATAGACTCCACATTGAGCCCCTGTCAACCACTTTGTGTGTCATTCTCAATACATCAAGCACAAAAAAGGATTGGGTTGAAATAGACGCTATGTGGAACCCATATCCACTGCTATTATTGCCGACTCGATTGTACAATTTGTGAGTGAACCGTACATTTTTCTGCAACCCCGTCCCTTTTGATTGACTTCTCCGAAATGAGAATGATATACTTGCAATCAGTGTCAGTTCACTTTGGAGAGGTTAAGCCCCATGACAATGTAACCACTGACAGTTTTTTTCACGCTTTACGTTTCATGAAACAGTTTGATTCATGAATCAAAAAGGAGCGATTATGAAAGGCGTTGTGTTTTTGGGGAATCGACAAGCTGTTGTCAAAGATTTCCCCCAACCCGAACCTGGGTTCGGGGAAGTCCTCGTCCGAATGCAAGCGACGGGAATCTGCGGCAGCGATCTGCATGTCTATCGTCGCGGTGCGGAACACTTCGCAGGACACCCCGATCGCATCCCGGGCCATGAGCCAAGCGGGCTCGTTGAAGCAATCGGTGAGGGTGTGGGCCGCGTAAAAATTGGTAATCGCGTTTGTATCAACCACTATCGAGGCTGCGGATATTGCAAGCAGTGTGCGGCTGGCTATTTCCAGTGGTGCCGTGAGGCCAGAGGTTACGGCGGTCCCATTGACGGCTCACATGCAGACTTTGTGTTAGCCGATGAGCGCAACTGCGTGCCCCTGTCACAGTCGGTGAGTTTTGCCGATGGCGCATTTATCGCCTGCGCCGGTGGGACCGCCTATTCCGCCATGCGTAAACTCGGCGTGTCAGGAAACGCGATGATTGCGGTCTTCGGGCTTGGCCCTGTCGGACTAGGCGGTGTGTTGCTGGCGAAGGCGATGGGCGGATATGTGATCGGTGTAGACGTGATCGATGAGCGCGTCGAGTTAGCACAACGAATCGGCGCAGATGTCGCGATCAACGCCCAGAAAGAGGACGCCCTCAATGCCATCCGCGACATCGCTGGTTCTGATGGCTGTGACCTCGCGTTTGAAGCATCGGGAAGTTCACAGGGACGGTTGAACGCCGTAAAGTGCATCCGACGCGGGGGTAAAGCCGCTTTCGTGGGCATCGGCAACAACGAGCCTGTTATCAATCCAACAGAGTTCATCGGCCGGGAATTGACACTCATGGGGTCTTTCGTCTTGCCACTCCAGCAGTCTTATGAACTGGTCAATTTCCTAGAGCGACGAAAGCTCTCGTTTGCGCCGATCGTGACGCACCGGTTTGCGATCGCGAATGGCGAGGAAGCCTATCAGACTGCTGATGCTTCACGAACGGGCAAAGTTGTGTTTACATGGGATTAACGAAACCGGATCTTGACAGTGACGGTGAGCATCCGTATAATTCACGAGAAATTAAGCATATAGATGGGGGCTGGCCATAATTCCCAGGGGAGGCAGTCGTAGCCTAAGATTCTATCTTGGCCCTGGTGTCAGGGGCCAAGATAGAATCTTGGGCTACAACTCAACCGAAAGGAGGAGATATGAGCAGAAGTAGGAGTTCCATCTCAAAGGCACGTTCTTACAAGGAGATTGGCGAGTTCTGGGATACCCATGACCTGACTGAGTATTGGGAGCAAACCCAACCTGTTGAATTTGAACTTGACATTCAATCGGAGGTCACGTATTATCCAATGGATGTTACGCTATCAGCAAGGGTTCTCTCCGTAGCCAAAAAACGAGGCGTGTCCCCAGAAACCCTCTTAAACTTGTGGGTGCAAGAAAAACTACAAGAGGAAATGGCTTAGTGGTTCATTTCTTAAATTCGACGAGGGTTTGAACCTTCAGACTTCCGAAGTCTTGGAGACTTCGGAAGTCTGGTTGTGAAAACACCTGAAGGAGGTATACTATGTTACGTGGTTCAATGTTACTGTTCGTCATGATTGTTACGACATACACAATCACCATTCCAATACGCGCGGAGGAAAACCAGATGGAAGCTTTCAAGTCCCTGAAAGTTGGCATGGTTGCGCCAAATTTCACATTGAAAGATGGGGACAGCGTAGAACGCAGCCTGCACGATTATCTTGGTCAGAAGAACGTCGTTTTGGCGTTTTATCCTAAAGACTTCACCGGTGGCTGAACGGCAGAAGTTCGCTCACTCCGGGATGAGTTGAGCACTATTCAAGCCACCGACACCATTGTTTGGGGCGTTAGTGTGGATGACGAGGCATCACATAAGAAGTTTGGAGAGGCAGAAAAACTCGGCTTTCCACTGCTTGCCGACACGGCGTTCGCTGTCAGCAAAATCTATAGTGGCATCAGAGAAAAATCAAACCTTTCCAATCGTGTGACATTCCTCATCGACAAAGCAGGATATATTCGTGCGATTGATCAGGCGGTGAATGTGCAAACGCACGGCGCAGATGTCGTCAAGCTGATTCAGGAAAGCCTTCCCAAGATCGAGGTGGGACAACCTGCGCCGGAGATGATTGCCTACGACCAGGATGGCAAAATGTATCAACTGAGCAACTTCAAAGGGAAAAAGAACGTCGTTTTGGCGTTTTATCCCAAAGATTTCACCGGTGGCTGAACGGCGGAAGTCTGCTCGCTCCGTGATGAGTCGAGCCAATTCGCCGAACATGAAACGCAGGTTTTCGGTGTCAGCGTGCAAGATGCAGAATCTCACAAGAAATTTGTTGAGCAGAACAATCTGAACTTTCCGCTGCTTGTGGATACAGGACGCAACATCAGCCTGCTCTTCGGGGCAACGGATAAGCCCGATGGCTCAAGCCGCCGTATAACGGTCATCATTGACAAAGAGGGCCAGATTCTCCAGATCGATAAGCAGGTCAAGGCAAGCAGCCATGGCAAGGATCTGATCGATTTCTTTAAGTCGAGATAGTACCTTGTACTTTTGTAGTGATGACTTCAGTCGTTTTCGTATTTCAACTTTAGCCCGTCCTTATAAATCAGGTACGGGCTTTTTTATATCAATAGGACTTACGCAGTGGGTGACAGGTCGATTCTTTGCATCCCCGATGAATCGGGCTCTTCGCTTCGCTCGACTTGCATCTTGCATTCCAGATTCAAGATTCAGGATTCATCAGGCCGTGATTGCATCCCCGATGGATCGGGGTGCGTAACTCCTGATCAACATGGAACGAACATGCGCCTTGTACGATTGATAATCTTACTTTTCGGTGCACTTCAAGTTGCAAATTCCGTTTATGGGGACGCCATCCAGTTTGCGCCGGTGACGGAATCCGCCGGCATCCACTTTCGGCACGTCAACGGCGCGACGGGCAGGAAGTATCTCGTTGAAACGATGGGGGGCGGGGCGGCATTCCTTGACTACGATAACGATGGGTATCTGGATATATATCTGGTCAACGGGGCAAATTTGCCGGGGAGCGAAATCCTCGAGCCCCCGACCAACCGCCTCTATCAGAACAACGGAACCCCCCCTGTCCACGGGGGGGCCCGCGCGGGGGAGGGCACGTTTACCGACGTCACGGATAAAGCTGGAGTCGGCGATGGTCATTACGGGATGGGGTGTTGTGTGGGAGACTACGATAACGACGGTAACCGGGATATTTATATTACCAATTTTGGCAGGAATACGTTGTATCGCAACAACGGCGATGGCACGTTTACCGATGTCACAGAGCTCGCAGGGGTTGGCGATGACCGATTTTCCGCTGGCTGCGCCTTCGCCGATTATGACAACGACGGACACTTGGATCTCTTTGTCGCCAACTATGTCACCCTCGATCTGAATAAGTCGCCCAACTGCTCAGAGCGCGGCATCCCCGCCTACTGTCGCCCCGAGGATTTTCCCCCGGCACCCGATGTTCTGTATCGCAACAACGGGGATGGGACCTTCTCCGATGTCACGCAACGTGCGGGCATTACATCGCTTGGACGCGGACTTGGTGCTGTGTGGGGAGATGTGGATAACGATGGCTGGATAGACCTCTACATCGCCAATGATCGGATGGCAAATTTTCTGTATCACAACAACGGTGATGGGACGTTTACCGAAGTTGGTGAGCTTTCCGGCGTCGCCTTTAACGAACACGCTGTCGCTGAAAGCGGCATGGGCGTTGACATGGGCGACTATGATAATGACGGCGATCTCGATATCGTTGTGACCAACTATCAGGGAGAGACCAACACGCTTTATCAAAATGATGGGACCGGCAACTTTTGGGACGTGACCGCGCAGGGGCGTCTAAGCGAACCGACCCTGATACCGCTGGCGTGGGGAACGGGCTTTGTCGATTTCGATAACGATGGATTTTTGGATCTCTTTTTTGCCAACGGGCACCTGCACGATAACATCGAAGCACTGGAGGAGGTGGGAACGTATCGTCAGCAAAATCAGGTTTTCCGAAACATGGGGAATGGGACTTATATGGAGATTTCTGACGCTTGTGGACCGGGGCTGTTGATTGAAAAATCGAGTCGTGGCGCAGTCTTTGGAGACTACGACAACGACGGTGACATCGATATCCTTGTGACCCATATCGGTGATACGGCGGATGTGTTGCGGAATGATACAGCGCACACGAATCATTGGATCGGGATTACGCTGGTTGGCACGAAGTCGAATCGAGATGGAATTGGGGCTCGCGTGACCCTCAACGTTGGGGAGAAACGACTGCTCCGGGAAATCAAAAGCGGTTCCAGTTATCTCTCTCAAAACGACCTCCGGCTTCTCATCGGGCTAGGTGACTCACAGCAGGTGGTTCTCATCACCGTGCACTGGCCAAGCGGAATTGTCGATCACGTTCAATCCGTTGATGTGGATAAGTGGTTGACGATTCAAGAAGGAAGCGGTAATTGGGTGAGATAGCTTGAATGGTAACAAATTGAGCGTTGGTTGGGGAGAGAAAATTTGGAGCATGCGTATCGGGTAAGGTCGTTATCCATAGAACCGATCAAAATCCTTGTGGTGCCCGATAAATACCCAAACATAGGTGTCACCGTCAATCATGCAAGTGGCTCTATAGGCGCGAGTGATTCGGAACTCCCAGTGTGGACGTTCCCAGTGACGAGTGCTTTCAACAATGCGCCGACGAAAAGAGGGATGAAAGGGGTTTTGTAAAAATAAACGGTAAGCTTCGCGAGCACGGTGTTGTATTTCAGGGGGTAAAGACTGGAGTTGGCGTTTAAATTCAGCACGACGCACCGATTGCACCCTTCTCACAGTTCCCACCCGCCTTCCTCACACAAGCCTGACTTGTAGTCGTGCCACGTTTCTTCAGCTAACCGCCGATAGGCAGGTGTATCAGCATACGCATCGTCCCAGTCTAACAGATGCGCTAAGTCTCGGACGCGATCTGCGAGCGTGGTTTGCTCTGATACGATCAATTCCTTCTGTGCTAACAGGTCGCATAAAGTAAGGTAGCGTTGTCCTAATACCAGCATCTCCCGCAGTTGGTGTTCGATTTCCGCATCCACCGTTTCAAAATCCCAATCCGGCTCGCGTCGCGCTCGTTCATAGTTCGCACCATCGGCTTCCTCAAGAATCTTGAGAAGTTCCAACCAGTCTATAATGTGTTGCCCAAGCTTTTGCCCAAGCCGCTCAATCCATGCTTCTGGTGGTCGAAAATTGACATCCGCTCGTAGGGATTCTAAGGCAGCGTACAAATAATTCTGCTGTGTTGTTGCATACGTTTGAAGATTCATTTGACCTCCTTTGGATAGTTAAAGTATAGCATAAGCGAACCCAAAATTCAATAACGGCCCAGAGAATACACTGTCAGATTCGTTTTGACAATCCCGCTCCCGATGGATTGCCAAATCCATCGGTGCTCTGGATTTGGCAATCCAGAGCGAGCAGAGTCAGAATTTATCTGACAGCGTATTCGTGGTATCAACATCGATTTATTTATAGTAAGTATTAATAATTATCATTATTTTCGCATAAAAATTAAAAATATCAAACTTTATCTTGACTAAATAAAAAAGGAATGATATAATACCGGTCAACTCAAGTAAAGGAGGAAACACAATATGCGCAAACCGTTAAGTCACTGCCCGATATGCACGGCACCGCTCGAACCGGTGAAGCTGAAATGTGTTTCATGCGATTTAACGATCGAAGGCAAACTGCCCGCGTCACGGCTGGCGTTGTTATCCTCCGACCAGCAACACTTTGTCGAGGTGTTCCTCGTGGCGCGGGGGAATATCAAAGAGGTTGAGAAGGAATTGGGCATCTCCTACCCGACTGTCCGCAAGAAACTGGACGAGATTGTTCAGGCGTTGGGACATGCGCCGCAAGCGGAACGAATGAAACGGGAGGAGATCTTAGAAGCCATTGAGAAGGGCGAAATCTCTGCCAAAGAGGGCATCGTCCTGTTGAAAGAGGGGGGTCAAAAATGACACCTGAACGTCGGAAGATTCTCACCATGCTCTATGAACACAAAATCAATGTGGATGAGGCGGAAGGGTTGCTCGACGCCTTACAACACACCCCCGAAAGCCCCCCACAGTTGAAGATCGACTACGTGACAAAGCACCCGCCGTTGCTGAAAACGCTTGATGATGCACGGAAAGCAGCGTCCAGCAACGTGCCGATTTTGATTGTCGGGGAGACTGGCACGGGAAAAGAGTTAGTCGCACGCATCATCCACCAGGCCAGCCCACGCCGAGATAAACCGTTTGTTCCAATCAATTGCGCCGCGGTACCATCAGAGTTGCTCGGATCGGAGTTGTTTGGTCATGAGCGGGGGGCATTTACAGGCGCCATCCAACGAAAGATTGGACAGATTGAGCGAACCGATGGAGGGACGCTCTTTTTTGATGAAATTGATGAGCTACCGTCGAGCCTACAGTTCAGGTTGCTCCACTTTATGGGTTCAGGCGAATTTGAACGGGTCGGCGGGTCAGAGCGCATCTCTGCTGATGTTCGCATCGTTGCAGCGAGCCATCTCGGAACAGAGGCGCTCGCGAACAAACTCCGTCGTGACTTTTTCGAGCGTCTGAGCGTTATCACCCTTGAGCTGACACCGTTGCGCCAGCGGAAGGACGACATCCCGTTGTTAGTCGATTACTTCCTTGCAGAGCGAGCCAAAGAACACAACCGCGCTATCCCGACGATTACGCCGGAGGCGATGGACTCCCTGATGGCTTACGATTGGCCGAGCAACGTTCGGGAGCTTGTCAGAGCGATCGAACGGGCTGTGGTGTTATGTGATGAGGCAACGATTGGAGTCAAGCATTTGCCGAACGTGCTCGTTGAAGCGGTTCAACGCAAATCTTCGATGAAGCAGGCGGAGGTAAGCGAAACTTAACCTCGACTTGTGCAATTTTTGAATTGGTGTCTTGTTAAGAAACCGAGTTTTTCTAAAAAAACTCGGTTTCTATAGACCGCTGTATTGATGAGCCAACTTAGATAGTTCTGAACAAAATGCGCTTCCTGAACCCTTCAGCTTTTTATTTCTTCGCCTTGATTCCGATTGTGGCATCGCTGCATTTCCTCAAACTTCGCCGCAAACGCTACGTTGTCTCCAGCGTGATGCTCTGGCTCGAAGCCATCGAGGATATGAAAGCCAATGTCCCCTTCCAACGCTTGCGGAACTCGCTTTTACTTCCGTTGCAGATTCTATTTCTGCTCATTGCGATTGGTGGCATTGCACGCCCAGCATGGCGTCAACCCGGAGCCTTGAGCGCTCAGTCAATTGTCATTATCGATACCTCGGCAAGTATGCAAGCGACCGATTTAGGGAAAAGCCGCCTTGATGTAGCGAAGACGGAAGCGTTGAAACTGATGGATCGGCTGGCTACTGACGGGCGTATGATGATTATGGATACATCGCGCCCACCGCGCAATATCCGTCAACCGTTTACATCGGATCAAGAGAAGTTACGCCAGGCGATTGCCGATCTCCCCGCGCGATATACATCGCCAGACCGCAAAGCGATTTTCGATTCAGCCCAGGTTTACGCAAACACACCGGACACGCAGGTTTTCTTTATCAGTGACAATTTTGAGAATCTCCCCGTCTCAAGTCATCTCCACAGAATCGGTGTCGGAGAACGAAGCGATAATGTTGGGATTGTGCAGTTTAGCGTGACACGGGATGCAAACCAGCCGAATCTGTATCAATGCCTAGTGGGATTGCAGAGTTTTGCGGATACCCCAAAAGAATTTCATGCCCGGCTGGAAATTGCGGGACACTGGATCGATGACGCGGCTGTCGTTCTGTCAGCGAAGGAAACGAAGTCGATCGTTTTGCCTTTCGACGACGCGGGGTTCGATGGGCAGGTCGTCAGCGTCCGCCTTGATATTGACGATGACCTTGTCGCGGATAACGTCGCCTCGGCGATTTTGCATCCGCCATCGAAATGGAGGGTTTTGCTGGTCACGGATCGAGAGCAACCACTGCTGATAGCGATGCTCAAGACCGATTCTCGCGTCAACTTGAATCAGATTCAACCCCGGAATTATCGCGGCTTGGGGGAGAGCGATCTCGTCATCTTTGATCAATTTGTCCCGGAAACCCTTCCTGAAGGAAACGCGATTTTCTTGAACCCCGATAGCCGATCGGGGCTGCCTTTCATGTTGAGCGAAGCGAAATCCCGTGCAACGGGACCGGTTGAAAAAAATAGGCAGCCTACCCGTGTCATTGACCAGAACCGGACTCACCCGGTGATGCGCGATGTGTCGCTGATTGACCTGTCAGTTAAAGAATCGCTGAACTGCCAGTTGCCAATCTGGGGCATTCCGCTTGTTGAAACCACTCAGCAGACGCCGCTGATCTGGCTTGGAGAAGATGGCGACCGGAAGGTGATGGTCTTTGCATTTGATCCGTTTGCCCTTCAGATCTCCACGTTCGCTCTATCCATCCCCGCCGCGCCGATTCTCATATCTCAGTGCCTGGAGTGGCTTGCGCCCGCGCCAGGCCCGATTCAGCCTGATGTCGTCAAGACCGGTGAGCCTGTGAGCATCCATCTCGACCACCCCGGTGAAGTCGAGCGCGTCACTGTTCAGTCGCCCGATGGCACACAAGCGAATCTGACCGGGAGATCTTCCCAAATCATTTTTACCGAGACCGACCAGATCGGCGTTTATACGGTGTTCGTCGATGGACAGCCACTGAGGAGATTTGCCGTCAATCTGCTCAACGCACAGGAATCCGATCTCTCCCCTCCTCAATTAGTGGAGAGCGACGGTGAAATTACGGACACTAACGCGAATGACGAACAGATGCAACCCGCACCTCAAGCGGTGAATCGGGAGATGTGGGGATATGCCGCCTTTTTTGCCTTGTCCCTGCTTGTGGTGGAGTGGTGGGTTTATCATCGGAATGTGGGACGATAGGACGGTAAGGCAAAAGCAGGTGAGTGAGGGAATAGAGAGAGTGAGAAGAATGGAAGGAAAGGAAGAAAGGGAAGGATTCGTTTCACGTTTCACGTTTCACACATTTACAAAAATGAAAGAAATTTATGAAGCCAATAGACCCCAATCGCGGCCTCATCGTCGGTGTCACGGGCGGCATCGCCTGTGGCAAATCGACCGTATCGAAACTTCTCGCGGGAAAAGGCGCGATCGCAATTAACGTGGATGAGATTGGGCATCAGTTGCTCAAGCGCGGAAGCCCCGTCATGGGAGAGCTGATCGAGGCTTTTGGCCATGGTATTCTTGACGCCTCCGGCGATATCAGCCGCCAGAAACTCGGCGAGATTGTCTTCAATGACAAGTCCGCCCGTGAGCGTTTGAACGCCATGATGCACCCGCCGATTATTCAGCGTTCCCGCTCAGATGCGAAACAACTTGTCGCCGAAGATTCAAATTGCGTTGTCCTGATTGACGCCCCGCTGCTCATCGAAGCAGGCGCACAAGACACAGTGGACGTGATCGTTGCGGTCACGGCTTCACCGGAGGTCCAACTCCAACGGCTGTTGGATCGAAGCATGGCGCAAAATAGACCGCTCAACCAAGCTGAAGCCCAGGC
Source organism: uncultured bacterium (assembly GCA_964577695.1). Taxonomy (GTDB): domain Bacteria; phylum Poribacteria; class WGA-4E; order WGA-4E; family PCPOR2b; genus CAZOAL01. Next base: position 51,842 of record CAZOAL010000019.1, on the reverse strand, counting down.
GAGGATTGATTCCCAGATGCCGTTATCCGAAAAGATTCAATACGCCGACTTCGTCATCGAAAATAACGGCACGATCGAAGACCTTCGGCAAAAAGTGGATGGGCTTTGGCACGAACTTCAAAACGTCAAACATCATGTGTAACGAGTCATGAGTCAATCTCTACGCATGACACATAACGTTTTACGCATCACGTTTCAACAAGGAGCATAGATGAAAAACCCCAATATCGTCCTCGTTATCTGCCATGACCTCGGCGATGTCATTGGCCCTTACGGATACACCGATCAAGAGACCCCACGCCTTGATGCGCTCGCCGCGCAGTCGATGACCTTCAAACGTCATTTTGTGACTTCCCCCGGCTGTAGCCCAAGCCGCGCCGCAATGGCAACGGGACGTTACCCGCACAGCAACGGTATGTTTGGGCTGGCTCACCTCGGCTGGTCGATGCACCCCGGCGAAGTGACAATCGCCGCGCTGCTGCGCGAAGCGGAATATAAGACGGGCATGTTTGGCACATGGCACATTGAGCCGCCGCCGCTCGAAAGTGGATTCGATGTCTTCTCACCGCCGACTCGCGCTGAAGTCGCTGGTGCCAATGCCATCGAGTGGATGGCGACGCAGGCGCGTTCAGACGCCCCCTTTTTCGCCATGATCGGCTTCTTCGAGACGCATCGCCCTTTCTGTGGAACCGACGCCCAACGCGAAGATGCAAAGGCAATGGACCAATCAAAGATCGATGTGCCGGGCTATCTCCCCGATGCCACGCCAACCCGTCAAGACCTCGCTGAGTTTCACCAGTCCGTCAAAGTTGTCGATCAGAACACGGGAAGGCTGCTCGACGCGCTTGATGCCGCCGGGGTTGCAGCGAACACCCTCTTCCTTTTTACGGTCGACCATGGGATTCCATTCCCACGCGCTAAAGGCACGTTGTATGACCCCGGCATCAAAGCCGCGCTCCTCATTCGTTGGCCCGGCAGCGTCGCGCCGGGGAATACCTGTGAAGCGTTTACCAGTAACATCGATATCCTCCCGACGCTGTTAGAGATTACGGGGCGGTCAGTTCCAGAAAATATCCAGGGTCGCAGTTTTCTCCCGCTATTGACAGGTAAAGACAGACGAAGTTTCATGCCACGCCATGAGATTTTCGCCGAAAAAACCTACCACGAAGTTTATGATCCGATTCGATGCATTCGTACAGATCGATACAAATACATCCGCAATTTCGCCGAGCGACCCCGTTTGTTGCTCCCGACTGACATCCACAACAGCCCAACCCGCCGCGCCCTTGACGATGAATACCTCGCACACCGCCCAACTCACGAGCTCTACGACCTTGGCTCGGATGCGCTGGAACAGCACAACCTGATAGGTCATCCCGATTATGCCGATGTCCAGCGCGATTGGGGTGCTCGGCTGTCCGCCTGGATGGATGAGACCGATGAACCGTTGCGCCATGGTCCTATCCCGCGCCAACGTCCGCCGGGATAATGAGCCAATCGATGTGCTGATAACCGAACGGATTATACCAGTTTTTCAGTTATCATCGGATTGCAGTGGAACCTAACCCCCGACCCCCTTCCCTGGAGGGAAGGGGGAGCGTTCTCCCTCTCCTCGTAGGAGAGGGGGCTGGGGAGAGGTCTTGTAAGCAAATTTTCTACTATCTGCTTGACATCTATGAAAAATTGTCGTATCCTATCCAGCGACGGTTCACCCTTTCATTTCTGTGAAGGATGAGAAGACCGGAATCCTTGAGGCACCAGCGTTTTCTGTTATGAATAGGACTTACGCACTTGAGCGTTCCCATTGGACCAAAAACCTGCTCTGCATCTTGCATCTTGAATCCTGAATCTTGAATCTCATGAGGGCATCAGGAGATAACATGCGGGAGGCACGGGCGTTTCTCAGGTCAACTGCGTAAGTTTCTTATAAATACACCCACACAAGGAGGCAACCGATGAAGACCTACACCGTGAAATCAGGCGATACGCTTTCGCAGATCGCACAGCGCCATGATCTGACACTGGAAGAACTGCGGAGCGCGAACCCGCAGGTTAAGAACGTGAACTTAATTCAGGTTGGGCAAACCATCAACATCCCGGACAGCGATGCGGGTGCTAGCCCAAGCACGAGTGCAGTTCCAACCCCACCTATCACCCCAACGGACTCCGACTTCACTCCCATTACAGAGAAACAGTTGCGTGCCATTGTTCCCAATCTGGATGGGGCGAAAGCCGCAACACTTGTTGAACCTCTTAATAACGCTATGGAAGAGGCAAGTATTAACACGCCTCTCCGTCAGTCTGCGTTTCTGGCACAGATTGCCCATGAAACCGGAGGGTTTAAGTGGTTTCGAGAGCTCGGTAATGATGCGTACTTCAAGAAGTACGATGGCAGAAAAGACCTCGGCAATACACAGCCGGGTGACGGCCCGCGCTACAAAGGGAGAGGATTCATTCAAATTACGGGGCGCGCCAACTACGAGAAGGCGGGTCAAGCGCTTGGGATAGACCTGATAAACGAGCCACAACTTGCTGAAACGCCCACTGTCGGCGCTCGTGTCGCGACTTGGTTTTGGGGGAGTCGCAATCTCAATTCGTATGCTGATAAGGGAGATTTCATCACCATCACCAGACGCATCAACGGCGGACTCAATGGCTTAGAAGACCGTCAAGCGTATTATGCACGCGCCAAGGAAACTCTCGGGGCGGCGTAAGAGGGTATGCGAAAAGGATCAAATCTGCAAAGACTTCGGAAGTTTCACACTGGGCGAGGGGCATCTCCAAAGGGGCCATAAAAACTTCCTAAGTCTTGGGGTGGAGTTTTCACACACCCTCTAAAGGAGGCAGCATGAGAAAACCGATCAGAAGCGTTGTGTTAAGTGTTCTGATTCTTGCTGGACTTGCACTTTTTGGATTTATCTCTTTCGCTCAACTGATAGGTCAGAAGGGCCCGGCAGAAAAAATAATCTGGACCGGTCAAAGCGGCGGCTTCACCATCCGTTGGACGACATCGGACATCCGGGCACAGCCTTCAGGAAAGGCTGGACAGGTCCTATTTTCAGTGATTCCCCTGGCTCAGAAGGGCTTTGAGGACTTTTCAACTTCAATGAAAGACCCAGACGCGGGGGCAGAAGATTGTTCCTATGAACGGAATTTTAGAGTCTTGTCCGTTGTCGGCTCTATCGTGAGTTTTGAAGACGTTTACTACTCCTTTTGTCAGGGATGGGCTCACCCCTCTGTGGAAACTCGATTTACTGCCATCGACCTGGCGAAACCGGGCGCGATCACTTATACGAATACCGGCGGGTTCCCTCCGATAGATGTTGACCTGTCAAAGTCCGGCAAGGTGGTCAAACTGACAGACTTCTTCTCTGAGGACGAGATTCTAAAAGCCCTGCTCGCCGATTCCATTATCAAGAAAGCGCTTCCAAACTCTGGCGCTTCACAGCCTCCCCAAACGCTTCATGAACTATCTCAGACGCTTAAAAAACAGTCACTTGAAATCGGGGAATGTGTCTACAGATTTCCTGAAGACTTCCTCACTCGATTTGTCTTCCACCATCTGGAGAAAGACAAAGTAGCCGTTCGCGTTGGACTTCCGCCGGATGCCGAACCGTGTCGCACACAGCATGCGCAACTGGGCATCCTCTTACCGATTCCTGAATCGCTCAAGACACCCTTGGCACTCGCAGAATCCGGCAAGGAAGGGTTCTTGATGAAGGCGCGGAAGCAGATCTCCGGCAACCAGACAACCACTGTGGCATTCACAATGGGCAAATTCGGTCAGGACTGACGGCGCGTTTGCCCTAACTGATAGCGATCTAGGTTTGCAATTTCCCATCATCCGAATGTATCAATCTGTAAGGAAGGGAAGAATGGAAGGAAAGGAAGGAGGGAACAGATCGCTCTCTCTTCCTTCCATTCCCTTGTTCCTTTCCATTCCCTACCCCCATCAGGCAGAATCAAAAGATAAACTTTAATATGGAGAGTAGTTCACAAAGGCAGGAACGATGAAAATAAAACAACCAACCCAATGGATATTTATACCGTTTCAAAATAAAAATGCCGCATGGCAGAGGAAGGAAGGGAAGGATGGAAGGAAGGGAAGTCTCTCTTTCTTCCATCCTTCCTCTCCTTCCATTCCTTCCACAGGTAATGCGAGATTATTATTCAAAATGGGTATTATTTATAGTTTCACCCTGATGCTTCTGATTCAGGGAAGGGTGTTTGCCGAAACGCTCCCTCAATTTGTCGAGGTCACCCGGAGCGCAGGCATTGATTTTGTCCACAATAACGGTGCTTTGGGGAAAAAATATCTGCCGGAAACGATGGGTTCAGGGTGCGCATTTATTGACTACGACAACGATGGCTGGCAGGATATTCTGTTGGTGAATGGCAAAGATTGGCCGGGACGCCCGACCAGAAAGCGTCAAACCATGGGGCTCTATCGTAACAATCGCAACGGAACGTTTACGGATGTCACACAAGCGGCGGGGCTTGTCGTGAAATTGTACGGCATGGGCGTCGCTGTTGGCGACTACGATAACGATGGGGATGACGATTTTTATATCAGTTGTCTGGAAGATGATCATTTGTTCCAGAATCAAGGGAATGGGAAGTTCGTTGATGTGACGAAACGGGCTGGCATTCATAACCCCGGTTTTGGAACGAGTTGCGCCTGGCTGGATTACGACAAGGATGGCTATTTGGATCTCTTCGTTGCCAATTATGTAGAGTGGTCGATTAAAACGGACCTCTTCTGCACCTTAGACGGCACGAACAAATCGTACTGCACCCCCGAATCATATCGTGGGCAATCGAGTCGGCTCTTTAGAAATCGTGGCGATGGCACGTTTGTCGATGTGTCTCGGAGCGCCAGAATTGAGGATGCGACCAGCAAATCGCTGGGGGTCTGCGTCTTCGATTACAACGACGATGGGTGGCCCGATATTTTCGTGGCAAACGACACCCAACCCAACAAGCTCTATCAAAACAACGGCGATGGCACGTTTATCGAACGAGGGATGATCGCCGGCATTGCATATAATGAGCATGGGGTAGCAAGGGGGGCGATGGGAATTGACGCGGGGGATTATGATGGCAGCGGCAGAGAAAGCCTGGTAATCGGCAATTTTTCCAATGAGATGATCAACCTCTATCACAACGAAGGGGAGCTTTTTATTGACGATGCCCCGGTTGCCAACATCGGGAATGCCAGTTTATTGGTCTTGACGTTCGGCTGCTTTTTCTTTGATTTTGATTTAGATGGGAAACTCGACATTTTTGCCGCCAACGGCCATGTTGAAAATGAGATCAACGCCGTGCAGCGTCAAGTGACTTATGCGCAAGTCCCCCTCTTGTTCCGTAACACCGGCGGCGGAAAGTTCGAGGACGTTGCCCTGAAGGTCGGTCCTGATTTGGGAAAGCCGATCGTCGGACGCGGCGCTGCCTACGGGGATATCGACAACGATGGGGATTGGGATATCCTCGTCACCACATCCAACGGCCCAGCGCGTTTATATCGTAACGACGGAGGCAACCAAAATCGTTGGATTAAAGTAAAGTTGATCGGCACGAAAAGCAATCGAAACGGCATCGGTGCGCGGATTACGGTCAAGTCGAAATCCGGGGCTCAGACGCGAACGGTGAAAAGCGGCGCAAGCTACTGTTCGCAGAGCGAACTTTCCGCCATCTTCGGGGTTGGAAATGCCCCCCAAATTGACGTGATTGAGGTGAGATGGCCGAGCGGAACGGTCGATCGGCTCGTCAACGTGAAACCGAATCAGGTGATTGTTGTTGAGGAAGGGAAGAGGAAATAAGACCGTTTATGCGATTTAGCGCAGACGGTATCGGAGGAGTTTCTTGGGGCGTTTCCCCCGCTCCGCTTCGCTTCCCCACCTACGACGACCGAATGAGATACTTGACTTTATCTGGTTGATGATGCGATAAGGAGATTGAACTGGATGAAAGAAATACCCGAAAGTGCAATAGAAGTAGTTGCAAAACACATTAACGACAGAAGCAACAAGTCTTATTCTATTCCTGTTATTGGCAGTCCAAATAACCCGGAGACCCCCCAGTTTTTTGAAATCATCGAGTTTGACAAGATAGACGATTCCGAAAGGCGATTCTATGCGATTGACGGCAGTTATAACAGTCAGGATTTTTACAATGGCTTGTCCATAGGTATTTACACCGCTGGGTACATTTGCTATCACAGGGGCAAGCAGTTGCGGATGAACGATTTAGACGACCCTGTGATTTTGGGAAAAGCCTATTACCCTGACAATATCTTGATAGCGAAGGACGATCATAGAGTTGCAATTTATGACGAGTTGTTAAGTTTAGAGCCTGTTGAGCGACTGCTTGATTTTCTGGACGCTGACCCTGAAAAAGTTTTTGCATACACGAAGGACATTGTTTGCACTCGGCTTTCTACCCTCTTATCTTTCTGCCAAGAAGTGTTAGAGTGGGCATTGGTTTTAGAAGTTGCAACTTTGGAAGGGACAAAGCCGGGTGATTTTATTTTGATGGATGGCGATTTGAGGTCATTGCAGATTAAGCAACCTTACTTGGTCAAGTTGGGAAAATACCTGAAAGGAAAAGATATTTGCATTGTCGCCGTTACAAAACATTCACCGATCAAAATGGAGTTGTCATATACATTCAAACAAATAGACGACTATTTGCAGGAACAACTCAAGCACGAGTATCCCTTCAAGGCGAAAGACCCCCAGAGGCAGAAATTGTGCTGTTGGTTTGAAGTCCCCGAAGCTGTTTTGTTGTCCTCTTACGATGGCAATATGTACGCCAAGAAAGATGTACATGGCGGTAGAGGCTTTGGACTATTCATGGTGGCGCGGCTTGACTATGTTGAGAAGTTGCAAAATTACGATTGGGTAGTGGTAGACGTTAATATTTTTGATGCGCTTCCAGAGGTAGAGACCGCGGGCAACAAATCGCACCATGACATGGAAAGATTGGGGGAAATATTCAATGAGCTAACCCGCCTGACGCAAGAGCATTACATTTTGGGTTATCCTTATCCTTTGGTTGAGGTTCACAACTTTGTGTCTCTCAAAAAAGACTTCAAAGAAGAAATCATCAAACGGGTTAAACTTGCTCTTTATCAGGACCAAAGGATGGACAACGTAGATATTGAAAACCTGTTCTTGGATGTACACGACCGCTTCTAAACTATGGAGGAAATCATGGACAGAAAAGATTTTGGTGTCCTTTATGGACAAAAGACCACCGATGACGCGATCTTAATCTACTCATCTTATGAGGATTCTAAAGCCAGTCCGAATACTGGTGATTTTATTGTTTTAACGCCCAGAGACGAAGACAGCACCAAGTTTTTAGCCAGAGTTGAAGCTGAAATCTACGATGAAGACCCGATATTTCGGTCTCAGGATAAAACCTTAGTCGCAGTTCATTTTGCCCGAATTGCTGAAAGGGAACTTTCCGAAAGAGACAAACAAAAGATATTCAGCTATACTTATAACGTGCGGATTTTAGGTACTTTTACAAGTGATGGCAAAGACTTTACAACCGCCGTTCGGAAGTTGCCGACAGTGGGTTATCATGCAAGGTATTTGACGCCGCGTGAAGTTCAAAATATCCTCAACCGCGACAACGCGAACGGTGCGCCCATTGGTCATCTTTGCATTGGCGAGGATGTTAAAGACAAAGAGATTCTTTTTGACGTAGACAAATTGAGGGACAGAAGAACGATGATTTTTGCCCAATCTGGATTTGGCAAGACGAATTTAGTTAAAGTTCTGCTTTATCAGCTTATGGCAAACAATCAATATGGAAAACTGGTTTTTGATCTGAATGGCGAATATTTTTTGCGAGGAGAGAAAACTTATGGATTTGGAGATATAGATGAAAGCAAAATCAGAGATAGTCTTGTCGTGTTTACCGACAAAAACATTGATAACAAGTATGAAAACCGATTTACCTATGCTGGCAAGACCAAGTTGAATTTAGCAAATGACTTGAGTATCAGTGATTTTCTGCAAACAGCCCCTGGGTTGACCAGTGCTGGCAGGACATTTTTAGAGTTTGTGGATAGTACTCCTGATAATAAACAGTTTTTAGACACTGTTTTTGGAAATGCCGACCCCACGCAGATTAGACAATTTGCTTATCAAAAATTTTCCTCTTACTTTGAAGTAAAAGACGGAGAAAAGAAAGAGCCCAAACAATATTTGCAGGCAATGTTGGGAGGGGTAATACGACAGGTAAAAAGTCTGGTAAGTGTGCACGATGCGAAGTCTCAACTAACAAATTGCGTGTTAAGTTACCTCAAGCAAGGAAAAACCGTTGTGATTGACTTGTCGCTAAAGGATTCGATAGACGCAAATATTATCTCGACAATACTTGTGAGAAAGTTGTTTGAGCATAATAAGCAGAATTTTACCTCTTCCACTGGAGATATAATCAATACGGTCATTGTTATTGAGGAAGCCCAAAATGTGCTATCAGAGGAGTTTGTCAAGTCAAATACCAATCCCTTTGTGCGGGTGGCAAAAGAAGGGCGCAAATTTGGATTAGGCTTGGTAGCAATTACACAAAGACCATCTGCTATTTCAGATGAAATAAGAACGCAAGCAGACAACTTCTTTGCTTTTCATATGGGCAATTCAGACGATATAAGAGCTTTGGTGAAGTCAAACATCAACTATGATGGTGTCATTTCCAAGTTCATCCAGCGTGAAACGATTAAAGGTAACTTGTATATGGTTTCTTCTGACCAAGCCTTTGTATTACCCATCAGGGTTAGCGAGTTTGAAAAATTGGTTGAGCGACGCATATATGAAGATTCCAGATTTAGCAATAGATAACCCAGGTGAGAGATGGTTTCAAAAGACGTTATCAGGCAGAAAATACTAGACCACCTTGAAAGCTATGGTGTTCACTTTGATAGTGAAACAGAGCGGCTTGTTGCTGATGATATTCGGCAAATGCAGCACGAGTTAGCTAAACAAACAAATACCAGAGGGTTACAATTCAGGGATAAGGTCATAGATTTTTTTGCCAAGCCTGAAGAAATAGACATCCTAAAGATAAACCCGTATCTGGTTGTTGTCGAGACCGAAAAACAAAACAGGATATGGGCTTATGCCAGTTCCTTTTGGTCAATACCGATAACCAACGGTTATGGAAGGAGAATTAGGTTTCTTGTATTTGATAAGAACAATGATAAACTCATAGGGATTGTTGGGTTAGCTGATCCGATTATTGGGCTAGGGGTAAGAGACGGTTTTATCGGGTGGGACAAAGACCAGAAGGTGAAAAGGCTCTACAATTGTATGACGGCTTTTTTACTTGGCGCAGTCCCGCCGTATAACTCAATACTTGGCGCAAAGTTAGTAGCCTTGACTTTGATGTTTCCAGAAGTACGTCAGATTGTTTACAACAAGTACAAAGATACAACGCCGATAATATCAGGTGAGAAGAAAGAGCCTTATCTTGTTTACGTAGATACGTTGGGTGCATTTGGCAAATCAGCGATTTATACTCGTTTGATGAACTGGAGATTTATTGGATATACCAAAGGGCAAAGCCACATTCATATTACAGCAAATGGAAGTTGGGAAACCATAAAGCAACTTGTCCCAGAAGAAATATTCAAAACTTACAAATATGGTCAGGGGCCAAATTGGAAAATGCGGGTTCTTAAAGCAGGTTTGAAAGAGATAGGGTTTTCGGAAGAAATGTTGAATATTGGTTGGCAGAGAGGGTATTATTGTTGTCCACTGGCTGAGAATTGGCGAGAGTATTTATTGGGTGAATCTAACAGACCTGTATGGAAAAAGTACACCAAAGCAGATTTGGTAGAGTATTGGAAAGAAAGATGGATTATTCCGAGGCTTGATAGCCTCAAAGAAAAGTTAGCCATGCAATCATTGGATTGAAATATTTTTGATAGCCCGCGCCTAACATTGCATGCAGCCGACGCCGTTACTCGAGTTAACATGCAGCCGGCTACAGGCATGATGATTCGCAATTACGAGTTGCATCCGGGAAAGTAAAGTAACTGCTCCTGAACATAGGGCTTAACAAGCAACTGGACATTTGGTGCATTATGAACGTAATAAATACCTTCAGGATGGATAAAAATACTTTTTCAGTGACATCGCTTTTTGATGACTCAGATGAGAAGGCATATTGGCTTTCCAAAACATCCTATGAACGTTTGGAAGCGATGGAGTTAATGCGGCAGATTAATTATGGCTACGATCCGACTACCGCCCGAATTCAAAGAATTCTTGAAGTTGCTGAACTCACAAGGTATAAAGATCTGGACGATTTAGAACACCTCTCATTCACCCCGGCGCTGGAAGGTGAGGGGAAACGCCGTGCTTGGGTCAGGTTGCTGCGTCTGAGGATTCAGTTCCATAATCTTCAGCTCTAGCTGAACTCCTGCGATTTTTGCCTCAAAGTACAACCTGCCTTGCGCATTGGACACAAAGCCGTATGCCCCTTGAGGCCCGACCTCTCCCTCGAGTTGGAAGCCGGACCCATCGACCCCCTTAATGTTTCCCCGCAGTTTGTTAGCAGTTTGCTCAAGAACCATCGTACTGACACCATTGGGGGTTTCAAGACTATAGGTCCCTGTCAAACCCATGTCCGCCCCTGTGCCCCGCCGGGCTGTGTCAGTGGGTTGGACGGTTGTGTTCCCGCGAGGGGGTTATTCGGTTGTGCCCCTGCAAGCGGATTGGTCGTCTGTTTATTAAGTGTGTAGGTAGTGCCGGCGGTTGAGAGCGTCAAGGTCGTATTCTTGAGAGATGCGGTGCCTGGAACGTGCCATCAAGCGAGCCCCCTGTCTGATGTGCTGTGACGGGAAGCTCCTGTCCGTTAAATTGGATGGTGCCGGTGTACTGTCCGTTGCCGCCCTTGAGCTCGATGGTCAGTACTCAACAGTTCCCTCTCAACCATCCGCGCTTGCTCGAAATTGAGTCGAGCTATCACCGGCTTGGCGAGGAGAGCGTATTTGCAGAACTGGTCCGGGATGGAAAGGTCGAACGGCTCACGACGGATGAGGAAGTTGACCATGCGGTGAACAATCCTCCCGAAACGACCCGTGCTATATTCCGAGGCAGATTCGTCAAGCTGGCGAATGAACGGAAGATTCTGTGCGGCGTCAACTGGAATTATATTCAACTCTATGAACCGTATCAGAGACTGTTTCTCTCGACAGACCCGCTGCAATCGGAATATGAAGAAGCCAGCACACCCTCGCATCATCAACAAGTGTTGGAAATATAACCCGCGGAAGTAGAGCGGAATGTCGATTTTGGAAAATCGAAGCAACGTTCAATCGAAGATAAATGTCCACGAATTTCTGCCGTGAACCATGAGTGTAGCACGGCAGAAGTTTCTGGACGGGATGACGCGAGAAACCGAGTTTTTGCCAAAAACTCGGTTTCTTTCCCGAAAGGGGATTGCGAGATGAACAGCGTCAATTATAATATCCGATGTAAATCCTGGCTCTGGAATCTGGTTCCGCTTGCTGGCAGGAATCAATTCTCAAGCACTATTGGGAATACCATTTACCTGACACCCAAACGGTGGGAAGATTATGCTTCAGGTAATCCATCGCCGCACACGGCAGCGTTGATTGAACATGAAGCGACCCATGTCCGTCAATCAAACAGAGAAGGGCAGTTCAGGTTTTCGATTCAATATTTATTCTCCAGAAAGTATCGGTTAGGTTATGAAATTGAAGCGTATGGTGTGCAAATCGATTATCTGAGGCGTCACGTTCCAGGATTCGATGTTGAGGAGCGTATCAACCGCTTTGCTGAAGTGCTTGCTTCCTGGAGGTATTTAATCTTTATCCCAAAAGCGGAGATTGCTTCAAAGCTACGCGCAGAAGTAGAGAAGTTAAATTCGGATTTGAAATTGACAATTGACAATTGAAATCGCATCTCTGTTCCGTTAAGGCCAGGCGAGTCTCACAAAAGAATCGTAGCATCTGGAAGTCCAAATGGTATTAGCTCCGCAACACATTGTTGACCGCAAGCCCCCTCGCTCATTTACCCTTCCGTTTTGCGTAACCACATATCGTACAGCGAACCGAAAATCAGAATTGTAATCGCAAGCCCCATCAATCCGCCTCCCACCAACACCGTGTAGGCAAAGAACGGGCTGACCAGTTTCGTCAACCACCATGAAGTGATGTCGGTCAGCATCGCGACGAATGGCAAAACACAGCAGATCACCCGTATGCTCAGACGAAAGGAACTGAATGAAAAGACAAGCGCAAGCAACATTGAGAAAATCCCCATTCCAAAAGCATGGAAATGGCTCAAACGGGCAAGCTGTCCAACGGACATTCCCTTATCAGGTTCGGCAGAGGCGTAGACCTCTTCATAAGTCTCTAGCGGGTAATCCGGGCGTTCGTCATAGGGGTGACATCGAACACAGTTCTCCGCGAAAATCGGTTCAATCTCTTGATAACCTTCTTCAGTTCTGCCTTGGGCAATCCACTTCTCGATAGCAAGCTTATCCGACTCAGTGGGCAGGTGCTTGCGCATCGATCCGTTGATTTTCATGCCAAGCTTGGTTTTGGTTCGGTCTCCGTGATAGGTGAAAACAATGTCCTTGATGGAAGCGAGCCCCTTCGCGTTTTCATCGGCAATCCGCGTGTTGAGTTGAAGATTCAGTTGGGCAAAGAAGTAAGCGTAGCCAATCACAAACAAAAAAAGGCTACAGATCAGTTTATGGATAAATTGGAATTGATTAAGTCTTATTTTTATTGAATTCATAGTTATAGTCGAGTCCAAAAAGATTCTATGCGTTTTTCAGTTATCAGTTCTTTTGGTATAGATTGCGTCCCACATTCTGAGTTACTATACAAACCCCAGCAAGCCCGCGAGATTATCCCCTTTCACTTTCATCCGATCTGCTTCCGTATATCCCTCCAGATGCGCATCCACGATATCGGGTGTGCCACTGCCCCACACCAGGCGGTCTGGTCCAAAGGCTTCAATCACGTTGCGAGTGAACGTCCGTGCGCTTAAGTACAGCGGCGCATCTGTGGCGAAGTGATTCAAACCGGAAAGTTTCATATAAACCTTGTCAAATTCAGCCAGAGAAAGTACATGCGAATATTCCACTGCGTTACCCAGGTGAGGTTCCGCGAGATGGTCAATCAACACTGTGGAATCGGGATAGATGCGCAATATCTCTGCCACCTGTAGCGCATAATTCGGCCCGATATGCAGTTCAATCATCATCCCCAGTTCCAGCGCCTTTTCCCAAAGGGCCCGGACTTCAGGACTGGTAAAGCTATCCAGATACATTTCCTTGTCGCGATGGGCGTGAAACCGGAGGGCAATCATACGCGGCTGCTGCGCAACCAGTTCCGCCATTTTGCGCGGCGCATCCCTATCTTTTGGGTAGAACAAACATGTCCCTTTGAGTCGTGCCTTCTCTCGTTCCAGACAGTCCAGGATGAGTCGATGGTCATCCCCATAAGGCTCTGGGTGGACCAGCACTGCCCAGTCAATGCCCGCTTGCGCCATGCGTTCAAGATAAGCCCCGAGCGGATCAGCGGGCTGGGTAGAAACATCGGGTCTATAGGCGGCATTTTGGTGAAACGGATAACGTTGCACATCCGGACTAAAAATATGTGCATTCCATTCGATAATCATTCGCTTTCTCCTACGTCTTGGTAAAGTAATTTTCTAAACTATTAGGACTATATTCTACACCGCTTTGGCGTAAATATCAAGTGCCGGAAGGAGAGGAAGAAAAGGAAGGAAAGGAAGGAAGGGGCATGTTTCAAATCTCTGAAAAAATGTGTTGACACTTTGGATTCAGGATTCAGGATTCAGAGCCTGCCCCCCGAGGGATCGGGGCAGGCCGATCATCGGGGATTCAACTGCATCTTGCATCTTGAATCCTGAATTTTGCAGTCTTGTATCAATGAAGTGTCAACAGTTTTCTGAAACATGCTCATTTCTCTCTCCATTTCCCAAAATTTGTGGTCTACAGAAATAGGTTGAGGAATGCTTGGAAAACATGATACAATGAAACATCTTGAAGTAGTTTTTTTATAAAGAGAAAGGAAACTGGTGAAATGCCTGAGTTTGTCAAAGTGGCGCAAACGGCTGAAATCCAGCCCGGTAATTGTATCGGCGTAAAGGTCGAAGGCGTCTTTGTCGGTGTCTACAACATCAATGGCCAATATTATGCCATAAACAACATTTGTCCCCATCTCGGCGGGGTTTTACATTACGGGTTCTTATCGGAGCAGGTGATTACCTGTCCTATCCATCTATGGGAGTTTGACGTGACGACCGGCAAGTGTGTCTGGCCAGGGCGGGAGCGGATTGCGACCTATCCCGTGAAGATCGAGGGGGAACATGTTCTCGTCGATGTCAATTCACCCAAATTTGCAGTTTCGTGAGAAGAAACTCGGTTTCTGGTTAAAAGGAGTCGAAGGAAATGGCATATTTAATCACCGGGGGCATGGGGTGTATCGGATGCTACGTCATCCGTGACCTCTTAAACGCCGGCGAAAAAATCGTCGTCTATGATTTTGCGCGCGATCTCACAATTCCCAAGTTGGTGCTGAGTCCTGATCAGATCGAGCAGTTCGCATTTGTACAGGGGGACATCACCGACCTACCCCACGTCTTGCGAACCATCAAGGAACATAAGATTGATCGGATTATTCACCTTGCATCGTGGCAGGTGCCGGCATGCAATGCCAACCCACCGCAGGCGTTGAAGGTGGTTTGCGAAGGAACCATCAACATGTTTGAGGCCGCGCGAATGTTCGACCTCAAGCGGGTGGTATGGGCAAGTAGCGTCGCTGTCTTCGGAGCGCCGGAAGATTACAATCATCAGCGCATCCAAAACGACGCGCCTCACTTCCCAAAGTTCATTTATGGGGCGTGCAAATCTCTCAACGAAAGGTATGCGTCCTACTATTTCGATACCTACGGTGTGGACACCATCGGGATGAGATTTACGGCCGTCTACGGCGTCGGACGGACGAGGGGGATGAGTTCTTTTACAACCAAAATGATCGAATCGGTTGCGTTGGGACGTCCCTACACTGTTCCCTTCAGTGACGATGCGGTAGATTGGCAATACGTCGAAGATGTGTCCCGTTCCATTGTGATGGCGTGCACCTGCCCGCCAACGAAGACGCGGACGTTCAACGTGAAGGGGGGAACCCGTCCCGTGAAGGAAGGGGTGGCTTACCTGAAGAAGCTGGTTCCCGACGCCGAGTTGACGCTCGAACCCGGCGTGTTTGGAATCTCATGGGACTATGATGCAACGCCAATCGCTGAAGATATTGGATTCACACCCGCGTACACGATGGAACAGGGCATCCTGAAAACGCTCAATCGCTTCCGCGAGCTCGCGGGATTGGATACGATTCATGAAGCGTAATTCCAGAAAATAAAATGTTATACCTGCTCAATCTGGATTGGTATTTCGTATTGCGTATTGCGATGCGTCTACGGAATACGCAATATGCTGGAAACGTTTTCGTACAGCACGGCGGAAATCTTTAACCTTGAAAATCCTTCGCTCCGTTCAGGATGCCGCGAACCTGTCATTCTGAGCGAAGCGAAGAACCTCAATCGCGATGTGCTGAGTGATATACACCATCCCTCTATAATGGTTAAGGGTCAGATGCAAATCATGAATATCTTCACGCAACTCCCCCAAATGATTCAAGAAATTCTGGATTGGAGAAGTTTCCTGGATGTCGTCCTGATAGCGATGGGGTTATTTTTCCTGTATCAAACTTTGCGTCGATTGGGGACCTGGAAAATCGTATTAGGAATCTTGATTGCTGCCACTGTTTTTATTGTTGCCAGACTCCTTGAGCTGAAAGGAATTGAGTGGATTTACTCTAACCTGACCAGTGTCGCAGTGATTGCGCTCATTGTGATTTTCCAGCCAGAGCTCAGGAAGATCTTTGAAAGCGCAGCATCCTTTGGATGGGGCAAAAAAATCAGTTACGACAGGTCGGATTTGTCTTTTTTGTTCAGCGATGCCGTGTTTGCTCTTGCGGAACAAAGGCGGGGAGCTATTTTTGTATTTCCGGGCAGAGAATCGATTCAGGCATGGACGTCTGAAGGCGTTGCGTTAAATGCCAAACCCAGTTTTCCGCTCATTATGAGCATCTTTGACCGTCATTCCCCCGGCCACGATGGTGCAATGGTGATTGAAAACGGAGGGGTTTCTGCGTTCAGCGTCTATCTGCCGCTCTCAAAGACAGATAAGTTATCAAAAGCATTCGGGACCCGTCATCGTGCATCGATGGGACTTTCTGAAGTCACAGACGCGCTTGTCATCGTTGTATCAGAAGAGAGAGGAAATGTCACCATGTTTTCTAAAGGAAGGGTACAGCCAGCGAAAGATAAAAGTGAAGTCGTGTCCAAAATAGTATCTCATTGGGAAACCACTGCTTCTTACCCGCTGTCAAAACAGAAGGGAAAAAAACAATGGGTCATGGTTTCGGAAATGGCCGTCTGTCTGATATTGGCAATTTTATTTTCGTCTGTTGTTGCTCCCATCCAAAGCGAAATCCGTGAAATGGGGTTCACGGTTCCGGTCGAGTATATCCTATCGCCTCAAAAAGATATTACGCCTGTTGGTGAAGGTCCTAAATCGGTAGAACTTCGTTTGGCGGGGCTTGCATCGGAGCTTTATAAAATTGAGCCCTCACGCCTCAGAGTTCAAATCGATTTATCTCAGAAAGAGTTGGGGAAACACACGGTTCATATAACGGAGAATCAGATTCAGGGACTCCCCGCTGGGGTCAGACTTCGCGATGTCAATCCTTCCAGCATAATGCTTTCATTGAAGAAGTTAAAAGAGCAGGAAGTCATGGTGAAAGGGAATTTGGTCGGCACGCTTCCTGAAGGCTTGGAAATCGTATCGGTTGAAGTCAATCCTCAAAAAGTGCGAATTTTAGCTCCCGTAGCGGATAGAAAGCAGGGAGAAATCACCCTGATGACAACCCCCATTTATCTACAAAATATAAAGGAGAGTACGAGCCTCTCTTGCAAGGTCATTGCTCCACCGGGGACACAACCGGCTGACCAACAATGGCCAGATATAGCGGTTAAAATAAACATCAGAGATAAGTCGCTGTTGAGCATTGATTTGGGGGGGCAGAATAATCTTGAACTGTATTTCAATGGTAACCAGATCACGAATAGTTTACGGCGGAGGTTTAGATACGGGGGCATACCACTTTCCGAAAGTGCGACCATCGCGAAGCAAAAGAAAGATGACACATGGCTAATCACCGACAGGGATAGGAAGCGGACGTACTGGGTCAGGAAAGAGGGGGATAAGCTAAACATTTATTCAAGCAGATTTAAGGTTGATTAACGACTGGTAAGGAGGAATCAATGCCCGTATTAGATCATTCGAGCCAAGAGGTTCAAGATGTCATTGAGTTTGAATCTTTTCACCACCATTTTGCGCCCCAAATCGCCATCGATCTCAACAAAATCCTTCCCAAAGGATTCAGAGCAAGAGTGAAAGTACACATTGGACCGATCGAGGTTGACGTGAGGGCAGACGCAAGGCAGGGGGCCGCTGGCCCCCTCCCTCAGTATGAAGCCCCAAAACCCGCAGTTGCAAGTAATGCGTATTACCCCGAAGAAAGCTTCGAGGTGCTTGTGAATTACACGAGTCGTAGAAAGGAAATAACAGTTGGGGCAATTGAAATCGTCAGCCGAAGGAACAAAGACCGTGCTGAAGCAAGAGAGCTCTTTGTGGCAAAGTGCACCCACCTGCTCGCATCGGGTGTTTCTTTAATTGTCATCGATCTGCTTCGACTTCCCGCCTTCAACCTTCACAACCGGTTACTTGAAAATCTACAGATAACGGAAGGGAAGTTGGAGGGGGAGAGGAAGCCGCTGTATTGTTGCTCATACCGACCTTATGTGCTTGACGCGCCTCAGCTCGAGATTTGGCCGTATGCGTTCGATGTCGGAGAGGCACTGCCAGAACCGCCACTGTTTCTGACAACAGCACACGCCGTGCCCGTTCCGCTTGAACAGAGTTATATTGATGTCTATCGCGGATTAAAACTGGACGAGGATTTCGGGCAACTATAACAGGTACGCAACATTGAGAGTGGTGATTGGTCATTAACAGTCACCACTCATTGATACTTCCTTCAAACACATCCTGATAGCCCTTCACAACACCCTGAATTTTCCGCACTCTGAGGGAGGGATGATGTAAATTATCGAGTAATAGTTCGCCAATGTCACATTTCACCGTAGCCCAAGATTCTATCTTGGTTTGAGCGAATCATTGGTTCTGCCGGCCAACTTAGAAAGTTGGGCTACAATTGGATCGAATGTCTAATGTGACATTGGCGAGATAGTTCAACTTTTGATTCAATCGCTTCTGGATGTGTCGGGGTAAACAATCGTAATCGCTCATAAATTCCGGCTTATAGCTCAGTTTCATCAGAGATATTTTCCCTTCTGCTTTTAACGGAAATTTTGTCATCCTGAGCGAGTCGCCTCAACTTCCCCTCGCCAAGAGGAAAGGAACATTGACAATGACAGACTTTTCTGCACTTTTTCCTATTGCCCAATTCCCCGATCGGGGGACAAAATGGTTATCCGACGAGAGGAGGTGGCAAACATGAGACAAACATCCGCTCAAGTCTTGATTCAAGAGGGACGAGAGATGGGGGCCATTGAAGCGAAGTAAGAGGTGCTCGTTAAACAAATGAGCTTGAAATTTGGTTCAATCCCCCAGCCAATCCTTCGACGCATCCAAACACTTAGGGATACAAATCAATTAGATCAACTCATTGGGCAAATCATCATAGCCAACAGCCTGCAAGAGATGGGAATTGAATGAGTCAACGGCTCATGTAAATAGGTCAGCCGTTCACATTTTCACGTATCACGCATCACATTTTACGCTAAAGAAGGAAGTGCGCTCCAAATCTGTGCTCGCCCCAACAAAGCCTCTAGCTAAACCCAATCGTACCGCACAAATTTGCAAACTGCTTTTCATCGGGCTGGTCGTCCTGCCGATCAACAGTTTCTGGGTCATTGACACGGGAATCGCAGGACACGGCGTGAATTTCACGCGGGTGTCGCTGTTCATGAACGCGATCTTCGTCATTTTCGTGTTAAGCCTGATTAACCCGTTGCTCAAAAAATATACGCCCCGGTTCGCGCTGGATACGGGCGACATCGTGTTGGTCTACGCGATGCTGTGCGTTTCGTCAGCGATTGCTGGGCACGACATGATTCAGCGGCTGTTCCCATTAATTGGACACGCTTTCTACTTTGCCACGCCTGAAAACGATTGGCAGGAACTTTTCCATCGATATGTTCCTCGTTGGCTTGTCGTTACGGAGAACTCGGTGTTGGCTGGATATTACAAGGAGCGAGGCGAGTTCTATTATGACACCCTGTACGTCCCAGAATACCTCAAAGCGTGGCTGGGCCCCTGTCTTGCCTGGTCGAGCGTGATTATCGCGTTGCTCGTTTGTATGCTGTGCATTAACTGGCTGGTTCGTAAGCAGTGGACGGAATATGAACGCCTCAGCTATCCCCTCGCCCAAATGCCTCTGGACATCATCAATAACGGTCCCCGCCTGTTCAAAACGCGACTCATCTGGATGGGCTTTGCGGCTTCGACGATATTCAACATCGTCAACGGTATTCACTATATCTTCCCAATCGCGCCAAGTATTTTTTATGGGCAGTTCCTGTTGAGTCAGTATTTTACAACAAGGCCATGGAATGCACTCGGTTGGGTGCCGATCGAATTTCATCCCTTCGCCATCGGGTTAGCGTTCTTCATGCCGCTGGACCTCTCTTTCTCCTGCTGGTTTTTCTACTGGTTTTGGCGAATTGAACAGGTTTTGGGTACAACATTCGGCGGCAGCATGTTAGCAGGATTTCCTTTTACATGGGAGCAATCCATCGGCACTTGTGCCGCCATCCTGGTCATGACATTGTGGGGGCTACGGTTTCTCGGCGTAAAAATATTCAGGGGCTTTTTCAGAACGCCTCCCATTGCTGAACGGTCAGAGATGCGGGGGTATCGCTGGGCGATTCTCGGAATTTTGGTGGGTATGAGTTATCTGATCGGGTTCTGCTATATCGCGGGGATGCCGCTTTGGGTTTCTACCACCTTTTTCCTGATTTTCTTTGGGATTTCGACCGTTGTAACGCGCATTCGCGTCGAAGCGGGATACCCGATGCACGACTTCGCTTTCCGACCAGAGGACATCATGGTGACGGCGTTCGGCACCCGCCCCATTGGACCAACAAGCCTCACCCTATTTTCCTATCTCCACTTTTTCACTTATGCCCATCGCAGCAACCCGCAGCCGCATCAACTGGAAGCGTTCAGGCTTGCCGATAAGATGAACCTCCGTATGAATGGGATGCTGATTGCAGGTATCTTGATCGCCACGGTCGTTGGATCGATCGCTGCTTGCTGGGCTTACCTGCACACTGCGTATCACTATCGGGGAAGCACCTGGCCGGGCTGGCCCATTTTTAACCGTTTGGAAAATTGGCTAAACTATCCGCGGGCAACTGATGTCAAATCATTGGTCTTTATGGGCGTAGGATTTGGATTCGGACTGTGGTTCCTGATGATGCGGCGGCTTTTCTTATGGTGGCCCTTCCACCCGGCGGGATACGTGATTGGCGGAACATGGTCGCTGAACCTCCTGTGGTTCTCAATCTTCATCAGTTGGGCGGCGAAGTTCATCCTTCTCCGATTTGGGGGGCTCAAGTCGCATCGACAGGCGAGCGCGTTCTTCATTGGACTCGTATTGGGGGAGTTTGTGACAGCGAGTTTTTGGGGCGTGATTGGAGCCGTTCTGGGGCAGGAGGTGTATCGGTTTATCTGATACCAAATCTCTCCCCCGGCCCATCCCCTACGAGGGTGAGGGTGAGGGGTGTTGGAACCCCGATGTTGAAAGGACTGACAGCGTGTAGAACGTTCTCCCCCTCACCCCGGCCCTCTCCCACGGAGGGGAGAGGGAGAAATTCGCTTCCCGTGCGGGTTTGCGGAATTGTGGGTAAAGATTAGCCTGCGAGGAGAGGGGAGAATACCTCCCCCTTCCCGTTTCGGGAAGGGGGCCGGGGGGTTAGGTTTTATCGCAGTGCAAAAGAAGAACTTTTGTGGACAGCTAGAAACCGAGTTTTTCCGAAAAACTCGGTTTCTTATTCCGCTTATTTTCCGAAATGCAACTAATATATAAGAAGGTGAGAGCAGAAAAAAATGTCCAAAGGAAGTATTACACTCAAAGCGGTGACGAAGCATTTCGGCGACACAGTTGCTGTTGATGGTGTGTCATTCCACATCGAAAGTGGTGAATTCTTTTCACTGCTGGGTCCCAGTGGCTGCGGAAAAACAACGACGTTGCGTATGGTCGGTGGTTTTGAGCATCTAACTTCAGGCGAGATTTTCATTAACGATCAGCCGACGGGTCGCACGCCTCCTTTCCGGCGCGATGTCAATACCGTTTTCCAGAGCTACGCCCTGTTCCCCCATAAAACGGTTGCCCAAAATATCGCCTTCGGGCTTCAGATGAAAAAATTCCCCAAAAAAGAGATTGCGGAGCAAGTCAACCAGTTTTTGGAGCTGGTCCGTTTACCAGAGTATGGCGGACGGAAACCCAACGCCCTGTCCGGCGGCGAAAAGCAGCGCGTTGCCCTGGCGCGCGCCCTCATTAACCGCCCATCGATTTTGCTGCTTGATGAGCCTCTCGCTGCCCTTGACCTTAAACTGCGGAAACAGATGCAATCCGAACTCAAGGAACTGCAACGAGAGGTTGGGATTACCTTTGTTTATGTCACGCATGACCAGGGTGAGGCGTTGGCACTGTCGGATCGGATTGCGGTGATGAACGGTGGGAAGGTCCTTCAGATTGGCACGCCCGCTGAAATTTACGACCAACCGAATAGCCGCTTTGTGGCGGATTTTATCGGCACATCCAATTTCTTCGCGGGAACGTTGGTCAAAATTGACGGCGGGTGGGCAGAAGTCCAATTGCAGCCCGACGCGCCGATTCGATTCATCGCAAGGCATAACGGCGATCTCCGTGAAGGGGATGCCGTCACCGTTGCCATCCGCCCCGAGCGGATTGAGCTGACCACACAGCCCGTTGAGGGAAGTGTCAATCAGATTAAAGGGAGCGTCCGGAATGAGATGTATCTCGGCACGACGCTTCAGTATACCGTGCGGACTTTTCATGAAACGCCAGTGATTGTCCACCAACAGAACACGGGAATCGGGGGTGCCAATCGGGTGCAACGTGGGGATACAGTTTACCTCAAATGGCTGCCTGAAAACTCAACCATCTTGAAAGCGGACTAAGAGCCTATCCGAAAAGTCCAGCAAACCCCGGTTGTCCGAGCCAGCGAGGACACCGGGTGTTTGCGTCGCTGGAACACACCCGGCGTCTAAAGACAGCCGGGGTGTTCCGAACCGCCGGATGTAGCAATCCGAATAACCCTGAAATCCCTTGCCAGCATTTCAATCCCCACCTTTGGTTGCTGTCCATTCCTCGTAGGCTTCCAATGCACACTGTTGACTGCTTTCGCCTGCTCTCGCCAACTGGCTTAGAAACTCAACTTCCTCATCATCTATTTGGGCAATTTGACATTCCGAGAGCGTTGCCTTCAACGTCTTACGCAGACGCGCTTTGGCTTTCGCCAACCGTGTTTGCTGCGTCATACGAGCACTTTCTTCGGAGATAGCTGCACTGAGGAGGTGTTCCACCACAGCGTTCACCGTCTTTCGCTTTCGCTGTGCCACCTCATTGAGCGTCGCATAGAGCGTATCAGAAACCGTTATCTGCTTTGCCATTTGTTCCTCCTCTACATCGGTCGTTTCGATAGCCTGACTCAACCGGATGCTCCTCTCTGTGATTTGCAGTTCACAACTGCCCTCACCTTCCCTCCAACTCCCGGATCTTCGCCTGCGTCCGCTGGATGTAAGGCGCATACTGCGGCGGTGCCAGTTCAATGAACTTCCGATACGCCGCCACCGCCTCCTTGAACCGTTTCACCTACTCCTGCCTGCCCGACGCCTTGTGGAGCATTTCGATGAATTCAGGAGGCGGCGTGCCGCCGGCCTGGCGACATCGCTTCACATCCGCCCACGCTTTGTCGTAATCTTTCTTGAAGAACCAGGCTACGGCGCGGTTGTTGTAGGCGTCAGCGTATTTGGGGTTCAAGGCGATGGCCTGGTCGAAGTCTTGAATCGCGCGGTCGTATAACCCCTTGTCACCGTAGACGACCCCGCGGTTGTAGTAGGCTTGGGCGTATTGTGGGTTCAGTTGAATGGCTTGGTCGTGGTCTTGGATAGCACGGTCATATAACCCCTTGTAAGTGTAGGCACCCCCGCGGTTGTTGTAGGCTAAGGCGAGGTTTGGGTTCAAGGCGATGGCCTGGTCGAAGTCCTGGAGAGCGTGGTCGAAGTCCTGCTTGCCTTCAGCGTAGGCAAGCCCGCGGTTGAAGTAGGCATCGGCGTCGTTTGGGTTGAGTTGAATGGCTTGGTCGTGGTCTTGGATAGCACGGTCATATAAGCCCTGTTTAGCGTAGGCGACCCCGCGGGTGGAGTAGGCTAAGGCGAAGTTTGGGTTGAGTTGAATGGCTTGGTCGTGGTCTTGGATAGCACGGTCATATAAGCCCTGTTTAGCGTAGGCGTTCCCGCGGTAGTAGTAGGCTAAGGCGAAGTTTGGGTTCAAGGCGATAGCCTAGTCGTAGTCTTGGATAGCACGGTCATATAAGCCCCTGTAATCGTAGGCGCTCCCGCGGGTGACGTAGGCTTCGGCGAAGTTTGGGTTGAGTTGAATGGCTTGGTCGTAGTCTTGAATAGCGCGGTCGTATAAGCCCTTGTTAGCGTAGGCAAACCCGCGGCTGTTGTAGGCTAAGGCGAAGTTTGGGTTCAAGGCGATGGCCTGGTCGAAGTCCTGGAAAGCGCGGCCGTATAAGCCCTGTTTAGCGTAGGCAAGCCCGCGGGTGTTGTAGGCTTCGGCGAAGTTTGGGTTCAGTTGAATGGCTTGGTCGCAGTCTTGAATAGCGCGGTCGTATAAGCCCTGTTTAGCGTGGGCGATCCCACGGTTGAAGTAGGCTTCGGCGTTGTTCGGGTCAAGTTGAAACACCTTCCTCCAGATCCTTTTGTAAAGTTTCATCATTTTTTTACCTCCAGAGTTTTCACCACGGAGTCACAGAGAAATATACTGCACCGTCTCTGGCTCTTCGTGGTCTCACAACATCATCCTTCGCGGTCACTCGGGTTGCATGGGTTCGTACAGTCACGACCCAATCTTGGCCCCGGGCGCATCGCGCTTATAGACTCAAGTAACGGGAAAATAGCCGAAAAATGTGTTTATGACTGTTTTACGAGAGATGACCTAATCTGATTGACAAATCCCTACTGTAAACGTTAGAATTTTAACAAGGTCTATTTTAGCACTACCCACCCAAAAAGGCAAGACTTTTCTTGATGGGCAGCGAAGCGGGTTGAGGTAATCTACCGTGAAATTTGGCATCTTCTACGAACACCAACTCCCGCGCCCTTGGAACGCGGAAGATGAACTGACACTCTTTCAAGAAGCCCTCGACCAGGTCGAGTTAGCTGACCAGCTCGGCTACGACTACGTTTGGGAGGTCGAGCACCATTTCCTTGAGGAGTATTCCCATTCCGCTGCGCCTGAAGTGTTCCTTGCCGCATGCAGTCAGCGCACGAAACAGATTCGGCTTGGTCACGGGATTGTCCTGATGCCACCCGCCTACAACCATCCGGCGCGTGTCGCTGAACGAATCGCCACGTTAGACCTCGTCTCGAATGGGCGTGTGGAGTGGGGCACCGGCGAATCCGCTTCGCATATCGAACTCGGTGGTTTCAACATCGACCCATCGCATAAGCGCAAGATGTGGGAGGAGTGTACCCGCGAATCCGCCCGGATGATGGCGCAGACGCCGTACCCCGGTTTTGAGGGGGAGTATTTTTCGATGCCGCCTCGCAACGTCGTGCCGAAACCGGTTCAGAAGCCGCACCCACCGCTCTGGGTCGCCTGCTCCAGCCGGGACACCATTCGATACGCCGCGAAGTACGGCATTGGTGCCTTGACGTTCGCGTTTGTCGGCCCAGATGAAGCGAAGTTCTGGGTCGAGGAATATTACGAAATCTTCGAGAAGGAGTGCTATCCCATTGGTCGCGCAGTGAATCCGAACGTCGCAATGGTGGCTGGCTTCTCATGCCACGAGAACGAAGATACGGCAATCGAGCGTGGGCTGGACGGGTTCCGATTTTTCAGGTACGGACTTGCGCACTATTATTTCTCAGGCTCGCACCTCCCCGGTCACACTGACATCTGGCAGTTATATCAACAGGCACCGCAAGAACCCCGTGAGGCTCGCGGCGGAATCGGTACGCCGGAGCAGTTGCGCGAGCACCTGCTCAAGTACGAAGGGATGGGGGTCGATCAGGTCATCTTCATTCAGCAGGCGGGGCGCAACCGCCACGAGGACATCTGCGAAGCCCTTGAGCTCTTTGCGGCGCGCGTCATGCCCGAATTCAAGGAACGCGACGCGGCACATATCAAGCGAAAACTCGAACGCCTCGCCCCCGCGATCAAAGCCGCCGAGTCGCGTATCCCACCCCTCACCGCTCCCGATGATTTGTCTGTGGTCGATGCGTATCCCGCCTTGCAGAAAAAACGTGAGCAAAAGCCCCTCCGTTCCGTGAGTCTGCGACCTGACGAAGCAGAGATGACAGAAGATGGGAAGGCTTTTCTCCTCGCGATTGAGGGGGGTAAGCGCGTGAGGTAAATGCTCGCCTTGTTACGGGCTTATACTGATTTAGGCTTTGAATTGCGCTATGAGAGGAAAGGTTTCACGTTTCATGCATTACACATTACTTATTGACGAAAGGAATACGCACCAGAATCAATGACGACACCATACAAACTCATCGCAATTGACATTGACGGCACACTCGCCAATTCTCATGGAAAGATTACCGAGCGCACGAAGGATGCGGTACATCGCGTCGCGACTGGCGGAGCGACGATTGTGGTTGCAACCGGACGGCGTTTCTTTACGGCGAAGCCGAGGGTCTTACAACTGGAACTCCCGGATGTGCTGCTCGCGGTACATAACGGTGCCATCCTCAAACGGCTCAACGGCGATGTCATCTACCATCAGTTGCTTCCTCACGCCATCGCGCAAAATGCTGTGAGTGTTGCCAAGTCGCTCGGTCTGTGCCCGATTGTTTTTGCCGGGACGCAGGATGAGGCAAACCTGCTGGTTGAGGACTACGGGGAGCGGATCGATGCGTGGCAACACGCGTATCTTCAAGAAAATCAACAGCACTTGAAATGGGTCGATGATCTCGCCGCAGACCTGCCGGGGGACGTGATTGAGGTGATTTGTGTGGTCCCAGCAGACGAAGTGCATGAAATCGTCGAAGCGTTCCATACGCGCTTAAATGGACAGGTCAAACCTATCCCTGTGACGATGAACAATCGCGAACGCGCTTTCATCGGGCTTTCCAACGCGCAAGTCGGTAAACATCAACCCCTGCGCTACCTCGCCGAGCAGATGGGGATAGAGCGCTCGGCAATCTTCGCAATTGGGGATAACTATAATGATGTGGATATGTTACAATTTGCGGGCATGGGAGTCGTTATGGCGAACGCAGATGAGGAACTCAAACGGATGGGATTCTATGTGACCGCCTCAAACGATGCAGATGGCGTCGCAGAGGCGTTGGAGAAATTTGTGTTGAGCAAGGATGCGTTTTAGAACGGGAAGGAGATTTATTATGGCGAGTGAAGTCGCATTAATGCAACCGGTATCCTCTGTTGAGGAAAGAGACATGGAACGGATTAAAGCCCTGATTGTTGCCAGTGAAAAGACACTTGACGACATGGCAAAGCAATTAGGACTTAATCCAGATTACGTCGAAAGGCTGTGCTTCGATATTTATGATACGATGATTATTGAGGAACGGCAGAACGAAAAAACCATCAGCGAAGACGAAATGATGAAGTGGCTCAAGGAAAATGATCTGGTTTAATATCACCTACAAGTCATCTGTCAATCAATATGCAATACGCATTACGCATTACGCATTACGTTTCACGCTTTACGCCTTACTGTGGCTATCGCTGCCAACTTCAGCGCAGGCTGTCGATACCGCCACCGATTTCGAGGTTCAAAATGAGGATGACATTGGACAACTGGAATCGGATGGGCTCATCACGGAAGAAACCACACTGGTCCTGCTGGAGATGCTTGAAAACCCAATCGATCTGAACCGTGCAGATGTGGAGGACTTGATTGCGATACCGGGCATTTCACAAAGTGATGCACAAGCCATTTTAGCGCAGCGTCAAAAGCAGAATGGGTTTGTTCGCTGGGATGACCTCTCACGAATCGAGCCACTCAGCGCGGGGCAACGGCGCACCCTTCGCGCATTCACTGAAATACGCCCAAGGGTCAACCGCTCCGACGGACAGGTTCGGGTTGACGCATCGGAGACGGATAAAGATGGTAAGCCCTATAGTTCGCGCCTGCGAATCCGATCCGATTTCAACAATCGATTCTTTTTAGGATTTGCGGCGGCGCACGAAGATGATACACAGTATCAATGGTCAGACGAATCCCCCGAGCGCATCTCGCCGGGATGGCAGTTTGATAAACTTTACCTGGCGTGGTTCCCAAGTGGGTTGAGCAAAGCGAAATCCCGTGCAACGGGAATGTGGAAGCAAGTGGTCATTGGAAACTTTACGGCTGGATTTGCATCCGGCTTGACGTTTAACGACGCCCACCGTTTCTCCCCCAGAGGCATCTACACCGACGATACAACCTCTTCTTACCGACAGCGTGGGGTTGCAGCCGCGTGGCGCGTGGAGCGATGGAGTGGGACTGCCTTTGCCTCCGATTCAGATTACCCCGTGACGCTGCCAGCCGCTGTGACGGGGCTAAAGTCTCAGCGAAGGATTGATGGGGTCTATCATGAACGACTGATCGGTTCGGAGGCTTCCTTTAAGGTGCGGAAAGAGACACAAATCGGAGCGGTTGGGTATCAAAGTTGGATTGATAAACAGATTGACACAGAATTTCGTAACCTCCCCAATCGGTCTACCTGGAGTGCTGCTGGATTATATGCCAGAACAAAGATCGAACAACTGGATGTACGGGGGGAAATCTCCCATAGTTTCAACGCCGGTTGGGCGAGCTACCTTGAAGCGGAGTTTAGAGCCAAGTCGGCTTCCCTTCTGGCATCTTTACGCAGATACGGCACAGATTTCGATAATCCACACAGCCACGGGTTTGCGGATGCAGATGATACGCCCCAACGGGATGTGGACGGCGACATTGATGAAATGGGCCTATTTTTGCAAATTCGTTATCGTCCCCATCGGCGGGTGCGTTTGCGTGCCTACTACGATCAGTGGCAGCACCCGTCAAGCTTACAAACGGATAATGAGGCTTATGCCGAGGTTGCCGTTCAACCGTCCCATCGACTGGAATTGGGGACATCCGGCAAGTGGAACGATGAGGAGATTACGGTCGTGGGAGATGAACGTCGGAGTGGGCTATTCTGGCTCAAGTTTCAGGCACATCCCGCGATTCGCCTGACTTCTGTGTATTGGACATCCAGACACAGATTAACGAATCGCGTCACGCCCGATGACTATATCTATTTCAAAGTTGAATGGCTTTTAACGAAACAAATCGAATGGGAAATGCGCTGGAAGGTCAACGACACAATTTTTATTGATGGAGATGATTTTCCGAAAGAGTTATATGTGCAACTGCAATTGTGGGATTGGCAGAACATGAGCGGCAGGGTACGCTATACACAATCCCGCTTTGGCTCAAGTAGCACAGCGCAGCCCAATCCGAACCATAGAATCTATGTGAGGTTGGAATACAAATGGTAAAAACAAAGATAGCACGAAGACAAGGTAAAAACGAGGAAACGGGACAGGGAATGGAAGGAAAGGAAGAAAGGGAAGGATGGAAGGAGGGAAAGAAAGGGAAGGATGGAAGGAGGGAAAGAATGGAAGAATGGAAGAATGGAAGAATGGAAGGGGGCAATCTTCCACTCTTCCCATCCTTCCATCCTTCCATCCTTCCATTCCTTTCACATTTTACGTTTCACGTTTCACGTTTCACGTTGGTTCTCCTCGTTCTAAGCGTGGTATTGGCTGCAAGCGGTTCTGCCGATGTTGTGCCTCAAACAAGCGAGGGTACAATCGATTATGTGGTGGCTGTTGTCAATAATCAGCCCATCACCCTGAGCGCGCTGGAGAACGCGTTGATTATTGATCAAGCAACGACGCTCAATGCACTGAGGAACCAGTCAATCAGCGAAGATATGAAGGAAAAATCAAATCAGGTGAGGCGAAAGGTTTTAGAAAAGCTTATCGAACGACAACTGCTTTTACAAGAAGCTGAACGATCGGGACTTCTTCTCATACGTTGGCAAGAAAGAGTCGATGTAAAAATTAAGGAATTCAGAGTCCAATCTCCCTCTGATGAGGAATTCGACGATCAACTCAAAAAAAGCGGGCTCGAATATAAGGACCTGGAGGAGTTGTTTCGGTCTAGCTTAATCGTCAGTGAATTGATTGCCCGTCGATTCCGCAGCAAAAGTGATGAAGTAATCGAGCAGGAAGCCGCCCAATACTTTGAACAGCATAAGTCGGATTATATCGAGCCCATGCAGATTCAATTCCAATCCATCAAGGTGCGCTCGAAACGCGATGACCCGCCGGAGCAACAAGCCCAGGCCAAACAGCTCGCAGAGGAGATTTATTCTCGCTTACACGCGGGCACTGAATTGAGCGATATTCAGCACCTTTACCAAGATAATCCCAATTTCTTCATTGTGCTCACCCCAGAAATCGAGACCGTCGATGAGACGGAAGTGAAGCAGAAGGTGGCTCGATTAGAGATGAATGAACTCAGCGAACCGTTCTTAACGCCTGACGGCTACCTGATTGCCAGGTTACTCTACAAAAAACCACAGCGCCAGAAAAGGTATGAAGAGGTCAGTCAGGAAATTAAGGAAAGGCTCATTCAACAACAGGTGGAGGGGCAACTCGAAGCGTGGTTGAAGGAGCAGAAAGAAGCCGCCGATATTCGCATCCTGGATGCAGAACTGGCGCAAATAGAGGTGGATAACACCAGCCACCCACTCCAGTGATTTTGATATCATAAGCTGAATCTTGGGGGGGTTAAACGATGAAGACACATTGGTTCTTAGCCCTGCTGTGTATGATTGTGGTGTATAAAGAAGTGAGTCGTGAGGACGGATTTGTTATTACAGCCTTCCTGACGAGGCGAATCAAGCCAATTGAGAGGAGGACCAAACGATGGCCCTGATAGATGTTAAAGCAATTCTCAACTTGACTCCTCACTTGTTGAGCATACCGTTTAAGCGCATCTGGTATAGTTATGATGAGGAAGTGGACGTGCTGTATTTGAACTTTAAAAAGCCCAGTCATGCGGATGATAGCGAGCTCACCGATGACGACATTATTATCCGGTATGAAAAGGGAGAAGTCGTGGGGATGACGATTCTTCACGCGAGCGATCGCCCGTAAAACGTAAAACGTAACGCGTGAATTGTTACGTTTTACGTTTCTATCTTGGTTCCTGGGCTACGGGGCCAAGATAGAATCTTAGGCTACAAGGGCATCCGTTTTGAATTTAACAAAGTCAAGGTATTATATCACATCAATTTCAGGCAGGTAGGAGAGACAAACTTGCAGATTGCAACTTCAGTCAATAGAGTGCCTATTCGACTCACTGAGGAGAGGTGGGAGCATATTATCGAGCACCACGACTATTTGCAAAACTACCGTGATGAAGTTTTGGATACGGTTGAGAATCCCCAATGGATTTTACAAGGTCAGCGTGGCGCACTGATTGCCGTCCCAAATCTTCAGCGATTACGTTATCTTTCCGTCATTTATAAAGAGATCAGTCCGAACGATGGCTTTATCATCTCTGCGCCCCACCGACCCGAAAAATCAACCGGAGGAAAATCGTATGGACCAACAGTTAAGTGCTGCTAGAACCGATAGAAAAATGACACATCCCTTTGATAAGATCGTCGGTGAAGTCCGGCAATTGGTCCCCCATCTGTTGCAATTGCCGACAAAGCGGCTTTACACAACTTATGATGAAGAGGTCGATGTGCTGTACATCAGTTTTGAAAAGCCCCCGCGAGCGACACATAGCGAAATGCGCGACGATGGGGTTTTACTGAATTTCCGAAATCAGGAATTGATTGGCATCACCCTCTTTGATGCTTCAACAATTTTTGATGAATAGCCCGAACCCAAGCTAATTTCATCGTTATACGCAAACAGGGCGGGGGTTCCGCCGGTGTGCAAGAAGATTACCGTCTCATCGGAAGCAATCTTGCCCTGACGGATGTGATCGATGAGGCCCGCGAACGCTTTGCCTGTGTAAACCGGATCCAAGAAAATCCCTTCCGTCTGAGCGACCAATTTCAGCGCTTCAACACATTCGGGAGTGACCATTCCGTAAGCCTCGCCGATGTAAGCATCTGTGTTGTCCACCTCGTCATCGGTGACTCGGAGATTGAGTTTTAAGATCTTGGCTGCCTCATTCGTAGCGATTCGGACGCGCTCCATCCGATCCGCCCAGTGAATCGGCGCAATCCCCACGGGCTTCAGCTTCATGCCCAGCGCCTTTGCTCCGAGGATGAGTCCCGCCTGTGTCCCACCTGCCGAACCCGCATAAATCCAGTCGGCATCAATCCCCATTGCCACCTGCTGCTCGTGAATCTCGGCGATGCACCACGCGTAGGCAACCGCCGCGAGTGCTGTTGATCTGGGTCCTGCGATGACGTAAGGCTTAAGCCCCTCCGCCTTCAGTTTTTCAGCCAAAGCGTACTTAATCGCATCCAGCTCAGGACCGAACGGTACATCGACCACTTCAACATCCGCACCCGCCAGATAATCCAGCAAGAGATTCCCCT
The DNA here is from genome assembly GCA_964577695.1 of uncultured bacterium. Lineage (GTDB taxonomy): Bacteria > Poribacteria > WGA-4E > WGA-4E > PCPOR2b > CAZOAL01. The sequence goes on along the minus strand of CAZOAL010000019.1, from coordinate 19,811 downwards.
GCACGATACTTTTGTGGTCGCGGGCAAGGCGCAGGTAGCACTTTAACCCCAATCGAGCGGCGGCGGCAGCGGCTTGGCGGCAGTGGTTCGATTGCGATGCTGCGCCATGAATGATCGTGTCCGCTCCTTGGTTCACAGCTTCACCGATTGTGAAGGTCAACTGTCGTACCTTGTTTCCACCAAACGCGAGCCCTGAACAATCTTCGCGTTTGATAAGGATGCGGGGGCCACCCAATGCCTCGGATAAACGGGGACACGCTTCTAAAGGCGTAGGGAAATGACCGATGTCAACTTGAGGCAATTGCCTTATTTTTTGACACAGTTCTTCTCGGGTAACAATGGCATTTGATTGATTCATGAATTCTCCTTTCAAGATGGATAGCCCCCTCACTTTCCGCGCTACTTCCTCCTCGCTATCCTCTTTTGTCCCGTTCTGGATACAAGCGGGGGTTAGGGTGGATTACTTTGTCAACCATTTCCAAAATTTCCCGAGCAAGTTAAATTTTTGCAATTTTTCATTGCCTTGCTCGAGACTGTCGGCCAGGTTAGTCATTTTCTGTGACAAGGTCGGCGTGGTAACTTCTTTAAGCTTCGTGCCGCATTTCATGCAAAATAAAGCTTCTTCTGGATAATCTGCGCCGCAATGCGGACATTTTCTTTCAAGCTTTGTTCCACACCTTATGCAGAATAAAGCCTCTGTGGGATTCTCACGCTGACATTTTAGGCATTGCATTTCATCAACCTCCAAGTATACGTTTTCTAAAATACACCAACTGCTTTCATGTTCATTATGCCATATCTACTGGGCCGCCATCCGGTGGAATCTCGACGGAAGATGGATATAGCCCATCGCTCCAGTGGCGCTCCAGGACGTTCTTCTCAAAAATCTCCGCCTTTTTTGCCAGTGGCGCTTTCCAACTGTCATCGTCGCCAAATGCAGCAACGCTTGTTGTCAGGAGCATAATTAAAAACCGAATCCATACTCGGCTCATCATATACCTCCATATTCATCTTGATTTAATTTGCCAAAGTCCAAAAGTTATATTACCCCATATATTTTTATTATACCACCACACAACATCATGACACAATAACTAAAAACCCAGTGGCTTAACGAGAAGCCTGAATGAAGCGAAGCATCTGGCTCCCGATTCGGGGGAATGCGATCTTCAATCGTTACACACCTAAACCCAAAAGGCGTACATCCGTTTGCCCAAGACCATGCCCAGAAGACTCCAAAGACTCCCGATGATGTATTCTCCCAGAATCAAACCCAAAAAGAATGGAACGGCGCGTCGGTAGGTCGGCACCCCTCCGTGGTTCAGAATCACCCATTTGATGAGTGAACTGATGAAAAGCGGAAACCAAAGCAGGTTCATCGCCCACCAGTAGGAGATCGCGTAGCCGACCGGGTGGAGGGGCCACCAGAGCAACCGCGTGCGCAGAAAGAGGAGGCCGACCGTAGCGACGGAGGAAATGCCTGTGAAACCCATTGCCAGGGTGTTGGGTTCCGCGGGAGCAGTCAACCAGCCGGCTAACCGACGATAGGAGGCGAAGGCAAAATATCGAGCGGCTGGGCCGTTGAAGCTGACCGATGACCCCAACATGAACAGATTCACATTCAAAGCCATCCCGTCAACTCCGCCAACAATCGGGAATATTCAATGAAATTTGGCCACGAGATATCGGGCGGGACACCGTGGTCGCAACCGGGGATGTAGCCTCCCGCCTCCAAGAGTGGCGGAACAACGCGCATCACTTCTGCCCGCATGACTTCGCCGCCCTTCGCGATGGCGCGTTTGTCGATACCTCCCGTGTATGCCATCTGAGTTCCATGAATCTTTCGATATTCCACCAGATCGTTCCCCGCGGCAACTTCCATCGGTCCACAGCAGTTGATGCCTGCCTCAATCCAGATCGGGATAAGTTCGCCCACATAGCCGTCTGAATCCATTGAGACGATAGGACAGCCGCTCTGTTTAATTTCTGGAATCCAGCGATTGTATGTCGGCGCTAAGAATCGTCGCGTCATTGCCGGTGAAATCATGCTGTAGCCCTTGTACGCCATATCCTCTGAAATGCCCATTTCGTCCACCCGCACCCGTGACAGGATTTCTCCCATCGTTTCCGAGACGAAATTCGTCCAGAAATCGATCATCTCCTCGACGAAATCCGGGTCGTCAATCGTCAGCATGCAGAGGTTCTCCATGCCGACCCACTCCCTCAGTTGCCAGAAAGGGCCGTTGAACCGAAAGCTAACGATATGTGTAGTGTTCTGAAGTTTGGCGCAGCGCTGATCGAAATCCTCTGGAAAACGTCCGAGGGTTTTCGCATGGTAACGGGGTTTCATCCGCTCCCAATCGTCGCGACTTTGCACCGGGAATTTGTGCCACTTACGGGTCACAAAATCCTTCGCAGAGCGGATGTAGGTGTAATCGTACTGATCAGAGATCTCCGTAATTGCGCCCATCCAGTCCTGCACAACATAGTGTCCATCTTTGTGTTCCAACACCTTCTCTTCAAATTTGGGAATCATCTGAAAAGAGACTCCTAAACCCACTGCCGGGTCTTGTGGTTCGGGCTCGATTTCCAATATCTCCAACAGGGCGTCAAAGTAGCTGACGCCTTGCGGCAATCCCTGACGATGCCATGCCGCCAGCGTGGATTCTCTCGGTCCACCTGGGTGCAATGGCACTCTGTCAGGCGCTCCAAATAAGAGCGTTTCCCGGTATCTTTCTCTCGGTGTCATGATAAATTCTCCGTCAACGTTATTGGTGAGTGGTGAGTGGTAGAGTGGTGAGTAGTAAGTGATGACTGGTTACTCATCATTCCTGCCTTGTTTGCATTTGCGAAGGTAGGCAATGTAGCCGTTAATCTTTGCAATCAGGACGTATCCTTCAGTTTTGAGTTGAGTGTTATAGTCAGAGCTCCCATAGCCCTCATCAAGACAAACATTGATGTCATCAAGAATTTCCTCAACCGAGCCCCTTGACACTCGGCAGAACTGGATATTTTCTTGATAATGCCATCGCCCATGTCCCTCTGCGATGTTATTCGTCACGGAAACAATTGCCTTTCTCATCTGGGGGTCTAAACAGTGACGCTCTTCATGAGGCAGTTGTTTAATCAGTTTATACACGTTTTGACGGAACTTCCTCGCCAAATTGTAAAGCTCAAAGTCGTCTAAACGGTAAAATGCACTCTCTTGTCCTTCATTCATCTTTCTCACCTCCCTACTTTACCACTCACGACTCACCACTCTACCACTCACCACTCTACCACTCACGACTCACGACTCACCACTCTACCACTCACGACTCACGACTCACCACTCTACCACTCACCACTCACCAATTCCGCACCAGAGTTATCCAGTAATCAATTATGTCTGGGTCGGTGGCGTCACAGATGGGACTGCCTGTTCCCATGATGAACGCGCGCCCCCCTGCCCCGCGGAGCTGACGTTCGACTTCCGTCCTGATTTTCTTGCGGTCGCCCGCCAAGAGCAGGTAGGCATCGAAGTTACCAAACAGGCAGATGTCTGGCCCCACTGCCTTGCGCACCTCAGCGATGTCCATCTCCACTCCCTTGATGCGCTCTTCAATCGAAATGGCGTCGTAGCGTAAATCAGCAATTGTCTCCAGCATGGGGAGGACGTTGCCGGTGTTATAAATCACGGATTTGAGTCCGGCAGCGTGCAGTGCATCCGAAATCCTTCTGTGGAGCGGCGCAATCCAGTCGCGGTAGACCTTGGGGGAGAGGATATCAGCGGAAGCCCAGCTATCGCACATCAGTCCAGCGTCGAAGTCGTTAGCCGCGAGCTGCGCCGCCCTCCGCTCGACGTCGCCCATGAGTCGCTCGGCCAGGTAGGCGCACAGCGACGGGTTTTCCGAAAGCAAAATGAGCGTTGTCTCAAATCCGAGATTGTAAGCCAGCCCAGCGAAAGGCGCAGGCATCGCACCGCAAAGGAAACGCTCCGGGAATCGCTCTCGAATCGTCTTGTCCCGAATGATGGGTGAGGCATTCGGCGGATTGAGGCGAGGTTCAAGCCAGGCGTCCGCCTCGGCTTTGGTCCACGGTGGCTCACTGTCATGTCCTGCATGGGAAAGGGGCTTTTTCTCACCGGGACGCGCCAGCCAGTGACCATCCTTATGAAAGAGCCATTCGTCGCCGGTGGTCTCATCGACGAAGAAAACGCAGTCCGCATCCTCGCGGAGGAGACGCTTGCCCTTCAGCCAACCGGAGCTGCTGTGGAGCAGTGCCAACCAATCGCACCCGTGGCGCGATTCCAGGGCGGTCAACAAATCGATGGTGTTGTTCGGATGACCGAGCAGGACCTCCCAGATCGGTTTTCCCATCAGCTTCCATACATATTCCGCGCCCCAAAAGTAAGGGGCGATGGGTATCATATCCACGGAACGCCCTTCCATGGCGGCGGACATCAACTCTCTGCTAGTCAATCTTCTCATCTTCATTTATCCGAATGGGTGAATGGTGAATGGGAATGGCCAGGGGAAAATAGGGTGGGGCCATGCCCACCGCAGACCTTTCTGTGAGAGAAATCTCTATTGAAATTCCATGGATTTTCGAGTAAGGTAAAAGAGACCAATCTTTATCCTTAACGGAGAAGAATACCATGGACATAAAAATTATAACCGTTTATTGTCTTACCTGACCAACATTATTTCTGACTGAGAAGGGAGAAATGAACATGCCTACGTTTATGATACAAAAAGGGGTTTTGGGGCGATGGAGATGGTTTACAATCGTTATTGGGCTGATAGCTATGGTAAGTGCATGTGAGAGTAGACGAATGGGCCTTACAGTGCGTCCTGTGACTACAAATGTTCGAGAAGGGCTCAGCCAAAGCGGACCAAAGGTGATGGTTCATTACATGGCCTGGTTTGAAGCTGACTCCGTAGGAGAGAATTGGGGTGGCACTGGACCATGAACCACTTTAATCCGGGAAAGATAGATGTGTCCGGCAAACGAGAGATAGCTTCGCATTATTACCCGTTAATTGGCCCTTATGATTCTTCTGACCCAGATGCGCTCGAATACCATGTTCTCTTAATGAAACTGGCGGGAATTGATGGTATAATTGTTGACTGGTATGGTTCTGAGGATTTTTGGGATTATGGAATCATCAATCAAAACACCTCATCTGTATTTGAGTTTGTCAAAAAAGCTGGTTTAGAATTTGCTATTTGCTATGAAGATCAGACAATAGAGAAGATGGTGGATAACAATCACATTAAAAGCGCGGAAGCGATTCAATATGCTCAACAAGCAATGCAATACTTGCAAATCAATTGGTTTGCTGATGCGCATTATCTCAAGCTAAATAGTAGACCTGTATTATTAAGTTTTGGATGGCCTTTGAGCGGGGACAAACTCCTCAAAGACCATTGGAATGGCGTTTTCAGGGTTGTAAGCCCACAACCTCAGTTCTTTACCGAAAATTATTGCTTAAAGCCAGTGGCTGCAGGTGCATTTGCGTGGCCTCCAATGTCAAAGTCTAAAAATGGCATTTTAAGCCAAGAAAGTCTTAATAGTTATCTTGTCGAGTATTGAGGTTTTTACTCTTTTAGTTTCTGGAGAGGTGAAACGTGCCAGGGAAATAATAAAGCAAATGGCTCATTCATGAAATAACCTTTAACAGATACACTTACAGCCACTAACTGTCGGAACGATGTCAGCGAGCCCGTCGCCAGCGGCGTTTATTTTGTGATGTTGAAGACCAAGAAATTTGAGCAAACCCGGCGGATGGTTTTGCTCAAATGGGGGTTCTATCCCTTTGGACGCATACCAAAAATGAGGGCAAAGAGAGCGGGGGAGGGTGAGGCTCTCCGCTATGCGAGAGTCCAAGACCTGCCGAGCCCAAAGAGGGCGTGGCAGAGCCTTGCCATCCCGTGCGAATTGTTACCCAACTATTTGAGAACTGGTCATAATTAGCCGGCAATCCAGTTGTAATCTAGTCCATTTCTTAGATTCGACTTGGATTTCGGTTCAACCAACCCCGATCAAAGATCGGGAGCTAACCCTATAAGGCAGATATGATCAAAGCAATCACTTTTGATTTTTGGCAGACGCTTTATGCAGATTCTTCGGAATTGAGTCGAAAGCGGCAGGCCATGAGAGCAGAGCGCTGTCATCAGTTCCTGGTGGAGAGGGGGTATCACTGCACGCTGACTGAAGTCGATGCCGGGTTTCAAGCCGCCTACCATTTCGTCACCGAGCGGTGGCATCGCCATCGGGGGGTCACAGAAAATGAGTGGATTCAAGTGTTCTTCAAAACGCTCCAACTCAATTTTGCTCAACCGGCTTTGGATGACTTCGTAAAATTCGTTGGAGAAGTCTTGCTGGATACGCCTCCCGTCCTACTCCCGTACATCAGGGAGGTGCTCCCCGAACTCGGCACCAAATATCGGTTGGGAGTCATTTCGGACACCGGGCTGACGCCGGGGCGCGTTTTGCGTCAGTTGATGGAAAGGAGTCAAATCCTGCAATACTTCACCGTGCAGACATTTTCGGATGAAACCATGTATACCAAACCGGAATCGGTACAGTTCCACTCGACATTGCGCCGACTCAATATCGAACCAGTAGAAGCGGTGCATATCGGCGACCTGGTTCGGACGGATATCGTCGGCGCAAAGAACGCCGGGATGAAAGCCATCCGCTTTTCGGGGGTCACAATGGGACAGGACGATGCGGGGCTGTCTGACGCCGTGATCGATGATTATCGTCACCTTGGGGAAATCATTGCTCGATTGGACGACCTGCGTAGATAGACATTTACAATTTCAGCAGATTTTGCTATAATGATGTTCCTGAAAGAAACCGAGTTTCTCGAAGAAACTCGGTTTCTTTTACACGATTTTTTCGCTTAGACTTCCGAAGTTTGACACCAAACCGATGCAGGACAGTTCCTTCAAGGGTTCGCATGGTCTGGGGTGACCTCGTCTTAAAAAACTTCGGAAGTCTGGGGTTCACTTTTGCTTATAACCGAAAAGGTCGCATCTTTTACACGATTTCAAAGGGGGGAATCTTAAAATGGCAGATACGTTTGCGGGGAAAGCTGTCCCCACAGATCGGTCACATACCGAGGTGAAGAAACTTCCACACCGCATCCTTGGACGAACGGGCGTCTCCGTTTCGGCGATTGGATTTGGAGTGGCCCCACTGGGTATCAGTCGCGCGGATGCCGCGCTTTTTGAACGAACGCTCCATGAAGCCATTGACCTCGGCATCAATTACATTGATGTCGCGCCTGCTTATGGGGATGGGGAGGAGAAACTCGGTCCGGTGATTAAAGAACGGCGCGATGAGGTTTTCCTCGTCACGAAAACGCTGCTGCGTGAACCACGCACTCAGGATGAAGCGCTGAGGCAGCTCAACGAAAGCCTGAAAAAATTACAGACCGACTGCGTAGACCTGGTGCACCTGCACAATGTCGGGAACTTTACGCCGGAGGAATCGCTTGGTCCAAATGGGGGGCTGAAGGGGTTACTTCAAGCAAAGCAGGAAGGTCTGCTCCGATTTATTGGGATTAGTGGGCACGTTAAACCGCTCAAGTTCATCCCGCTTTTGGAAACCGGTGAAGTCGATGTCGTCATGCCTACTCTCAACTTTGTGGATGGGCATACCTACAACTTTGAATCGAAGGTCTTGCCCCTTGCCCGCACGCACAAGTGTGGCATTGTCGCCATGAAGGTTTTGGGGGGACCCACGGGAGGGCTAGGGGCCTATAACCCACCGCAACCGGCGCTGCTCAGTGGAGTGCACTACACAAACGCCATTCGGTATGCCCTTTCGATTCCGGATGTGGCGTGTGCCGTCATCGGTTTGAAAGACACAAACGAGTTGCTTCAGGCAGTGGAAGCCGTAACCCATTTCTCCCCCCTATCGCAAGCGGAACAAGCCGTCTTAGAAGCAGAAGGAAAGCGGTTAGCCGCTGAATGGGGGGCCCATTTTGGACCTGTAGAATAAAAAAGAGGGCACCGTAGAACATGCCGTGCTCGTCCGAGAATCGGACTGGCTTGTTCAAAGCCCCCGCGAAGACCCGAAACAAGCTGGCAGCATGTTCTACATCTACCCAATCCGCTGAACGGTTACCGAAAAAGGTTGGTAGGAGTTTATGCGCAACAATCTTTTTGTACCTAATAAATTGGCTTATATCAAGGGAAAGGCACGCCCCAATGTCGAGTGTATCCTGTGCGCGATTATCGACGGGAACGATCAGGTGGAGCGCCTGGAAGTTTATCAATCCGCGTTATTCACCGTTTCGCTCAACCTGTATCCTTACAGTCCGGGGCACCTGTTAATCTTTCCCAAGCGTCATATCCTTGATAGTCGTCAACTCACCCAAGCGGAAATCCTTGAATTGCATACTGTCCAGGGGTTGTGCCTCGACGTTCTTGATGTGGTTTATCAACCGCACGGTTATAATATCGGCTACAATATCGGCGGTGCATCAGGGGCGAGTATTGAGCACCTACACCTGCATGTCGTCCCTCGCTATCCCCGTGAGTTAGGATTTATCGATATTATTGGAGGGGCAAAGATTATCGTTGAAGAACCAAAAGTGACGCAACAAAAACTGCGTCAGGCATTTGGGGGCAGGAGCTTGGATGCCTGATGTTATGCTCAACACTGCATCAAATTGCGCTTTTCGGACAATCAATCATTCAGGATTCACGATGCAAGATGCAGCGCGCGAAAGCGCAGTTTATGCCGGTGCCTAGTATATGAGGCAATGGAACTGAGGCAGAAGTTCGGTGAATTACTTGATGGCGTCTACTACAAAGGCGACCGGTTGATTGTCAAACGCGCCAACAAACCAATGGCGGCGGTTATACCGATTGAAACATATCAGCAGTTTCTTTCACAACGGGAAAAGGCTTTTGCGCAGTTAGAACGTACATGGGCGAAGATGCCTGAGATTCCCCAAGCGGAAGTTGAAGCAGACATTGAGAAGGCAATCGCTGACGTGCGGGCAGCGAAACGTTGTTAGCCGAAAACCCAGGAGTCGTAATGCGAGCTGTGTTGGATACCAATCAGCATGTCAGTGCTTTTATGTGTTATACGAATTTGCATTCTATAAAGTAACTTGATAAACTTCCGAAGTCTTTGAGACTTCGGAAGTTTGGTTACTCTCTTACTTTTTGAAACGCAAATTGGTATTATACCCATTTGCATTCTAAAAAGTAACTTCTATTATAAAAACGACAAAGGAGAAATCATGAGTCACTATCTTCGACCACTATACGCTTTATGTGCGTTCCTCATCGCATTTTCTGCAAATGCGGCGAAAACAGATGTGCTCATCAACGAGATAATGTACCACGCCCCCAACGACCTTGATGCGCTGGAATATATTGAACTGTACAATCCCGGTGAGGCGGCTGTTGATCTCTCCGGATGGACGTTTACGAATGGGGTCAGCTACAAATTTCCTGACAGGGCGCAGATTGGGCCGGCCGGTTATTTTGTCGTCTGTCGAAATCTGGATGCGTTTCAAACAGCTTATGGGAAAGGCATCGCCGCACTTGGGAACTTCGAGGGCGCGCTCAGTAACGGTGGCGAACAGATTGAACTTTTGGACGAAACGGAAAAAAAGATCGACAGCGTGAAATACGGGGATAGCGAGCCGTGGCCCATCGCTCCTGATGGCTACTCCTCCTCTCTGGAACGAATCTGCCCCTCTGCCAAAAGCAATGCCCCTGAAAACTGGGCACCCTCTCCGTTGCCCCCGGAAGGACGGGGGCCGACAGGTACGCCGGGCAGGCGAAATGCCAACTATTCCGCGAACCTTCCGCCTGTCATATCCGAAGTTAAATTTTCCCCGAACCATCCAGCCCCCAATCAGCCTGTGAATGTGCAAGCGAAGGTGCAGGACACAGATGGATTACAGGGTGTGGCCCTGCTGTATCGCGTCGCAAAATCTGGCTCTGAAGGTGAGGAAACGCAGACGCCGATGAAACGCATATCGGGCACTAAAGAGGCGGGCGTATATGAAGCGGTTATCCCCGGTCAACTGGAGCATCACCTCATTCGCTTTCGGATGAAAGCCATCGACGCGAACGGGGCGAGCCGTTTTCACCCCTCCGAAAACGAAGTGCGACCAACCTATTCCTACTTCACTTACGCGAATACAGAAACGGCAGCCATTCCCTTTGGCTTTATTGTTCACGTTGGGGAGGAGGAGTATCAGGCAGCAAAGCGTGCGCGGAGTCGCCCGAACCAAGGTGGGGAGTGGAATGAGGAGGACCAACAACGCTGGATGGCAATGGAGATGTTGCGTCAGGGCATGAATCTGGAAGCGAATTGGCTGCATCATATTATTGAGCAAAATATTGACGCCGCACAAATCCGTCAGTTGCGGCAACTCTATCGTGAAAGATTCGATGTGAGGGAAAAGCTGATCGAGGAGGCCGGCAAATCCAAGAATTTGAAAGCGGATATAAAAAACTATCCCGCCACAATTCAGGCGTTTAACGCCAATTTGCTAGACGCCCTCAAGACTGTTCTCACGGAGGAACAGCAAGCGCAGTTCGCACTGTGGCACAAAGGAACGATGCTCTCAGCGGCGATGGGGAGTTTTCAATGGGGGCCGGAACAATTTCTCAAGCGGTTCATCAACATTGAAGGAATATGCTTCTTTCAAACCGTGACGCTCGATTTGAACGATTCCCAAATTGCCCAAATGAAAAAAGGCTACCGTGAAGCCCACCAAGCGCGTCGTGAACTGATAGAAGTTGCGAAAGCCGTTGATGAAGATGATGAGGAGAAGCGGGATGAGCTCTTTAGCAAAGGATCGGAGTTGAATGAATCCCTGTCGAATCAATCGAAATCTGTCTTGACAGACGACCAATACAAACGGTTCAGCCAGTGGCGCGAGGAAAACAGCCCGTTCGGGATGAATCGCCCGGGGCCTAAGCCACCCCCGCCTCCACGAGGAAAATCTGCTTTCATCTATGTTTCCCCCGACACGAAGGAATATTGGGTTTACGACTACATCCATGTCACGCCCCGCACAGGTGGCTATAAAGTCCGTTTTTATAACGATCGGCCACTGAAGGGGAGGACGACGATCAATCTCCTTTTCGAGTATGTTCCACGATTTGTCCTTGCGGAGCCGCTTGCTTACGAGGTCTACCGGCGCGCCGGCGTCCCAGCAGAGTTGGCCGAGCATATCCGTCTCTGGATAGATGATGACCTGCTCGGCTATCACCTCCTGCTCGAACAGCCGAATCGTGTGTTTCTCAGGCGCAACAAACGAGATGACACAGGGAACCTGTACAAGATCCTTTGGTACGAGCAGGGAGTCGTCAAGGGGCACGAAAAGAAAACGAATCCCCACACCGGACATGACGATATTGTAAGCCTTGTCGAAGCCTTGAATGCCACCGAAGGCGAAGCGCAGTGGAACCTCATTAAACGCCACTTCAATGTCGAAGAGGTGATTAACTACTTTGCGGTCAATATGTGTCTGTCAAATTGGGATGGCTTCTTCAACAACTACTTCACCTATCATGACATCAACGGCAGTGGAAAATGGGAAATGTATCCGTGGGATGAGGATAAAACATGGGGCTTCCATGATGGGCTTCGCCCTGGAGAGGATTTCTACGATATGCCGCTGACCTTCGGAATGAATGGAGATATTCCGCCCGGCATGAAGAGCCTGCCTGAAGGCGGAGGAATGGGCTGGGGGAGGCCGGGTATGCCGCAATGGTGGCGACCCGGAGGCTACTTTTCTGGGCCACTGCTGGCAAACCCGCATTTTAGAAAGCCCTTCCTTGCGCGCCTCAAAGAGATCACCGAGACCATCTATACCCAAGAGACCTTTTTCCCGATCATTGATGAAATGGCAAAAAGGTTGGAGCCAGAGGTTCGTATACGTGCTGAAGCGAGCGGCCAGGGTGTCGATGCTGCCCTCCAAGCGTTTCATGACGATATTCAGTCTTTACGCCGACACTTGACGAAGCGCAGGAACTTCATCCTCGCCCAGGAGGAGATCAAAGAGGCAGGTCCATTTTCCCCCGCAGAATTACAACGAGACTGAAATCAGGATTCAGGATTCAAGATGCAGGCCGAGCAATCGTTTTCAACATCAGTTGCGTAAGTTCTGTAAATATTTAACCGCGAAATGGAGGAGAACATGCTGAGACAACAAAAGGGTTTTGATTGGTTCAAGTTTGTGACGATTTCGATGGTGGTCGTTGGGGTTGGGGTTTTACTGATTTCTCTGATTCTTCCAAGGTACGTTTGGAGAGATGAGAATCTTGGGCTTGATGGAAGCCAAGAAAATCAAGACACTGCTGAAACTTCAGCAGTTCAATCTCCTCACAAGGTGGTCTCTCGTGAGTCCCTTAACCAGTCCGGGGCTCAACAACCAATTGATGACAGTAAATCACGAGAAGGAAAAAGTACAACAGAGCCAACCGTCTCTTCAGAGGAAATTCGCGGAGAAGCGATGGATACTCCTTCGGGAGGAGTTGATTCTCCAGAGAAAAACAGTGACCCCGAAAAAGTGAAAGCTGTAGTGGCGAGGATTTACGAAAAGGCTGAAAACTACCGACAGATTTTGATCCGAAGGAGAGATCTCTTTGAAGGACGGGCGCACCTCCATCCGGAGTCGGCCTCACCAGGCTTTTCCGAAGAAGAGAGCCAGCAATATGTGCAAGCCCAACTTTCGGCTCAAGATCTGTTTAGCGATTATATTCGCCTCACGGGAGACTATGATGCCTTCAACTCGGGAGGTTGGATTAACCAAGCGTTTTCGGGTCTGGCGCGCTTGTCAGGGTCATCAGCAACCAGAAACATTAACGTCTTTTTCTCAGATGACATGATCACTTATCACAGGTAAACTCTTTGATGCTTAATCCAACGATTAAATCCAACTTTCAGATCCTCTGTATAGACCGGAAAAGGAGAATTACCTTGGATGGTCGGCATTTGACTCGGGAGCAAAAGATTATGGAAAAGACAATCATCACGGCAGCGGTGACGGGCTCTAGGCCCACCAAAGACATGAATCCTGCCCTACCATACACGCCACAAGAGATTGCGCAAGCCGCTGTGGAATGTTATCGGGCTGGCGCGGCAATTGTGCATGTTCATGTTCGAGACCCTCAAACGGGAAAACCCTCTTCTGAAATCGAGTTATTCCGAGAGGTCGTCGATCGGATTCGGCAACAGTGTGACATGGTCATCAATCTGACCACGAGCGGATTCTATCTCAGTGGCCCCGACGTCATCGAAAAACGCCTCGCTCCTGTCACATTGCACCCCGAAATCTGTTCACTGGATATCGGCTCGATGAATTTTCGAGATGCCGCCTTTGTGAATCCGCCGGAGTGGGGACGGACGGCGGCGTTGCGGATGCGCGAGTTCGGGGTGAAGCCTGAAATTGAGGTGTTTGACGTCGGCCATATCGCCCAGGCGATGCACTGGATTGAGACCGGCTTGATTGACTCACCGCCGTATTTCCAATTGTGCATGGGGGCCGGCTGGGGAATCGAAGCGACGCCGGAAAACCTGCTGTTCATGAAAAGCAAATTACTCCCCAACACCCTATGGTCAGTTTTGGGCGTCGGGAAGGCGCAACTTCCAATGATTACGCTGGGTATCCTTCTGGGTGGCAACATTCGGGTGGGATTCGAGGATAATATCTATCTTCGCAAAGGCGTCTTGGCTCAAAACAATGCACAGATGGTCGAAATGGCAGTCGATTGGGTCGATCGGCTCCATCGTGAGGTCGCGACCCCCAGCGATGCTCGAAAGATACTGGGGATAGCGCGTTAGCGGCTGGATTGTCGAACGCACGACGCGTGTTCGACAATCCAGTTGTTAAGTGACGGATTGAGCTCCGCAGGGCAGGCTCAAAACTCAATCCTCATCCATGACCGCTTGAATCATCGCTTTGATGTAACCGAACTCGTAGGCGAATGCCTGGCGGCCACTCTCCGGGTCTTTATGTCCGGGCGCATGGTCAGGCACAACCATGTGTTCGTATCCCACCTCTTTAAGGACTTGCATGTTCCGGTGCATGTTCATCACCCCTTCGTCGGGCCACACCTCCTGAAATTTGTTGCGTCCGCCGATGATATTGCGGAAGTGACAGAGGAAAATCTTCTTCCGCGAACCGAAGTAGCGGATGATTTCGGGCACCTCATTCCTGGGGTCTTCTGAACTCTCTGCCATGCACCCCAGACACAGGTTGACGCCGTGATAGGGACTGGGGCAGAGCTCGATGAAACGCTTGAAGCCGTCCGCGCCCCCAAGCACTCTGTCAACGCAACGGTAACCGGGCGGCAGCCACGGGTCGCAGGGGTGGCAGGCCATTCTGACTTTGCACTCGGTTGCCACCGGAATGACGCACTCAAGGAAGTAGGTGATGCGTGCCCAGTTCATCTCGGCAGTGACCGGCGTCTCGTATCTCGGCTCGCGGTCCTTCGCCGCTTCCAGGTCCCAGGTGCTGTAGATAGAACCCCCACGCCCGGGCGGCTTGCTCTCGGTGCGCTGGTTCTCCATCTCACAGAGGTAGTATTTGACAGCGGGTATGCCCGCCTCGGCTGCCTGTCGAACCATGTTACAGACGAGTTCGATCTCTTTGTCGCCTTCGGCATAATTGCCGAGCATGAAGTTGGGTACGCCCCCGCCGTTGACGTTGAGCTGGGCGATGGGTATGGCGACCATTTCCATGTCGATGCCGAATCTGGCGCACTTCTCTTTCTTCTGCACCAATTCCTCGACATCCCATCCGTACTCTCGATGGAACGTGATGAAGTTTTCATTCTTGTTGAACACCCCGTGTCTTGCGAGGTATTCCAGGTCTTGTTCTGATGTGGTGAACTGTTGTGTACCGACGTGCATTGGGTCCTCCTCAGGTTATATAGTTGGCAGAGCGTTTATGGGCCTGGAAAGGCAAGAAATTCTCATCAAACCTCACATACGATAACACAGTTCTTTGAGAAAATCAACAGATTTATCGCGTAAGCCCACCGGTGATAGCGTCAATTCACTTATATTTTTTGTTGCCCTAATAATCAATTTCTGATAAAATGGTTACCCCAATTCGTATAAATTCAGGTAACTAATTTTGAAAAATAAACTATACATCAGACTTCCGAAGTCTCCAAGACTTCGGAAGTCTAAAATGTAAACTTTAATATTGAAAGTTAGTTAAATTCAAGAGGAATTTATCAATATGGCAGATGGTCAAACAGATTTGGAAACGATACTTGCCAGTGAGCCAGAGCAAATCGCGACAGGATTCCAATTTACCGAAGGTCCGGTTTGGCACCCAGATGGCTACCTGCTCTTCAGCGATATTCCCGGACATCGCATCATGAAGTGGACACCCGATGGCCAAACTGAGACGTTTCGCGAACCGAGCGGCGGCTCGAATGGGCTGACCTGTGATCGGCAGGGGCGACTCATTGCCTGTGAGTACCGCAATCGGCAGGTGTCCCGGACAGAACCCGATGGGACAGTTACGACCCTTGCGAGTGCATATCAAGGAAAACGGCTGAATAGCCCCAACGATGTCGTCGTCAAATCCGATGGAAGTCTCTATTTTACCGATCCCTTTTATGGCTTCCCCGCCGATCAGAAACGCGAACTCGACTTTCAAGGCGTCTACCGCATCGCTCCCGATGGGGGATTAACCCTCCTGGTTTCGGACTTTGAGGTTCCAAACGGGCTCGCGTTTTCTCCGGACGAGACGGTTTTGTACATTGATGACTCAAGGCGGCGGCATGTCCGGGCCTTCGATGTCCTTGCGGACGGCACACTCGCCAATGGGCAGCTCTTTGTCGATATGGCGATTGATGCTCCGGGGGTGCCGGACGGCATGAAGGTCGATACGCAAGGGAATCTGTATGTGACCGGTGGCGGCGGGATATGGGTGATTTCACCGACCGGTGCGCACATCGGAACCATCGTCACGCCCGAACTTCCAGCGAATTGTGCGTTCGGGGATTCGGACCATCAGACGCTGTATATCACAGCGCGGACCTCGGTGTATCAGATACGGCTGAAAATCGTAGGGATACCTGTGTTTTGACATAACCTCTCCCCTGGCCCCTCTCTCCGCTGTGCTTATCTTTATCTACATTTTCCCCCTCCGTTGATGGGAGAGAGGGAAACCCGCTTTCTGTGTGAGTTGATAGAATTGTGGGTAATGATTCGCTCCGCTACGCGAGAATCCAAAACCTACGAGGAAAGGGGAGATTATACAAGGAGAGATAACATGCCAGATATCGTCAAATTAGGCTTAATCGGTTGTGGTGGTCATGGACGCGGGAATTTGGCTCCGGCTATACGGAGCCATCCATACGCACAAATCATTGCTTGTGTCGATGTCGATGAATCGCGTGCCCAAAAAACCGCGACGGATTTAGGAGTTGACCACTACTTTGTTGATTACAATCAAATGCTTCAAGAATGTGAAGTGGATGCCGTCGTCATTGCGGTTCCGCATGCGGGTATTCTGTCAGTCGCAAAAGATTCCATTGATGCCGGGGTGCACCTTTTCATTGAGAAACCGATGGCGCTAAACGCCACCGACGCGGAGAAGATTGTAGACCTCTCCAAACAGAAGCAAGTCAAAGTCATGGTCGGTTACTGTCAGCGTTATGCGGCTGCTAGAATGCTGATGCGACAATTGCTGCTGGAAGGCGTCGTCGGAGATGTTGACCTTGTCATCGCCGGCAAAGGGTCTGCGCCGCTTTCGGGATGGCTGGCGACGCCACCGGAAGGTGGCGGTGGACAGTTGTTGTTTCTCGGCGTGCATCTCACCGATCAGATTCTTTGGATGCTTAACGATTGTCCAGAGAGCGTTACCGGGGAAATTCAATTCCATCCAAACGGATATGATGAGACATCGAGCATCGTCATGCGCTTTCCACAGGATATTCTGGTGAGTATGAGTCTGTCAATGAATACTGCCGGTGGGCTTGATTTTATTGAATTTTTCGGTTCAAAAGGACGCATTCGGGCGGACTGGCCTTCAAATATCCTGCACGTTCGCAGTGATACCATCAAGGCATATCAACAGCCCACCACGATTCAGGTAAACGGGGATAATCGGATGATGTATGGTTCGCAGATGCGGGCTTTTGTCGAAGCGTTGAAAACGGAAAGCGCTGTCCCCATCCCCGCAGAAGATGGTGTCAAAGTCTTGCAGGTCATTGATGCGGTGTTTGAAGCCAACAAACTCAAGCGGCCTGTGAATCTACAAAGACTTTAGGCTCGACCTCCGGTGGAAGTGTGACTACGGAAATCATCTTGCCTCACGACTTACCACCCCCAAACTTCAAAAACTGTATGAGTCAACAGGATGGTTGACACCTCTCTGGACCTAACCCCCCGGCCCCCCTCCCTCGAGGGAAGGGGGAGTTCGCTCCTATACGGATGGACTTAAGCCCCGATCTGAAGATCAGCCTGCCCCGATCCCTCGGGGGGCTAATAGCTAAAGTCCACTGAAGTGGACTATTACTGGTTCCAGTCGTCTTGAGACGACTTGAGCTATGAGCCTGCGAATTGATTCGCAGGCTAAAGTCCATCCGTATAGGGAAGGGGGAGTTCGCTCCCCTCTCCGCATCGGGGAGGGGCCGGGGGAGGAGTTTTCACCGACTGACTGTCAATCATCATCTTGACCATTACACAAAACTTCAAAAACGAAAGGTCCATCTACCCATGAAAGATT
Organism: uncultured bacterium; assembly: GCA_964577695.1. Classification (GTDB taxonomy): domain Bacteria; phylum Poribacteria; class WGA-4E; order WGA-4E; family PCPOR2b; genus CAZOAL01. Next base: position 2,092 of record CAZOAL010000019.1, on the reverse strand, counting down.
TCAGAAAACCGTTCCCTGCTTTAACTCCGGCTCAACGTCTACACCTTGAGGTTTACGGTTACGTTATCATTAAGAAAACGCTATCTGAGGAGCGGGTCACGAATCTGCTTGATAAGATCTATGAAATCGAGGGCATCTATCGAGAAACCGGGAAATATCCGTATGGGATTGTTGCAAACGCACACAGCAGAACCGAGCCGGATTATTTTCGCATCGACAACTTACCGCATGTCCATCCATACTTTCTCGATTACCTAACAGACCCGTATCTGGTCGGCATGGCCCAGGAGATTGTCGGGACTCACGTCCGATTACTACAGTCCGACGCCCATATTATTCGCTATCCGAAAGAAAAAATGGAACGCCAGCGATATGGATTTCACGCCGGATGGCATCCTGAATTTGGTCACACAACGAACGGTTTATACCATTGCCCATTTATCAAAACGCTGACCAATTTGACCGATTTGGGACCTGAAGATGGCGGTACGACGGTCATCCCGGGCAGTCACAAACTGGCTGGAATCGATAGGCGTGACATCATTGAGGTCGCAGTGAGTGACCCTGACAGACTGATTCATCAGGTGGTTGCCCCAGCGGGTTCGACACTTCTGTTTTTTGAATCGCTGTTGCATTCAGGGGGCATTTGTACTTCGGGTAAGGAGCGCGTTTTTATTCTGGGCGGGTATTGGCCGTCAATGTTCCAGGCGCATCAAGGATATGAGCCGAATGAAGAATTCTTGAAAACGGTCTCCGAAGAATACCTTCCGGTACTCACGGGGAGCCGGTGTTTTCAACTGGAGAAGTTGACACGAGCCCTCAAAACCCCGGCTGAAAAATACCCATTTGATTCGGAGGCATGAGATTAACCTATGGACCATCAGCGCATTTTTACATTTCGTACCCACGGCGGTGTATGCGCCGAAGAGCAGTGGATTTATGACCACGATGAACCCATCGCCCGTCTCGAACACAAAGTCATTGAACAACCGGAAACAACCGATGGGAAGCCTGAATGGTCGTCCTTATGTTTTCTATTGACAGGTTCCACCACTTTTGCTATCATAACCGACATTGAGCAACCCTTATCACCGACAAGGAGGAATCGTTCGTGTCCAAGACAATTCAGACTCAAGTTGAAGAAGCGGTCGGTGTGTGCCGCTTGAATTACCCGTTGACCCACCCGCTGCGCTGCCCGTTTGCTCAAGGGACGTTGAATGACCGCAATCGTATACGGCTCATGGCATCTGACGGCGTCGAATTACCGCTACAAACCACAGTTCTGAGCCACTGGCCCGATGGTTCGATTAAATGGCTGCTGCTCGACGCCCAGGTTTCTTTGCGCCCCAAGCAGGTTCTACCGCTACAGATCGAATACGGCGAAGATGTCACCCGCGCTGAAGTCAACGCTCCGCTCAAGGTAAATCCGACAGCGGATGGATTGCGAGTTGAGACGGGTGCGCTCACCGTTGACCTGAATCGGAGCGGTCCGGCGCTCATCGCGCAGGTTGAGCGAAGCGAAATGTCCGATGGATCGGACGCGAATGGTTGTCTCGTTGATAACGGGCAGCCGCAAATGTCAGTGACGATGGAGGACGGCACCCGTTACACGAGCCATGTTGAACATTTAAAAGTCGAAGAACAGAACGCCCTGCGATTGGTGGTCAAGGCACAAGGCGGATTTGTCTCGGCGAATGGTGCGCGATCGCTCAGTTGGCTCATCCGACTCTACTTCTTTGCCCATCAACCCTTTGTCAAGATGTATCACACCTTCGTCCACGATGCGGACGAGCCCCTGTTTTTCCAGATGCGGGAGATGAAATTCCGCCTACCCCTTGCCCTCGAGAGCCCCCCGCGGGTGATGATGGGCTCACCTCACGCCACCACGCATCTGGGCGATGATTTCGACACGTTGTGTGCACCGGTGATGCTGTGGGAGAATGATTTTGAACAGTATTCAATCTTAGTACTACTTTGTCAATTAGCGGTTGGCCATTCGTGAGTGGTGAGTGGTGAGTGGTAGAGTGGTGAGTGGTAGAGTGGTGAGTGGTAGAGTGGTAGAGTGGTGAGTGGTAGAGTGGTAGAGTGGCAG
>CAZOAL010000018.1:38540-142306 GCA_964577695.1 uncultured bacterium | reverse complement strand
TCTGACCCAACTGGCCGCATAAAACTGATCCGAACTAACTTAAAGTTACTTAGCACGCCTTGGATTTTCTGTCAACCCCTTTTTTGCTGTACCTGGTTAGTTTTCGTCTTGTTCCCACGCCCCCGATGGATCAGGATTTCGCTTCGCTCAACCTTCAAAAGTTTCGGTTTCAGCCACACCGCATAGCGGAGATAAAAGGCATCCTCCTCTGCCACCCCATCGTGACAAACCGAAATGGTATAACGTCCCTTAAAGATCATATTCTTTTCCCTCGTTTGGATGGAATGTGGTTGACAGCAAAACACCGGTTCGGATACTTTGCCATTGCCTTCTTCTTTGCTTCTTGATAGCTGTCTCCGAAAAAGACTTCCTGGTTCACAACCGCAATGTGTTTCCCACGATTTTCCTCCACAAAAAATTTCGCGGAATTATCGCACCACCAGACAAAATCTTCATGGATGAGTTGGTATTGCCGGGCTTCCTCCTCCGACAACTTGCCGGATTTCACACTGAATACCGCCATGTTAAACACCTCCTTTCCGTTTTGCACTCCTGCAGACGGGTCTCATCCGCCATGCGTTGGATCTGGTTTATCACAACATGGGGCCAGCGTCAATCGCTAAAATGTGTCAATCGAAATGTGTCACGCCTACGTCAAGGACGAGGGCTTGGGCTCTCGTTTCCTTGACAATGTTGCTCATCTGATTCAACCTTCAAGACGAGGAGGGTGATATCATCAAATTGTTCCGCGCCCTGGGCGAAATCGCTGACAGATTGATAAATGAGTTGAACCAACGCCTCTGCGTCCAGATGGCTATTCTGCTGAATCAACTCATACAACCGTTCCGTTCCAAACAGTTCCTCCTGCTGATTCATTGACTCGGTAACGCCATCCGTATAGATGACCAGGATATCGCCCGGCTGGAAGGTTTCGTGTCCCTCCTCGAAGGGGAAATCTGGAAATATCCCGACCAACGTGCCACCGATGTCAAGGAATTGTAGCGCCCGATCGCGACTTCGATACAATAAAGGGGGATTATGCCCGGCGTTGGTATAGGTCAATGTTTTGGTCACCGGATTGAAAAGGGCATAAAACAACGTGAGGAATTTATCGTCGGGCGTTTCCTCCCAGATGGCATTGTTGACGCGGCTAACGGTCTCAGCGACGGAACCATGATATTGCACATGTGCCCGCAATGCCGCCTGCAAACTCGCCATCAACAATGCAGCCGGTGCCCCTTTCCCTGAAACATCACCGACGACTAAACTCACCGTTCCATCCTTGTGGAGGAGGAAATCGTAATAGTCTCCGCCAATATGGAGTGCTGACCGACTCATCCCTGCAAGGTATGCCCCCTGAACCGTGGGTGGATGACTGGGTAAAAACCTTTCCTGAATGTGGTGAGCCAGGGTGAGTTGTTGCTCCAGACGCTGCTTTTCTAACTCCTCGACATGCAGTCGGGCTTTTTCAAGGGCGATGGCGGCCTGATCTGCTAAAACCATAAAGAGGTCAATATCTGTCTGTGTGTAGGGCACGTTGTCGTGACGATTGAGCGCCTCCAGCACCCCTAAAATCTCTCCACTGGGGCCCTTCATCGGAACACAGATGAGAGACCTGGTTTTGAATCCAGATGCGCTATCGACCTGCCCATAATGTCTGGGGTCGGTTGCGGCATCCGCGGTGACAACGGCTTCCTCATGTTCAGCCACCCAACCGGCAATGCCTTGTCCATAAGGGATGCGTATCCCGGTTATCTGCTCTTTTATCGGTCCGGTCGGAATTTGGATCACCAACTCCCGAGTGGTTTTATCTAACAGCATGAGCGAGCTGGCTTCGGAATTCATAATTTCTCTGGCGGCTTCCATGATGCGAGTCAGCAGTTCAGCCGAATTCATGGTTGAATTAATCTTAGAGATCATCTCCAGCAAAAGCGCAAAACGATAGTTCAAATCCAAAATGGGATTCACCACCGTTGCGATTTCATCTGTGTACTCCAATCCGTGCTGGTCGAATCGTCTCTGAACATCATCCGATTGATTTTTCAGGCGAGTATATAATAGATTTGGCATAGCCATCGGAACCAGGCGTGAAATCTGTGCATCCAACACCTGCTGTATCTCTGTGCTCTTCACTTGAATGAATACCCCGATTTGGTATACCAATTCGTCAGAGGCTTGCTCTGTCACCAATTCGCGGCACCAAGCAACACTCCCATCACATTGGGCAATCAACTCTCCTTGATCGGCAATCAATTTCAACTTGATAGTGGATTGGGTGGGGACGGTATGATTGCTCACCAGTTTTAATCCCATAAACGGAATACTGATGTCGGAAAGCTTGGCTTTTAAGGGTTCATGGTGTGATTCCAATTGAAAGTAGACTTCCACATTGGAACAAACTGGAAACCGTTGGAAGCGTCTTCTTTCCCGTCCTCCGTTTGAGGGTTGTGTCATGGACATCTTTTATCCTCGCGATGATAACGAATTGAAGGCTGGTCATAATTACCTGGTCATCCAGTTGTAGCCTCAGATTCGGCTTGTTTCAAAAATGAATTGACACTTCATGGAGGCATGTTTCAAATTTCCTAGAAAATAACTTGACACTTTGGAAGGATGGAAGAATGGAAGGATGGGATAGATTCCTTCCATTCTTCCATCCTTCCATCCTTCCATTCACAAAGCATGTCAATAGGTTTCTGAAACATGCCACATTTTTGACGCAATCTGAAACATGCCCAATCTATCACATCTAAATCCATAAAACCAATTTTCAACGCTGGATGATATGGTAAATTGCGTCTGCCGCAAGTTGAATCACGACGAGGTTCGTCACCCCATCGCCACTGATTTTCACAGGCTTTTGAGTTGCGTAACCGTTTTCATCAAGCGCTGTGACTGTTGGTACGCCTTCCCCTTCAAAGCGCATTGAAAGGCGCGCCTCAATCTCTTTGACGCCAAACGGCGCACCTCCCAAATTGAGGATTTTTCCTCCTTCAATTTTGAAGCTGTAGGGCTGCGCTTCGGTCATAGTCTGAATTAAAATGCGCTTTGAACGTTTCAGGGGCTGGTCATCAAGTGAGACAACCATCACCGACGCAAACTCGTTGTTAGACAAAATCGTTACATCGGACAACTTGATTTCGCCTGATTTTAAAAGAAAACCAGCGACGCCCTGGCTGCGCGGGGTATCGACGCGCACAACCCCCGTCCCGTAGTTCCAAAAAAGTTCGCCTGTCAGGCTGGTGACGGTCTGGTTCTGGCGATCGATGAACTTTGTCAAATCCCGTTGTGTTGACTGGTCCGGCTCGTTGCCGAAGGTACGCATCACGCGGCCGACATAAAAACTCAAGGGGTCGAGTTTGTTGACTGCCCCGGTCACTTCGCCGCCTGCGGGGATGTCCTGCTTGCGCAAGGCATCCATCGCTTCCGCAGTCGATGTCCCCGAACCTTTCATCGCGTAGAGGTCTTCCAAATCGAGAATCTGGTAGACGGCATTCTCCGCCTCCCGTATATCTCCCCGTCGATACTGAAGCGCGGCAGCGGGGAAACTGCCGGCGATGACCGGACAACTGACAGCGAACTTCGCCATCGTCTTATCGTCCAGGAAGTTATTGCCAACTGCAAAGAAGAAGAAACCATCAATACCTTGAAGCGAACCGTAGGCTGAACTCAGGAAGGTGGCATCGGCGCGATAGCGATTCGGATGTGGCCACCCAATTTCCGAGATAATATGCGGATAGTCTTCAATCTGAAAGACCTGGAACGGCATACGCTCAGGCACCGTCACGGCAGCGAGGTCTGTAAAGGTGTGCCCCACTCGTACAGAATAGCTTGCCCCTTCGCCCTTATGTTCACCGCTGAAGTAGCCGTGGCGGTCAATGACATCGCCCGCCGTGTATGTGTAGCGTTCAAGGGCGTCGAGCATCGCTTCATCGGAGACGTGCCAGTTGCTGGCTGAAATGAGACTTCTCACGCCCAGTTCCTCCTTGAAATACCTGATAATCGACGCATAGAACCCTCGCTGATGCTCCGTCAGGAAACGCACCTGGTCGCCGACGCGCTGGGTCTTATCTGGGCCGCCCGCTCTTGAGCCATCGGTTGTTATATGCCATGCCTCGTACAGTCCGGCGCGTCCCACAGCCGGGTCATCATCGCTATCCTTTGCGCTTCCCCATGTCGCGAATGCACGCTCAAGAGAACCGTAGCGGTTACGAAGCCATTCCCCATAAATACCCTCTAGCTTCTGCCAATACAGAGCAGGGATGTTACGCTTGCTGAAAGTCCAGAAGAAATAGCTATCCTCGTTGACAATTTCAATGATAGCGATCGCCGGGTCCTCTGCAAGGGTCAAACCGGTGTAAGGATTTTTCGTGTTCAACAACGCCTTTGCCCAGGATTTGTAAATCTGCTGCATGCGCGGTTCAAAAAACAGAAGGGCAAACGGTTTCTTGTTCTGAAGTTCCTCGTAACCCGGAAGACCATAGCGCGGTTTGACCTCGAACCACAGGGGAAAGTAAAAACTCAATGTGGTGTAGATGCCTTCCCGCTTGAGCGCGGCGACTAAATAAAAAAGGTTGTCCAACACCTGCGAATTGACGTTCGATGGGTCTTCGGTGTCATCAAAAATAGGCCCGTGATAGCGAACGATATTCACACCGAGTTTCGCGAGACGCCGGGCGAGATAGTCCACAGATGCCCGGTTTTGTCCGGCATTGTTGGCGCTGACGTTCGCTCCCCAGAACCTGACCGGCTCACCGTTACCGAGCGTAAAGTTCAACCCATCCCGTCCGATGAAGCCGTGCGCTCCGGCAAACAGCTCGTTCAGAGCGCGCAGGTCTAGCAACGCTTCAGCATTAAAAGGGTCGAGGGAAGGCTCAAATGGGAAATACCCCGGATCGGCTATTCCCCATTTCATCCCCGGTTTCAGCCTGCCGTTGGGCATAAAAGGTTTCGAGGTCAGAAGGAAGGCATCAAAGGCAGCGGTCAGAGGTTCGCCTTCATTCGCCAGCAACCGCAATTCAAAATGCTTCTGCCCCCTCGTCAGGTTGACCTTTCCCAGATAGACCCAGTTTGCACCAAGATAGGTGCGGAGATAGGTATCATCAGCGAGCGCAATATTCCTATCGCACACCCGCCACTCCCCTTCATCGAAGCGCCACTTGAAGGGGCCATGCTTCCAGAACTTCCGTGCCCACAGGTCGTATTCACCGTCAGCCGGCACCTCAATACGATATTTAGCGAACGCCTCATCCAGCCCGCGTTCGCCGGCGTTAGTCAGCCAATCCCCCCCGGACAGTAAATGGCGATTCTCCGCGAATGTTGACGCGGAAAAGGGGGTTTGCTTGGGAAAATTGGTCTCGATTGGCGATTCTCCCTCCCACCAGATGAAATCTTGAGCAATGCTCGAACGGGTACTGGAGAATGCCACGATGATCAGGATGATTCGCATCATTGTAACGTGTAGCGGTTTGTCCATTTTTCGTCACCTTTACTAGAAATTGCAATCAAGCAAATGAGCAAATGAGCCGGTGGAGGTCTCACTTGGGCACCAAACTTAGGAAGTCTGATTCGTCTCATAAGCATAGCATGAATAGGTCGTTTCGTCGATCATAAAACGTGCCGAATCGACGCTTGACAAAAAAGCCAAATTCTGCTACAATTCTACCCGTAAAGAAATGAAACGAATGACGAAAACCCAGTCGGGTCGGCTGAAAATCAGACTCGCCGGCCGACATCGCACGCAACTCGAGCGAGCGACTCGCACACATCAGAAGCCGCACGTCCGAGAACGCGCTGCATCCATCTTAAAAGTGGCTGCTGGACAGCCCCGATGCGAGCATCGGGGTTGTCGAAGCAGGCTTACTGGTACGCCGCCACCCAAGTACCATCTTCAGCAATGTCATCCTGAACCTGCGAAGGATCTAGCCTCGATCTTGAGATCAGGGCTAAATTTCATCCGTATGGGGGCTATAATTCTGCCAAGGAGGAAGCACTGATGAAAACCAAACAGCGTATGCCCCGGGAGTGGACGAATCAACCCCTTGATAAAGTGTTGTCCGCCCTTTCGGACCCCAAGTGGGACTTCCGGAAGGTACCGGGCATCTCGAAAGAGACGGGGCTATCCGAAGTTGAGGTCAAGGAAATTCTCATCTCGCTCAAGAAGTTGAAAGATTCGTATGCCTTTAGGGATTCCAAAGCGGTTATATCGTACCTTGTCAATCATTCGTCGCTTATCCCTCTCTTGTTGGAAGCATACGGCAAGATTCCACATTACTTTCCGCATTCACAAGTCTTTCTTCAAGTCGTCGCTGACCCAGAAATGATTGACGATGAGCAGTTGGTTATCTATATCGGAACAAATTTAGCTCCAGACCAAGCTGTGGATGGACTTGAAGCGTTGGATGAGCATTGGTGGCTTGATGCTTCGCTTGAAACTGATGGAGAATTATGCATTCATCTGGAGTTCCATTAAAATTCAATTGGGCTGAATACTTAAATCTTGCATACGAGTTGGCTGGACATAGCCCGCCGCAACCTTCAAATATGGAAGCAAAGTTGCGTGTCTCAATGAGTCGAGCCTATTATGCAGTGTTTTGCAAAGCGAGAAATCACTTGCGCGATGTAGATGGAGACACCTCAATACCAAAAACTGGTCGGGCTCATACCGATGTGATTGAGAAGTTCCGAAAAAGTCATGATAAAACACGGCAACAGATAGGCCATGCCTTAAAACGTCTACGCATTGATAGAAATAATGTGGATTATGAGGATTTTGTTGCTGGACTTCCATCTCTGGCAGTGGCAGACTTAGAGTTAGCCCGGCGGAGTCTGTCCAGATTAAGTTCTCTTTAGGGTTCGTGGGAAGTAACAGGATTAAAAACAAAATAGACTATCACTACCTCACTGCGAGATTCGTCTTGAAGTACCCCTCCCCGGTGATAGGGGATTGAAAGGACCCAAACGGCCCACCTTCGGCAAAGGGTAATTTACCCGTGTCAAAGATGGGCTGTTTTGTTTTCTACTTTGCAATCCAGATGGAATTATTGTAAAATGAAAAGCGAAAGCTGTCCCGTAGGGACATTTGACATGAGCCCAACGATTCATCGTTGGGGCTGTGTTCACGTTTCACGCATCACGTTTCACACATCACGTTTTACCTTTCACGTTTCACGCTTTACAGGAGGAGATATCATGCAGCCCAATTACAATGTGGAGATGCTTTTGGACGTCAAGGTGCCGATGCGAGACGAGGTCAACCTGTCCGCAGACATCTACCGCCCAAAGGCACACGGAAAGTTTCCAGCGGTGTTGATGCGCACACCCTATAACAACAACACCGATGCCCTGATTGAAAAGGGGCGACGACTGGCGAACAATGGTTATGTCTGTGTGATACAGGACTGCCGCGGACGCTGGGATTCGGATGGCGAATATTACCCCTTTCATGAAGGGGCGGACGGCTATGACACACAGGAGTGGATTGGCAGGCAGGAGTGGAGCAGCGGCAAAATCGGCATGGCGGGCGGGTCATATCTTGGATTGGTGCAGTGGCAGAGCGCGCCGCACCGTAGCGAGTTTCTGACCTGCATTGCGCCCCGTGTCATCTGTTGTGACTACTTCAGTGGGCTGGTCTATCCGGGCGGGGCGTTCCAACTCAACGTGCTGATGACCTGGGGGATGCGCACCAACGGACGCACCGCCCAGAGCATCGAGTATCACAACTGGACGGAGGCATTCCGAGCGTTGCCGCTCATGGAGATGGACGAACGCGCCGGACGCAACCTGCCGTTCTGGAAGGACTGGATTGAACATGCGACTTACGATGACTACTGGGCAGAGATTAACGATGAGGAGAGATGGGGGGAGATTGCCGCGCCCGCCTTTAACATGGGTGGTTGGTTTGACCTCTACGCCCAGCATACCTTCATCAACTTCAACGGTTTACGCCAGCACGGGGGCACGCCCCAAGCGCGGCAGAGCAAACTCATCGTCGGGCCGTGGCCTCATGCCTTGAGCACTTCACCCCGCACCGGCGATATCGATTTCGGTGCCCATTCGATGGTTGACCTGGAGACATCGGAGTTGCGCTGGTTCGACTACTGGCTCAGGGGGATTGATAACGGCATTATCAACGAGCCTCCCTTGCGGCTGTTTATCATGGGCATCAATGTGTGGCGCGATGAGCACGAATGGCCGTTGGAGCGGACGGCATGGCAGAAGTGGTATCTTCACTCAAACGGAAAAGCAAATTCCTTACTCGGCGACGGAGGCATTTCCACCGAACCGCCGGCGCACGAACCGCTGGATGGCTTTGTCTATGACCCGCGCTATCCCGTCCAGACGGTGGGCGGCAACAACTGCTGCTCGCCCCATATCGTCCCGTGGGGGCCGTATGACCAGCACCCGGTTGAGATGCGCGGCGACGTCCTCTGCTACACCAGCGCGCCGCTGGGTGCGGACATGGAAGTGACGGGGCCGATTAAAGTTGTGCTTTACGCCGCCACCGACGCGCCTGATACCGACTGGACGGCGAAGTTGGTGAACGTCTCACCGACGGGCTACGCGATGAACCTGTGCGACGGCATCATCCGCGTCCGCTACCGCGAGAGCCTCACCCATCCAACGTTGCTCCACCCCAACACGGTCTATGAATACGAAATTGACCTCGGTGTGACAGGGAACGTTTTCCGCAAAGGGCATTGCGTTCGCGTCGAAATCTCTTCCTCCAATTTCCCACGCTTTGACCGAAACCTGAATACGGGGAATCCGTTTGGTACGGATGACGAGATGCGCTCGGCACAGCAGACGGTTTATCATACGCGCGAGTATCCGTCGCATATCATCCTGCCCGTTATTCCGACGCGGTAATCATAACGCATTCAATTATCATTTTCCATAGGATTCAAGATGCAAGATGCAGGATTAGACTTCCGAAGTTTGACATAACCCCTTGCGGGAGCAGTTTCCCCTGGGGTTCGCATCATCTCGTCACCTCGTGAATTGAAACTTCGGAAGTCTGGGTCTCCATTTTGTTCATTCAATTATCATTTTCCATAGGATTCAAGATGCAAGATTCAAGATGCAGGATGCAGGATTAGACTTCCGAAGTTTGACATAACCCCTTGCGGAAGTGATTTCCCCTCGGGTTCGCATCATCTCCGTCACCTCGTGTATTGAAACTTCGGAAGTCTGGGCAGGATTCAGGATGCAAGATGCAGGATTCACCTTTACAGAATCTTCTTGACTTCTCTTTCCAGCATCGCTATAATCTTTACATGATTCTTGATGGGGATGGTTCACAATTTAAGGCAGGAGAAACCGAGTTTTTGCCAAAAACTCGGTTTCTTTCGGATGTTCCAATTTGGGGGTGCTCTGAAACGGGTCAACCCTTTGACTTGATTCTTGCAACCACGAGGAGAAACCAATGAGTCGCAACAGCAGAATGAAAGCTCAAAAGAAGAAGAAAGTGGTAAAGAAGAAATCAGGGGCCGAGACCTTCTCGCCATTCCATCTCTTGAGCGATGAACTCCCAATTTACGGAACATGGATGCTGGAAGGCGATCTTGAAGAACACGGGGGTGCGGCAAGCGTCATCATCGCCCGGAAGATGCTCGGTGGAAATCTCGCATTTGGCATCTTTTTTATTGATGTGTGGGGGGTTGGGCTGAAGGATTGTTTTGGCAATCTTGACGTCCCCCCTCGAACGTTTGAGCGAGAAGTGCTCAAAAGGCACCCTGATATGAATTATGTTCCGTGCCATCTTGCTGACGCGCAACGGTTAATCTGGGGAGGGGTTGCGCATGCGGAGAACCACGGCTTTAAGCTCCCAAAAGAATTTCGAGATTGGCGCAAAATCGTGGGTCAACCCCCTGAAGATGCGCCACCGATTGAATTTGGCAAAGACGGCAAATTATTCGTTATTGGAGAAATTAACGACATCGCCAAGCGCATGGGAACAACCCCTCAAAAGGCGATGGAACAAATTAACCCAAAAGGACATTATCTTTTCGGAATGGCTCCAGAGGAATTTCCGGATGTGTTTGTGGGGAGTGATGGAGAAATGGAGGCTCTCGAAGATGTGGATGATTCGGATGTCGATCTGGTCGTTGAACCGGAACCAAGGCAAACCCTCTCTCTTGGGCCAAGGCGTCCGCGGCAAGAGTAGAGCTGAAGCAGGGAGCATGGGAACACTCTTGCGCTCTCACTATAATTGATTCCGTAAAACGCTGTATGTTTTATTTTTCTCAAAGGAGGCAGACCAAAGTGTCAGATCAAGTCAAGCGCGAAGTGGTTCTCATTATCCCAATGTATCCGAACATGGAACTGGCGGCTGCCCAAACTGCTTCTATCCTTGCCGAGCTTATGAATTTTGAAGAAAACCACATTGATGAGATTCAATTTGCTATCATTGAAACCTGCATCAACGCTTTTGAACATAGCCAGAGTGAGGACAGGCGAGTTTTTATCACGTTCATCATGAAAGATGATGCGTTAGAACTGAAAATCGCTGATCGCGGTGTTGGTTTTCGATTAGAACCATCCAGGCCCTCCCCCATCGAAGAGGTGATGGGTGGCACGATGAAGAAGCGCGGGTGGGGCTTGGAGATTATCCAGAACATGATGGACGAAGTGAGCGTCGAAAGCAGTGAACAAGGGACAACCATCACGATGATAAAAAAGAAAATGCTTCCACAGCAGGCGGGTGGAGTCTAACACTAATTTGCGTTCCCAAAAGTAAGACGGAAATCAAACTTCCGAAGTCTCAAAGACTTCGGAAGTTTATCAAAACCTACTTTATAGAATGCAAACTCGTATAACACCTTTTGCCAAAATCAAGAGGATAAAGGGAACTTCTCCGAGAGCTTTCCCTTCTCCTTGTTGTCTCAGAAAAAGCCCATCAGTCTATATGTATCAGCCTATCAAAATTAAGGAGAGGACACATGATAAGTCGATTTAATGTCGAGGCGCGTGCCGAAGGGAATTACGCTGTCATTCAAACAGAGGGATACCTGAACGGTCCTATGGGTGAGCATCTCGCAGAAGCCGCGAGAGGTCTCATTAATAAAGGATATAACAAGATTATCATTAATCTTGAAAGGACGCGGCACATTAACAGTATCGGTATTTCGATCCTGATCGAGATTATTGAGTTGCTCGAAATGCAAGAGGGTGTGCTGCATTTCTGCTGCTTAACACCTGTGATTGAACGTACCTTCAGAATGATGGGACTGGCGCAACATACCGCCATCTTTCCCGATGAAGATTCTGCAATTGCCAATTTGTAAATTGTTGAGGCCAATTGGGAGACCGAAAGGGAAGAAAAGGCAGGGAAAGAAGGGAAGAATGGAAGATTGGGTTCCCATGTAACCGTTCAGGTAGGAGATAGCGCTGGTCGAGTCGCGAAGCGGCGCCGGATTGAGCTTGTCGAAATCATCGAGACCCAGAGCCCCAAGCGGACCCCCCGTTCCCTTGATTTCGATACGGCTACGTCTACTCAATCGCCGTTCACTCCGGCAAGTCCTGAACGATTACGGTTCCCATTCCTCCTTTTCTTCCATCCTTCCATCTTTCCTTCCTTTCCTTCCTTATAAGACAAAGAGGTTCAAAATGGAATCTGTTTCGACTGAAGAGACAATACAGCGGCTGATTTTTAGCTTGTCAGAGCTTGAGCAACTGGGTGAAATCCTCATCTCCGGGCGCGGTAACTTTAGGGTATCAAGTCAAACGTATCTGCGGATGATCCTTGGCACCTTGCGAGTAACCAGAGGCGCGATTTTACTATTCAATCCGACCAATAATCAGTTAATCGTCCAATCCGCTATCAATGTCGATGAATCGTTAGTGATTTCAGTAACCCCCGATGAGGTCGTCCATATTCGTCAATTCTCGATCATTGATCTCGCTCGTCCGCCGCTTGCACTGAGGTCATTTTTGGATAGGGTTCGACCCCAGTTACAAAGCCTTGGCGCAGACCTCTGGGCACCCTTAAAGATACGTGACGAATTTTTGGGCATCATCAGCCTTGGACCGCTTTTCCCCGGAGTCAAGCTGGAAGATTGGGACCGCGGGTTATTAAATGTATTAGCCAACCAAACATCGATCGCGATTGCTTATTCACACTTGCTAGAAGAGGTCCGTGCTGACAAATTTCGCCTCTACCTGCTCTCCGATAGTACGACCCAGATCTGCAAACGGTTGGAAACGGGGATTTTGGCGGAGGAAGTGGTGAACCATGGAGTCACGCTTTTAGACGCCGGGTCGGGGTGTCTGATGCTCATCGATCCATTGACAAAGAGACTTGAAGTGAAAAGCCATTTCGCGCTTGAGTCTCAATTGGATGCCGATCTGAAGAATCTATCGATTCCTCTGGAAGCGGATGCCAACCACAATCTACCGCCGTCACTATCTATGCTGGTTCAGGTTGCATTACAGGGCCAAACATGGGTCTGTAATGATGAAGGAGCGGTGCTGTTTGGTAGGACCAATCTCATCGCTGCACCCATTATGGGGCGTGAAAGTGTTCTGGGGGTGTTAGTGGTCTGCGATAAGGAGGGGAAGGGCGGAATCACCCCGGACTTTACCGAGGACGATGAAAATTTGATCGAAGCTTTTGCCAATCAAGCGGGGGTGGCTATGGAAAATGCGCGGCTTTACCAGGAAGCGCTGGAGGGGCGTCGGTTACAAGCGGAGATGGAGGAGGCCGCAAAAATTCAGGTCAATCTGTTACCACAGGCACCACCTGAGATTCCCGGCTATGCGGTGTATGGACTGAGCATACCTCGCGGAAGCGTTGGGGGAGATTACTACGATTACATTCAGGAGCCAAATAAGGCTTGGGGCTTTGCGATTGCCGATGTGTCAGGCAAGGGTATGCAAGCCGCGCTGCTGATGGCAACGTTGCGAGCGGGCTTGCGCTTTGAGGTCGCGAGACGAAAAGAGCTCTCTGATATAGCGACGACGCTTAACGCCTTTCTTTATGAGAGCAGCACGATTGGCAAATTCGCAACTTTTTTCTACGCCCAATTGCAGCCTGAAACAGGGGGACTGACCTCAGTCAATGCGGGGCACAACTATCCATTGGTGCTCGGACATGATGGCAGCATCAAGCGGCTCGAGAAAGGCGGTACGATTCTAGGGATGTTTCCTGATGACATGCTCCGTCAAATTGGGGCGTATGAACAGGAGACAACTCAACTTTACAGTGGGGATACCGTCTTATTCTATACTGATGGCGTGACCGAAACAGAGAATCTTGAGGGTGAACAGTATGGAGAAGAACGCTTGGAGGAAGTCTTTCAGCGGCAGCGACATGCCACTGCCGCTGAAATCTGCACGGCAATCCATGATTCGGTGCTGGAATTTCAGGGGGAAGCCCTGCAGTTTGATGACCTGACGCTGATGGTTCTAAAGAAGGAATGATCAGAGGAAGGGAAGTAGAGCGGGCGGCTCGCCCGTTCAAAAGGAAGGAAGGGAAGAAGGGAAGGATGGAAGGATGGAAGGATGGAAGAAGGGAAGGAAGTAGAGCGGGTCCGATTCATCGGACGGAGCACGGCTCGCCCGTTCATGAGAATGGAAGGGAAGAAGGGAAGGATGGAAGGATGGAAGAAGGGAAGGAAGTAGAGCGGGTCCGATTCATCGGACGGAGCACGGCTCGCCCGTTCATGAGAATGGAAGGAAAGGAAGAAAGTAGAGCGGGCGGCTCGCCCGTTCAAAGGGAAGGAAGGGAAAGATTCGTTTCACGCCTCACGTTTCACGTTTCACGCATCGCGTAGCACATTTCATATTACCAAAACGAAGGATAGAATAAATGCAAGCCCAAGAAGGACGTCGCTTTTTAGACCCCACCGTCTTAGCGCGGATTGGGAATTTGGAACTCATTGCAAAATTGGTTGTTGAAGGATTCATTTCGGGGCTACACAAAAGCCCCTATCACGGCTTCAGTGTGGAGTTTGCCCAATATCGACAGTACATCCCCGGTGATGAGACCAAACACATCGATTGGAAGGTTTATGGGCGGACGGATCGCTACTATATCAAGCAGTTCGAGGAGGAGACCAATCTCAACTGTTATCTTCTCCTTGACACGAGCCGGTCGATGGAGCATCTGAATCCAAACGACCTTGACATGAAGTTGATGGAGCGCCGCTCAGAAAAATTGACGAAGTTGGAGTATGCCAGCTTTCTCATCGCTTCACTGGCCTATTTCATGGCAAAGCAGCGCGACGCCGTTGGGTTCGCCTACTTTGACGAAAATCTCCATGAATATCTCCCCGCCCGAAGCACCCCTTCCCATCTCCATTCCATCTTGCTGACGTTGGAACGCCTCCAGACCGTCAAACGCCCCTTGGGAGTTAATCCGCTTCATCAGATAGCTGAACGCTTGAGCAAACGCGGATTGGTCATTCTCATCTCAGATTTTGGAGACCCCGAGTACACAAAGCCCGATGAGGTTGTGAAGGCGCTCGAACATTTTCGTTATGATGGGCATGAGGTGATTGTGTTTCATCTCTTAGACCATCAGGAGCTCGAATTTGAATTTGAACGCATCACGCGCTTCGTCGATGCGGAGACGGATGAGGAAATCATCACCACCCCGCAAGCCATCCGTGAGAGCTACCTCAAAAACCTGCATGATTTTATCAATCACTACAAGTTGGAGTTGAGCAAGTCCCACATTGATTATAACACGATAGACACGTCAACTCCGCTCGACTACGCCCTTTCCTCCTATCTTGCCAAGCGAGAGGGTTTGATGTAATGATCAGCAACCGCTGATTGTCATCGATTTTCCAATTTCATACGCCCCCGGAGTGTGAAGGCATGTTTCAGGAATCTCTTTACACTCTTTGTTGCTGGAAGAATGGAAGGATGGAAGGATGGGGAGCAGGAGTTCATCTCCCATTCTTCCATCCTTCCATACAAAAAGTGTCAACTCATTTTCGGGAAAATCTGAAACATGCCCACCCTTCGATCCACATCGGGCGTCAGCGGGTTGGATTGTGATTCTTCCGAAAGCAATAATCCTAACTGTGCAAATTGCTCCAGTCGGTTGACCGCGTCAAAGACAGATTCCTCCGGATATTGGTACTTCAACCGTTCTAACATTTGGGCAAAGGTAAAAGTGGGGCAAAGCCTAGCGCATGAGGAGTCCCCCACAGACAGGGAGCTCGATTCCAGTCACAAAATCGGAGAGGTCACTGGCCAAAAAGAGCATTGCCTTAGCAATATCCAGTGCGGTGGCGTTTCTACCCATTGCCGTGCGCTCGGCATGTTTTGAGCCAAAGTTTTTGGGCATCGGTTCGTCTAGCTTTGTCCATACTAAACCTGGCGAAAGTAGATTGACCTGGATATTATACTTTCCGACATCCCGAGCCAGCCCGCGGGTTAAGGCAAGCAAGCCCCCTTTAGCCGTGATATAGGGCGTGTGGGATTCGTTTAGTTCATAAAGGCTCGTGGTACCAACGTTTATAATCTTACCCTGTCTTTTTTTGATCATCTCTGGTAAAACCGCCTTGCAGGTGAAGTATGCGGCTTTGACAATGCCATCAAGGAAGCGTTGATACGCAGACCAATCGAGCTCAAGAATAGACCCCCCTTGCCATCCCGGCCAGGCGTTATTCACCAGTATATCAATCTGACCATAACGCTGAAGGGTTGAATCAATCAGTGTGCGCACGGCATCTTGATTTGTCACATCGGCTTTGATGCTGATTGCTTCTCCTCCCTGAGATTGGATGCGATTCACAATCTGCGAAGCCGCCTCATCTCGACGTAAGTAGTTAATGACGACCTTTGCCCCATGCTGGGCAAAGAGGATGGCAGTCGCTGCACCAATGCCCCGAGAACTACCGGTAATAATTGCCACCCGATTTTCTAAAAGTCGCTCGTTCATTTGGCTGTCCATCCTCCATCAATATTGATGATGGCACCGGTGATAAACCGCGCATGATCGCTGCAGAGCCAAACCGCCATGTGTGCCGTGTCCTCTGGTTCACCGACATAGGGAAGGAGTCCAAGCGTTGCTAACCTCCGTTCCGTTTCCTCATCCGGTATCGGTGTCGCGGGGGTTCGGGTGATGCCTGGACTGATACAGTTCACACGAATTTTGTAAGGCGCTCCATCAACTGCCATGGCTCTGGTCAAACTTAAAATTCCCCCATTCGCTGCCGTGTAGGCAGCCAGATTTCTCATACCCAGGTGCGCCACTGAACTCGCAATACAGAGAATCACCCCTCGACAATCATGTTTTCGAGGAGCAGAATTGTTCTTCATCTGTCGCATCGCGTGTTTGCTTGCCAACCATGTGCCCTTTAACGTGACTCCAACGATTCGGTCCCAGTCTTCTGCTGCTGTTTCCATCGTTCCATGGCGTGGCTCGTAGGCACCAGCGAAATTGCACAGGTAATGCACGGTTCCGAAACGTCTCACGGTCTCAGCGACTACCTCAGCGACGCTCGACTCTTTCAGCACATTGGTATGTTGGAAGAACGCCTCTCCGCCTTGGGCCCGTATCAGTTCGACTGTCTGAATCCCCTCATCCTTGTTGATGTCACTGACACAGACCTTTGCACCGTGTGCTGCGAAGAGGAGCGAAGCGGCTCTTCCCATGTTCGGTCCACCTGCCCCTGTAATGACTGCGACGCGCCCGCGGAAATCTCTTGCTTCACCCATTTCTGCACCTCCAAAATCAGTCATAATTCTCGACAAGCCCATTCAGATTCGGTTATAACCCACAGTTTCCCTGTACCTGTTTGGCAAAGAGTTGTCTATCCACAATCTTTCCATTCACCAAAAGCGTCGGAGAAGATTGAATCTTCAGTTCTTTGCTTCTTTGAATGTTTTCTCTAAAAAGTTTCTTTCCCTCATCACTCTTTGCAATGCTGTTAATCTTGCCGACATCCAGTTTCGCTTTTCTCGCGCATGCGATCCATGACTGCTTCAAATGGTCTGCGCGACAAAGCAGATAGTCATAGAGTTTATCAGGAAAATGCGTCGCTATCACGACTTGCCGGATATCTTCATCAACCTCCGCCTGTCCATGAAGGCTGACGAATTCTTCATCAGAGATAACTTCTTGGGATGTGTTAGCTGGATTGGAAGTGAAACCAGAAGGCACTTTGCTTTCAAGATGAGCTGGTTTCTCTGATTCAGGCGTCGTCTCTTCCCCTTTTTCTGTCGCGATAAATCTCAGGGTCAATTGAAGCTGTCCTTGAAATTTCTTAAATATGGGGATGAGTTGCTTTTCTGCGGCTGTCCCAAATGGACAAAAGCTCATGACAAAGAGTTCCACTTCAGGTTTGAGTGCACCTTTGACTCGATGGGTTAATATCCTTTTGAGATCCTGTGGCTCCTGGCTATGGTCGACTAATGGAACCAGCAGAGAGGCGACCTGCTCAAATCCTGGATGGTGTTCTGAGTTATGACACTGAGCACAAAGCCAGGGATCCACCTTTTTTCTTATGTTCTCTTTGATGGGATTAGAAGCATGTTCCCTGCCTGGACCATGACAAGTTTCGCATCCAACCCCCTTGAGTTCATCCTTGAGCGAGGTCAAGCTGAAACCTGTCTTGTATCCAAATCCTGTGGAATGGCAAGACACGCAATCTGGATAAAAGTGACGTTCCTTTCGGATGAGAGAGTGAAATGCCATTGCATGGGAGGTGGTTGACCACTGCGCATATTCTTTCTCATGACAGCTCTTGCATTCCGCTGAACCCACATATCTGTTTTTCCCTTGTGTCGCTTGTTTTTCAAGCGCCTCAGAAGCAAACAACACCGTGGGGGTATCCTGGAAAGCTGGAGTGGAAGCCACTTGATGATAAAAGTCGCTTAAAATTTGTTTGATTTGCGGATGGTCTGGGACATCTTCAAGCATGGCGATCTGCTCTGAGACGTAATGATCCACCTTCCCCGCCTGGTTGAGACGAACCATCACCATCCCCAACGTTTTCCCGTGAGGCGTGGAATAGGCGATCAAGGTGTCATCAATCTTTTCGG
Source organism: uncultured bacterium (assembly GCA_964577695.1). GTDB lineage: Bacteria > Poribacteria > WGA-4E > WGA-4E > PCPOR2b > CAZOAL01. The sequence continues at coordinate 124,309 of CAZOAL010000018.1, read as the reverse complement.
TTTTTCCATCTTCCGTGCTAATGATGAGGTCGATGTCATGAACGGTCGTAGCAATTTCTTTATTATTTTCTTTGGGAAGCGTGCTCAGAAGCACAAGAAAATCGGATTCACGTTTGGCTTTCTCGACTTGTTCTTTGAGCGCGGGGATTGGACTTGAAATAGAGGTCTCTGAAGTCTGCATCCATGACGTTGACGTTGTCGGTGAACGCTCTGAAGATGCCGTATTTGAAACCGCAAGGATACCAATCTTTATTTTCCCTATATTCTTGGCGATATACGGCTGGAACGATATTCCATGACCGCCAGTCAGTTGAAGTTTCGCAGAGATGAACGGAAAATGAATCTGGTTCATCTGACTTTTGAAAAGCTCCGCACCGAATTTCAAGTCTGACACGCTCATTCCGACAGCGTCATATCCGATTTCGTTCATTGCTTTCAGGTAAGCTTCATTTCTCAGCCGGTCAATAGGGGTTTTCCCATCGAAGAGATTTCCAGCATCTAAGACCAGAGGAGTTATCCCTTTAGACCGAATTCGTTCAATCAGTGTCGCTCGTCTGGCAATTCCGCCCGATTGCCCCTGGTAACAGCCGCAGGGCTCAAGGTAACTTTGGGTATTGCCAGTGTAGAGAATAAGGATCTCATTATCAGAATTGATGGCAGCCAGTTTGGGAAATAAATCGCTCAGAGAGATAGCAGAAAGCTGTCTGGCTTGTGATGTCAGCGTCTCTACCTTTTTGATTCTGTCGAATTCAGACCATTTCTGATAACCCAATGGTACTCCTATAACCACAGATAATATTCCAAACAGAGCGAGATATTTTCTTTTCATCCGATCCACCTCGATAGTGTCCCAATTAAAGGAGAAATCTTGAGGTAAAATGGGCCTTTAGAAATTATGGTGATAATGACTCCTGCCAGGATGACAGGAGCGAACCACATGGTTTCTTGAACTCGAAGCGAATTCCCAAATGAAAGGAAGTGCCCACTTTCAGCAAGCTGCTTGAGGATTTGGATGTCCTCTTCTCCTAAAGGGTTCAGTGTTGAACCTCCGATGAGGTTCGCTTTTTGATCCACTGGTTCATCCAGAGCCTTTGAATCACTTTTCATGTAAGAGAGAAAATGTGAACCTTCCTGAATTTCCAGGATGGTCTCAGCAGGAACCATTCCCACTTTGAGGTCATCAATCTTGACCTCTTTGATAAACATAAGGTGAGCTAAGTTCAACAGAAAGGTAATTATCAGGAGATAGATGGCAAGGTATAGCAGGAGCGATTTGACCAGCGTTTCCCACGAAGGGGGAGCAATCAGCATCAATGTCGCGGCTGAAGCGAAAAGCAAAATGGAAAGGAATTCGCGATGTTTCGATTGAAACGCAAACTTCTTGAGAAGGGAGAAAAGCACCAGGACAACAGCCATCCGGAAAAAGCCCCCTAATTGCAGAGCGGTCAAGAAAGGAAACCGGTTCCATACTGCTGAAACGATGACGCCCAGCGCAAAAAATCTGAAGAAATTGGCAATGCTTTGTGACAACTTCTCTCCGTTAAGGGACGTCAGAATCGCCTGCTGCTTCTGTGCGGTTGAACTCTTAATGAGCATATAAAGACTGATTCCCAAAAAGTAAACTGCTAAGACATTGATGGCGACCACGATTGGAGGAAATAACACCTTTCCCGCGGCGTCTTGAAACAAGGAGGGGGGCAGAGCTAAAAAAATTCCCAACAAGAGCTTCGCATCCCCAGGCGCAAGGATATTCAGCCAATAGAGGAAAAGCGCGATTAAACTGCCACCGAAACAGATACTTCCCATGGTGAAAAGGGTTATCTTTCCTTGAATGAGGAATAAGATCTGAGCCATGAAGCCAGCGTAGATGAGCCCAAAGCTACCGTGAGGACATCACCGACTGAACTTGATTTCCCCCCATCTTGTTGCTAACTTCCTCTGGGGTTGGACGGCCAGCGCACGGTTGGGAATCTTCGGGCCGGAGATAGTCACATCATCAAACTCAAAGTCCCCAGGCCCTCCCCAAAGCGCCGCCTTTCCAGACATGATAACGCTGTGATCAAACTGTCCCACAAGTTCACCATCCACCCAGCACTCAAAATGGGTCCCTTTCACTTCCATTTTGAGCGTGTACCACCGATCCGGTTCGATTGGGAACGGCTCTACAATGAAGCGACCAATCCCACCTCCCCAAGCGATAATTCCTGGCACGGCATTTCTTCCAATGGGCGGGAGGATAAAACCGAAAGCGTAATGGTGACCGAAGTCAAAGTCCTGGTAGCGGACACCGACCCCAAAATGAAGGGGCGGGGGGGGCCCTTTTTCGGTGTACCGAACTTTCACTTCGATGCTGTAATCGTCCCACGCCTTTTCGCCGGTGACCGAGTAGCTTTGATCAGTGCCAATCACTTGCGCGACATACACGCCGTTTTTGACCTGCCATCGCTGAGAACGAACCCATGGGGGTTTTTGTGGCATCCACGCCTCGGCGGCTTTCTCGTCCCGGAAATCTTCCCGCCATACGCCCGCCCGGCTGGAGGGAATGAGTATTAACAAGAAGGATACCATGTTGACGACAGCACCAAAAAAGTTTTGAGTGTATCTCATTTTTTCCCCTCCTGTTTCTTTTTCTATTGATTTGGTGTCAATTCCCTTTTATTTTCCTGGAGAAGGGAAATTTTCCCTTCTCTAGGAAGAAATTTCAGAAAACGCACTTCCCTCAACCGCACGCCCCGCCATTGAGGTCGCAGGCATAACCATTCATTCCGTTGCCACAGTCGTTTGGAATAAAACAACATTGGTAACCAGGATCACATCGTATGCAACCAAGGCAGTGTGCTGCCAAAGCCGGTTGCGGGGCAAGAAGCACCCCCGCCAAAGCGGAGGTCGTGACCAAAGCCGCCGCTGTGAGGGCATGGCGATGGCTCACCCGCCCCTCTTCCAGACGGATGAAATCGGAAATCTTCCGACGCGCTGCTTGATGAACTTGCCGAATCATGACGTTTCACCTCCTTTCCTTTTGGGGTCTTCTCGCTCCTATCCATGGAGCAAGAAGTTTTCTTTCGAGAAACGAGGAATGTTGCTGTAAACATCTTCCCTGAGGTGTAGGGAAATGGTTGACTTTCAAACACTTCAACCGCCACGACACAAATGCCTCACTTCAAATTTTCTGTTTGACCTTTCCCCATGTCGTGACCAGATTGCCCCGCCAAGAAACCCCAAAAGGCACCGAGGGGTCAAACCATGTTGGATTAGTATCCCAAGAAGGATTCGCTGTCACCCGCCTGACATCCTTTCCATCGACATCCATGATGTAAATGGATTGTCCGCCTAGCCCCTTGATTCCACCCTCTCGATTTGAATTAAAAGCAATCTGTTTTCCCGAAGGAGAAAATACGGGGAATCCATCGTTGGCAAGACCCTCCGTGAGTTTTTTTAGTTCCCGAGTTTCCAAATCGAACAGAAAAATATGGCTAAATACGTCTCGGCTTGATTGAAAAACCAATTGCTTTCCCGAAGGCGACCAGGCAGGCATCATCTCCTGGGCCGGATGCGGGGCAATCACTTCTTCCCTTCCGCTTCCTAAATCCAGAATATATATCTCGAAATTATTCCCTTCCCTCACGGAGGTAAAAGCAATTTGTTTTCCATCAGGAGACCAGGCAGGAGCGGTATCAAACTCCGGAGAGTTCGTCACATTCTGGAGGTTTTGACCGGAAAGATCCATGACATAAATGTCTGCATTTCCAGCTCTTCTGGAAGCAAAAGCAATCATTCTGCCGTTCGGAGACCAAGCTGGCGAGGAATCGGTCGCAGGATGGTCTGTGAGACGCTTCAGGTTTCCTCCTGCTGGGTTCATGAGATAGATTTCATAGTTGCCATCTCGATTCGACTCAAAAGCAATCCATCTGCCATCAGGAGACCAAGCAGGAGCACCATCATAAGCGGGGTGATTGGTGAGATTTCTCTGTCCCGCTCCATCAGCCTGGATGATATAAATTTCCTGATTGCCTCCGAGTGCAGCTTCAAACGCTATCCATGCAATCTCAGCACTTCGTGCTTGCCAAATGACTAGGCCTTCCATTCCCAAACTGCACCCAACCACAAGAAACCATTTGAAAATCAATTTGAACGCCTTCATGGGAAATTCCTCCTGAAACTTCTTAGGAAAGGACCTAAAACGGATTCTTGAATCCGTTTTAGGTCCTTTCTAAGCCTGTTGAAACACCACAAGATATTGGTTTTATAAGTTCTATTACACAATCATCTTGTATTTCAAGGTGAGAATTCACCTCTTGTATGCTATTACCTCTATGCATATAAGATATTGAAATCTCTAGGGATCGCACGCCCCTCCATTCGTATCACAGTCATACGTAAACCCGCTTGGACAACTAGGGAACGACTTCCAACAGCAGTACAAATTAGGAGAAGTCTGACAGGAACCGACGGGGCACTGGTCGCACCAGCATGCCGAAGCGGGTTGCGGGGCGAGAAGCACCCCCGCCAGCGCGGAGGTCGTGACCAAAGCCGCTGCCGTGAGTGCATGGCGATGGCTCACCCGCCCCTCTTCCAGACGGATGAAATCAGAAATCTTCCGACGCGCTGCTTGATGAACTTGCCGAATCATAACGTTTCACCTCCTTTTCTTTTGGGGTCTTCTCGCTCCTATCCATGGAGCAAGAAGTTTTCTTTCGAGAAACGAGGAATGTTGCTGTAAACATCTTCCCTGAGGTGTAGGGAAATGGTTGACTTTCAAACACTTCAACCGCCACGACACAAATGCCTCACTTCAAATTTTCTGTTTGACCTTTCCCCATGTCGTGACCAACTTGCCCCGCCAAGAAACCCCAAAAGGCACTGAGGGGTCAAACCATGTCGGATTCATATCAAAAGCATTGGGATTCTCTGTCACCCGCTGAATATGATTGCCATCGATATCCATGACGTAAATCGCATTCCCGAGGCCCTTCACTCCGAGCTCTCGGTTTGAAGAAAAGGCAATCCGTTTGCCATCGGGAGAAAAGGATGGGGTTTCATCTATGCCGAGATGCGTCGAAGTGAGGTTTTGGAGTCTCATTGTCTCCAAATCGAACAGATAAAGATCGCGATTCCCCGATCGGTTGGAACCGAAGGTCAATTTTTTCCCATCTGGCGACCAGGAAGGATAATTCTCTGCGGCCGGATGGGGGGAAATCGCTTGTAGCCTTCCACTTTCTAAGTCCATGACATACACATCAAGATTGCCTGTTCGATTAGAAGCAAAAGCGATCTGCTTGCCATCAGGGGACCAAGCCGGAGAGCCATCAAAGTCCGGATGGTGAGTCAAATTCTTGAGGTTTTCGCCTGATATATCCATCGTGTAAATTTCTGGATTTCCATCTCTCTTGGAAGTAAAAGCAATCCATCTGCCATCAGGAGACCAAGAGGGCGCAAAGTCGTCCGCAGGATGGTCTGTGAGGCGCTTTAGATTTTCTCCTTTTGGGTCTATGAGATAAATCTCAAAATTCCCATCTCGATTCGACTCAAAAGCGATCCATCTGCCATCAGGAGACCAAGCTGGTTCGAGATCGTTAGCAGGGTGGTTCGTGAGATTTCGCTGTCCCGTTCCATCAGCTTGGATGACATAGATGTCGCTACTCCCTTGAAAGAAATGCTCAAACGCAATCTGGGGCAAATTAGCACTTTGGACATGCCAATTGACTGGTATCCCCGTTCCAAAACAGACAATCCCAACTCCAAGACACCATTTGAAGAACAATTTTAACGCCTTCATACCAATTGACCTCTCCCAATCCCTTGGGGAAGAGAAACTTTCCCTTCCCCAAGATTTTCGGGTTAATTATAGAATCCCGCTCTTTTAAAGCGGGGAGATTCTCAACCACATGGGCCTCCATCTGTGTCACACTGATATAGAACATTATTTGGACAGCCTATTCTTGCAATCCAACAACAATATTGCCCAAGTGCTTGATTACATCCAGCTTCGTAGCAACTACAGTCGCATGCCGAAACCGGTTGCGGAGAAAGCAGTATACCTGCCAGCGCAGAAGTCGTGACCAAAGCCGCTGCCGTGAGGGCATGGCGATGGCTCACCCGTCCCTCTTCCAGACGGATGAAATCAGAAATCTTCCGACGCGCTGCTTGATGAACTTGCCGAATCATAACGTTTCACCTCCTTTCCTTTTGATTTCCTCTCGCCCCTCTATGGAACGAGAAGCGTTCTTCCGAGAAACGAGGAATGTTCCTGTAAACGTCTTCCCGCTGTGAACGACCGCCTTTCCTGCTTCATTCCGTTCGTCCCAAGAGGCGGCGGCTTCGCGGGGCAGGAAATCACTCACTTTCTGAGATGTCACTTGGAGAGAGAGGCGCGGAAGACGCCACTGCCCTCCGTACCTGCATAGAGTGTTGTCCCTAAAACCGCTAATGACCTGACCCGAATATCCTTCAATCCCATATTGACCGCCACCCAGGAGTTTCCCCTATCCTCGGAACGGTAAACTCCGCTGGCCGTTCCCGCATAGAGCGTTGTTCCCAATACCGCGAATGATCTCACGTCAGCGGGTATCAGTAGTCCCGAATTGACCGCTGTCCAGGTGTCACCTTCATCGAAAGAGCGAAAAATACCACCGCCGGCTGTTCCTGCATAGAGCGTCTGGTCTAAAACCGCTAACGAAAAGACACTCTGATTCGTCAATCCTGTCTTGACCCAAGTATTGCCGCTATCCTCGGAACCATAGACCCCACTTGAAGTACCTACATAGAGTGTTGTCCCTAAAACCGCGAACGCCCTCACGGCAGTGGGCATGGATAATCTTGAGTTGACTGCTGTCCAGGTATTGCCCCCATCAAAAGAGCGAAAGACCCCGCCCTCCAAAGTTCCCGCATAAAGCGTTTGATCCACAACCGCTAACGAGGAGACAGTCAAGTTCGTCAATTCCCAGTTGACCCTTGCCCAGGTATTGCCCAGATCGGTGGAACGGAAGACTCCGCCTTCGGAAGTTCCTGCATAAAGTGTTTGGCCTAAAACCGCTAATGAATTAACGACGGGATACGCCAATCCTTTGTTGGCCGGGGTCCAGGAGTTCCCCCCATCCTCAGAACGATAGACACCACTCCCATCCGTACCCGCATAGAGCCTCTTGCCCAGAACCACTAACGAATTAATGGTAGGATACCCGAGTCCTGAATTAACCGCTGTCCAAGTGTTCCCTTCATCAAAAGAACGATAGACCCCCCCTAAAAGCGTGCCTGCATAGAGCGTCTCGCCCATAGCTACTAACGAATTGACATGATGAGGTAGAAAACTAGGTGGGGTCCGTTCCGAAGAATGAGCGGATCGATAAGAATACGTCAATCCCGAATTGACCGCTGTCCAGGTGTTGCCGCCATCTTTGGAACGATAGACGCCGCTGTCCGAAGTTCCCACATAGAGTGTTTCTTCAGAGGTTGCTAGAAGCGCATAGATATCCCCGCCGTAGGGACCGTTCGTCTGCTCCCAAAGGAGTTCCTGCGCGGGGGCGGGCGACACACGCCACAACATGACCATTAACTCAACGGCGAACACCACCATCCACTGCATCAATTTGGCAGCTTGGCATATTAGCTCATTGGCATGTTCTCTAATCCTCTTTGCACGAGTTATTAGCATAAGTCACCCTCCTTAACGCCTCCATGATGGATTCGTGCTAATAACTGTTGGAGAAGGGAAGCTTCCCTTCTCCAAGAGACTTTTCTTAGTTGCACCACCCTCCATCAAGGTCACAAGTATAGCCATACCCAGAGGCACAGCTTGGTTTGAGACCCCAACAACAGTACCACCCAGACGGACAAGAGGGACACGAGCATTCGAGAACAGCCGAAGCTGGTTGCGGGGCGAGAAGCACACCCGCCAAAGCGGAGGTCGTGACTAACGCCGCCGCAGTCAGGGCATGGCGATGGCTCACCCGCCCCTCTTCAAGACGGATAAAGTCGGAAATCTTCCGACGCGCTGCTTGATGAACTTGCCGAATCATGACGTTTCACCTCCTTTCCTTTGGACCTCTTCTTGTTCCAATTCAGGGAGCGAGAAACTTTCTTCTGAGAAACGATGTCACTTGACGAGAGCGGCGCGGAAGACGCCACTACCGTCAGTGCCTGCATAGAGTGTTGTTTCCCAAACCGCTAACGCAGAGACGAGTGTATTTTTCAACCCCAGATTGACCGATGTCCATGTGTTACCCCGATCATCGGAACGAAAGCTCCCGCCACGAACGGTGCTTACATAAAGGGTCGTTCCCAAAACGGTTAACGACCACACCTGAGTATCCGTCAACCCCATGTTGACATCCGTCCAAGTGTTGCCTCTATCCTCAGACCGAAAAACCCCACTGCCATCTGTGCCTGCATAGAGGGTTGTCCCCAACACCGCTAACGCAGAGATAGGGGTACTTTTCAGCCCCATGTTGAACGCCCTCCATGTGCTGCCTTTATCCTCAGAAAGAAAGACGCCCCCGCTTTTTGTGGCCGCATAAAGGGTTGTCCCCAACACCGATAAGGACTTCACCCGAGTATCCGTCAACCCCATGTTGACATCCGTCCAGGTGTTGCCTCTATCCTCGGAACGAAAGACCCCACTGCCATCCGTGCCTGCATAAAGCGTTGTACCCAAAACCGATAATGACAAAATCGTAATATGCTGCAATTCCGTGTTGTCCTTCGTCCAAGTGTTGCCCCCATCCTCGGAGCGAAAGATACCGTCCCTCGTACCAGCATAGAGCGTTGTCCCTAAAACCGCCAATGAAGTGATAAACGTATTCCTCAATCCTGTATTGACCTCCACCCAGATGTTGCCTCTATCTTTGGAACGAAAGACACCTCCGCCACTCGTGCCGGCATAGAGCGTTGTCCCCAAAACCGCCAATGAAGTGATAAACATATTCCTCAATCCCGTATTAACCTCCACCCAGGTGTTGCCCCTATCCTCAGAGCGAAAGATACCACCGCCAGCCGTACCCGCATAGAGCGTCGTCCCCAAAGCCACGAATGAAGTGACGACAAAATGTCCCCCTCCTGTATTGACTTTCGTCCAGGTGTTCCCCCTATCCTTGAAACGAAACACTTCACCCCGAGAAGAGGCCGCATACAGCGTTTTTCCCAAAACGGCTAATACGATGACCTGCGTGTCCCTCAACCCGAAGTTCACCCATGTCTTGCTCTTATCATCGAGACGAACAACTCCACCAAACAAGTTACTTGCGTAGAGTGTTGTTTCCAAAACCGCTAACGAGGAGACAAGAGTATTTTCCAATCCCGTGTTGACCTTCGTCCAGGTGTTGCCCCCATCCTCGGAACGAAGGACCCCACGAAGAGTGCCCGCATAAAGCGTTGTCCCTGAAACGACTAATGGTCCGACCTCAACATTGGTCAACCCTGTGTTGACCCAGGTGTTGTTTTTCTCCTCGAAGCGAAAGACGCCGCCGCCCCACGTCCCCGCATAGAGGGTCGTGTCCAAAAGTGCCAAGGACTTGACCAACAGATGAGTTAATCCTGTGTTCATCGCTGTCCAGGTGTTGCCGCCATCTTCAGAACGATAGATACCACGCTCTGTGCCTGCATAGAGTCTTTTCTCGGGCGCTGCCAGAAGCGCCTGAATATGTCCACCGTAAGGGCCATTTGTCAGCTCCCAAACGAATTCCTGTGCGGGTGCGGGCGACACACGCCACAACATGACCATTAGCCCAGCGGCAAACATCACTATCCACTTCATCAATTGAGCAGATTTGCACACATGCTCATTTGCAGTTTCTCTCATCCCCTTTGCATGGTTTCTTAACATAAGCCAACCCCTTTAACTCCTTCGTAATGGATTCGTTCTGACAGTTCTTGGAGAAGGGAAGCTTCCCTTCTCCAAGAAACCTTTTAAGTCTCTGCTGATTTTCTGAGTGATGGGAATTAGAAATTGGTCGCAAATCCACACCTTTCCGTTTCCCATCTTTCACTCTCCTCTGCCTGGAGAAAAATCAGTAGAGACTATTAACCACACATTCCTCCGTTGCTATCGCATTCATAGCCTGGGGCTCCGGTCCAACAGGGAGCAAGACTCCAACAACAGTAACTGCCCGGCCCACAAGGTGGGCAAGAGCAAAAGGAGTTCGCCAAAGCTGATTGCGGGGCGAGAAGCACACCCGCCAAAGCAGAAGTCGTGACCAAAGCCGCCGCTGTGAGGGCATGGCGATGGCTCACCCGTCCATCTTCAAGCTGGATCAGACGGATCGAATCGGAAATTTTCCGACGAATCGCTTGCTGGATATGAGCCATCATGTGTTGGGCAGGGCTCATCATGAGGTATCACCTCCTTTCCTTTTGGGTTCTTCTCGCTGATATGCCTTGAGCGAGAAGCGTTCTTCCGAGAAACCATTTCGGTTGCTCTAAACATTTTCCCCGAGGTATATGGAAACGGTTGACTGTCAAATACTTCCCATGGTGAAAAGGGTTATCTTTCCTTGAATGAGGAATAATATCTGAGCCATGAAGCCAGCGTAGATGAGCCCAAAGCTACCGTGAGGACATCACCGACTGAACTTGATTTCCCCCCATCTTGTTGCTAACTTCCTCTGGGGTTGGACGGCCAGCGCACGGTTGGGAATCTTCGGGCCGGAGATAGTCACATCATCAAACTCAAAGTCCCCAGGCCCTCCCCAAAGCGCCGCCTTTCCAGACATGATAACGCTGTGATCAAACTGTCCCACAAGTTCACCATCCACCCAGCACTCAAAATGGGTCCCTTTCACTTCCATTTTGAGCGTGTACCACCGATCCGGTTCGATTGGGAACGGCTCTACAATGAAGCGACCAATCCCACCTCCCCAAGCGATAATTCCTGGCACGGCATTTCTTCCAATGGGCGGGAGGATAAAACCGAAAGCGTAACGGTTACCAAGCTCAAAGTTTTGGTAACGCACTCCAACACCAAAATGAATGGGTCTTTCCCCGTTTTTGGGATACCGAACTTTCGCTTCGATACTGTAATCATCCCAGGCCTTTTCCCCGGTGACCGAGTAGCTTTGATCGTTGCCAATCACTTGCGCGACATACGCACCGTTTTTGACCTCCCAACGCTGAGAATGAACCCATGGGGGTTTTTGTGGCATCCACGCCTCGGCAGCTTTCTCGTCCCGGAAATCTTCCCGCCATACGCCCGCCCGGCTGGAGGGAATGAGTATTAACAAGAAGGGTACCATGTTGACGACAGCACTAAAAAAGTTTTGAGTGTCTCTCATTTTTTCTCCTCCTGTTTCTTTTTCTATTGATTGGGTGTCAATTCCCTTTTCTTTTCCTAGAGAAGGGAAATTTTCCCTTCTCCAGGAAGAAATTTCAGAAAACGCACTTCCCTCAACCGCACTCCCCACCATTGAGGTCGCAGGCATAGCCATTCATCCCGTTGCCACAGTCGTTTGGAATAAAACAACATTGGTACCAAGGGCCACATAGTATGCAACCGGCGCAGTGGTCCGCCAAAGCTGGTTGCGGTGCAAGGAGCACACCCGCCAAAGCAGAGGTCGTGACCAAAGCCGCTGCCGTGAGTGCATGGCGATGGCTCACCCGCCCCTCTTCCAGACGGATGAAATCAGAAATCTTCCGACGTGCGGCGTGATGAACTTGCCGAATCATGACGTATCACCTCCTTTTCTATGGGGTTCCTCTCGCCCATGGAGAAAGCGAGAAGCTTTTTCCGAGAAACCATTTCGGTTCTCCGATTGATTGGGAGCTCCCTCCAAATTAATTTCCCGCTTTGAGCGCACCCCACAACATGGCGAGTTTCCCTGTGGCACCAACACGTTGGGGGGTGTCGGGGTTATACTCTTCTACAGTCGAAACTTGCCCCTTATCACCTGCACCGCCAATGGCATAAATTTTCCCATTTACAACGCTGGTGGATAAATTCGATCTCGCCGTTGGCATGTGGGCTTTCTTTGTCCAAGTGTCTGTTGCTGGATCGTAAGCTTCGACTATCGAAAGAGGTGCACCATCTGCTTGACCTCCAATAGCATAAATCTTTCCATTCACCGCACTGGTGGATAAAGCGTCTCTTGCGGTTGGCATGTGGGCTTTCTTTGTCCAAGTGTCTGTTGCTGGATCGTAAGCTTCTACGATTGAAAGCGATGGCCCATTTGCACCTAGTCCTCCAACAGCGTAAATCTTCCCGTTCACTACGCTGGTGGAAAATAGTATTCTCGCCGTTGGCATGTGGGCTTTCTTTGTCCAAGTGTCTGTTGCTGGATCGTATTCTTCTACCATCGAGAGGACTGCCCCACCTGCCCACCCCCCAATGACGTAAATTTTTCCATTTGCCACACTGGTAGATACCCACGATCTTGGAGTTGGCATGTGGGCTTTCTCCTTCCATCTGTCTGGCACCGGATCATACTCTTCGACCTTTGTCAAAAAAACTCCACCCTCTTCACCCCCAATGACGTAAATTTTTCCATTCACCGCACTGGTGGAGAAGCGGAATCTTTTAGTAGGCATGTCGGTTTTCTTATTCCATCTGTCTATCACAGGACTATACTCTTCTACGACGTTTCCACCGGCCGGATTCACGCCCCCAATGGCATAAACCTTCTCGTTCACAACGCTGGTGGATAGACTTGACCTTGGCGTTGGCATGTCGGTTTTCTGTACCCATTTTCCCTCTCCTGCAAGGCTCATTGAAGAGAAGCTCAACAGCCCAATTTGCATGAGTCCGACGAATATCCCAACCAAATGATAAATACCTCTCAGAGCACTCCCTTTTTTTCTCATCGTTGTTCACCTCAATACTGCATGAATTAACAGAAAAATCTTGATGTGAAATGGGCCTTCGTAATCCCTGTGATGACTCCTCTCCAGATGAAGTAAGCAAATTTCATGGCGATGACTTCGGAAAAGGGAAGTTTTCCCTTTTCCGAAGTAGACAATTACAATATGTCTTTATAAGCCAGCGACTATCTTGGCTGGCGAATAAGACTTTTGGGTGTAAGATGGACGTTCGTGCATCCAAGCACAAATCAGAGAAGTTTCTTATAGGCACTGTCCAGTCGAATGGTTGATTTGACCATAGGGAGCACAAGTCCAATCGTAACCAGGTCCACAAGCATCAGTCCATACGAGCCAACAGCAGTACCAGCCGGCCGCATTACTGCAAGTGATTCCATCAACACACTGGCATACTGCCAAAGCGGGTTGCGGAGCGAGGAGCACCCCGGCGAGTGCGGAGGTTGTAACTATAGCCGCCGCAGTAAGGGCACGACGATGGCTCACCCTTCCCTCTTCCAGCCGAATAAAGTCGGAAATCTTCCGACGCGCTGCTTGATGAACTTGCCGAATCATGACGTTTCACCTCCTTTTCGATGGGGTTCCTCTCGCTCAGGAATCGAGCGAGAAGCTTTTTTCCGAGAAACCAGGAAGGTTGCTGTAAACATCTTCCCTGATGTGTATGGAAAGGGTTGACTTTCAAACACTTCAACCGCAAACCCAGTTCGTTCGTGCATTTGCACCACCTCCGACTCGGTTTGAAAGAGATGCAGGTGGGTTTTGATTGGCAATTGCACGGGGATGCTACTGATCAGATAGCCCTCGTTTCTCAGAATCCGACAGATTTCACTGAAGCCTGCTTCTGGCTCTGGAATGTGTTCCAGTACTTCCATTGCCATCACCACATCAAAGGTCTCTGCCTCATAAGGGATGTTGAGAATGTCTCCTTGAGAGAGATTCACCAGAGTGGTTATCTGCTTCAGTTTCGCATATCGCTGCGCGTATTCGACACAGGCATTGCTTATATCAATCCCGTATCCTTCCCAATCAGGCTTTTGAGACAGGGCTTCTACCAGGAGCACCCCCGGTCCAAAACCCACTTCGCAGAGCTTGGCTTTCTCCAATCGAATCGCGCTGACCTGCTGCTTAACGAAATTTCTTCTCCAAAAAGCCCCTGGAAAATAAGCAAAATAAAAATGCTCCTTGACCGGATTTTCAAAGAAGTCGTAAAAGCCACGACGGATGGCATCGAAATCCTCCCCCTGAATGTTCTGAAGGGGGTCCTGAAAATGGACGACCTTCATGAGTTCGGAGAACTCCCACTGCGTCACCTCAAGAATCTCTTTAAGGACATTTTCATAGTTTTGCCAGTATGCGGCATCATGACCTGCCAATTGTCTTTTCGTGTTCGTTAGCCAATTGTTCACCGTATAGCTATAAAGATGTCGCATGGACTGGCAAACCATGGGAAAATCTGAAACATAGCTTGAAAGCAGAACTTCTAATTCGTCATCGTATAACAGAGGATAGCCTTGCATGAGTTTTTCTCACCTTTCATGAGAGTCTTGAGCGGAAACCGTTTAACCGCTACAGCCTCCGACTTTCTGAGAGGACTATCGCCCGATTCAGAATTTCCCTTGCCTTTTGCTCATTTTGCAAGACATGACTGAACACCGTCATCACTTCCTGGGGTGTATGCTCCGTGAGCAAGGTTAAAGCAAGCGCCTCTTCAACCGGATAGCGGCGAAAAGTCGCCAGTTCCACCGCCTGAGATTCAACCGTTCCATCTTCTGGATTGTAAACTTGCCAGAATCCTATCGGATGACGTGATTGTTTCGGCTTAACCGACGCTTTTTGCCGGGCTAATTCGCGATAAAGTTCTAAAAATTGAGTTGCGACCGCATCCCACGTCCATCTTTCTACCCGCTTTACGGCGCTTGCACCGAGGAAAGAGAGGTGGTCAGGATGGGAAAATAAAAATTTCAGTTTTTCCGAAAGCAACTGGACTGGCACTTCAATATTTCCCAAGCTATCGCGGCGGAATCTCAGAAAGACGCCTGCTGACCCAACTTCTTCCGGCATTTCATCTCCTGCAACGACCATGGGCACTCCACAAGCCATTGCGCTGAAGATGTGCGTGGAAGCAACCCCCACAGTTGCAGGAAAAAACCCTAAATCTCCCGCGTTAAAGACGACGGAAAGGGCGTCGAAATCCTTTGCCTCCTCCACAGGATAAAATTCAAGGTTCTCAGGCTTCCCGATCTGGAGATCGGGACGTTCTAACGGGGAATCAATCAGTAAAAAGGCAATCTCCGGATTGACCAGAGCCAGCTTAAACACAAAACTTTCATCAAGCCGACCTGCTGAAAAAATGAGGACCAGCGGCTTTTCGGAAAAAAATGCGTTGCCTATCGCTGAAGCCAGATTGGATTTGCAATCCATCTTGTCAAGGGGGGTAAATAGAGCGTGATTGACCCCATTGGGAATGACACAAATTGGGCCCCCATCGACCAACCCACCTTCTGGCAACTGGCTTTCGAGGTGTTGCTTCAGCCATGAAGCATCGACACACAGCGCATTCCCCAAAGAAAACAGGGCGCATTTGACAAGGCAAGATTGCAATATCGCCTCGTTCGTCACTTCACTGCAACAGACCCGGTTCACAAGGGGGCGAAAATCGTAATACAGAAAAGAGATTGCATCGAGGTCTGGCGAGAAGGAACAGATTCCAAGGCAATCATCGGGAATGTACTTCGCCCCCGCATACGTCCAGTTTCGCGGGATTGAAACCTTACGAACGCCAGCCGCTTCAAAATCAATCTCCTCAGCGTGTAACTCTTTTGGGGTCGGGTCTAATCCTGCAAAGACACCGGTTTGTCGAGTCAAAGCGTGAAGCAGGTAATATTTCTCCAATTTCGTGGTAAAACGGCTCTGCCCAATCGAAGTCAAAAAGCCCGGACAAAGAAAGAGATTGAACTTGGAAGGATCCATTTCGATCGGTATTGACTTGTCTCCGAAAAACATCCCAACAGTCGCCATCTGTTCCAGTCTTTCAAAACTCGCCCAAATGGCAGGTCTTTCATAGATTTTTTCCAGGTGTTGGATTAACTGAGTGGTCGTATAACGCTGGCAGTGTTCAAGAATCAAAGCCATAATTTCATCAATCGCTGCGACCAGTCCAGTCTCGAAGTCGGCGGCATAACGCTTTCCATCATGTTCAAAGGTGTGAATGGGGTGTAAGTGTCGTGGAAATTCCATCATACGCTGTCATTCCTTTACGCAGCAGAGGCGTCCAGGAAAGCACGGACGCGGTGAAGGGCATCTTGCACTTTCTTCCGATCGGGATAAAGATGAAGGAAAATGGCTTCGACCTCTCCCATGGTATGGCGCTTGAGCAGAGTTAAAGCCAGTCCCTCCTCAACCGTTTGGAAATAGAGATTTCCATAAAGCGGGACATGCTTTTCAACCGTGATATTCGTTAAAACCGAAATTCCTTTGGCTTGAGCAGATGTCCCCTTACGCATTGGAGCAAAACCGACCGGAAACTGATGCCGCCGTTGAACCCAATCTCTTTTCAACTTCAACGTTTTGAAGAGTTCGATGTACTGCTGTCCAATCTTCTCCCACGAATAGTGCATAGCTCGCTCTCGCGCCCTTTTTCCCAAACGCGCACGTTCTTCATCGTCAGAAAGAATTCGACGGATTGCCTCTGAGATGACTTGTGGGTCAACATATCCGGCAAAAGCCCCGATTTCTTGCTTGAACGTTTCGGCGGGGACAACAATCCCGGCATCTCCGACCACGTAAGGAGGACCATCAAAATTGGGAACGATAGGAACAATGCCACACGCCATCGCTTCTAAAACGACGATTCCAAAGGTCTCCCAGCCAATCATCGTTGGAAAGCAGTGAACATCAAAGGCGTTATAAAAAAGTGGCAGTTCATCTCTGGGACGCCTCCCCGCATAGATGAAATTCTCCGGCAAGTCAGACAAAGAATAAACTCCTAAACTCGGAACGACGACCAGAAAAAGATATTCTGGATTCATCTTCGCCACCTGGAGATAAACCCCAGCTCCTTTTTCCGGGTGAAATCTGGAAAGAAAACCGACCACCGGTTTTTCAGCAATTTCAGGACGCCCTAATATTTCAGCGACCTGGCGTTTGGCGAAGGTCTTGTCCATCGGCTTGAAATGTTCCAGGTCAACCCCATAAGGGATGATGTGAAAAAGAGAAGGCGAGAGCCCCAACTGGGAGTAAAAATCTCGCACCGAAGGAGTAGGGACGACGAAGGCATCATAATCTCGCATCCCAGCATACCATCTCAGGATGGTATTAATATGCTGTGCACCCTCCCCGCGTTCCTGATAGATGGGCATAATTGTTGGAACCTGTACCATCCTCAGAATCGGCAAAAATTCGATATCTTTGGGGAACCAGAACAGGATGCCATCGTAGTTGTCCGAAGCCAATTTCAAAAGAGAGGCGGGGTCGCTCGGATTCAGGGAGATAAAGTGAACCCCTTCCGGTGCCTCGGCTTCGTGTATCATGTAAACATCAGCCCATTGGGTGAGGGCCTCTAAAATATGAAAATGAGCCACTTGCGCCCCGATAGCCATCCAGGTCAAATCCGCAAACCCATAGGTTGAACCCGCCAACGCCAGGATTTTCAAGGGTTTAGCGTCCGGTTGGTTCCTGATAGAATCCTCTCCCAAAAGCAATCCACTGTTTCCCATGTTTTCGAGGGCTTTCAAGCATTGAGTAATTTCATCCGCTTCGTAGATTTCACGTAGTTGTTCAAAGATTTCATCCATCGTCAAATCGGTGCAGAAATCTAGAACCTTCCTGGTGAGTTCGTCGATTTCCAGAACTTTGCACGCATCCAGATCCGCGACATATAATTTTTCATGCCATTTGAATTGATAGAGCTTGTGCAACGGCTTTGGATACTCGTTCATCTAATTCCTTTATGTCAACTCTCTTAAATAGACTCAACCTGGATTCAACACCACCGTTTCTTCAATGAAGGTCAGCACATCAAGCGGTTGGCCCCGTTCATGTCCAGAGACAATCACATCAATTTCGCAGACAGGAAAGGAATCCCAGACGCTTACTCCCGATATTTCAAGCAATCTCCAGAAAAAACTGCAACACGAAGATCGCCTTTCTCAATTCGATTGCCTCCTAGAGTGTGAAATGAATTGACAACGCCAAGCGAATCCAAGATTGCAACTTCACCAACGAAAGTCCAGGCAGTTGCACGATTGCTGAACTATTATGTCAAATTTCATGCCAACACCGTTTCACGCCATTCCAGGTAGAGTATTTTGATGTCAGTAAAAAGCAAACTCCATGCCAAATTTTCAAACCGCCGTGCCTTGTTAAAAACCCAGACGCTGACTGGTTTCTCACCCCCTCCCAAATTTATCAGGATGAAAGTGCCCGGTTTTTTGACCGGACACTTTACAAGATAAATCGAAGGAAACACCCGACGAATACTGGGTTTTTGGGGTGCCCGGTCTGAAAACCGGACGTCCGCCGGACACTTATCATACGTGAAGCGTGAAACGTGAAACGTAAAACGTAATGCGTAATGCGTAATGGAAGATTGGAAGATATAGGGATGCATCTGTTCCTCCTTCCATTCTTCCTTTCCTTCCATCCTTCCACTCAAGGAATGGGCAAGTTGCCCGCTTGATGTGAACGGGCAAGCTGCCCGCTCTACTACCGTTGGATGCCGTACTTTTCCAACCGACGATACAACGATTGACGGGTCAGCCCAAGCTGCCGGGCGGTTTTGGCGAGGTTGTTCCCATTCTGCGCCAACACTCGCCGGAGGCGCTCCTGCTCGACTAGCATCTCCGCTATGAGAGGCGGCGGCCGACTCGCTTCAACCACCGCCCTGGGCAAATGCTCAGGGGTGAGCATATCGCCCTCGGCGCATATCAGGCAGTTCTGGATGACGTTTTGTAACTCCCGAACGTTGCCCGGCCAGGAATATCCCACAAGCGACTCCAGCGCTTCTTTGCAAATGCTCTTTATGGGATAGTGGTGGCACTTTTCATAATAGTCCAGATAGTGCTCAACGAGTAGAGGAATATCTTCCACCTGTTCGCGCAACGGCGGTAGTTCAATCGACAGGACGTTTAGCCGGTAGAACAGATCGCGCCGAAACCGACCGGCTTCCACCAGTGATTGCAGATTCTGGTTCGTTGCACAGATTAATCGCGCCTCCATCCGAATCACTTGAGTCCCCCCGAGCCGCCTGAAAGTAAAGTCTTCCAGGGCTTGCAAGAGTTTTGCTTGAACGGAAATGGGGATGTCTGCCACCTCATCAAGGAACAGCGTTCCTCCAGCCGCGAGTTCAAACAACCCCTTTTTTAACTGACGCGCATCGGTAAAAGCGCCGGCCTCATGACCGAACAGTTCGCTTTCAAACAGGGGTTCAGGGAGAACATGACACAGCACCTTTTGAAAAGGACCAGATTTTCGTTCACTTGAAGTGTGAATGATGCTGGCGACCAACCCTTTGCCGGTGCCGGTTTCGCCGGAAATGAGCACATTCACGGTTGTACGTGCCGCCTGGGCAATCAGGTGGCGGACTTGCTGCATCGGCGGGCTAACTCCAATAAGTGTGGTATATGGGTTGGCTGGGTTCGTCATAAAGACTCACATCCCTTCGCTTGTGAAACCGGTCATCGCTTAGAGAGTGTAAAGAAGGTCAAATTCAGACCCCATCTTTTCCCTTGTCTGGGAAATACAATTCTTAATCGTATTATAATAACCGTTAGATCTAGGTCAAGCGAAAAATTCCATTTACGGGGCAAAATTTTTGTGATAAGTAACACGAGATCTCTTAACGAAGCGGATGGGAGATTTTATTTTCTGCGAACTCCTGAAAAGAATCTTCTTGACTTCCCCCTCCGGCATCGCTATAATCTTTACATTCCTGATAAAGTCACAAGCCACAAGATTGACTCAATTGGCTTTATTGTCCGATTGGTAATCCCTCTCCAATCTATTCTTGCCAAAGAGGAGAACTAATATCATGTTTGGACTTCAATTCCTTGCCCCTTTATTCCTCGCTGCTGGAGCGGTTGCTGCTTCGATACCTGTGATTATTCACCTCCTCAACCGCGAGCGTGCGAGACGGTTCGTTTTCGGCACCATCCGATTCATAAAAATGTCCCATCAAGCCAATGTCCAACGGCATAAGTTAAAACAACTGCTCTTACTGCTGATGCGCCTTTCGATTTTGGCGATGCTGGGAATCGCGTTTGCGAGGCCATTTTTCGCAGGGAACGTCACCGCAACCGCGGAGACCGGTGGGAGGCGAAACGTCGTGCTCATTCTGGATAATTCCTACAGCATGGGCTATTCCGATACCTTTGATCGCGCCAAAGCGGAAGCGATGAAGCTCGCTGATGACCTCCGTCAGAGTGACACATCTGCGCTCATCCTCACGTCTCACAAAGCGGAGGTGGTCAAGCCACTGGACTCGAATCACGACCTGGTTCGCTCTGCGCTGATGGGCGCCAAGCGAACGAATCGGACCACCGATTATTTGGATGCCATCCACTCGGCGGATGAAATGCTTCAGCAGGCGAGCATCGGGCAGAAACAAATTTATCTAATCAGCGATTTGCAGAAGAGCGGATGGAACAATTTCATCGATACAGATAAACTCAGCGCCGGTGTCCGAATCGCCTTCGTGGATGTGCATGCCAAAGACGCCCGAAATCTGGGGATTACCGGCGTTAGTGTACCGCAAGTCGTGCTGAACGAAGAGAAGCCCGCTCAGGTGGTTGTCCGCGTCCAGAACTTCGGCGATAAAGCGGTTGAGAGAATTCCTGTAAAGCTGGTAGTCGATGAAGGCGTGGTCGGCACAGCCCAGGTCGATATTGAACCGCACGACATTGTAGACGCCCAATTTCAAGTTCGTTTTAAGGGCGAATCCATTCATACGGGCTACGCCGAACTTCCCGACGACGCAATCAAGCTCGACAACAGGCGGTATTTCCTCCTTCAAAGCCTGCAATCTATCAAGCTGTACTGCGTGAACGGTGAACCAAGCGCTCGCCCTTATGACGACGAAACTTTCTTTGTACAGATGGCACTCGCACCGCCGCGCGGTAGGGGAACTTCTGCGGTGCCAATCGATTTTACCCAATCCACCCGCTTACCGAATGCGTCAGAAATCGCGAAGTATGACGTGGTCTTTCTGGCAAATGTGAATCGCTTAACCGAATCTGAAACGCAAACGCTGAAAGCCTTCGTTGGTGCAGGAGGCGGTTTGATTGTCACCGTTGGGGGGCGCGTTGATTTGGAGGCGTATCGGCAAACGCTCGGCGCGGGGGCAGAACCACTGTTGCCGTGCAATTTCGTTGCCCCTGTCGGCGATGCCCTTGACCATGATCAATTCCATGTGATTGCGACACTCAACTATGACCATCCCATCTTTCAGCCGTTCAAAAACCCCAATCACGGGGATTTTGGGAAGGCGCGATTCTATCGATACCTCCAGGCAGTGCCCCTGGCCAATGCCACCGTGTTAGCCAGTTTTGACGATGGCGGCCCCGCCCTGTTTGAAAAAGTCTACGGCAATGGGCATGTGTTGTGCTTTACCTCGACGATAGATCGCGGATGGACGGATGTGCCGATTCACGGGGTCTATCTCCCGTTTCTGCACGAAGCGATCAAGTACCTCGCCCTCAAACGTACAACTGAGCAGCCGGACTACCGAATCGGCGATCCGGTAGAGTTGAGTGGCTACCAACTTCCAGCAGGGACAGGCGTCACGATTTTCAACCCACACGATGAGGAGACTCGTACGCGAATCAACGAACATGGCGAGATTTTCTACGACGCCACCGATGTTCCGGGCATCTATTCGGCGCATACCTCCGGGCAGGGTACCCGTTATTTCGTCGTCAACCCGGATACCATTGAATCCGACCTCACCGCCCGCGAGCCCGAAGAGTTGACCAGCATGTTAACCGGCAACGCGGAATCTGTCCCCGTTGACGTCGTTACGCCGGAGATGGTGACGCAGTATCACGAAGAAGTTGAAAAACATCAGGGGCTGTGGTGGTATCTCATGCTTGGGCTGTTCGCCCTGGCGGTTACGGAGATGTTCTTCGCGAATCGGATTTGAAATAAAGAAAAGCGAGAAAGGTCAGAACTGGAATGGATGAACTTAACTTTGCAGAGGAAACCGTGGCTCGAATGAAGGACCTCTATGGTTTAGCAGGAAACCACGAGGTGATTCGCAGAACGATCATTTCGCGGATTTATTACAGTGCACATCATCTGAGCCGGTATCTTCTGGAGAGCGTTGGGATGCGCCCGGAAACCTGGCAAGTGAATTCACATCAAAGAGAGGTAGAACGTGCGGCTCGCTCGTTGTAACAGGCGAGCCGCCTGTTCTACTAAGAGTTCTTGATGAAATTGAAGGACGGTTTGTGGTTACAAACCTGATGGATGCTGAGATATTTCAATTCCTGAAGGTTATGAGGCGGCATCGAGTCAACGCTGATTATCAGTTACGCACAACCACCAGCAAAAATGATGTCGAAAATATGTTCGAGATGTTCGATGATTATCTGAACGAGTGTAAACGATTACTGGAGGTGATTTCATGAAAGCGACTGAACGGAAAGTTCTCAAACAACGCATTACGGAAATGGCTCAAGCACAATTCGGAGACCTTCTGAAGGGGATTCGATTTTCAGGCCCCTTTGAAGAGGAAGATTTAGATGCCGATGTGATTTTACGAAAACGAATTCCTCTGAGGGAAATTGGCGGAAAGCTTTGGCACATCTCTCATCCTCTCCGAAAAGAAGGATACCATGTGTTGATAGGATACAAATTTGATGAGAAATCAAAAAGGTAAAAAGGAGGTCGTCGCATTGCAGACTATCGAACTTCAATGAATTCGGGGCATGTTTCAAATCTCTGAAAAAATGTGTTGACACTTTGGATTCAGGATTCAGGATTTAGGATTCAACTGCATCTTGCATCCGCCGGGTTGATTTCGATGATTTCACTTCACTTCGACAAAGCTCAGTACAAGCGACAAAACTCAGTACAAGCGACAGGCTCAATCCGGCGGAACTCAATCCGGCGGAACCTGTCGAAACCTTGCATCTTGAATCCTGAATTTTGCATCTTGTATCAATGAAGTGCCAACAGTTTTCTGAAACATGTCCTCCCGTTTTCTCGTTTTCTCGCTTTCATTCTTCACCCAGGGGGACCTCACAATGAGATGGAAAAATGACAAACGCTGGGTATATTCGATTACTTATGACGAGGGGTGTGAGGCACTCCTTGAGCATGCACTTCCGGTCCACCGCGAGTTCGGAGTGCCAGGACATCTGGCGCTTGTTGCGAGCCAAATCGGTGTCCGCCGCAACGTCCCCGGCAGCAGCTATGATGGGATGATGATTCTTTCAAAGACGCAGATTCATCAGTTGTGTGCCGAGGGGTGGGGTGTTTCGTGTCACAGCATGACCCACGCAGGGATTACGATGGCGAACGCGGACTACGAAGTCGTCCAGAGCCGCAAGGTTCTTGAGGACGCCCTGGAGATGTCCGTGACGATGTTCTGCGTTCCGGGCAACAACGATTCCTATCCCCCCGCGCGTGCCCTCGCCGAAAAGGCCGGGTACACCGCTATCCTGACGATTTACGACGATGTGAATACCGCAGAGACCGACCCGCTGCGCCTGTGCCGGTGCCCACTCCATACGGAATATCCGCCACCATTCTACTCCGCCTTTGATCCCTACAAACGCTTGCATCAGGCGATTGACCGTGGCGGGTGGGTCATCGACTACTGCCACTGTCCCATGCCAACGGTGCCTATCCACCCATGGAAGGATTGCACTGTTGAACAGCTTGCCGAACGTTTCAAGACGGTGCGACGGGTTGGCGGGGACGACGTCTGGCTTGCTGAACCGAACGAAGTGGTTGCCTATATTCAGAAATACGACCTTTTCACCTAGCGGGTGTTCCAGAACCCTTCCCCCGCCCCGATGCGGCTCATCATGACCCACAATTCCGTGAGAACGCACCGGGGGCGGATTTCCCCGCTCATGGCCCATAGGGACATTTGATATAGTAGCCCAACGATTCATCGTCGGGAACTTTATCATTCAGCACTCGCAACCAGATAAACGCCGATACAGATCACGATCGCCCCAATAACCCGAATCTTAGGCACGGATTCTTTGAAAAAGAGCCATGCGAAAAAGATGGATATAACATACCCCAGACTGATCATGGGGTAAGCAACGCTCAGTTTGACTCGTGATAAGATGATGAGCCAAATCATTGTTGTGAAGCCGTACACTGAGATTCCGCCAATGACGAATGGATTCAAAAATGCCTGTATCAACGTCGGGACGGCTTCCTTCACCGATCCAACCCGACCGACGTTAATCATCCCTTTCTTGAGCAGAAGCTGTCCAATGACCGTTAAGAGGACATTAAAAAACAGTAAAAGAAAATCTTTCATCTATGTAAGTGTATCCCTTCCATGTTATGTAACCGGGCGTGAGGAATAGAAACCGAGTTTTTCCAAAAAACTCGGTTTCTCATTTCCCGTTTCGCGCATTATGCATCCCGTTTTGATTCTCCCAGACGATCTCCCGGATAACGTAAATCGGCTTTTTCTGGGATTCGTGGTAGGTTCTGCTCATCAGTTCACCCAGAAGTCCCATTGTGATGAATTGAATGCCGGTGAACAGTAAGAGCACACCGAGAATGAGCATAGGCAATCGCTGAATCAGGCTCGTTTCAGAGTAAAGGTACGATAGCCAGCCCGATTTAACTCCCGCGGGGAAAAAGAGCTTGCCGATTGAAAGATAGGCGCAGATTCCCATCCCAGAGAGGAAAGCGATTAGGCCCATCAAGCCGAAAATCTGGATGGGACGTGTCGAATAGCTCATGAGAAATTTGATGGTGATGAGATCCAAAATGACCCGAATCGTGCGAGAGATGCCATATTTGGATTTCCCTCGCGTTCGTGGGTGATGCGCAACCTTCACCTCCGCAATTTCGGCACCAATCAGCTTGGCAAGGGCGGGGATGAAGCGGTGCAGCTCCCCATAAAGGCGAATATTTTCAAGGACTTCGCGTCGATACGCCTTCAGGGTACAGCCGAAATCGTGGAGATAAACGCCTGTCATTTTCGCAATCAGGCGATTGGCAAGAATCGACGGAATCCGGCGCAGGATAAATCCATCTTTTCGATCGGCTCTCCACCCACTGACGATATCATACCCTTCGTCCAGTTTTTCAAGCAGGCGTCCAATGTCGATCGGATCATTCTGGAGGTCAGCATCCATCGGGATGATGACGTCCCCACGCGCGTGGTCGAAACCCGCGCTCATTGCTGCGGTCTGCCCGAAATTCCGCCGGAAACGGATCGCACGAACGGCGGGGTCCATCCGAGCCAACCCCCGCAAAAATTCAAAGCTACTGTCAGTGCTTCCATCATCTACAAAGATAATTTCGTAAGATTTCTTGAGTCGCGTCAGGGCGTTTGTCAACCGATCGTAGAGTTCGTGGAGGTTTTCCGCTTCATTGAAAACCGGAATGACAATCGAAAGTGCTGTATGATGCGTTTGAGCGTTCAAGGTGTTTGATGCGTTCATGGGTTCAGGAATATAGGATGCAGAGATACAGGATTCAGGATTCAAGATACAGGATTCAGGATTCAAGATGCAGGATTCAGGATTCAGGATTCAAGGCATTCTTGCATCTCGCATTTTGCATTTTGTATCCTGCATCAGTGAAAAGTAAATTTGACATTAAGGGGCGAGTGAAATATAATATAACGGATGTCGCTATGTATACGCCACAAGTAATTGATCATTATGAAAACCCACGGAATGTCGGCACAATCAAAGAAGCTGACGGGGTGGGAATCGTTGGTACGCCTGCCAGCGGCGATATGATGAAGCTTACCATCAAGGTTTCGCAAGATCGGATTGCTGATGCAAAGTTCAGGACATTTGGTTGTGCAACCGCAATCGCAGCCAGCTCCGTCATCACCGAACTTATCAAAGACCTCCAGATACAAGACGCATTGAAAATTACCCACCGACACATTGAGGAGGCCTTAGGGGGTTTACCACCGGACAAGATTCGTTATGCCGTGCGTGCCGAAGAGGTATTAAAAGCGGCGATTCATGATTATGTGTCGCGGAATGGTAGGTAGGGAAAGGTATTGTTTTTATTGAGACAACCGCTCCAAATTGATTGAGATTGTCACGTCCCTTAACTATAGAAGATTTTACCTGATTTGCTGAAACGTTTCAAGTAAATTAGGTGAGGGTTGGTCATAATTATCCGGCGGTTGAGTTGTAGCCCAAGATTCTATCTTGGCCCCCGGCACAAGGGCCAAGTTAGAAACTTGGGCTACGATTGCCTACCTAACATGACCAACCCTCAATTAGGTGGAAATTTATAAACTATGAACTGGCAAGAACTATCTGTAACTTCACATTATCAAACAGCAGTAGCGGTCGCCAATGAATTACAGGGTGGCAATATTCAAGAGGCGGCTGCCGGAATAAAGGAGTTAATTGACGCTTTGGCCCGTTCAGAGAAACGCGCGCTGAAAAGCCAACTGATTCGATTGATGGTACATGTCATCAAGTGGAAGTCGCAGCCGGAGAGGCAATCGCGCAGTTGGGCGGCAACAATTTACAATGCGCGAGAAGAAATTGCAGATATTCAAGAGGAAATACCGAGTCTGACTCATTCTGTCATTCTGGAAATGTGGGACAGATGTTTCCGGGCTGCCAAACGTGAAGTTGAAGGGGAGATGAACCAGACATCGGCGGTGTCAAAGCTATCTTGGGAAGAAGTGTTTGAAAAGCAATATGGATAAGAATGACAAAGGAGGATAATCAATATGATTACTGTCACTGAAGCTGCTGCAAAAAAAGCGGTGCTCTTGTTAGAAAAAGCCAGAGATGAAGAGGGATACGAACCGGACAAAACCTACGGTCTGCGGATGCAGGTTGTTGGAGGAGGTTGCTCCGGCTTTCAGTATCAGCTTGGATTCGAGGCATCCCGAAGTAATGATAAAATCTTTGAACAACACGGATTGAAGGTCTTTATTGATCCGCGTAGCACGCTCTACCTCGCGGGGTCTACGTTGGACTATAAAGATGGTTTAATGGAGTCGGGGTTCAAGATTACCAACCCCAATGCGAAATCTTCATGCGGTTGTGGGGAATCTTTCAGCGTGTAGGCTCGCTTCGATTTTTAGGGGAGGGCAGGGCAGGGCGCTCAAATTGAGTGTCCTGCCCTTTTTTTGTGCTCGTTTTTTCTCCGCCCGGGGGCTCTCATGCTCTCGTGGCATCGACTCGTTACAGAACAATTCTGAATTCTGATTGTTCTACGACTTTTTCGGTTAGGGACAAAAGCGAGGCCCAGACCCCGATCATGCCCCTTCTAAGTCGGGGCGTGATCGGGGTTTCAAGACGCAAGTGACCCTGAAACGATGCGAAACCATGAAAAACAGATTCAGCAAACATCTGGTCTCAAACTTCGGAAGTCTCAGTGAAAAACTCGTATTGTTCTGTAAAATACAATTCCTCAACTCAAGCAAGTGTAGCAGAATGCGTCTGGGGTGTGCAAGAAAAAAGTGACGGCGTTACCGAAAAGATGCAGAGATTTTGACGAATATAACGAACATTTGCAGGTCTCATGGTGTCTAATAAGCACGATACCACAGAATGGTAAATTACTTTTGCAAAAGTGGAGGTATGATATATGAGATGGGTAGAGAGGTTACATATAAAAAAATGGATGGTTATCACAATTATTGTCGTCTTCGTTCTTGGATTGGGCGGTTTTCTGTTCCGCGGCAAATTGCTATCTGCGACGAAAGAGAACGCCAAGGATGCGGCAAACGCTGTGAAAACAGCTACTGTGGAACGCGGCGATATTCAGGTCACGATTGACGCAACTGGCACTATCAAACCGCTGAACGTTGTCGCGGTGAATTCCAAGGCGAGTGGGAAAATATTAAAGCTGGCTGTCGACGCGGGGGATTATGTTGAGGAAGGGGCTGTCATTGCACGGATCGAAACGACCTACGTCCAATCTGATGTGGAGCAGGCGGAAGCGGATCTGAGAGCGTCAAAAGCACGGCTGGACCAGGCTGAAACGAACATCAAGCTCCAAAAGGAGCAAAGTGGCATCCAGATCGCGCAAGCTGAAGAATCGCTCCAAGAAGCACGAAGGCGACTGGAACAACTCACTGAACAGAACCGCATCGAAAAACAGGCGAATGCGCGACAGGTGGCGGATGCAGAAAATAATCTGAAGATGGCTGAACTGAGACTCAAGTTGCAAACTTCAGAGGGGGTCCGCACAGAATCAATCAAACGTGCCAAATCGTCTATGAACCAGGCCAAGGCGAGCCGCGATCTCGCCGATAAAGAATATGAAAGAAAGAAGGCGCTCTTTGAGAAAAAGTTCATCTCAAAAGCAGACCTGGATGCCGCCGAAACCCAGTTGACATCTGCGGAAGCGCAATATCAGTCCGCTGTGGAACAGGTGGAAATCGTTAAACAACCCTCAAGCGAGACTGAGCTCGCGTTAGCGCAGGCAGAGCTAGAAAAGGCAAGGTTTGTGCAGAAAGCGGCTTTGGAACAGGTCGAAGCCCAGAAATATCGTGACATGGAACTCGACCTTCAGCAGAATCGGGTGAAACAGGCAGAAGAATCCTTGAAGCTGGCGAACGCCAACAAAGCGCAAATTACCTTGAGGGAGAAAGACCTTGAGAGTGCAAAGGCACAAACCCAACGGAGCGAAGTGCAGTTGAAGTTAGCACAGGATCGCTTCGCGGATACGGTCATCACCGCCCCGATCTCGGGGACGATCCTTGAAAAAAGGGTGGAGGAGGGCCAGGTGATTACTTCCAGCCTCTCCTCTGTTGCCTCCCAAGGCACGACCCTCGTGACAATGGCGGACCTCTCGAAAGTCTACGTCATCACCACGGTGGATGAGACAGACATCGGACAGGTCAAAGTTGGACAGTCCGTGACCATTAAAGTTGAAGCCTATCCCGATCAGCCCTTTGAGGGCGTGGTTTTGAAGATCGCCCCGCAAGGGCAGGTGGTTCAAAATGTGACGACCTTTGAGGTGACAACCGAACTGACAAACACCGGCTCAAGACAGCGCGGACGAGGGCCTGGTTCACAAGGGGCACGGCAATGGGGAGATGGTGCTTCTCCAATGTCAGGCGGCGGACAGGGGGAGGGAAACCGTGGTGGTTTTCGAGCAGGCGGCGGTGAATCCGCCACCCCGGAACAACGGGAACGCCGGATGGCGACGCGCCGTCAAAGGGAAGGTGGCAATTCGACAGACGCACCATCTCGCGCGGCTGCCACTGAAACGCCCCAGCCGAAACCCCAGGATACCCAAGAAAGTGCGAAAAAATCGAGTGAAGGCGGCGATCCGTGGGACGCTTTCCTTGATGGTTTTTCCGACGCAGGACAGAAACCTGTTCAGCAACCCGTTGAGGAGAAACCTACGCCGTTCTTAAAGCCGGGGATGAACGCCTCCGTTGAGATTGCGTTAGCCAACAAACAGGGGGTGTTGCTTGTCCCCAACGAGGCGATCCTTTCGATGGGAAGTCGAAAGATGGTACGCCCCATCGGGGCAGATGGGGTGCCGGGGCGTCCTCAACCGATCGTGGCCGGGGTCAGCGGTTTTGACAAAACCGAGGTGGTTTCTGGAGTGGAAGAGGGACAAGTCGTCGCGGTGGGTGGATTTCAACCCGGAGCGGGCGGCGACAACGCGCAATGGCGACGGATGATGCAGAATCCAGCTTCCACCATGCGACGGATGCAGGGCGGCGGCCCCGGTGGGCAACGAGGCGGTTCCGGTGGTGGAAGGCGTTAGGTTTGCCCCATCAGTCAGACTTCCGAAGTCTCCAAGACTTCGGAAGTCTGATGTATCGTTTATTTTTCAAAATCAGTTACGTTTGAAAATGATGTACAAAAATTTCATTTCATACTTGCATTAAAACAAGAAAGGAAAAACAATCTTGAGACGTTTGACAGTCATGTCTTTTTTGCTGATACTCTCTTTGTGCTTGATGTTTGGCACATGGGTATCGGTTTCTATCGGGCGACCCTTTCGTGTGGATAAGCTGCCGGATAAAGGAAAAAACTGGGGGTGTGCCACCTGTCATGTCAATCCCGCAGGAGGTGGGGCGCGAAATACCTTTGGGAAAGATTATGAGGCGATAGGGATTCCTGCCGGGGATAAGTATACAGCGAAACTGGGTCAAAAGGACTCCGATGGGGATGGCTTCACTAATGATGAGGAGTTCAACGCAAAGCCGCCGACAGAGCCATGGAACCGGAATTCGCACCCCCCCGAAAAACCGAGGGCTGTGAACTCACAGGGGAAGCAGTTTATCATCTGGGGTAAACTCAAGAAACGTTGAGGTGTTTACCTGAACCTGTGGTGGATAACAGATGAACTCCGTACAGATGTTATCATTGTCGGATTTACGCGGGTTTTCCTTCCTCCGCTACGTGAGCGTCTAAAGACCTTCCTTCCTTTTCCGCCGGGTTGATTTCGACAGGCTCAATCCGGCGGAGTTTATCGAAACCTTCCTCTCCTTTTGAGGCCGATGGCACAACATTCGCACTCTGGCATTTTGATGAACCTCCTCCTTCATCTTCCTTTTCCGATGCTTCTGGAAATAATAACGTGCTTCATGTCGGAAAAAAAACCATAAAGCCGAAATAAACGAAAAATGGACCGTCAGTGAAGGTTGGGGATTAAACATCATCATGATAGCCAACAATAATGGAAACAAAAGCTCCGAAGGCAGTAGTCATGACGGTGTAAGTCGTGGAGACAAAAGGTTATTCCATAACCAGTTGCCGGACAGATTGGCTGGCGAACTGGAAGAGGCTCAACGACTGGGCATCAAACCTCTGAAATTCGGAGAGCCGGGGTTTGACGAAGTTGTCAACGCGGGAAGAGTGAAATGGGCAGTTACAGAAACCGGAGAACTGGTTGTCACCCCCCACACAACACGGGCCACAGAAATCGCTCATGCCGTCTTGACGGGTGGAGGACCGGTTTTAGCCGCTGGTGAGGCAGAAATTGCTGTTGCCGAAGGCTGCTACTTAGGAATCGAGATAACGAATCGTAGTGGACACTTTATGCCGAGCACAAGCAGCCTGGAAATCGGAAGGGCAGCTTTTAGAGCACATGGTATTATTTTTCCTTAGAGGCAGGTTTCAAACCTGACCCGACAACTGACAAGAGGGTGAATTCTTATGGCGAAGCCTCAAAAGACAGAATTATTGAATCAATTGCTACAACGGAAACCTTCTCAAGTAGAAGCCTGGATCCAAAGGGTTCGTTCTGGACAAGAGAAGGTGCCTGAAGGATTTAATTGGCTCGGTCTCGCTGAAGGGGCCGCCTTCAATGCTCGCTCGGAGACCGACCTGACCTGGGCAAAAGTGGCGATATCCATTTACGAGGACCTGGCGAATCATTCCAAGAACTCTGACCGTCATTCGTTTATGTTGTCTTCACTCAATTTAAGAGTGTATATGATTGCAAAGCTTGGTGTTGTTCCTGGGGATGCAATCCTTAATAGCGATAAAATAATACACCATTTTTTCTCCACCGTAAAATTTCCGTATGAATGGGTGGAAAAAAAAGCCTCCGATTGGACGCGGTTGGAATTGAAAGAGATTAAGGAACTGAGGCGAATTAAAAACTACCTGGCAGTCATCAGATTTTTGATGGAGAGCGGCAAGCACGATTGCAACCAGCAATTAAAAAACTGGCTTTCGCTAGAAGATAAACTTCCCTAGTCCTATTTTCCGCACCCCCAATATGTTGAGTAAGCGTACTCGCTGGTCTGTACGCAATCGTTGTCTTCAGTGCGTTTTGAAATGAATCGCCAAATCGTTGCTATGTTTTGATTGTCGTGGCAAGCCGAATGTCTTAAACGAAGAGCAAGAAATTGGAAAACCCATTAACAAGGAGAAAAACATGAAATTCAAAAGTGTCATTGCCCAGGTGCTTTTTGGAGTCATTGTTGGATTCGGAATCGTGGTGTCCGCAAACCCTCAGACACAAGACCCGACCAATGCTCAAGAACGCCGCCAACAAGGTTTCGACAAGTCGAAGACTCTCGGAACGGAGCTGAATCCGACGGATTTGAAGCGGTTTGATACCAACGGTGACGGCAAACTCAGCGAAGCCGAAAAAGAGGTCATGCTCAACGCAATCGCTATTGAAACTTTCACAGGCAAAGCATTAACCGCTGAAGAGATTAGAGAGATGGGACGTGAACGTGGCTTCGGCGGCGACGGGCCCGGCGGTTTTGGTTTCGGAGGTCGAGGCGGACCACGGCAATCAGAAGCCATTGCCAGTCGATTCGATGCCGATAAGGATGGCAAATTGAACGACAAAGAGCGGAATGCAGCTCGCCAGTTTATTCAAGAAACTCGGGGCAGCAGTTCTTCCCGTCCCTCGGGTCGCACTTCCCCCAATACGGACCTGCAAAGCGACTTGACGGCGAGTCGAGCCGATGCGCCTTATGGAAACCCCGACCTTTACGACGAAAAGACGCTCCGCACCCTTTACCTTCGATTTCCCAATCCCGATTGGTATGAGGAACTGGGCGATTTCTATCGAACCGATGTCGATATGCCGGCAGACCTCATTGTTGATGGGGTAGTCTATCCTTCAGTCGGCGTCCATTTTCGCGGGACCTCATCCTACATGATGGTCAGGGATTCAGAGAAAAAGTCCTTGAATCTCTCCATTGACGATGGCGATAAAAAGCAACGCCTTTACGGGTACAAGACGCTCAATCTGCTGAATGCGCACGATGACGCCTCTTTCATCCGTGAAGTTCTCTATTCGAGGATTTGTCGCCAATACCTCCCCGCTCCAAAGGCAAACTTTGTCAAACTCGTCATCAACGGGGAGAATTGGGGAATTTATGTCAACATTCAACAATTCAACACCGATTTTCTCCAGGAGTGGTTCGGCACCAAAGATGGCGTCCGCTGGAAAGTGCCGCCCGGTCGAGAGAGCGGGCTGGTTTACGTTGGAAAAGACCCCGCCGATTATCAGGGGGCCTATCAACTCCAAACCAAAGGCGCTCAAAATGCGTGGGCGGATTTGATTCGGCTCTGTGAAACGCTCGCCCAAACCCCCGATGACCAACTCGAAGCCACTCTGAAGCCGATATTCAACATCGACGAGGCGTTGTGGGAAATCGCCCTGGAGAATGTATTCATCGATAGCGATGGCTACATCAGCAGGGGCAGCGATTACGACCTCTATCAGGATGCACAGGGTCGATTTCATCTCCTGTCACGGGATAATAACGAGACCTTTCTTTACGCTGGCGGCGGTGGACCGAACTCATGGGAAAGCGACGGTCCGATGCTCTCACCCGTTGCCCAGGCGCACGATGAAATGCGACCGGTGATCCACCGGTTGCTGGCAATTCCGCATCTGCGGGCGCGTTACCTCGCGCACATCCGCGCGATTGTCGACAACTGGTTAGATTGGGGGGTGTTGAGCCCGATCATCGAGGAATATCGTTCGCTCATTGATGCAGAAGTCAAAGCGGACGATAAAAAACTCTACACTTACGAGGCTTTTGCGACCAGCCCCACCCAAGACCAGTCCGGCGGAGAAGGTTTTGGCCCCCCGGGCGGCTTTGGGCGTGGTGGAGGCTTCGGGCCTCCCGGTGGTTTTGGAGGCGGTCAGAGGGGCGGTGGTCCCCGCCCCATCGCCCCAAGTCTCAAGCGTTTTGTCGAAGAACGGCGTGAGTATCTTCTCAACCACTCCGAACTCAACAAACCGGTGCCGGTGATTCAATCGGTCTCCCAACCATCAAATCCGATGGCAGACAAAGCCGTGCAAGTTACAGCGGAGGTTGGCGGAGATGTCAATGTCGATTCCGTCATCCTGTACTACGCCGCAGGTTCATTGACACCCTTTGAGAGCGCCCCGATGTCTGCGAAGGCCGGCGTCTACGTCAGTGAAATTCCTGCTTTTCCTGCCGGTACGAAGGTGCGTTATTACGTCGAAGGGCGTTCAACAGCATCCATCGGAACAACCGCTTTTTTCCCACCCGGAACTGAATTGGGTGCCTTAACCTATCAGGTTGCGACACCGGTTGATAAAAACGTTTTTGCCGTGCTCAATGAGCCGGTTGCCGCGCCGGTTGCCACAAACTCGCCAGTCGTCATCAATGAGCTGATGGCGAACAACACCCAAAGCATCAGCGACCCACAGGGGGAATACGACGATTGGATTGAGCTACACAATGTGAGTGACAAAGAGGTTGATCTCTCAGGGATGTATCTCAGCGACAGCCGCAAGAATCTTCGGAAGTGGGCATTTCCCGCAAATACCACAATTCCCGCCGGCGGTTATCTCATCGTTTGGGCTGACGGAGACGATACAGATGAACCGGGGCTTCACGCCAACTTCAAGCTCTCAAAGAAGGGGGAAACCGTGATGCTCGTCGATACCGACGAGCGAGGGAACCAGGTGCTGGATTGGGTCAAATTCGGGAAGCAAAAAAAGGATACAGCCATCGGCAGATATCCTGACGGCACGGGAGACTTCAAACCATTAACGATGACCCCGGGAAAGAAGAACGAGCTGTAAGCCTTTCTGAGGCCGTGCGAATTTACGCTTGATTCAGGTTATGGGGCGTGGTATAGTATATCTATGGTATCTTAGAATGTGACGACATGGCCGGCAGGCTTACGGGTTAGGCTGTCTAACAAAGCGTTCGACAGCAGTGTGCCACTCAAGATAAGGTTCAGGAATGACAGTACACTTATTTACGGTTAAAGACCCACTCGGTCAAGAAGTGCGATTAACAGAGAACTGCTATCAGCTTCACATTCTGGTGGAGCACCCTGAACTATCAGATGTCAACCAAATCGTCGAAACGATTGAATCACCAGACCTTATCGCCCAAGATGCGGTTGAACCTCAACGTCTGGTATACTACCGGACATATCAGGCACAACCGCAACGCTGGGTGAAGGTGGTCGTTGAACAAGGAGAAGTCGTCACAGCGTACAGGGTCAGGCGACTCAAGAAGGGAGAAACAATTCGATGGCAGCGATAACTATTCCTGAATCGGTTAAGATCTATTTTCCTCAGAGGATTGAGCCGGCACAACTTTGGGTCAACTATAACCCCAATGCGGATTCGTTGACCGTTTACTTCACTGACACGCCTGTGCCGAGCGTGTGGGAAGACATCGACGATTATGTATACATCGGTTTTGCATCAGATGACGAAACGATTATCACAGGAGTCATGATTGAGCACTTTAGCAAGTGGCTCCTTGTCCCCGAACATTCGGAGAAGAAGATGGGGTAAAGTTGAGGGGCAGAAGAAAGATACAGCCATCGGCAGATATCCTGACGGAACTGGAGACTTCAGACCATTAACGATGACTCCGGGGAAAGAAGAACGAGTTGTGAGCCTTTCTGAGGCCGTGCGAATTTAGGCTTGATTCAGTTTCTGGGTTATGGTATCGTATAAGGTGTTTTTTGAGTATATCAGGTTTCAATGGGATGAGGCGGGGAAACTTCCGTATAGCATCCGAATATATGGTACTATACGGGAAAAATTCCGTATATTTAATAGTTAGGAGGAAACAATCATGACAGCGATGAGCAAATCTTGCCGCGTTATTTTCTTGCTTACCGGCATCCTGGGATTGAATTTCTTTCCCCAAATTGTCTCTTTGGGTGGGGATGACCGAGGAGGCTTTGCCCCTTATCAAATCGCGAAAGACACCGAGGGCCTGATTCAGCAACTCACGTCGAGTGACCCTGCCGAGGCCGAGCAAGCCCGCAACGGTCTGTTGAAGCTAGGTCCTGAAGCGATACCAGTGCTCCAAGACGCCCTGGAAAAATCTCAGGACCCCGCGTTGAGAAAAGCACTCACGGAAATCATTGAGCGGTTACAGGTCCGTGCGGCGGTCCAGCAGTTGGTGGCGAAGTGGGGCGAACGCTGGTACTCCTCGCGGAACCGCGGCCTGAAAGTCGGCTGGCTACGCCTAAAGGTAGAAGAGGAAGACGGCCTGATCGTCATGTCCGACGAGCTTTTCTTTACCAGCAACGGGCAGGAGTCAAGGACCCTGCATACCATCAAGAGCCGTGCGGACGAATACTTGAGTCCCGTATCGCTATCCATTGAGACCAAGCGGCCCGAGAAGCCCTGGGTTATCGATGGGGAGGTTCGAGGCGGCATCTTGAGGGTCAAACCCACTCGACCTGGCGAGGAGGGAGTCGCGCGGTTAAAACCCAACTTCACGACAGAGTTCGCGGTCATGCGTCTGGCCACGCTGGTTCCGAAGACGAAAGGCTACGAAATCTCGCTTCTCGAAATGTGGGAGAAGCCGGCCATCCAGGACGCCACCCTGAAATTCGACCAGGAGGAGTCGATTGACCTCGAAGGCGAAAACGTGAACACATCGCGCTTTACGCTTTCCAATCCCCACAGCGCTGATCGAACCTATTGGGTAGACGGCACTGGTCGGCTTGTCAAAATGCGCGTTTATGGCCGAATCGAATTGGTGCTCACGGACGAAAAGGGTGCCAAGGATATCGTCAGGTCGGTCCGCCGAGAGGAGCCCCCTCGGCCTCTCGCGGCAAAGCAGCCGATTGTTGAAAGTCCGCTGCCCGTCTTTCCGGGAGCGGAAGGCTTCGGCACCCGCACGCCGGCGGGCCGAGGCGGTAAGGTCATCGAGGTCACGTCGCTGGCGGACCGCGGCCCCGGCACGCTTCGCGCGGCCTTAGCCGACCCGAACCCACGAATTATCGTCTTCCGGGTCGGAGGAACCATCGAGGCCAGGGAGCCGCTTCCGATTGACCATCCCTTTGTCACGGTGGCCGGGCAGACCGCCCCCGGTGACGGCATCCTGATCAAGAACGCTGGCCTCCAGGTGACTACCCACGACGTGCTGCTCCAGTACCTGCGCATTCGCCCCGGGAACGAGGGGCCGATCGATCCCGAGAACAACGACGCCATCCAGCTCAACGGGGCGTCCAATGTGGTGGTAGACCACGTTTCGGCGAGTTGGGGAGAGGACGAGACCGTTCAGACGTGGTTCGGCGCACATGATATCACGTTTTCATGGTGTTTGGTCAGCGAGGCACTGGACAAGAGCCGCCACCCCAAAGGGAGGCATGGAGCCGGCTTTCTGATTGGGGATGGAAGTGACCGGGTGACCGTCCATCACTGCCTGATGGCGCATAACGACTTCCGCAACCCGCTGATCTCCCAATCGGGTTTGGTGGACCTCGTAGAGAATGTCATCTACAACTGGGGGAGGTCCGCGGCCGAAATCTATACGGATAAGAAAACGGACTTGACAACCCAGGTAAACTTCATCGGAAACGTGTACCGCCATGGTCCGTCGAGCAACCCAGGACTGTTTGAATTCGTGATCAACAGCGAGCCGAAGGAAGGCAAGGCACCACCGCTGGTCTACGCTAAAGACAATATGGGGCCGCACCGGACATTGAGTGGCTCAGACGAGTATGCCCTCATCTCCTTGGGCTGGGGAGGGGTGCGCGTACCTGACGAGTACCGCACGGCAAAGCCTTTCGAGACTCGAGAAGTAAGTCGGCTTCAGGGGTCGGACTTGACGAACGCCGTGCTGGTAGGCGCGGGGGCTACACTGCCCCAGCGGGACGCCGTGGACCAGCGCGTGGCGGAAAGCCTGCCGAAGAAACAGGGGCAGATGATTAACTCTCCCTTGGAGGTCGGCGGTTACCCAAACATGAAAGGCGGGGAGCCGCCCGTGGATTCAGACCATGATGGCATGCCCGATGACTGGGAGAAGCAGATGGGGCTTAATCCACGGGACCCGGGCGACGCGGCCCGCGACCACAACGGCGGCGGGTACACGAACATTGAGGAATATCTGCACTGGCTGGCGAACAGACGCTAGGACGCGGCAGGAACGAAAAGCTTCGTATCGCATAATTGGAATGGCCTGGCCCCTAAGTGGATTGAGCGCCCAGTTCGTAGATTGGGTTGAGGCACGAGCGACCCTCCCAACGAACAGAATCTTGCCTAACCAGCCGTTGCAGTTGACAGCGGAATCTTCGGTTTTAATAACGTCTGTAGAGTTGTGGCGGGTTTGGGTGTGTCGGACGGTTTCGGCGAACCCCCGCCGCCTGTCTGCGTACGGCACGCACAGGCAGGCAACAGAACTTTGTTCGTTAGGTATTGGGTATTCTGAAGTCCGAGACAAATCAGCAAACACCAGCAGGTAGGTCAGGCTGTGCCTGACACCATATAGTCAGGCACAGCCTGACTCACTCATCATTGAATTAACGGAAATTTTGAGGCACGAAACCCAACAGTCAGGAAGATCTGGATTGGAATCACGTTCGCTCAACCCAATTGAGACACTTTCAAGAGCGGAAAAATCGAAGATGAAAACTCAAACGTTTACGGCAAGTATTTGGCAAGAAGGCGATTGGTTTGTCGCCCAATGCTTGGAAGTTGATGTTGCCAGTCAAGGAAAGAGTGAAGAAGAAGCATTAGCCAACCTGAGTGAAGCGTTGGAACTGCATCTTGAACCACCGAGGCCGAGCTTAAAACCAGCCATCCGAAAATTTGAGGTCAACGTCAGTGCCGCTTAAGCCACTCCCTTACCGTGAAGTCAGACGCAAATTGGAGAAGGCAGGATTTGCACGAATCAGCCAGAAAGGCAGTCACGTCAAGTTTGTTAGATACGGAGATGATGGAGTTCGTACAGTAACTGTCCCCCATCACCGAGAAATCACGGTTGGCACTCTACGGAGTATTTTACGTCAAGCGGGATTGACTCCGAATGAGTTCGACAGACTTTAACCAACACCTAACCCGCCGTTGCAGTTGACGGCGGGGCGGGGAATTTCGGATTGCAGAATGCGGATTGCGGATTATGAAGACGGTACAATCCGCAATCGCCAATCCGAAATCCGAAATCGTCAGCCCCCGCTGTGCTCGTCCGTGCAGCGGACAACTGAACTTTGTCGTTAGGCTACTTGGTGTTGTCCAAAACATCACTTTCATCTTGGCAGTGATACTGATGGTCGTCATGGTAGCACTCCGCATAATGATTGATTTGATTCGCACCTGAACAAGACGTATTTTTAACAAGGATCGTCGCTTATGGCTGACTCTCCAAAGACACCACTCCCTGATGACGCACGGGTCGTTCGCGGCGGACAAAACTTGCCGATTCATTTCGCCAAAGGATCGGGAGTTGCGGTTGGTGAAGGCGAAAAACTTGAAAACGTGTCCGTGAACTGTGCGCCAGATTTATCCCTTGAAGAATTGACGGCTTCAAACCCACCAACCGGTTATCCGGGAATCCCGCATAATCAGGTGGGAGTCACCACGGTTGGTGCCATCAGAGCCGCTGGGGGTGATGTTGTTCCCTCTCCGACAAGGACCAATCCGAATCATGCGGCATTAAGCGGTTTAACTCCGGAGCAAGCCAGCCGACTCTTTTGCCCGACGATTAAGAACCCGAATAAACGAAATCCATGATTTTGGAGCAAACAGATGTTGACAGCCAAAATATATGCCGATTTTCAGAATTTAGATAATTTCAATCGCTTGAGATTAACATGTGCTGGAACCCTTGAGGAGCTTGCGAATCAGGGAATTGAATTGAAAGAAGGTCTGTCTCTGACTTTCTATACCGATGATGTTGATGACCAAGGGCAACCTGATGAACTGCTTGTTGAAGGAGCTATACATTACAACGAAGATGAACAATGTTGGGTTGCCTCCATTGATTGGTCTGCTATTTACTACGCTTCTGAGGAACAATTGCAGGGCTCAATGTCGGTTGCCTATGCAGCGGATAATGGGGGAGGATAGCGTGGCAGATGGAGTCCTCGCCTAACCAGCCGTTACAGTTGACGGCGGCAGTTTCTGGCTTTCAAACATCACTCGGCAAAGGACGGTTCTTAGTTTGTCGCACGTCTTCCGCTAACGATGACCCCGGGGGAAAGGAGCAGATCGTAAATGAATACAGATGCCTTTCAAAACATCGAACAAAAGTATATCTTCGTCGCCCAACAAAAGGAGATGATTTTGGATTGGCTCCAATACTGTTACATTCGCGATCCCGCTTATTACTTCGGAACTATTTCAAGCCTCTACTACGACACACCGACCCTTTCTCTCTATGATGAGAAGCGGAATAGTGATTACCTGAAATCGAAGGTCCGCCTGCGCTGGTATGAAAATCTGCAGGAGTCGAATCAGGCGTTCGATGTGAAGTGCTATTTAGAAATCAAGCGAAAATATGGCACCGTCCGCCAGAAAGAACGGATGGAATTGGTCATCTCTTCAAAGAAACTGGTCATCGATCCGTTTTCAGATGAAGAAATTTTAAGTCTGCCCTCTCGGGTTTACGAATTGGGGTACTTTCCAACAGGGATTTTAGTCCCGATGTTACTGATTCAATATAACCGTTATCGCTTTGTAGATGCGCAAAGTGGCGCAAGAATCGCTTTAGACACAGAGATTTGCTGTACGCATGTCAATGCTACTTATGTTCCGGGTTTACCTCCGGTATATTTAGGCGCAGGGGTATTGGAAATTAAAGGAAGGCACAGGCAACTCCTCAGTTCGCTGCACCCAATTCACGTTCATTTAACGAAGGAAGCGTTTTCCAAGTATGCCCGATGTTTGGAATATTTGATGCAACCGTTGGCAAGGCAGGTGTAATTATGGACCCTCTTATCAATGAAGCAAGCAAGCTCATAAATAATCCCAATGTCCAACCGATAACCGTCTCGGGCTTCATTTTTGCTTTAATTTTGTCGGCTATCGTCGCTTATGTCGTCTCAGGGCTATATCAGGTATTTTATGAAAATCGCGCAACCGGTTCGCAAATCCATCGCTGTTTTCTTTTGCTGAGCCCATCTATCACGGCGCTTTTTATAGCGATTCAATTTTCTTTGCCACTCTCCTTGGGGTTACTCGGCTCGCTATCCATTATTCGATTTAGAACCCCAATCAAAGAACCTGAAGAGGTCGGATTTATCATGCTGCTGATCGCGACTTCCGTTGTGTGCGCGACATTTCAGTTTCTATTGCTCTTTTTCTTGCTCGGCGTTGCCCTGATGGCTTTAACATTCCAAAAATACGTTCCTCGCCTGTTTCAGTCCAAGAGAAACGACGGCATTTTACTCATCACCCTGAATGGGGATACCCTCACTGAAACCAAAAATAGGATTCTTTCTCTGTTAAGATATCACCTCTCGAATGGAAAACTTCAGAGTGTCTCCTTTTCGGAGAATCTAACAACCATCCATTATAGTTTTTCTGGCTTGAACTCAAAGCATCTGGATGACCTTCAAACGTCCTTAAAGCAGGTTGCTCCCATTCAAAAAATGAACATTTTCTTTAACAGCCAGGGTGCATTGTTATAAACAGAAAGCGTTATTCATACGACCTTTTCAGTTATGAAGCACAAGCGAGCCCCAGAGCCCGATCTTTGATCGGGATTTCGATACGTGGACTCATCTGAAACGATGCGCTCCATCGAGGGAACTAAAAAAGCAAAGGTCTTTCATCAAACCCCGATCTTTGATCGGGGTCTCAGTAAAAAATTCGTATCATGCAAATGAAAAAGATTGCGCGTTGTTTGTTCATATATGGTATATTCATTCTATTGAGCGTGTTGCTCGGCAACGCCGAGATTAAAGAACTGTCTACAGGTGCTGAAATGGACATCTTTGAGGCACAGGAAATTGCTTCGTTCACCATCGCCATTACCCCGCAGGATTGGGAGAAAATGCAGCCGAAACGCCCGGAAGGCTTGAGACCGGGCCCGCCGATGCCTCCCCCTGCCGGTGGGTTTGAATGGCCCCCTCCACCCCCACCGGAAGCGGATGGGGTCAGACGCGGTGGATTTCCTCCGCCACCTCGCGAGGCACGGCCGGGCGGGCCGAGGTTCATGATAGGAATAGGAGAAAGCAACTTTGAATACGTCAAAGGAACAGTGAAGTACAAAGACGAGCGCTATCATGAGGTTGGAATCCGCTTCAAAGGAAATTCGTCGTTCCGGTCAAGCGGTGATACTTTGAAGAAGCCGTTCAAATTCGATTTCGATCGATTTGTGAAAGACCAGACCTTTCACGGATATAATAAATTGAATTTTAGCAACGGTTTTAAGGACCCATCCTTGATGCGAGAGAAACTGGCTTATGACCTGTTTCAAAAGGCAAAAGTCCCCGCGCCCCGTGCCGCTTATGCCAGGCTATATCTCACCGTTGAAGGGAGATACGATCGGGAGTACCTTGGGCTTTACACGATGGTTGAGCAGGTCGATCCGCGATTTCTAAAGGATCGGTTTGGAAATGGAGATGGGCTGCTTGTCAAGCCGGATCGCGTCAACGATTTTGAAGATTTCGGTGAGGATTGGAAAAGATATGCGCAACATTACGAGTTGAAATCCAAAGAGAAAACGTCAGACACGGCTCGCCTGATTCAGTTCATCAAGTTTCTCCACAATTCGGACGATGCCCAGTTTGCTCAAGAGATTGAGCAGTTTTTGAATGTGGATTCATTCCTGAGATTTTTGGCGGTGAATACCTTGTTGGTGAATTTAGATAGCTATCTGGGAACAGGACATAACTATTATCTCTATCATAACACCGCAACCGGACAGTACGAGATGATTCCCTGGGACCTGAATGAAGCGTTCGGGAACTTCCAGATGGGGAATATCCAGCAGATGCTTTCTCTGGATATCGACCAACCCTCGGCAGGGAAGAAGCTCCTCATAGATCGACTTCTGAAAAACGAAAAGTATAAAGAACAATATCACACGAATTTGCGTGAACTGATAGAAACCCACTTCCATCCGGAGCGGATGTCTGTGGAGATTGACCGGCTCTATGCACTGATTCACGATGCTGTCGTTGCCGAGACACACAATCTGTCTCCGCCAAAGCAGTTTGAAAAAAGTCTCACGGAGCACATTGTACCGGAGCGTGGCCCCGGAATGCGCAGCATATCCCGGCGTGGGCAGCCATCTGACCAACAGGAACAGAACGCCGCTCGCCGAGCCCCCATGCCTCCGCCTCCCTTCATGAATCAAGAGATCTCCGGATTGAAGCCGTTCGTGGCAAAGCGGGTGGAATCCGTGAAGGCGCAACTCAACGGCGAGCAGGAAGGTTATATCATTGAGGTGCCCCGCCCCGGCTTTATGATGCGGCGAGGATTCCCAGGTCAACCCGGATTCGATCAAAGAAGGGGCGAAGATTGAAGATTGGGGCGAGCCGATGCAGCCGTATCCATACCATTGTTCCCAAGAACGATATGAAATCAAAAACAGTAAAGACCTATCCAACATACCGAATCGTTCAGTATGCCCTTCCAATCGGCTGGCTGATGATGATTCTGCTCGGCGTTGCCTTCCGAGCCAACGCGCAACAACCCATTGCGCAAAGGGGCAGAACGGCCGGCATCTGGAAAACCTATCGCTATGTGGATGGATTGGCAAATAATAGCGTTACCGCCATCCTGCAAGCTGAAGATGGGACAATATGGTTCGGGACATGGGAGGGAGTGAGTCGGTACGATGGAAAGAATTGGATCACCTATACAGAACAAAATGGGCTGGCTGGCAATGCAATTAACGCCCTTTTGCAGGACAAAGCCGGGGCAATCTGGGTGGGTACAAACGGCGGCGTCAGCCGGTTTGACGGTGGGCGGTGGCAGAACTACACCCAAGCCGATGGGTTGGTACACAATGATGTGACTGCCCTTATGCAGGATAGAGAAGGCGCGATCTGGGTGGGGACGCGAAGGGGAATCAGCCGATATGATGGGACGCAGTGGCAAACAGTAACCGCGCCGGATAGGTTCCCGCGAGGCGGGGTGACGGCTCTTATGCAGGACCAAACCGGAACCATCTGGGTCGGCACAATGGGCGGTCTGAGTCGGTACGATGGGAAGAAGTGGCAATTTTATGCCGGAACGATTCAGGGATGGACAGATATTGATATGAACGAACGCCGGTTGCGTCGCGGCGTTGGTGGGGGAGCTCCGGGGGAGCGTATCGAAACCGAATATCGAAACCGGGCGAGGGGGGGGGCCGGATCGCCCGGGGCTGGTCCCAATACGGCTTCGGGTGTCGATACGCCACTTCGCTCCGACTCCGCCGGATTGAGTAGCGCAGGCGTATCGAAATCAACCCAGGTTCCTCAACCCACCGAGGCCCGGCCAACGCCCCCTGCCCCTCCCCGACCTGAAGCGGGTGCAATACACTGGGTAACAGCGCTCCTGCAAGACAAAGCCGGCGCAATCTGGGTCGGCACAATAGGAGATGGGGTGAGCCGATACAATGGGGAAAAGTGGACAACCTATAAAAAACAGGATGGATTCGCAGATGACTTTGTTCATGCGCTCCTACAAGACGATTCAGGGGCCTTGTGGTTCGGAACAGACAATGGGGGCGTGAGTCGGTATGATGGTGAACAGTGGGAAACCTACACGACAGAGGAGGGGTTAGCAAGCAATACCGTCTCTGCCATCATGCAAGACAAAGAGGGGGCGATCTGGTTCGGAACGTTAGGCGGTGGCGTGAGTCGGCTTGACACGAGAAGTTGGATTATCTATACGCAGGCGAATGGATTGGCAAGCAACAAGGTGAGCGCCATCACGCAGGATGTGGAAGGTCAGATGTGGTTTGGGACGTCGGGTGGGGGCGTCAGTCGGTACGATGGGAAAAATTGGACCACCTACGCAAGACGGGATGGGTTGAGAGGTGACCATGTAAGCGCTATCCAACAAGACAAAACCGGTGCGATATGGTTTGGAAAGCCTTTCGGGGGCATCAGCCGATTTGACGGGCAAAATTGGACCACCTACACCGGACAGGATAGATTCGCTCCAGACCGCGTGAGTGCCATCCTTCAGGACCGGGACGGGGCGCTCTGGTTCGCGACAGGGAATCCGATGCGTTCCAGCGGGGTGAGACGGTATGATGGAAAAGAATGGC
This sequence comes from uncultured bacterium, assembly GCA_964577695.1. Classification (GTDB taxonomy): domain Bacteria; phylum Poribacteria; class WGA-4E; order WGA-4E; family PCPOR2b; genus CAZOAL01. Next base: position 79,455 of record CAZOAL010000018.1, on the reverse strand, counting down.
GCACATATACGCAAGCGGACGGATTGGCAGATAACACCGTCTCCGCTCTTTTTCAAGACCGGGACGGGGCAATCTGGTTCGGGACGGGGAATCGAACGAGACCCGGAAATGGCGTGAGTCGATTCGACGGAAAAAATTGGGTTACTTATACCACAGCGGACGGATTGGCACACAACACCGTTTCATCCATCTTTCAAGATCGGGACGGGGCGATGTGGTTCGGGACCGATGGAGGCGGTGTGAGTCGATATGACGGAAAAAATTGGGCATCTTACACCACAGCGGACGGGCTCGGAAGTAACTATATCAGTGCGATCCTTCAGGACGAGGCGGGGGTCATCTGGTTGGGGACACACGACGGTGGGGTCAGCCGTTACGATGGCCAATCTTTCATGACCATTGATTCGCGGGATGGACTTCCCAATGATACCATGACGTGCCTTTACATGGATAGAAGTGGAACCGTTTGGGTTGGAACGCTCGGTGGCGGAGTCATTCGGTTTATGCCTCCGGTCAAAGTTCAGCCACCGATTGCTATCACGCGGGTTGTCGCTGACACGCAGGCCTACTATGACCCCGGTGAACATCTCAAACTGCCGGCGGGGACCAAACGGGTGTTTTTTAGCTTCCACGCGATTAGCTTCAGAACCCGGCCCGGTCGGATGCACTATTATTATCAATTGGTTGGTAAAGAATCTAATTGGCAAAAGCCCACCAACCGGGAGGAGGTCGAATATCTCAATCTGAAGCCGGGGGATTACACCTTTCAGGTACAGGCAATGGACCGAGATTTGAACACCTCCGACCTGGCGACGGTTCGCATCACTCTCCCAACGCCATTCTACACAACGGCGGGTTTTCTTGTGCCGATCGGGGGTGCGGGCTTGCTTTTGCTCGCAACATTGATCCTGTTAGCGATAGCTTTCGTCAAGTACCGCAGGCGCATCTCGGATTATCAGAAAGCGGCGGTTGCCGAACTGCGCGATGCCCGCGATATGCAACTGTCATTGTTGCCTGCGGCTGCACCTAAGATCGAAGGTTTTGACATCGCCGGTGCCTGCGAGCCGGCGACAGAGGTCGGTGGGGATTACTTCACCTATCTCTGGTTGGACGACGCCCCCCCCCGCCCTTCTCCCTCCCCGTCCACGGGGAGGGCCGGGGTGGGGGGGGGACCCGGGGGTATCGCCCTTAGCCCCCCCGTGGACAGGGGGGGGACGCAACTCGGAATCGTGTTGATGGATGTGACAGGACACGGTATGAAAGCCGCGACGACGACATTTCTCGCAAACGGCATGCTGCAATCAGAAAGCCGGAGCGGGAGTCCCCCGAACGAAATTATGGCAAAGATGCACCACTCGCTACAGGAGATACTTCCCAAAAGGGCGTTTGTCGCTATGTCGTTTGCCCACATCAAACTTCGCGATAAGACCCCCGATGGAATCGGGATTCAAAGCACCTTGACGCATTTCAACGCAGCGCTTCCCGAACCCATCCTGCTTCGGGAGGGGAGACCTGTTGAATTGCCCATCCAGAACGAGGTGCCCCTCGGTTGTCTGCTCCCCGCCGAATATGTGGGGACGACCGTCCCGTTGCATTCTGGGGATGTGCTGCTTCTCTTTAGCGATGGATTTCCCGAAGCCAGAGACATCCACGGGCAGGAGTACGAGAAAGCCCGGATGGGTGTCATCCTCTCTTCACTTGTTGCGCAACGAAAACCTGCCCAGGCGTGGGTGGATGCGCTCCTGACTGATGTCCGCGAGTTCACAGCCCCTGGCGAACCCGAGGATGATATGACGGTTGTTGTGGTCAAAGTGTTGTGATAACAAGCCCCGATCTCAAGAAATGTCATCACTTTTTTGTAATGTTTGTAATGGTCAGCGGAGTGTTGCAGAAGTAGAACATGCAGCTTGCTTGTTTCATCATCATTTAGAACAAGCTGGCAGCATGTTTTACGAACCCTTCAACGGCGGATAACGGTGCAACACATCCGTGACTAGGGCGTGTTGACGAACTCGGGCAAATGCGCTCGTAGCCCAAGTTTCTAACTTGGCACCTCGTCCCCAACCAAGATAGAATCTTGGGCTACAGTTAGATTGCGAAACAGTTCGTCAACACGCCCTAATACACTTTTTTGTAATGTTCGCTATTTTCGGATATGGGTCCAGATGAGAAGAAGAAGCCGAGTTTTTCAAAAAAACTTGGTTTATAGGAATCACCAAAACTTACTTACGTGATGAGGAGGTAAACAAAATGGGAATTTTTGAAAGCTTTGCAAATGCGTTACAGGGTTTATTGGCAAACAAACTCCGCTCGGCCCTTACCATGCTCGGCGTAATTATCGGTGTGGGAGCGATTATGACCACGACCTCAATTGGCGAGGGGGCGAAAGCCGACATCACCGCGCGGATTCAGACACTGGGTGCGAATATCCTCGCCATTCGCCCCGGGCAACAGCAGTTTGGAATGGTTCGCTTTGGGGAAGGCAGCCGGCAGACACTGAAATATGAAGATGCCGTTTTGCTCAAAGAACGGGGTGAGAATATCATCTATGTCGCCCCTGAAGTGAACCAGCGCGCCCAGGCGAAATACGGGAACAAAAACACCAATACCAGCATCGTTGGCACGACACCGGAATACCAGCGGACGGCGAATTTCCCGGTCGTGAAAGGTGCGTTTTTCACAGAGGCTGACCTTCTCCATCGGCGGCGCGTGTGCGTGTTGGGAAAGACCGTCGTTGATAATCTGTTCAGTGACAAGATGAATCCGATCGGTGAGGATATCAAGATCCGCGGAATCAACTTCCGTGTGCTCGGTGTGCTGAAAGAGAAGGGCTCGGAGGGCTTTCGGAATCCCGATGATCAGATCATCATTCCTGTGACGACGGCAATGAAACGGGTCTTTGGGGTCGAGTATCTCTCAAACATCAACGTCGAAGCCATCAATAGTAAATCAATGGAAACTGCCAAAACAGAAGTTGAGGTTCTTTTGCGGAAACAGCACAAGCTACCCGTCAACAAGGAGATGGATTTTAACGTGCGGAATCAGGCGGAATTCTTAGAGACATTGGAACAATCTGGAAAAACTTTTACCTACATGATTGGCGGTATTGCTGTGGTTTCCCTGATTGTCGGTGGCATTGGCATCATGAATATCATGTTGGTTTCGGTGACCGAGCGCACCAAAGAGATTGGTTTACGAAAGGCAGTCGGTGCCAAACGCCATGATATATTGATACAGTTTCTGATTGAGGCGATAACCCTGAGCCTTATCGGCGGCGTCATCGGCATCGGGGTTGGGGTGATTGGTTCGCGGGTGGTGCCTTCGCTTTGGGGTTGGCGAACAATTATCTCCCCGGTATACACCGCACTAGCGTTTTTCGTGGCGGCATGGATCGGAGTTTTCTTCGGTGCGTATCCCGCGTGGAAAGCGGCGAAGTTGCACCCGATTGAGGCGTTGAGACATGAATAGATAGCTTGATTTATCGGTTTACTAACCAATGGGTACTAGGGCTTCATTTCACAAGTCCGTATCGGGTCAGATCCTTCCGAAGGTTCAAAAGGACTATTTTTACCCACCCTCTGAGATGATCGATTCATGGGTAAAATATTCCTACCGGGGGTGGGCTAACGCGTCGGTTGTCCCACCTCCATCAGCAGGATTCTCTTGCGGAACGGGTGATGCCGACAACTGTAGCCTCCTGCTACTGGTCACCGGTCTTCTCTGCCTCATCGGTCTGGGACGGCGACGTCGGAAAAGGTGAGGAATCACCACAAACGAACAACGCCCTCATGGTCACCCTGTGACCTTGAGGGCATGTTTCAAAAATAGAGTTACACTTTCAGGCGAACGGATAAAAATATGCCTCAATTTTAAACTTTTTTCTTGACAGGTTTCAGTATGAATGCTACTATTTATGCGTCTTTCTAGGTATTGGAATTTTTAACGGGGCGTAGCGCAGTCCGGAAGCGCACTTGAATGGGGTTCAAGTGGTCGCTGGTTCGAATCCAGTCGCCCCGATTTTTTATTTTATGACCTAATCAGATGTGATGCTGTATCGTTTTTTTAGTTTCCCGCCGCGCTGCTGGCTTATAAAGAACTCCTTTCCAAATAGATCTAGTCTGCTGTGATTACCATGTTTAACCTTCTCCTCTACACAAAATAGACAAGGTTCCCAATGCGAAGGGGTAACCTTGTCTATCAAGCGAACCAGCATAACGTCAGCGCTCCTGATGATCGTGACGGTTTTCGTGTTATATGTTGTTTTATGCGTGACGCGATAAGGGGTTGCTGTTGACTCGGCCAAGCCTATTTTTGAGATACCACAATAATTTATGACAAAGCGCCAAGATAGAGAGGTCATTGTGGGTAAACCCAGCATTAACGTGGGACTCCTTGGATGGGGAACGGTCGGCACGGGGGTCTCCAAAATTTTGCTCAATCAGAGCGAGCTCATCTTCCAAAACACCGGAATCCAATTGAGACTCGCCAAAATTGCGAAACGAAGGCTCCCGGCATCTCGTTTGGGGGTTCACCTTCCAGCAGATTGCCTGACAACAGATTCTGCTGAAATTGTCGACAATCCTGAAATCGATATCGTCGTAGAGTTGATTGGAGGAATCGCCGATGCCCGGGACCTGATTACCAAAGCCCTCCGCAATGGGAAGCACATTGTGACAGCGAACAAGGCATTGCTCGCCGAGCATGGGTTCGAGCTTTTTCAACTCGCTTCCGAACACAATGTGAGCCTTAATTTTGAGGCAAGCACGGCAGGTGGCATCCCCATCGTCAAGACATTGAGGGAAAGCTTCGCTGCGAACCGCATCCTCTCCATTTATGGAATCATCAATGGCACATGCAACTATATCCTGACCCAGATGGATGAAAGGGAAATCGATTTTGAAGTGGCGCTGAAGGAAGCGCAAGCCAAAGGGTACGCCGAAGCCGCTCCCACATTTGATGTTGAAGGCGTTGATGCCGCTCACAAATTGACGCTCCTCACCTCTCTTGCTTACGGGTTCAACATGCCCATGCAGCGAGTTTACGTCGAAGGAATCACGAAAGTCACCCCAAAGGAGATTCAGTACGCCCACGAACTTGGGTACGTCATCAAGCTGCTCGCCATCGCCAAGCGCAATGGTGACAACGTTGAAGTGCGCGTGCATCCAACGATGCTGCCTGCACGGAGCCTGCTGGCAAACGTGGGGGGGGCATTCAACGCTGTCTGCGTCATCGGTGATGCCGTTGGCCCAACTCTCTTTTATGGACAGGGTGCCGGTGAAATGCCAACCGCGAGCGCAGTTGTGGCAGACATCATTGATGCCGCGAAATCAATTTTGGGAAGGGGTCAATCCCATGTTCCCCGCGCTTGGCTTTCCGAATCGCAAGCCGCCATCTCTTTATGCCCGATGGATGATATTGAAACCCGTTACTACGTTCGCCTTGTTGTTATGGATGAACCGGGCGTGTTAGCGCAGATTAGCAGTATCTTGGCGAAATACCGTATCAGCATTGCATCCGTGATTCAGAAGGAACGTCATGACGCCGATGATACTGCCTCAATCGTTATGGTGACTCACAAGGCGATTGAAAAAGAGATGCAGAAAGCCATGCGGGCGATTGATGCGCTTGATGTCGTTAAGTGTGCCAGCCGGTTGATTCGGATTGAAGAAGAGGTGGCATTTTAAGCGCCGATCCGGGAAGGGTGAATTGTCATGGCTAAAATTGAAAACGACCGCCAACTTGGAATTACTCGTGAGAGACTCAAAGGTGCATACAGGGCCCTGGAATTGTCTGGGGCTGATACCGATCATAGCTGTATTGAAAGCATCCTGTTTGCAATCATCAGTCTCCAAGAGCAGATGATTGAGTATCTTGACTGTAAACCCGATCGGCAATCACAGGTTACCGCAGCAGCCTACACGTTAGCAAATCAATTACCAAAACAGATCGACCAACCACCCCCAATGGGATAATCAGCAAAAGGATAACAAAGATTGACAAAGGGCAAACTAAACGTGCAGTGCGCGCCATTCATGATAAGTTTGAACTGGGAAGCACTTTATCCTTGGGTTGAGTCGCGTAGCGTATCGAAACCATGAAAACGTTAGAATTCCGTGTTAAAGAAATTCACGATGATCGGATGAGTTCACACGAACTTCTGGTGTCCCCGGCAGAAGTCGGGCTGGAGATCGAAGACGTTCGGGTGGTGGGGCACCTTTATGGACGCCTTCAACTCTTACGCCGGGTGGGGGAGGTTTATGTGAAATCCAAATTCTCGGCGTTGATTGAGGCCCCGTGCCGTCGATGTGCTGAACCGTTTGAAACCCACATTGAAGCTGACATCGAAGTGCAATTTTATCCTACAGATGAATCGAATCCAATAGAACCGCTTCTGATTGATGCCGGCGCACGATATTATACCGGAGACTGCATCGACCTTTCTGAAGATGTGCGTCAGGCCATCACGTTAGAAATTCCCTTTTGGCCCCTCTGCGCGGAATCGTGCGAAGGTCTGTGTCATCACTGCGGGGAAAATCTGAATATTGCCGACTGCAACTGTGACGCCCTTGAAACGGTTTCCCAGCCGCTTGCAGTTTTGGCGGATTTGTTTAACCATCCCAACCGTGCCGTAGGGAATGGATCTAAATGAAAAATGTGAAATGGGAGGCGGTGTTAGAAAAAAGCGGGGGTTAGACACCTGATTCTAACCGATCTGACATGGACATAGAAGACATCAAGACACACATTCGCAATAAGCAATATGTGGTTAGCCTTCATGCGGAAGAGGAGCGCAAGGCTGACAAACTGACCCTGACTCAAATCATTGAGGCAATTTTGAATGGTCAGATATTGGAGCAATACCCCGACACGGGTCGGGGTGAAAGTTGCTTAATTGTAGGGTTTGCAGGAGAAACACCCATTCACGTTGTTTGTGGCTGGCGTGGCGAAAAGGTCGTGATTATTACGGTTTACATTCCACGACCCCCTCAGTTTGTTGATCCCTGGACACGAGGAGGAACAAAATGAAAGATAAAATGAGGAAAGTTCAGTGTAGTTTTTGCGGCAGTGATCGCTATGAGAAGCGACGAATCGAATACCTCTATAGCCATGAAGGGAAATATTTGTTCGTGCCTAACACTCCTGTCGAGGTATGCATCGAGTGTGGGATGATTTACTATGACGGGGCCGTGCTTGAAGAAATTGAGCGGCGTTTCTTCGCTATTCATCAGAACGTTGAGAAACCGGATCGCTATATTCAAATGCCTGTTGCCGCTTATGCCTGATTGAATTGAAAACTTAAGCGAATATTAACCTGTGGTGAATTATTTAGTGGTCTGCTTTAGGTGCTGGATTTTGTATGAATTAGCCCCCTTGGTTAATACCTAATACCTAACCTTTGATGAAGGAGGTGAATTCTGGTTCACTCAAATGAACGAGAGAAAGAAATGGCAAATCCAAAACATCGAACTTCACGATCTAAACAAGGTATGAGAAGAAGCCATCACGCACTTCGAGAAAAATTCTACTCAACGTGTCCCCACTGTTCAGAAACGATTGCGTCTCATCGCGTTTGTCCGAGCTGTGGCTACTACAAGGGCCGGCAAATCCTGAAATCTGTTGAAGCTGAATAGCCTGTATGGATTGACACAAATACCCCACAAAAAGTTTATCCCGCTCCACGGATCTGGATAAACGACGCGAAATATTGAGCATCGGGGCGGAGCGATGACAAGATTAAATCAATGATAGAAAAGGAGCTGATACCAACTCTGAAATGAATGGCACTAACTTAACGAAAAACCACGCCGGTATGAGCATGGGAGTGTGAGGAGCATGGGAGTGTGAGGAGTCTCTTGAGTGTTAGGAGCATTGGGGTGTATTGAGTGTATTGAGAAGGAAACGCCCATGCCCCTCATACTCCGATGCCCCTAACACCCCTAACACCCCGTCACCCCTAACACTATCTACTGGTGACGTGCCTTTGGGTCTTAAGTTAGTGCCATTCAACTCTGAAATGGTATCATATATCGTAATGGCTCGATATGCGGCAATTACGGGGACTGGTTCTTACGCCCCAGAAAAAATTTTAACCAACTTCGACCTGGAAAAGATAGTCGATACCAGCGATGAGTGGATCCGGCAGCGTACTGGCATTGTCGAACGTCATATCGTTGAAGACGATATGGCAACTTCAGATTTAGGTATCCGAGCGGCCCGGCTGGCGATGAAGAAGGCAGGGATTGACCCGCTCGATATCGAAATGATTATCGTGGCAACCGTCACCCCCGATGCGTTTTTCCCCTCAACAGCGTGTTATGTGCAGAAAGGAATTGGTGCAAAGCATGCGTGCGCCTTCGATCTCTCTGCGGCGTGCGCAGGTTTTATTTACGGGCTTGATTTGGCGGATGGGATGATTAAATCTGGACGTTATGATACAATTTTAGTCATTGGTGGGGAGGTCTTCAGCAAAATTCTCGATTGGACAGACCGAAGCACTTGCGTTCTATTTGGCGATGCGGCTGGCGCTGCGATTGTTCAGGGGACGGATGAAGAGAAAGGAATCTTGGCTTCGTACATCGGTTCTGATGGCGACTATGCAGATTCAGATCTGCTGGGAATGCCGGCGGGCGGTTCGCGCCTCCCGGCTAGCCATGAGACGGTCGATCAAAGACTGCACACCATCAAAATGCGCGGACGCGAGGTGTTCAAGCTCGGTGTCCGCATTATGCCAGAAGCCGCCCAACGTGCGTTAGACATGGCGGGACTGACGATTGATGAAATTGATCTCTTCATCCCGCACCAGGCGAATATGCGCATCATCGAAGCGGTCGGTGATCGACTTGGCATCCCCCCTGAAAAAGTGTATATTAACGTGGACAGATACGGGAATACTTCCGCCGCGACAACCATTGTGGCACTTGATGAAGCCATTCGTGAAAGGCGGGTAAAACCAGGGGACGTGGTCCTCCTGGTGACGTTTGGCGCGGGACTCACATGGGGGAGTACGGTGATTAAGCTCTAAATACCTTTTTAAGTTCATTAGCACGATTTAAGGCATGTTTCAGAAACCTCCTGACACGTTTTGTGAATGGAAGGAATGGAAGGAGGGAAGGTTTCGACAGGCTCAACCCAAGGATTGGAAGGGCTCTCTCCCATCCGTGCAGGTTTCCTGCTCTCAAAGTGTCAAGTCATTTTTCAGGGAATTTGAAACATACCCAACGACTTCATTGACAATTCGGGTATGATAGGTTTTCTATGGAGGAAGATCAGCCCATGCCTGGGAATGCAGATTTTGTCGTAAAATGACCCCACTTGGCACCGCCCTTTAACACCGTAGTACACGAAGGCAGAAGTTCGTGGGCAGATGGATAACGACCCAATCCTTGAAAAGTTTCCAACCCTTTTCAGGGCTCTGACCATATATTTTTGCCGTGATGCACTACGCACAAAGGCGACACTCTCGAAGGCATGGATATGATAATGAAAGAGCCACTGAGCACCATCGTTGGATCTCAGTTAAGTTCAGTCGAGTTTGTACAAGACTACGTTCAATTGCGTTTTGACGGTCCCTGTTTAACAGCATTTACACCGCCTACGGTTCAAGCAGGAAATGGTTGGTCAAAGTGGGGGAACCCTGGTTATCGTGACATGCTGTGTGATCGGATTGGTCGAACTGTATGCACAGCTTCAGTTATGGAGGGTCAGGAGATCCGCTTAAGGTTTGATGACGGTACGTTCATATCAATCTCTCTACTTCCGGAAGATTATCGCGGAGCCGAAGCTGCAATCTTTGACAAAGGGCATCAGGAGATGTGGGTGTGGTAGCAGTGTCATGTGTTGACCAACGCAGCTTCCCATATTTTGTATTTCTTGGTATTCAATTTTATGACCCAATTCGCATTTATTTGCCCCGGTCAAGGTGCACAAAAAGTAGGAATGGGCTTGGAACTTTTCCAAGAATATCCTGTTGCCCATGTCATCTTTGAAGAAGCGGATTCCGTTTTAGAACGGAAATTAAGCCAACTCTGCTTTGAGGGCCCCGCCGACGTGCTGAAGCAGATGGAAAATACGCAACCACATTTTACGTTTCACGCATTACGTTAGGATAAGCTGAATGAAACTCAAAGACAAAGTGGCGATTGTAACAGGTGCATCACGGGGGATTGGCGAAGCGATTGCCCGAAAATTCTGTGAGGAAGGTGCGAGCGTAATGCTTTGCTCACGTTCTGCTTCATCGGTCACGGCTGTGGCAGAGTCATTCGTGCGTGAAGGCTGGAACGCAAAATCGACTCAAGCGGATATTTCCAACAAAGCAGATGTGGAAGCGCTCGTTGATTTGACCCTGAAAGAATTTTCCTGCATTGATATTCTTGTGAATAACGCTGGGATTACCCGCGATGCCCTATTCATGCGGATGAAGGATGAGGACTGGGAGGCGGTTTTACAAACGAATCTCACAGGCACCGCCTACTGCATGCGTGCGGTTATCCGTCCCATGATGCGCCAGAAAAGCGGGAGGATTATTAACATTTCATCGGTTGTTGGCTTAATGGGGAATGTGGGTCAAGCCAATTATGCGGCTTCTAAGGCAGGCATCATCGGCTTGACCAAATCAGTCGCGAAAGAGGTTGGAAGACGTGGCATTACAGTGAATGCGATTGCTCCGGGTTTTATCACAACTGATATGACAACGAGCTTATCCGAACAGGACCAACAGCAAATGCGAGAGAGAATTCCGATGGGTATTTTCGGACTGCCCGAAGATGTTGCAGAGGCCGCTTTATTTTTGGCGTCTGAAGCGGCTCGATACATCACAGGGCAAGTCATCCAGGTCGATGGTGGCATGGTTATGTAAGTGAGTAATACCTAAAGAGGAGGTGTAATAAAATCAATGGCGGTTGATCAAGATCGAATTGTTAAAATTATTGCGAATCAGCTCCAAATCGATGAGGGCCAGGTCACACCGGATGCCTCGTTCATGGATGATTTAGGTGCGGATTCGTTAGATACGGTGGAATTAATTATGGCACTCGAAGAGGAATTTGATATTGAAATTCCAGATAGCGATGCCGAGAAGATCCGGACCGTACAGGATGCAATTGAGTATATGAACACACATAGCTAGTGCGGCGTAAGTTTATAACCACTTGGTAGAGACGTAAGATCTTACGTCTCTACTTTGATTTTGACAAGTTGTCATTCTGAGCCGAAGGCGAAGAATCTGGTTCGTTGAGATGCTTCCTTTTATTCAGCATGACATGCACCTGTCACATTTAAAGTAACGGGGTACGCTGTTACATTTGTAGTGATGAATCTCGTCGTTGAAGAAGCGACTGAGAGCTTGCCCTTGAGTGCAGCGAAGGGTCGCTACTACAGAGCCCCTTTACGTTTTACGTTTCACGAAAAAGTGTCAACACCTTCTTTCAGAAATTTGAAACATGCCGCAGAAATGGTATGCAAGAAAACAACAGGCAAGAGGTATAGTTCGTGGAGCAAGTCGTTATTACTGGAATGGGAGTTATCAGCCCGGTTGGCAACTCCAAAAGTGAATTTTGGGAATCCATCGCAGCCGGCAAAAACGGGATCGATCGCGTAACGCATTTCGACCCGCAAGGTTATCGCTCGCAGATGGGCGGCGAGGTCAAAGGGTTTGCGCCGGAGCAACTCCTGCCGCGTAAAGCGGCTGCCCGTTTCCCTTTATTTATTCAGTATGCCCTTGTTTCAGCAATCATGGCACACCAGGATGCAGGGCTTGATCTGTCCAAGGTAGACCCTTACCGCGCAGGTGTCGGAATTGGATCTGGAATTGGTGGAATCAGTGTGCTCGAAGAGAACGCTCGGATATTAATGGAAAGGGGCCCCAGCCGGGTGAGCCCCTTTTTTGTGCCTTACGAAATCATTAACATGGCTGCCGGGCAAGTCTCCATCCACCTGAAGCTCAAGGGACCAAACTTTGCATCCGTGAGCGCTTGTGCAACTGCCAACAACGCCATTGGTGAATCGTTTCGGCTGATTCAGCATGGAGAGGTCGATGTGATGTTTACCGGTGGCACTGAAGCCGCGATCACCCCGTTGAGCTACGCAGGATTTTGCGCGATGCGTGCCATGTCCTCACGTAACGATGACCCTCACCATGCCAGTCGCCCATTTGATAAAGATCGCGACGGATTTGTGATGGGTGAAGGCGCAGGGGTGTTGGTCCTGGAGTCCCTTTCCCATGCCCTAAAGCGCAACGCCTATATCTATGGTGAGATTGTTGGTTACGGTATGAGCGCTGATGCCTACGATATGGTGCACCCCGCCGAAAATGGAGAAGGTGCCGCTAAAGCAATGGAATTTGCACTCCGGGAGGCAAAGATTGCTCCAGAGGAGGTTGACTATATCAACGCCCATGGTACATCGACGCCCGCCGGTGATGTCGCTGAAAGCATTGCCATTAAAAAGCTCTTTGCCTCCCATGCTTACCGTCTCGCCATTAGTTCAACTAAATCAATGACTGGCCACCTGCTCGGTGCCGCCGGGGCAATTGAATTGATCGTCTGTGTGTGTGCCATCGAAAAGGGCTATATCCCACCAACCATTAACTATGAAACCCCTGACCCCGAGTGCGACCTTGATTATGTTCCGAATCAAGGACGCCCGGCGGAGGTTCGCGTGGCATTGTCCAACGCTTTTGGTTTCGGCGGGCACAATACCTCAATTGTTGTCCGAAGATATGAAGATACGTGATGCGTAATGGAGGAGAAGGGAAGATTGGAAGTACTGGGATGGAAGGGTGGGAGATTGGAAGGATGGGAGATGTTTTCACCCCTTTCTTCCATCCTTCCATCCTTCCGTCCTTCCTTTTCTTCCCTTATTTCCTTTCCTTACCCCCCTCGTTCGCTTTTGCCTTCCTGAGAAGGGATTTACCATTCACGAAAAAATCCGCAATCTGCAATCCACAATTGAAAATGGCACACGCGTACATCGGTTTTGGTTCTAACATGGGGAAGCGTTTTGCCTATATCAACCAGGCGTTGCGATGGTTATTAGAAGCAGATGGGGTCTCGTTGATACGTGCCTCCTCTCTTTATGAAACCGAGCCGGTTGGTTACGAAGCGCAGGATTGGTTTCTGAATGGTGTTCTGGCGATTGAAACGAGTCTATTGCCCCATCCGTTGTTGGATGTATTACGGAACATTGAAAAGCGAATTGGGCGAAGTCAACGAATACGCTGGGGACCAAGGGAAATCGATCTTGACCTCCTCATCTATGAACAGTGCTGTATCAACACGCCGGATCTGATCGTGCCGCACCCCGAAATGCACCGACGTCGCTTCGTCCTCATTCCTTTCGCAGAGATCTCGCCTGACACCGTTCATCCCATCCTTCAGAAAAACGTCCAAGCCTTGCTTCCCGACTTGACGGATGGGAAAATGGTACGACTCGCCGCCCCACCCCCGTTCTAATTGTCGATTGTCAATTGTCGATTGTCAATTGAAAGGATTTGATCTCAGATGCCCTACAATCCACAGAATCCACTGATTATCCAGAGCGATCGGACAGTTCTTCTGGAAGTCGATAATCCACTGTATGAATCTGCACGAGATGAACTGGCCCGTTTTGCGGAGTTAGAAAAGAGCCCCGAACATATCCATACCTACCGCATCACACCGCTTTCATTGTGGAATGCCGCCGCTTCGGGGATGCAAACCCACCATATTCTGGATGCCCTCAATCGATATACCAAGTATGATGTGCCACAAAACATCACTGTGGAAATCACGGACTATGTGTCTCGCTATGGACGGGTGAAGTTGATGCAGCGAGATGATGGATTGGTTCTCTATTCCGAGGACCGCGCCCTCATTGCCGAAATCACCCATAGTCAATTGGTGAAAAGCATGTTAGGGGAGCACATCTCTCCCAATACCATCCGCGTCCCAAGCCACCTGCGAGGGCATCTCAAGAGCGCATTGATCAAGATTGGCTTTCCAGTTGAGGACCTGGCCGGATATGTCAGGGGAACTTACTTCGATCTTGCGCCGCGCACAATGACCCAATCAGGCGGGCATTTCGATCTGCGGGATTACCAGCGTGAGGCCGCTGAGATTTTTTATGCAGGTGGCGAGGCCCACGGGGGCAGCGGGGTGATTGTATTACCGTGCGGCGCGGGTAAAACGATGGTTGGGCTTGGGGTCATGTTCAAAGCCAAATGTCACACCTTGATCCTTTCGACCAACACAATTGCGGTGCGCCAATGGATTGATGAACTCCTCGATAAAACGACGCTCCCCCGGGATGATGTTGGCGAATACACGGGCGAGCGTAAGGAAATCCGCCCCATCACGGTGACAACCTATCAGATCCTGACCTACCGCAAAAGCAAGGCGGCAGATTTTACTCACATGGGGCTATTTTCAGCAATGGATTGGGGCTTAATTATCTACGACGAGGTCCACCTATTACCGGCACCGGTGTTTCGGATGACCGCGGAAATCCAAGCGCGACGCCGACTTGGATTGACCGCAACACTCGTGCGTGAAGATGGCAAGGAAGACGATGTGTTTAGCCTGATTGGCCCTAAAAAGTACGATGTGCCATGGCGAGAATTAGAGAAGCAGGGCTGGATTGCGACCGCCGAATGCACCGAGATCCGCGTGGATTTGCCTGAACACCTGCGAATGGAGTACGCGGTTGCCGAGGCGAGACGGAAGTTTCGGATAGCTTCCGAAAATCCACGCAAGTTTCCTGTTGTGCATCAACTCATCAAACGCCACGAAAGTGACCAGGTACTCGTGATTGGGCAATATATCGACCAACTCAAGCAGATTGCGGCTCACCTGAACGCCCCGCTGATTACGGGGGGTACACCGAACCTTGAGCGTGCCAAACTTTACGATCAGTTTCGGCGAGGAGAGATAAAGCGCCTTGTCGTTTCCAAAGTCGCTAATTTTGCGATTGACCTCCCCGATGCCAACGTCGCGATTCAGCTCTCCGGCACCTTTGGCTCTCGTCAGGAGGAGGCCCAACGCCTCGGACGCATCCTCCGCCCCAAACGGGATGGTTCGATTGCCCACTTCTATTCGATTGTCACCCGCGATTCGCAGGATGCGGAGTTTGCCATCAACCGCCAACTGTTCCTGACCGAGCAAGGGTATCGGTACACGATTCAGTATGGGCACGAATATGAAACGTGATGCGTAAAACGTGAAACGTGAACGGATCATCCGTGCGATATTCCAACTCACCGTTCCTCGCAGCAAGTGATCACTTGACTTATCACTGGAGAAACGGTAAAATAACCCATGCGCCCGAAGGCGTGTTTTCAACGATTCAATCCAATGAGGTCAAAATGTCTCTCGAACTAGACTGGTTAGCCAAGGCCACAGAAAACCTCACGGCTGCCAATCTCTGTTTGCAACATGGCTTACGCAATGCCAGCGTCAATCGGGCGTACTATGCGATGTTTCATGCCGCCATTGCCGCTTTGATTCATCATGGAATCTCAAAAAGCGGTGAAATGTGGAAGCATGAGTTCGTGCAAGCTGAGTTTTCGCGGGCACTGATTCAACGCCGCAAAGTTTTTTCGAGCCGTTTGAAAGATGCTCTTCTCAAAGCGATGGAACAACGGCACGTTGCCGATTATGAAATCAAACCTATTAACGAACGTACTGCGCGTCAAATTCTTCAATTTGCTCAGGAGTTCATTCGTCAAGTCGAGGAGGTGATTCACCTATGAAAAAGCCCACGAAGTGGCAAATGATTAAACAGCTC
Source organism: uncultured bacterium (assembly GCA_964577695.1). GTDB lineage: Bacteria > Poribacteria > WGA-4E > WGA-4E > PCPOR2b > CAZOAL01. Next base: position 63,699 of record CAZOAL010000018.1, on the reverse strand, counting down.
CGCCAGGAGATCCTCCAGAAATATCCACACTTACGATATGAGAAGATTTTCTGGGCAGAAGGCTACCCTCACATGCTCTTTACAACTCCCAATGATGATTATATCGAGATTGGTGATGAAATGGCTTCGCGTTGTATGGATATTCTTTTAGAAACAGGACACTACATCCTGGCAGGCGCGTACCCTGAAAAGGAGGAGTCAGCTTAACTGCTTCATCAAGAGCCTGTTGTTGGCGAACTACATGAAACGATACACGTTCCGCTTGCGCTTCAGGGAGGTGATTCAACCATGAAAAAGCCCACGAAGTGGCAATTGATTAAACAGTTCCGTGAAGAGATCCTTCAGAAATATCCGCACTTAACATACGAGAAGATCTTCTGGGCAGAAGGCTACCCTAACATGCTCTTCACAACTCCCAATGACGATTACATGGAGATTGGCGACGAAATCGCTTCGCGTGTGACAGATATCCTCTTAGAAACGGGGCACTACATTTTAGCGGGGGTATACCCTGAAAAGGAGGAGTCGGCTTAACTCCCTCGTGAGGGGCATGTTTCCAATTTCCGTCATTATAGTACATTCCTGGAGTTTGTACCCCAGGAAAGCGTTTTCGGGAGCGCTCCATTGATGGGCATAAAAAAGCCCCGTGCGTGAGGCACAGGGCTTTTTTGTTGTATGAGCGAAATACAATTGGACGAGTGATTACGATGCAGATTTCGCTTTTCGGCAATGTCTTCTTCTCAGGTAAGGTAGACCGAACAGACCTAAAAACCCGAGACTCATGAGCAGATAGGTTGAGGGTTCGGGAATGGGGTGGATATTCGTAATACCGGCATCGAACGAACTGCCAACTCCCGTTTCATACTTGAAGAACGCGCTATCGGAAGGAGATAAAGTCAAGAGGGGGTCTAGCGTCACGGGGTCTAGCAAGGACGCTCGAAACGTATCCTTCACCAAACCCCCACTATCAAAATCAAAAACCTCAAATTCAAAACTTAAATTTGCTGGAAGGTGGGCGTGAGGAACCGGTAGAAGTAGACCCCGCTGGCGACGCCCTCACCCATATCATTTCTCCCGTCCCAGTGATCCCGTCAATGCTTTAGTTGTTTCAATCTTAGCCATCAACTGTGCAGCATTATAATGGCGTATCAGGTGGCGGGAACGACCCAACATGACCTCGGAGAGGTCGTCCCCTCTCGAAAATTTCTGGAGCGCGGAGTTGACTACCATGACGCTCAGAAACACCACTCGAGCGCATGGTTCTTCGGTCAAGATGCGGGCGTCACTTGTCTTGCCGCTCTCTCTTGGACGCTATGGTATCTGGGCTATCCGGACCAGGCATTGAAACGAAGCCAAGAATCAGTGGAATTGGCACGCTCGTTGGAACACCCTTTTACCTTGGTTTTTGCGCTCTTCTACGCGACTGAACTCCATCGACTTCGTGGAGAATTAGAAACTGTCTGCTCGCTAGCCGAGGAAGTAATTTCACGTTCAGAGAAATTCCCCCTTTGGTTAGGGTTAGGAAATCTGTTTCGGGGTTGGGCGCTCATGGAAATGGGACAGAGAGATGAGGGAATTCGACAACAAATTCGCCAGTGTGCTGAAGACTGGCAGGCGACAGGGGCAAGGCGGGGCTTGACTATCATTCTGGCGCTTCTTGCTGAGACAGAATGGAAAATGGGACAAACCAAAGAAGGACTGAACTTGCTGGACAAAGCTCTGACTGTCGTGGAGGACAGCGAGGTTCGATGGTATGAAGCCGAACTGCATCGGCTCAAGGGAGATTTGCTGTTGAGTGATTCAATGAAAGATCAAGATGAGGCTCAAGCCTGCTTTCGCAAAGCAATCCAGATTGCCCGCGATCAACAGGCAAAGTCGTTAGAACTGCGGGCGGCGATTCGCTTGAGTCGTCTCTTGAAGCAGCAAGGCCAATCGGAGGAAGCGCGACAAATGCTTCAGGAGATATACAACTGGTTCACTGAGGGATTTGACACAGCGGATTTAAAAGAAGCAAAAACGCTCATCGAAGAATTATCGTAGCGTGTGGCTTGCCACTTTGAAAAATTAAACCTCGTCTGCCATTTTGACCTCTGCAAGACAGCCCAAACTTCTCGCTGACGCTCTGCCCCGAGCCGCATTCAAACAGGAGTTGGGAATACCACATCCAGATTGCTTGCACTCGGAACTTTGATCCGCTTGTGGACGAGCGCACGGTAACATTCCCAAGCTGGTCTATCCACAACGTTTCGCCCGGCGAGTATTTCTGGCGGATGCGAGGGGACAAAGATGGCAGAAAAGCGAGCGTTTGGTCAGAGACGTGGTCGTTCACCGTATCGTTTCCTGATGATCAATCGTGACGTGAGCGGTATTGAGGCAGGTGTCCCTTCTCATCGCACCCTTACGGAGCAAGTGAAGGTTGGTATTGTGGCATTTCCCGGTATCTTCACACCTCCGGTGGGTACTTCGAGAGCACGGCCTCGTCCAGTTCGATGCCCCAACCCGGTTGGGTTGGAACCTCAATATAGCCGTTCGTGGGGGTGGGAATCTTTTGAAAGATTGCTTCCTCATGTGGCAGGTGCCCCGGCCTTAATAATTCGAGCATTTCAAAATTCGCCGTGCATGCGCCAAAGTGCACGCCAACCAGTGTAGAGATCGGCCCGTTGGGATTGTGAGGAATGACGCCCACATGGTAGGTTTCAGCCATGGCGGCTATCTTTCTCCCTTCGTTGAACCCGCCGCAATGGCAGAGATCGGGTTGGATGTAATCCACGATCTGCTTTTCGAGGATTTCCCGAAAGCCCCAACGGGTGTAAAGCCGTTCCCCGGTGGCAAGCGGGATATTAACAGCATCGGCGACCTTTGCCATCTCATCTACATTCTCTGGCGGCGCGGACTCCTCGTAAAAGAAAGGCGAAAACGCTTCAAGCATCTGACCCACGCGAATGGCGGTGTTCGCGTTCAGGAAGCCGTGACATTCGATGAGAATATCGACGTCATCGCCCACTGCTTCCCGTGTGGCGCGGATACGCTCCACAGCCAGGCGCATTTCTGCGGGAGTCAACGTCCAGTTGGATGGGCGAAACGGATCGGTCTTGATCGCCCGGAATCCCATCTCAACCACCTCAAGTGCTGATTTGGCGCATTCCTCCGGTGTCTTTCCGCCGAAGTGTGTGTAAACCTTGACGCGGTCACGCAAGGGCCCGCCCACCAGATGATTCACCGGCACCCCAAGGTGCTTGGCTTTGATATCCCAGAGGGCACTCTCAACCGCGCTGATGGCGCTGGTCCAGATCGGACCGCCGCGCCAGAAGGTGCCGTGATACATCTCCTGCCAAAACGCTTCGATACGAAGTGGGTCACGTCCTATCAGCCCCATCTGCCGAATGGCGAAGGAGACGGTCGCGCTGTGACAATCTCGAGCCACTTCCCCGAGCCCTGTAATCCCGTCATCCGTTATAACCCGCACCAGGCGCATATTGCCGATGGGGATAGTCTGTACCTGAGTGATTTTCATCGATTTCTCCTTTCGTCGTGAAGAGAAACCGAGTTTCTCTAAGAAACTCGGTTTCTTTTGCACGATTTCTTAACATGAGCCAACAAGGAAATGAGGAAGACAGTCCATTTCCTCATTCCCTTTCATTTCCTTATTTCCTCCACTAAAGATTCTCAATCTGCACCGGTTCCACTGCATCCGCGAGCGCAAAGCCGAAGACCTTTGCGTAAAAGTAGAGTTCTGCTTCAAGAGAACGCTTGATGTTCTCAGCGCGACGGAAACCGTGTTGCTCTCCCGCGAATGGAACATAAGCAACCGGTAGCCCCCTTTTGCGCAACGCTTCGACCATCATCTCTGCCTGATTGGGTAGAACAACCTCATCCTCAAGCCCCTGGAAGAGAATCATTGGGCATGAGAGGTGCTCCGTAAAGTGAATCGGCGAGCGTTGCCGGTAGAGGTCACGCTGCTCTGGATAGGGGCCAATCATACTGTCCAAATAGCGTGATTCAAACTTGTGTGTCTCCTTCGCCAACGCCTCGAGGTCGCTAATCCCATAGTAGCTTGCGCCAGCCTTGAAAAGGTCGCGGAAAGTGAGCGCGCACAGCGTCGTGTAGCCGCCCGCGCTGCCGCCATCAATGGCAAGCCGAACCTCATCCACCTCACCCCGCTCGACAAGGTAGCGTGCGCCATTCACGCAGTCATCGACATCGACGATGCCCCACTGACCGTTGAGCCGCTGCCGATAAGCGCGACCATAGCCGTTGCTTCCGCCATAGTTCACATCAAGGACAGCGATACCGCGACTGGTCCAGTATTGAATCCCCAGGTCAAGCGTGGTCGAAGTGGCACTGGTAGGACCGCCATGGCTTTTGACCAGCAGGGGTGGGCGTTCGCCGGGGGGGGCAATGTAATCTCGGTTTTTGGGCGGATAGAAGAAGGCGTGTGACGTCAGCCCGTGCTCCGTTGGAAACTCAAGGGCTTCGGGGTGCGATAGATACCCGGCGTCGATGGCTATATTGCTTGAGCGGCGCAACACTTCGAGCTGCCGCGTGGCAAGAACCTGCCTTGAGCTTGACGAAGGGGCGAGCCGAATAACTGATGTCGGTTCCGTCGGTGAGCCAGCGCAGAAAACGGCTCCCCCGGAGCTAACCCGGAGGTAGGTTATCTCTGCATAAGGGGTCTCAATCCGTTCAAGTTTGCGTACCTCGGTATCAAGACTTGCCAGGTGCCAACTCCCCCGTTCGTTGTAAGTGCAGATGATGCGATTGGCAGATTCAAACGCATAAGTGGACATGCCGAATATCCACTGCGGTCTTCCAAATTCAGCCTCCATCTCGTACAGCGGCTCACCCCCCCCTTGCCCCCCCTTGGCAAGGGGGGGTAAGGGGGGGTGCCAGCGATAGAGATTCCACCAGCCAGTTTGGTCGGAGACAAAGTACAGAACCCCATCCGGCGACCACTCTGGCTGAAAGATCGACTTATCTGGCCCACCGGCAACCTGTTCAACCTGCCCGATAGAGCCGTCGTCCTTGAGCTCGCCGACCCAGAGTTCGGTTCCGTCCCACGGCATGTTGGGGTGATTCCAGGTAAGCCACGCCAGGCGAGACCCATCAGGGCTAAGGCGTAGCGACGCATAAAAGTCGTTGCCAGATACAAGCACCCGGCCGCCATCATTTCCTTCAAGTGCGATACTCACCAGCGTGTTGATTGCCTCGCGCCCCGCGTCCGTGTGGTCCTCGCGCACGCAGAGCAGCCGTTTCCGGCGATGGTCGATAACGCCATCTGCATAACGAAACGCCCCTTCAGGCGTGATGGGCTGCGGTGGCGCGCCGGGACGTTGACGGTAGAGGCGCTGATCGGTGTAATTTGAGAAGTAAACCGTTCCATTAGTGACGACGAATGCGCCCCCTCCATACTCGTGAACGCGCGTGCGAACGTTAAAAGGGGGTGGCGTTACATCGGTCGTTCGCCCATCCGGTGTCCGTCGAACAATAACATATCGCCCTTCCTCTTTAGGGCGCATTTCAAGCCAGTAGATGTCCTTCCCGTCAAGCGCAATTTGCCCCAACCGGATCGTTTCAGAGGCGATGAGGTCCGGGGTGATCGGCGATTTCCATGAACCGTAAGGCACTACCTGGGGTTGCGTCATAAGCTCTCCTCCTTATACCAGCTTTTAAAATAATAAAGTGTGCTAAAGTGTCTAAAGTGCCTAAAGTTAGAAAAGGTGCACCATCAGATACTTCAGAAAGTGAGCCCAACTTATTTTATTGGACGAAAGTTAGGTACTTATAACGTTTTAATGTCATCAGGGCTTGCACCTATTGACAAGGAGACCTGGCCCCATTCTTCTGGAGATAGATTTTGAACCAGTTCTGACCAGATGAGATCTTCCTTTTCTTTCATGCGGCGTCCGTCGAATTTTCGACTAACGACGACAATATGGATGAGATCATCAAAACCGTCAGAAATATCCACAAAGTCTGTTAAATCGCTGAAATATCCTCTTTTGAGTACATCGTGAATTTTTCCCTTTAACTTTTCATCAGCCATTTTTTTCCTCCACTATATGTTATGCTCTATCCAGTGCATCAGCTTTTCAACCGCGTTCATGAAATCAGAGGCATCTTCACGATTCGCTGGATTGGCTGTGTAACGCCACGCCGGTACCCATCGGTTGACCGTATTAAACATCCGCCACAGGCTCTGATTTTGTCTGAGTCGATCTCGCCCTTGAGTCAGTTTAAGCAGTGCTTCCAATTGATGGGTGAATACCGTTTCGTGAGCAGGAAGCACTCCGCGCCGCTGAAGTTCATCCTCTAATTCCCGCAGATGCCGACACCTGTACACCTGCATGAGTTTGGTTTTCAGGAGACATTCAACGGCATAGCCGGCCATGTACATAGCGCCGCGCCACCGAACCGCGTTGAAAAGGGCTCGTGCATCGTCCAGCCGGTGACGACTGGCTTTGGCTTGTTCGCTTATCCCATAATGCAATTCACGATTCATTAAAGAAAGTTCCTATCAATGGTCTAACGACACCAGTTGCAACTTGATAATCATCTACCACTTTTGATATGAAAAACGTCTCGGGAAGCTGCTGACCAGGTATCAATTTCTTGAAAAGCAATCGAGGAAAAAGGACGGTATGAATGAAATAGTCCCCCCGTCTATAATTTTTGAGAGAATGCTGAAACTGTGCAAACAACTCCTCCCCTTCAGCTGATAAAATTCTCACTTCAGGGCCACAAATCATCGCAGTTTTCCCAAGACATAGACCAATATCCGCTAATAAGCGAACCCATTTTGAGGCAATACCGCCATCGATAGTCGCCGTTTTATACAAACTGTGTGGAAAGCTCAGAACCACGCTTTCCCTCTGATTCTGGGTAAATAGATAAAGCTCAAAATCCCATTGAGAGAAACGAAAGTCAAAGCCCGCCCCCATCCATTGGCTTGAAATTTTCCAGGCATCGCGAAGATTCTTTATATTCTTTTTCTCTGGGTCGAGATGGTAATAAAATTCAGCAAAAGAATCATCCCAACAGAGACCGTTTACAGAATGGGTAAAGCCGATCTGATGTGCTTCAAACACGGACATCATTCGATTGAAGACTTCCTCTCTGGTCAATTCGACGCTTGCATAGGCGGCCTGATGTGTGTCTGCCATTTGGCTCTCCTTTCATAGACAGCTTTGCTTTACGGACAAGGTTCATGCCGAGCGTATGCCCCCCAATTCGCAACGTGTGGGGCGTCTCTTGTGGCTCTGGCTTGGTTTTGATAATAGATCGTGACGAGGGTGTTTTTAAAAAGCTGTTTGCTGATTTCGACATAGTTCAGCACCTGCTTTTTTCGAGCGGATTGATGACCGGCCTTACATTCTCCTAATTGACCATCAACGATTAAATCGATTTCCTGATATGCCTTACAATTTTTACATTGAAATCTCACGCTCACATCAACATGCTTTCCCTGTCCCTGAAACTTTCGGGCAAGGCAGGCATTATATTGAGCACCGATTCCTGAATCGGCTTCGAGCGTCTTGATTCTATCCGCCACAGTATCGCTATCGGGAAGTCGTACCCAAACATGGGGTAGACATGACGAACCGCTTGAACTACCCCCTCCATCGCTGGGCCATCCGCCGTTGGGCGAGCTTGTCGTATTGTTAATATTCTGACGATTGCTATTCATGAGATGATGAATTGACGGAGTGGGCTACTCTGACGACTCTGGAGGTCGTACAAATAGGCCTTCGCACTATGCTTCATAGATGGGAGTCCTATCTTCTTCAATGGATTCACGCAGATACGGATTCCTTACCGCTCCGTTTTGAATGACATCGACTTGTTTACCGAAAATCCGCTCCAATCCGTGCTTTAGCTCGAAGTACTTATCGAAGGGCGCATCATCGCCCTCGAACTCGATCAACACTTGGAATATTCAAAACTTCTTGAGCGCTTCTTGCGTCAAGACGATAATTTTCTGTGATCATCCAAGGCAACCTAACATCCGCCCGAGATGACACGAGGCCAATGTATTCTACTGGCTCGATTGCGCCATGACGGTAAAACAACGTTGCTCGTTTGATCTCTTTAGCTCCAAGCTCGTTAAAGTAGGAGTAGTATTTTCTCATTGTATTTCCTGTTACGACGTCACCAGATACTCTTCTTACGCTTTACGCATTCCGTTTTACGCCTTATTTCCTTCCTGAATAATCCCTAAACTTTTGACCTTCTTCGGCAAATCTGCACGTTATCAGAAAAGCGTCGTTACCGCAGGCAATCAACTGGACGCCCGCATCAACCCACCGTTTCCCACTTTCAAAATCATTGACATAACTTCCGAGAACAATATGATGTTCCTTCGTTTTGGCAATCACCTGCTCAATGCTATTGACAACCAGGGGGTGGTCGAGTTGCCCAGAGACGCCCAGCGATGTCGATAAGTCGTACGGCCCGATCAGGATGGCGTCCAGCCCACCGCTGGCAAGGATGGCGTCGATATTTTCCACCCCTTTTGCGGTCTCAATCTGTCCAACGATGAGAATTTCCGCATTTGCCTGATGGGTGTATTTAACCCCGTCTAACTTCCGAAAATCGCCGTAATCGGTATGAGCGATGCCGAATGCCACGCCCCTGTCACCTTCCGGCGGGTATTTCGCCCACGCGACGATGTTTGCGACATCTTCGGGAGATTGCACCCGCGGAATCATCAATCCCGAAGCGCCGGCGTCAAGGGCTCTGGAGATAAAATGCCGCTCAATCGCTGGCACTCGTACAATGGTCGGTAAATCAGAACCTCTGGCAGCCCGGATGATGCGTCCAACCGTTTCGATGGTAAAGACGGTGTGTTCCATGTCGATAATGATAAAATCCGCGCCTGCGCTCGCTAAGATAGTTGCAATCGAAGGGACGCCGAATTCCATCACAAAGGTGCCGATTAAAACCTCTCCCTGGCGTAATGTTGCTTTGATTTGTTTCGATTTCATCAAAATAACCTCTATTGTGGACTTTCATACTTTTTGCTGTTCCCCACATGAATCCCCGATGGATGGGGGCAGGCTCTGCATCTGGCATCTTGAATCCTGTATCTTGCATCTTGCATCCTACATCTGGCATCTTGAATCCTGTATCCATGATGCCAGATTTAAGATTCAGAACCGTTCGCAGGATAAATGCCCCTCTATCGCAACGAACGGCGAGACGATTGACGTTGGCAGCTTGCCGTAAACAACGCCTCGATCTCCTTAATTAATTTCCGCGCCCCTGTTGCCGCATTAGAGGCGAGTTTCATCTCGTTAGCAACCATCAGGGTTTTCTTACAATAATCGTAAGTCTCCTTGAGATTCCCTGTGGCATACGCATTTTCCGCGACGTTGAAATAGCAAATCGTCGCGCGCAATCGACTCTCGTCAGCCGCTTCCAAAAATCCGGCGTAGACATAGTTTTCCGCTGAAAGGGTGTACAACCGACCCGCTTCTGCCCAATTCTTCTGTTTTTCAAGGGTCGCCGCCGGCCGAGTATAGTGCATTCCCGCTTCCCGCGCACTGTGCCTCGCACTCCGATGGCGATTTGCCGCCATATAGGCGAATCGAGCGCGCGCATAGTAATCCGCAACGAACCGCCAATCCTCTGATTCGGCAAATTCTTCCGCGTGTTTCCGATAAAATTCCCCAATTTTTTTATATTCCGAGCGCGCTTTCCGCTGGTTCCCTTGATAGGCGTATCTTTCAGCCGCTTGACAGATCTGAGCGGCGGTGATCTCATGAGAGGTGCGAGCGTCTCCATGTAGCCTTCTGAGAATGGATTCCGGGGAGGGCTCTTGCACAACCAGAACCGGTTGCCCTGAACCGGAGAGCGTCTCACGAACGGTCGTGTACGGAGCAGTAGGGGGGATGCTGGATTCAGTCGGTGGAAACTGCTCATGAAACCATTCTTTGAGTGCCAATATTTCGTTGGCTGGCAGTTCATTGATGACGTTGATGAGGTCGTTCGCAGTAGTGATAAGTTTGGGGGTAACCATCAGATCTGACAACTGCCTAAAGATACAATCTGCCTGCTTTGCTGTCTCAACATCTGTCAGGTAGAGACGGTGCGCTTGTTGCATTTCCAGTAAGGCACGTTGGGGTGCGGCAGAATCGAGATTTTTGAGGGCTTGCTCATAGTGTGCATTGACACGGGCTGCCAGGTCAAGTTGTTTCCGTTTATCTTCTTGATTCCGCTTCTCGTGCAATAGTTCTAATTCAATCTTCTCGGCAGCTTCGGCGGAGAGCCGCAAATCCTCTCGGCATTTGGATAAAGTGGTTCGTGAAAAGTTAGGATTCAAATAGTAGATGTTGATTGCTTTCCGCGCCTCATCTGCATACCATTTTTTACGGATGCCATCCAAGTCATTATACATCCCAGCAGCCGTTTGATAGCGTGATTTCATATCCCGGTGCAAAGCCTTCAGCAACAGTTCTCGCAAATCATTCGGAAGTTCGTCAATGAGCTCAATCTCTGCGGAGCGTTTTTTCATCTGAATTTCATCATGGCTTTCACCTCGAAAAGGGAATTTTCCAGTCAACATCTCGTAGAGAATAAGTCCTGTGGCATAGACATCCGCCCGATAGTCGTAATTGCCCTCATACTGCTCTGGAGCCATGTATTTTCGTGTTCCGGTAATTGTTCCGGCATACTCGCTCGTCTCCTCAAGAATTCGCGCCACGCCAAAGTCGGAGATTTTCGCCGTATGGCCGGAAGTCAGTAGAATATTCTGCGGTTTAATATCTCGATGGATAATGTTATGTTCATGGGCAGCAATCAGTCCACGACAAATATCCAACGCAATATTGATTGCCCAATGGGGTGAGAGCGGTTTCACTCCTATCAGCTGGCGCAAGCTGGGGCCATCAACATACTCCATGACAATATACGCAATGTACTCGTCAGCCCCGGGCTCGACCGTATGGATGGAGACAATGTTCGGATGTCCCCAACTCATCGCCATGGCGCTCAATTCCGTGAGGAGATAGTGCGTCCGTCCGGGTGGGTAAACGGATTTGGACAACGCTTTGATAGCCACAATGCGGTTAGTGAGCTCCTCTTTCGCGCGGAAAACGGAAGCGAAACTGCCGTTGTTAATTAATTTTTCAATCCGATATTTTCCTAAGACCAATCCCTCTATTTGCATCTGCATCATCTCCGTTCCGAGCGTCTTCGACCTTTATGCTGGTAAGTGTTGGAACTGTCACTAGATTAGCACAAAAAGCGCAAGCTGTCAACGGTTAATTATCCTTCACAGGAATTTCCAATCAAAGGCAAAAATCGACCGATGGCACCTCATCAGAGGCTACCTTTCCACAAATAAGGAGATTCGCAACAATCCGACACTCATTTGCAGATTTGCTCATTTGCTCATTTGCACATTTCTACCCTTCGCCGCTTGCACCGCCTGAACTAACTTTCTCGCCGTTTCAGTCAAAAGATCGAAGCACCTTTCCGAAATCACTTTGTCGTTGACGAGCGCACCACCGACGCCGAGCGCCGATGCCCCCGCTTTGATAAATTCTCCCGCATTTGCCACATTGACCCCACCGGTTGGAATCAGTAGAATGTGTGGCATCGGCGCTTTAATGTCTTTGATGTAGCTTGGCCCAACACCACTGGAGGGGAACACTTTAACATAGTCTGCACCGCCTTCCCATGCCGTCAAAATCTCAGTCGGCGTAAATGCGCCGGGCATCACCACTTTGCTATATCGGTTGCAAATCTCAATGACATCGTGTTTGGTCACCGGGCTGACAACAAACTCCGCGCCAGCCAGCATCGCCGCCCGGGCTGTTTCTGCATCCAGCACGGAACCGACACCAACTAGCACTTCGTCACCATATGTCGACGAAACGTCACTGATCACTTGTAACGCATTGGGGGTGGTCATTGTCACCTCGATAATATCCACACCACCCGCTTTGATCGCCGCGGCGACCTCGATCAGTTCTGATGCGCTATTGGCACGGATGATGGCAACAATCCCACACGCTTCAATCCGTTGCATCTGTTCCAGTTTAGTCATGACTGACCTCCTTGTATGAGAACGAAAAACACCGCTTTTAAGTTGCATCTCGATTTTACTCTAAATCCTGAGTTTAGTCAATGCTTTTTTGCATTCACTCCATTTGCAATCAAGCGAAGAAACTGTTTTTCAGTAATGAAAAAGTTATATTGACAGATTCGCTGCTTTTTGGTATGATGACAGGGCAATACAAGCGGATGACATGAGAACATTCGATAGAAGGTGAACGCGGCACCGTGAAGGGGGACAAGGTATGGCCCCGCAGACCGATCCGATTGCTCAGATTCAAGTGGACATCGTAACAGCGTATATTCCTCAACGGCCGCGGTGGGTCAGCCCGACTCAAAGAGGTAGAGGAAAATGAAAGACCTGATGCATTCACCCTGTTCCGAGTGTGGCGGCGCAGTGGGCTACCGCACGATTACACAGGAATTTGAACGCGAGGGACTGCGCGTCTCTGTGTCTGGCATTCGTGCCTTAGTCTGCACAACGTGCGGCGAGGTGTACTTTGAACCCGGCGGTGCGCAAGCACTGGTGGAGGCAGTAGACCGTTTGTTTGCTTTGGCCAGGAGAAACAACCAACATAAGGGGAAACTTGCCGCTGCCGTATCGCGAGTCGACGCAGGGGACGCAGTGCCTAGCTGATGCTCGGCACTGCCCCGTCAGAAAGGAATGAACCATGAGGCGAAACTTCCTTTTTGGCTCATGGAAGAACCATGACCTCTTTGATAAGACGAGTTTTTCACTTACGGTCTGAAGCTCGCTTCAAACGGGCTGGCAGTGCTCGTCCGAGAATCGGACCCGCTCTACTTGCCTAACTGAAAAATTCGTATCATAAGACATGAGACACGGAGGGAAATTATGAGTTTCGGTGCAACTTTCCCAAGGAGATTGCAATCATGAAAGAATGGATGATTGGAACATTAGCCGGTTTCATGCTGTTGAATGGTATCGTGTTAGGGAGCAACGTTCAGGCGCAAGCACCGCAAGGTGAGGCAGAAGAACAGAAGTATCTCCTCAACCCCCTCTCCGGTGCCGATGGCCCTCTTTGAAGCGGTTGCGAATGAGCCGCCCCAGGCAATTCTCGCGCAGTTATTTCAGGCTGGCGAGGCATGGGCAAATGGCAGACCGCAGGAGGACGATGTCACGCTCGTGGTGATGAAGGTGAAATAAATGCACAAATCATCTCCAACTGCGAACTTTTGTAAGCATTTCAATAGCATGCCAGGACTGACGATTGAATCCAAAATCTTCAATAGACAATAGACAATATCTACTGATGAGGTACAAACATGGCTTTTCCTTCTTTATTAAGTGGACTTCCGTCCCTTGCCACTGTTGCCTTCACTGCCCCCGGCGACTGGCCGATGTGGCGGGGCGACGGGCGTTTAACTGGGTATCAGCCCCTGCCCGGGACGATGAAAACGCCTCTCCGTTCCGAGAGTCTTCGACCTGAAGCCCTTGCGCGATATTTCCTGGGCGCGGGGACGGGAGCAGTTACCCATGCGGATTTGTCCGGCACAGGGATGGCGAGTGAATTTCTAATCGTTGCGAGAGCCCGGCTATACGCTTACGATGCGCAGGGACAGCCGCTCTGGGAATACAACCCTGTCGGGTACTGGCTACAGCAGGTCGCTGATGTGGCTGACCTTGATGGAGACGGGCAGGTTGAGGTGGTCGCGCTGGCCGGGCACCTCGGCGGCACCCGGTGGGCATTTCTGATTCTTGATGGACAGAGTGGGCGTCTGCGTGCTTCGTTCACGTTCAACCAGGGGCAATACGGCTATTCGCGATTCTGCGGGGCGTTCGTCTCTGGAAGGCCGGGGCAGCAGATTCTTCTGGTCACCTCTGGTAGACAAGCGCCCCAAGGGGGATGGGAAACGCACGGGCACATCACGCTTTTGCAGTTCGATGGCGAGGCAATTTTACCACTTTGGGATTTCGAGCCCAAAGAATACGCGATTGAGTATCCTGCAACTTTGATCGGCGACTTGACCGGCAGCGGGCGACTGCATGCAGTTGTGGACAGTTGGTGCCATGTCTGGAACGTGGATTTAAGCACGGGAGAATTGGTCTCGCACACGACATGGAACCCCGAGGGCGCGAATCAACGACACTATGGCTGGAACCAGTTGGTGGATGTTTGCGGTGACGGACGGCTTGACTTTGTGAATGTGTCGCTCACTAAGCATGTCGATGTGCTGCGTTGCGATGAGGACGGGAAACTGTCGCTGGCATGGACGCACGGCTGGCCGGACCCTGTCACAACCGAGGCACGTTCGCTGGTATGTCCCGCTGACCCGGTCGCGGATGTGGACGGCGATGGGCGTAAGGAATTGGTTGTCGGATTGTACGATGGGCTGACGGATAATCGCTGGCACACCTTTGCCTACGATGGCGCGACGGGAGAACGCAAAGCGGAAGCGCTTGACCTGGTGCCGCTGGCATTCGTGCCGCTTTTTGGACCTTCCGGTGGAGAAGCAATGCTTTGTACCCGAAGCACGACGAGTGCCCGCGAACCGGGGGAGGGGTACGAAGTCTGGTGCATTCGCGCAGGAAGGTGGGAGCAACTGTGGGTTTCAAATGATGCCCCGTTTTTGCTGACGGGGGTTCCCTCCGATGAACGCCTCGCTGTCGGTTTTAACGGGTTGAATGTGCGCCGGGCAGTGACAGCGGATGTGGATGGCGACGGTCGGATGGAGTTTTTCACCGAACTACTGGGAATGGTGCAAGCGTGGGGACTCGATGATGGCGGTGAAGTTATCAAAAAGCATGGACACCCCCCGGCCCCCGTCCCGACCTCTCCCCCGGCCCCTCCCCTAAAAGGGGATGGGAGAGAGAGGGAAGGGAGAGCATTCTCTCCCCCCTTGCTACAAGGGCAGATGACGACTTATTTGCTGGCTGCGGATGTCAGAGGGCGTGGGCGCAACCACCTTTTGCTCTATGACAATGCCAACATCACCGAGTTGATATTGGAAGGAGATCAATTCCAGTGCGGTTTTACTTTTCCCTCGTTGGAACTTCCCATCGTCTGTCAACTGCTAGGCGATGACCGGCAGTTTATTCTGCTTGCCGGCCGTGAACCGGATGGGAACCTGTTCGTCGAAGCGCGACACATCCAATCCGGTTATCCTGATGATTCCCTCCCCCCCCACCCCGGCCCTCCCCGTGGACGGGGAGGGAGTAGCGGGGAAGAGTGGGGTGGGGGACATACCTCATCCCCGCTCTGGCACTTCACTTTTCCAGACAGCCAGGGGTGCGGGCAGTATCTGCAAGCCATCTATTTCACGGTGGGCCATTTCACCGGCGGGGCGCACCTCGACGTTTTTACCTACAGCACCAAGCCCGGCGCTCGCACTTATGTCCTTGATGGACGCACCGGACAGCCGGTGTGGGAGCGGCGTGAAATTCCGGGCATTGAGCGGCACTTTCAAGCCATGGGCGGGCGAGCGGCTGTGTGGGACTATGATAACGATGGAGAGGACGACCTCCTCTTCTGCTGTCCCGATTATTACTGTGTGGCGGATGGCAGGACGGGAGAATTGCACGTCGGGCCCGTCTTCCTGCCTTCCATCACCGGACGGTGGGCGGCTTACTCGTCACCTGCCGTGTTGACAGGGGAGGGGCAACCGCCGATTATTTATCTGGGTGGGGCTTATGAGTCGCGCACGAGCATCCAACCGGACGGCAAACGGGGACTGTGGAGCGAATTTCTGTCAACCGATCAATGGAGGCTGGCGGCAAGTAGCTATCACCACTTCAGCGAAGGATTGCTCCCCCCCGGTGAGGGGCGCGGCTGGCGGGTGGTACAGGCACAGGTGGATGGAAAACTGGTCTGCTTTGACGCCGAAACGGGGGAACACGCATGGGAGATGTCACTTTCCACCGCGCCCAGCGCAATCGTTACCGGCGATGTGGACGAGGACGGGCGTATTGAGTTCACCTTCGGGGGGCAGGACGGAATCTTGTATGTCTATCGTGACGCAGGCGACCATCCGGATGAAGTTTGGCGCAAAGAGTTCGATGGGCCGGTCGGAACACCGCTGCTCGCCGATATAAATGGTGACGGCAAAAGTGAGATGATTGTCAGCCTCGGCGATGGAAATGTCGTTGTGTTGGGATGAGTCGGGTAGAGCGTGCGGCTCGCTCGCTCTGAGGGGTTGTCATTCTCAGCCTTTGGCGAAGAATCTGGTTCGTTGAGATGCTTCATTTCATTCAGCATGACATGCACCTGTCAAAACGAATTTGACAGTGTCAAGGCTAAATTGATGGAGGCGTAGTGGCTTTTCCGACGAACGACTGAAGCTGAAAGGGAATGCCGCATACGAAACAAAGGAGGAACTTCAAACAGTGAAACTATCGCTATCGGTTCGGGTCGCGGAAGCGCCCGGGTCAAAGGAAAAAACCATCCGATCTTTTGATGAGATTGCGGCGCTCGCCGCTCGAATCGGTTATCACGCGGTCTGCATGCGTGCATCGCAAGCGGGTATACAGACGCCCCTCCAGCAAATCACCGCCATCCGCCAGAGGGTCCGGGAACTCAACCTGGCGGTATCGATGGTGACGGGAGATTTCCCAATCCCAATCAATAACGACCAGGGGCCGGAAGCCTTGCGAAACATTACGCCCTACTTGGATCTGGCGGAGTTGTTGGGTGCAGACCTCATTCGGATTGCGATGAAAGTGGAGGAGGACATCACCTGGGCAGGTCGGGCGTCGGACGAAGCGCGTGAGCGGGGCATTCGATTGGCACACCAGTCCCATACCCGCAGCCTCTTTGAAACGGTGGCGGGTTCGCTCGATGTCCTCAAGCGAGTGGGGCAACCGAACTTCGGCATCATCTACGAACCTGCGAACCTTGATCTCTGCGGGCAGGATTATGGGCCCGAGACCTTGAAGCAATTTGCGCCTTACCTGTTCAACGTGTATCTCCAAAATCACATCCGGCACCCTGACGGCAAAACGCACCTTGAAACATGGATTCGCGGAGATGTCCCACACGACCCCATCCGCTTACAGGATGCAGGCGGGATTGATTTTCCGCTTGTGTTTCAAGGGCTTGCGGAGATTGGCTATGATGGGTATGTAACCGTGCATCAGGCGTTCACCGAAATCATGGCACCGGAGGATGCGGCACAGCAGAGTTACGACTATCTGACGCAGCTCGCGGATTTTGAGGCGAGGTAGGTCAAATGCGTCTCCATAAAAGGTATCATCACACAGATGGATATACGCGGCTAGTCGAGCGGGGCGAAATGGGATTGACGCGCCTTGAATTTGGGATGCTTAATCTCAGGGCGGGTGGGGCTTTCTTTGAAGATACCGCCGATAACGAAGTCGCTTTGATTGTGCTCGGTGGCAGATGTGAACTGCTGGTTGGACACAATGGAAATAAGGCGCACGGCATCATCGGTGAACGCCCCAACGTCTTTCATGGCGAGGCATATCGGGCATATATCCCGCATCGAACCACCTACGAACTGCTTGCCCATCATGAGGTGCCGGTCGAGGTGGCGCTCTGCAAAGCCCCCTCTCACCTTGAAACGGCAGCAGCCATCCTGGGACCGGGCGATGATTTCGACAAGAGCGATCACACGTTGATTATCGGCGAAAACCCGATTCCGTCCATCTCCGGTGAAGCGATCTATTTTTACCGCTTCGACCCTGTGGAAGGATGCGCGAATCAACGCATTCACAATGAGGACCGCTCATTCGATCAGGTCATTTCCGCCCGCCACAACGACGTCCTCGCTTTGCCTCAAGGCTATCACGCGGTATCTTTAGAATCGAGAGGGCGGCTGTATTGCCTGTGGATTTCTTTTGGAGGAAATGAACCAATCGACCCACGGAAGATTCGCGTTTCACACAACATAACTGACTTGCGGTATTAGCGTTTATCTGTTGAAGCAACTCGATGGTTAAGAGTGGAAGAAAGAAATGACGGAGCAGCAATGTCCGGTTTGGAAAAGGGGCCGTATACTTCTTAAAGCCTCCCACTTTCCCATTTGCTCATTTGCCTGTTTCCACTCAAGCCAGAATCTGTTTGATGACGTGGGCTTCCTCATCAACGCCGGTCAGTCGGTGGTCTAGCCCCTGAAACTTAAACGTCAAGCGGTGATGGTCGATGCCCAACTGATTCAGGATTGTGGCGTTGAGGTCGCGAATGTGAACCGGGTCGCGCACGATGTTGTAGCTAAACTCGTCAGTCTCCCCATGCACAACCCCGCCTTTCACGCCGCCCCCAGCCATCCAGACCGTGAAACACTTGGGATGGTGATCGCGGCCATAATCCTCCGGGGTCAATTTGCCCTGGCAATAAACGGTGCGGCCAAATTCCCCTCCCCAGATGACCAACGTCTCATCCAGCAGTCCACGCTGCTTCAGGTCCTGGATGAGGGCGGTGGCACCCTGGTCGATGTCCCGGCACTGGTTGGTCAGGTCCTTCGGTAAGTTACCGTGGTGATCCCAGCCGCGATGGAAGATCTGCGTGAAGCGTACCCCGCGTTCGGCCAGGCGGCGCGCGAGCAAGCAACTGTAAGCGAAGGTACCCGGTTTGCGGGAGTCGGGTCCATACATCTCAAAGATGTGTTCAGGCTCCTTTGACAGGTCAGTCAACTCTGGAACCGAGGATTGCATGCGGAATGCCATTTCATACTGGGAGATGCGAGTATGCGTTTCAGGGTCTCCAATTGACTCGTACAGCTTGCTGTTTAAGTGAGAGAGGGCGTCAAGCATGCGTCGGCGCGTTGTCGGATTGACGCCGGAAGGGTTCGAGAGGAAAAGCACCGGGTCGCCGTATGAACGCAGGAGCACCCCTTGGTGCTCGGATGATAGGAAGCCAGTGCCCCACAGGCGATTGTAGAGGGCTTGCGCCTCCTTTCGACCCGTCCATGTCGCATTCATCACCACAAAGGCGGGGAGATTTTCATTTTCGCTGCCGAGTCCATAACTGAGCCAGGCACCGAGGCTCGGCTTGCCGGGGCGTTCGTCGCCGGTGCAAACATAGGTAATCGCCGGGTCGTGGTTAATCGCCTCCGTGTGGATGGATTTGATAATCGCGAGGTCTTTCACCATCGTCGCCGTATGGGGAAGCAACTCGCTGACCCACGCCCCATCTCCGCCGTTGTCATGCTTCGTAAATTTGTAGATGGACGGGGCGAAAGGATGGAAGGATGGAAGGATGGAAGGATGGAAGGATGGAAGGATGGAAACCCAATCTTCCATCCTTCCATCCTTCCACTCACAAAAAGTGTCAAGAGGTTTCTGAAAAATGAAACATACCTATCTTTTCAGCAAAATTTATTCGATCACCGTATATTCCCCTGCCGTTTCCCAATCGGGCCAACTCAGTCCATTCAAGTCCCACACGATCTCCCCGTTACGGATGGTCATCGCACATTGCAGTTTCTGATGACCCCGTAGCCTGGCATGCCCGGAATCCACAAACCCAAAGTTTCCCTTCAGCAGTTGGAGCACCGCAACGTCCGCCACTGCGCCGACCCTCAAAGTGCCAAGTTCAGGGCGTCGGATGACTTTGGCTGGGTTGACGGTTGATCGAAGAATCACGTCTTGCAACGATAGCCCCATGTTCAGACATTTTGACATTGTATTCAGCATCGTTGCATTCGGGATGAGGGCGCTGGATTTATGCAGGTCTGTGCTGATGGTATCGGGCAAGAATCCCTGTTGGATTGCAGGAATCGCCACACGCCACCAGAAACTCCCCGCGCCGTGCCCCAGGTCGAAGATAACTCCCCTTTCCCGCGCTTGAATCATGTAATCGTTCACCCGCTTTTGCGAATCGAGCACGGGAATGTGTTTGGCATAAACGTGCGTGTGGATGTCGCCGGGGCGTATATGCTCAAGAATGAGAACCGGATAGCTTCGTGTCGGCCGTGGCGCAAAATCAATCATCGCAAGGGTGCCGCTCAATTCAGCCGCCCGGACGGCACCATCCACCGCTTCCCAACCGGGGCCACCAAAGTGGGCGGTCTTAGCTCCAACGATGAAGTCGGGATATTTTTGAATCATCTCCGCACAAGGGGTCGGATCCATCTCGCTGACATCCTGCTCGACCGCCCCCAACATCCCCGCGCCGACAATATTCAGGAACGCGAGCACCCGTGTCTTGGATTGGGCGATGATGGTACGCTTGAAGTCCTCAAAGGATTTCCACCCCGCCCCGCCTGTATCCACAACCGTCGTCACCCCGTTCGTGAAGGCGTGGGCATCCGGGAACATCCAACCGCTATATCCCCCGTAGACATGGACGTGAATATCGATTAACCCAGGTGTCACATAGTGCCCATCGACGGGAACCGTCTTTCGCCCACCCGTTGACGGAATGTCTTTGGCGACCAGGGCGATTTTTTTGTCGGTGATCGCGACATCCATCACCGCATCAACCTGGTTCGCGGGGTCGATGACGTGGCCGCCTTTCAGAATGAGATCATAGGTCATTATCAGCAGTACCTCCGTTGCTATATGGCGTTATCATAGCATAAGTGTGAGAATTAGTCAACACCGAAATTTCAGCCATGTTTCACTCGAATGAAATCACGTACCTGATCTAACAATCTTGGCTTGACCAGATAACCATCCTTATGTATAATACTGTTTAATCCAAGTTGCGGGTTATGCCGAAATCCCGACTTCGGAAGTTTGTTTTTGTGGAGTTAGTAACGCACACACCAGATCTGGTATGATGGGTGTCATACAACCTTCGGCAAAACTTCCCAAGTCTATAACCGGCAACTTGAGTTGTTTATAGATGTTAGGACTTACGCAATTTAGAAGTAGAACGGGCTGCCAGCCCGTTTCAAGCGGGCAAGTCTCTAGCGAAGCGAGATCCCGCATAGCGGGGCTGCCCGCTCTACGAGAGCGTCTCATTGATTCACTGCGTAAGTCCTAGATGTATGATAATTGGCACGGAGGATAGTTATGAAAAACAAAGACCAGGTTTTGCCGCGCATTCCTATCACCAAGAAACCTCCGAAAGCAGAGATCTCCGACGCTGAATTTCGCCGTCGGTTAAAGAATATTGCTGAATGGAGGAAGCAGCGCCTTGCCGAACTTCGCACCAAGAATCCGCGTTGAGGTTTATGTCCCAGGCCCAGGGCATGCCCTATCTCCTACGCTACAACAGTGAAGTATTCAAACGCACCGACGGGATTGCCGTCAGGCTTGAGTGGTCTGCTTCATAAGTCCGTATCGGGTTTTTCATAGACTTCCGAAGTCTTTGAGACTTCGGAAGTCTGTTTTAAGTCAGTCCATATTCAGCCAACAGTTTCCGCAACTCACCTTTTGCCTCATCGGTGACGGGCAGGAGAGGACTCGTCGTGTAATCCCGGCAGATGCCGATGAGCGCCGCGCAGGCTTTCATACAACTCACTCCCGCGCCGTAGGTGTAAAGCTTGCTCAAGGCTAACAACCGTTTTTGCAGGCGATGCACTTCGTCAATCTTTCGCTCCCTCGCCGCGTGGTACAACTGAACAGAGGCATTCGGATCAACATTCGAGATAGAGATCACGGCACCTTCTGCGCCAAACAGGATCGCCGCGCCGGCAATATAGTGAGAGCCGAGCAGAATTGAAAACCCTTCATCCTCACCCAGATAGGCCAACAATTTAAGGCAGTTCGTCCAGTCCCCTGTGCTGTCCTTGGTGCCAACGATATTTTCGTGCTGTGCCGCCAGCTCACGGATTACTTCCGGCTTGATCATTGTCTTGACCATCGACGGGATGTTGTAGACGATAACGGGGAGGTCTGTGCTCTGGGCAACGGTTCCGTAAAAAGCCAGGATGTCGTTGTCACTGCTTGAAGGATAGTAGTACGGAGGGGTTGCCGCAACCGCATCGACCCCAAGTTCCTGTGCCATCTCAATATTTTGGATGACGCGCTTGGTACTCGAATCCATCGCCCCGCAGATAATCGGGACACGCCCATCAACCGCGTTGACAGCAATCTCAATGGCGCGTTGCCGCTCCACATTGATGAGCGAAACAAACTCGCCTGACGTTCCTAGCAGGTAGATACCGTGCACACCGTTGTCAATCAAACGGTTGAGGTGCTTCACAAAACCCAATTCATCAACGCCCTCTTTTTCATCCAGAGGCGTTATCGTCGGTGTAAAAATGCCTTCAAATCGTACGTTCATGATGGTTTCCTTTTTTGCATGGGATGCCTCAAAGTGAAATGTGATGTGTCAGATTTTTATGGACTGAGTTTAGCAGAATTTGGGCAGGGTGTCAACACTCTTGATCGGGCAATTAGAAATTTACACTGGATTTTTTTCAAATGAGAACATCAGTATCTCCTCTGAACCGAGCGGATCGATGAACTGGAACAGGTGTTCGGAGTTCAGAGAGGCATCGGTGGGCTGAAGCGTCAGACGGATATGCTCGCGGATATATTCGGAGGGCGGACGTTTGACCCAGGGGGTATTATGGCGCAATCCCCGCCACTCCTTGTCAATCCGCCACATCAGCGACGGCATCCAGGTCCACCCGCCTTCAATGTGACGCCTCCAACCTGATTCTGTATTGTATCATTCTTGGTCGTAAGCTGTGAGCGGGCGTATCCAAATGTTGCGGTAGCGGACCGGATCGCCGTGGTCCTGGAGCATCAGCGGTCCCTTGGGGGGATGCGGAACATCATACGAGGACACCTGTTTGTGGCCTGTCGGCCCCATGCTTTCCGTGCGGTGGTGAACCAATATGCCGTTGTGGATGACAGTGATGTAAGCCGGGCTTTTGAGTTTCTGCCCTTCAAAGCGCGGAGTCACGAAAAAGATATCATACGTCTGCCACTCGCCGGGTTTGCGGCAGGCATTGACCAATGGTGGGTACTGACCGTAGATGGCAGCGGTAATCCCATCTGCGTAGGTTCTGTTGTCATAGCCGTCAAGCACCTGGATTTCGTACCTGCCCATCAAGAAGACACCGCTGTTGCCGCGTCCCTGGCTATCCCCTTTTACCGCTGCCGGCGCGGCCCACTCGAGGTGCAGTTGGCAGTCTCCGAAGTGTGCTTTGGTCTCAATGTTCCCGGTCCGAGTAACTTCCATATAACCATTCTCGACCTTCCACTGGGCTTTCCCGTCACGTCCGGTCCACCTGGAGAGATCTGTGCCGTCGAAGAGCACAATGGCATCCGACGGTGGCAGGCTGGGCGTGTCCTGCGAACTTTCGGTGCCGGGGGTGACGATTCGAGGTTGAGGGCGCGTCCCATCGTGGACTCTCCACTTTGAATTGGGTAGCATCGGCGTGTCGTTGTAACCGACAGGGGCTTTATTGGTCTGTGGCTGCTGTGCCATAATCAAGTCTCCTTTTGACGATACTTTTGCATTTTTCTCTGTTGATATATTTTGACTTTGTTAGATTAGGGGGACGATGCCTCGTAGAACCTGCCGTGCTCGTCCGAGAATCGGACTGGCTGGTTCACCATGGTGTGGAACAAGCGAGCCGCATGCTCTACAACTGGATCACGATTTGAATTTAATAAAGTCAAGGATATGAATACACAGGAGATTATATCAAACGGTCTACCCCGTATCAAGTCCAAAATGCGATTACCTCATTGATTCGGCGAATAATAGAGTCGTTCATAAATAGTTGAGGGCTGGTCATAATTCCCAGGGGAAGCAGTCGTAGCCTAAGATTCTATCTTGGCCCCGGTGCAAGGGGCCAAGATAGAATCTTGGGCTACAACCCAACCGCCGGATAATTACGACCAAGCCTCAAATAGTTGAAAGGTGGTTCTGATGAGGAGAGCGTAGGAACCGAGTTTTTCAGAAAAACTCGGTTTCTGATAACATGAACCTCCCTTTTTATGCAAACTCGCAGATAGATTCCCATCATCTACAGCGGCAGTGATACCGGCGCACCAATCTGCGCGGAGCGATAAGCGGCTTCAGCCAGTTCGATGCCAGCCCGCCCGATGCGTCCACTGGTCGTCGGCTTCTCCTCACCCGCGATGCACTTGAGCCAGTGGTCGATGCTGGCGCCTTTTGAGGCGACGCCCCAATATCGCTGTGGGCGGTGTTCAGGGGGCAAGGTGCGATAGGTCTCATCATCGGGGACAGGGGCGACGAACTCTTCAGTGGCTGCCATATCATGCGTTTTCCAGCGTAGCCCGTGGCTCGTCATACTGGCAGAGCCGTTGGAGGCGACCATCCCGTCGCCGCTATTTCCAACCTCGGCTGCCCAGCTTTTAATCATCATCGCGATACCGCCATGCTTGAAGTGGACAATCAGCGTGGCGTTATTTTCAACCGCGCGTTCCGGTTCGGGGTAGGTTCCACCGAGCGGCACATGGCTGGTATACCCATAGACCGACGCAGCGGAGCCGTAGAGCCAGAGCCATATATCCAGATTGTGGATGGCTTGTTCGACAAGCATTCCTCCGGACTCTTCCCGAATGAAGAGCCACGGGTGTTGCGGACGGAACCACCCAACCTGGTTGCAATACGCCATCTGCAACGTCCCCAATGTCCCATCGTCCAGCAGTTGCTTGAGTTTCACGTACCCTGGGTCGAAGCGCAACATATAGGCAACCTGAAGCAGCACACCCGCCTTCTCTGCTGCGGCGACCATCTCATCCCCTTCGGCGACATTTCGACACATCGGCTTTTCCATCAGGATATGTTTTCCCGTCGCCGCTGCCGCCAATGCAATGTCTCGGTGAGGGGCGGGGTGACAGCACACATCAACCGCATCGATATCTTTGCGATCAAGCAGGCGTCGATAATCTGTGTAGGCTTGCGCATGAAACCGCTCCGCCTGCTGCTTTGCGGATGCTTCATTCAAATCTGCAACTGCAACAATCTCCGCACGGCGCGTCGGCTCCTCATAATAAGGGGCGTGGAGGCTGCGGAAAATCCCACCACTACCGATGATTCCAACTCTGATTTTGTCCATCTGTTGACTCCTTTAGCGTGAAACGTAAAACGTAAAACGTAATTCCTTCCTTCTATTCTTCCTTTTCTTCCATCCTTCCATTCTTTCCTCCACTCTGATGAACGGGCGAGCCGCCCGCTCTACTTCCTTCCCTTCCTTCCCTTCCTTCCTTTTCTTCCATCCTTCCATTCTTTCCTCCACTCTGATGAACGGGCGAGCC
>CAZOAL010000018.1:0-38440 GCA_964577695.1 uncultured bacterium | reverse complement strand
GCCCGCTCTACTTCTTCCATTCTCCCTGTTCTATCGCCCTGTCGTCCCATCTGCTGTAAATTCCACAATGGCTGGCGGCGGCTGCTTATCTTGCAACAATCCAAGCGCCGCGTGGATAACCTTCCGTTGCAGCGACGGGTTGTTCGGCTCGCCGAGCGGATACCCGAAGCGGTATGGGACAGCGAGGGCGCGAGGCGGCTTGACCTGCTCGGTGATACTCTTAACCAGCGTAATCGAGACGGTTGAGATGCCGACCTCTTCAATTGCGCGTTGGATCAGCCCAACGGACTGATTGCACATCGGTCAGACAGGGGTCAGAAACACAACATCGACGCCGTCTGATTTGAGATGTCCCGCCACTTCTGGAGCGGTATACTTAATCAAACGCCCCGGCGCGGTCTGTGACCCCATGAAACTGAAGTGCCGATCATTGAGCGCGCCAATCTTTCCCTCCTGCTCAAGCTCACGAAATCGCTCCAGCGGAAACACGAGGTTCCGATCCGCCCGTGCCCCGGCCTGATCATAAGCCGTGCTTCTGTGAGCAATTTCGAGCGTTTGCACGTCAACCGCCTTTGAGATTTCACGGTATGAGTAATCGCCACCTTTGACATCGTCATCGAACGGCGTTTGTTCCGGTGTGTGCAAACCCGCAGTCGTCACCAAAGCGACGCGGCACTCCGCTAACGGGGTACGCAAGGGCGTATGCGGCGTCGAATCGTAACGCCGATAGCGATATAGCTTCATGAACGCACGTAACTTAAAATCGAGTTCGTCAAAGGATGCCATGATGATTTTCACCTCAATGATAGGACTTACGCATGTACCATACGAAATTGCCGTCTCGCCTGCATGTTGAATCCTGAATCCTGAATCCTGAATCCGATTCCAGATGCAAGATTCAAGATGCAGTGGATGTTCGGAGAAGATGTGACAGATTGAAGTGCGTAAGTCCTGTAAGAATAACATGATAGGTAAGGTTCCGTCAAGTCCATCGGAAAAGAAACCTTTGGAAACCCCTCAATCGAAATTTTCATTGACATCTTTTGGTGATAGTGTTAAATTTTCAGCATAATTGTTGCGTTTGAAATGAGCCGATTAAATTTTGGATTCGGGCGCATCGCTATGAGACAAGGGATTTATGAATTTACGGCAATGGTCTCCGCGAAAATATGCCACTCGATCTCAAGAAAAAAATCTACCTGAATCTGCAAAATCGGGGGGGAAAGTGTAACCAAAAGCCAGTGGAACGCGGATAACTATTAGATAGATAACGAGATCGAAGGGAGGATTGATGATGATGCCCACAGTAGAGGAAGAACAGCGGCTTATTCAACAACACCTACTGGAAAATAATCAACAGGAGTGGGAGAAGGTGATGCAATTGGCAGAAGGACTTTCCAGGCGAATATGCCCGTCAAATCTCCGCTCTTTGTGGGAGAAGGACCTTGTGCAAGAAGCCGTTATGGCTCTCTGCAAGAACAACATGAAATATGTGAAAAAATTTGAACCTGACCGGGGTTATAAGTTTTCCACTTATGTCTACATCAGGATGAAGTATGCGATGTTAAATTTCCTCGTTCAACAAGAGACGATCAGATTCCCACGTATAGTCAGACAGATTCTAAAAAAGTATGAAGAGTTGTGGGATAAATTAGAACATGAACCCTCCCCTGAAGAGGTCGTTCAGGAACTAAGCAACACGTCAATTCGACATGTCGAAAATGCGTTGCAATGGCGTGACTTATACGCTGTGCGAATTGACCAGCAAAGTGAATCAACTGATGAAGACAAGACGATTTTTGAACCGGCAAGCGAAACTCCCTCTCCTGAAGAAGAGACGCTAACTCAGGAACAGGAGGATATGATTCAGATTGGCATCAGGATGCTTCATAATCCGAATCATGCGACTGTTTATTTTCTTTCTGAGTACGACGGTGCTTCAGAAAACGAGATTGTCCAATCACTCAACAATGTGCCACTCGGTACAGTAAAAGGCTGGAAAAATCGGGCAAAAGAGGATCTAATAAAGAGCGTAACAGTTCTTTTGGAGGGTGATGGGAAATCGGATATGGAGACCAGCCGCAAGACAGGGATTTCCGTTAAAAAGGTCAAGGAATGGTGGGAAGGCTATCGGGTTTTGAAACTGTACTCTCTTGTGGGGTTCTCCCCAGAGGAAATCTGCAAAAGAACAGGGCTTGATTCAGAAGTCGTGGGGAAATGGGTCGCTCATGCGAACTCGGTGAACAGTCATCTTGAGCAAGCTCGCCAGCGACTCAACGAGATCCGCGCAACGTCACAACGCTCTAACGATGAAGGAGGTGGCGACGATGTATAACATTGAAAGGCTCTTAAAATGTTCCGTACAAAGACACTTGAGCGACGATGAACTGGGAGCGTATCACGATCATGTCGTCGATGAAGTTTCTCGCGCTCGGATTGAAGTGCATTTGGGCAGATGCCAACTTTGTGAACGTCGGTATGCGATGATGCGAGAGGTACTGGCAACCTACACCCAAGAACTTCTGACGGAGGCGGATGTGAAGTGGTTGCAGAGGCTGCTTGGTCAAGAGGCAGAAGACAGGAGATTTAAAACAGCCATTGAGGATGCGAGAACACTGCTTCAAAGATTAAGGGATTTGTTACAAGAGGCATTGGCGGGGTTTGTTCTTCCCGTTCTTGAAGGGGCGCGAGGGGCAGGAATTGATGACGACGAAGGGCAGGAATTCCAAACAGAAGATGGGAGCATTCGCGGATACGCCGTGAAAGAAGATTCAGATGCATTTGTTATCTACCTTGAATCTGACCATACGGAGTATGTAGTTCAGGGGACACTCTTACTGAAAAAGGGTGACTTTCAAAAGCCGTTCGTTTTTGAAAGGGTGACTGATGATCTGGTCGAAGTGGAAATTACTTTGACACCCGAAGATCTCAGAAAGCTCCCTGAAGAACCGGTATGGACTATAGAAAGAGGTGAAGATAATGAGCACTCAAACGTTTGATACTTCATTTTTGAATATTCCGAGATGGACCAACGGCGAACTGAGTCGGCAAAAAGCCAAAGCCTATTGGAAGCAACTCACAATCGAAAGACCCAAAGAGATGTTCTGGAATAGGTTGAGCCAACTGGTCCATGAAAGGGCACCTGAAAGCGTCTTCCAAGAACTTTCTGAGCGTTTATGTGGCTGGTCTCAATTCGTATCCGAATCCCAATTGAGCGTCGCTCGTACACTTGTCGAAGTCGCACAATTGGCAGCCAAGCCGGAATTCACGGGAGATGAGCTGGAGCGCGCTCTCCTCCCTAACCGTTATCCGTGGGAATGGGATGCCTTTTGCGCTTTTCGCGGACGTTCCGCTGAGCGTTCCGTGACAGTGACCGCTCTGCTGGTATACCAAAACAATGAAGGATTCACGGCAAAGCTGACCCTCGAACGTTTTGAAAATGGAACGGGTGGAATTTACAAATCACCGGCAGAACACGCCTTCCTGACTTTGGCTGAAGACTTTGAAGGTGCGATAGACAACGCCAAAGCCTGCGTGAAAAACAGAGGGGCGAAATTCGATGGTGTCGATGTCCGCTGGCGGCTGGAACGGCATGATGGCAAACCCCTTCCACTCCTTGTAGAGGGACCATCGTTGGGAGGGGCGTTTGCGATTGGGCTTGTCCGGCTTTTGGCGGAGCCATCTCATGAGGAGTGGGGCGCGCTCGAGCTAGACGGCGTTGGGCTCACGGCGGCGGTGGACACCGCAGGGAATCTGAGTCGCATCGGTGGTCTCTGGGAAAAGTTAGGGGAACAGACGATTGATTTAGCTCGTCGGGGACTTCTGCACACGGTTGTGGTGGCAGCGGAACAAAACAATGTTCCCGAATCCTATCTATATGAAATTGCAGAGCCGTTGCGCGTCCTCAAGGCGAAGACGGTCGATGACGCGCTGAAACAACTCCACGACAACTCCCTGCCTCGCCGTGTGGTGTTGCAAAAAGCCCGTGAGGAATGCGCGAAACTGGACATCCTCGGCTGGAAGCAGGTGCCGATGGAGACGCACTATCAGATGTTACCGCTGCTACATGAGGTGAAGCGCGAGAAGCTGCCACGTTCTGAGCAAGGGCGCGGTGAAAACGCGGAACATGATGATGATGAGAGAAGTAGAGGGCGTGCTGTCGAGGTACTGGGCTGGGAAGAGGAGATGCGGCAGGAACAGGTAAGCTACGAGCGACATGAACTAAAGGATCTTTTTGTGAACTTCCGGGGGGTGGTGAAAGAAGCAAAGAGCCATGCGCCGCGTTTCGTTGTGCTCGGTCCGCCGGGCAGTGGCAAAACAACCCTGGAGCAGTATCTGGCATGGCAGACTGCCCTAGGTGTACTGCGCGTGGATGGAAGGAAACTCCTCCCCGTCCGGGTGCGGCTGCACGACTGGGAACGCTGGGCGGTTAAAGGGACAGATCCGGAATACAGCCTTCCTGAATACCTTGCCGAACTGCACAAGGAAGTCAAGCCGGCACCCACAGCCGAACAGTGGCGGCGGTGGCTTCAACGGGGCGACGTGTTGCTACTGCTGGACGGGCTGGATGAAATTGCGGGCAGTGAGCAGTCGTTCATCACAGCGCTCAAAAACGCCCTGATATTGTTTCCAAACTGTCCGACGGTTTTGTCCTGCCGCACGGTCAGTTTTGAGCAGCACAAGACCGTCTGCCCCGATCTCCCCGTGTTCACATTGGTGGGGCTGGATGACTCCCAGCGCAACAAATACATCAGCGAATTTCCGGCAGATCATCCCGACCGATTTGACCGAAATGTGCTGATTGTGCAACTGAACCGTATCCCCCAGATGCGCCCCCTGGCATCGAACCCGCTGCTCCTCTCCATCATCTGCCATGTCGTGGATGACCCGGCAGGCGTCCAACTGCCTGCCACACGAACGCAACTTTACGACAAAGCAGTGGACAAGCTGCTCCACCGTCCGAAGCGTGTCGAGGCGCACTATCCACCATCAGGAGGCGATTTGCCGCTGACGCGCAAACGGTGCATCATCGAACGGGCGGCGTTGATGCTGTTCCACGCCCTGGAGGGTGAGCAAAAGTTGACTTTTGACGAACGCGACCTGCTGCATGAACTTCAGCAAGGGGCAGAAGCGGAGGGCTATCGTGCTGACCCCGCGCCGGTCACCGATGCGTTGCTTGCGGACCTTACCCAAAACAGCGGCATCCTGCGCGGAGATGCCGACAGGGGTTACTTCTTCCTGCATCTCACCATCCACGAGTTTCTCACCGCTTGTGCACTGGAGCAAGAAGCGAGGAAACATGGTTGGGAAGCAATCTCCGCACTGGTGGACAAAAAAGCTTGGCTGCCCACCTGGGGGGAAGTCATCGTCTTCCTTGCGGGCAAACTCCCCGACAATTTATGCGAACGCCTCCTCACCCTGCTCACTGATGCGACAAAGGATGATCTGTTCTACCACCGGCTTGCGCTGGGGGTTCGCTGCCTGCCTGAACTCCCCTCAACCGTCAGTCCCCAGCAAGCTGCGATTGTAAACCGAATCACGACCGATGCTTTTTCAATCTGGTGGAAACGTCATCCAAAGGGGATCGCGGCAGGAGTGTTGCCCCTTCCGAAAACCTTGCCTGCGTTGGCACAGGTGAACGGGAGGGTGGATGGGATTCCACTCTTGACATGGCTATGTGAAGGATTGCACGATGCGGATCTGTCTACAAGAATTATGGCAGCGGCGGCGTTGGGAACGATGGGAGCATCCGCCGCCCAGCACCCCGATGTGCTGCCAACCCTGGTGGATGTTGCCCGGCGGGGGGTGGATGAGGGGGTGCGCCAAGCATCAGTATGGGCGTTGGCGCAGATAGGGAGAGCCGCCGCCCAGCATCCTGATGTGTTGCCAAAACTAGTGGATGCTCTATGGCATTGGAGTATTGAAGAGGACCCTCTCGCCGCAATATTCGGGTTGGAGAGGATGGGGGCATCCGCCACCCAGCTCCCTGATGTGCTAAGGTTGGTGGACGTTGCCCGACGGAGTTATAATAATGACGTGCGCGCTATCGTAGCATGCACGTTGGGGGAGATGGGGGCATCCGCCACCCAGCACCCCGATGTGCTGCCAACCCTGGTGGGTATTGCCCTGCGGGGTATGGATTCGTTCATGCACAATTGGGAAGCGCAGGCGTTGGTAGGGATGGGGGTAGCCGCGGCCCAGCACCCTGACGTGCTGCCACTGCTGGTGGCTGCCCTGCGGGATGGGAATCGGAGCAGGCGCACGATCGCAGGGCGAGTGTTGATAGAGATGGGGGTAGCCGCGACCCAGCACCCTGACGTGCTGCCACTGCTGGTAGACGTCATACGGGATAGGAATTCGGGCATGCAAGCTATCGTAGGACGGGCGTTGGGGAAGATGGGGACCGCCGCGGCCCAGCACCCTGATGTGCTGCCGAAACTAGTGGCTGCTCTACGGGATGAGAATGGGGGGGTGCGCTCTTACGCAGCATGGGCGTTGCAGGAGATGGGGACCGCCGCGGCCCAGCACCCTGATGTGCTACGAACCCTGGTGGACGTTGCCCTGCGAGATGAGAAGGAGTACGTGCGCAATCGCGCAACGGCGGCGTTGGAAGCGATGGGGGCTGCCGCTGCCCAGCACCCCGATGTGCTGCCACTGCTGGTGGCTGCCCTGCGGGACGGGAATTGGAGAATGCGGGCTATAGCAGCACGGACGTTGGAAGCGATGGGGGCTGCCGCTGCCCAGCACCCCGATGTGCTACCACTGCTGGTAGCTGCCCTGCGGGACGGGAATTGGAGAATGCGGGTTATAGCAGCACGGGCGTTGGGAGCGATGGAGGCCGCCGCGGCCCAGCACTCTGATGTACTACCACTGCTGGTGGCTGCCCTGCGGGAGAGGAGTTTTAGCGTGCGCGCTGGTGCAGTCGAGGCGCTGGGGAGGGTGGGAGCAGCCGTCGCCCAGCACCTTGACGTGCTGCCACTGCTGGTGGCTGCCCTGCAGGATAGGCATTGGAGGGTGCGCGCTGGTGCAGTCGAGGCGCTGGGGAGGGTGGGAGTAGCCGCGGCCCAGCACCCTGACGTGCTGCCGGCATTGGTCGACGCCTTACGAGATAGGGGTTGGGGGGTGCGCGCTGGTGCAGTCGAGGCGCTGGGGAGGATGGGAGCAACTGCGGCTCAGCACTCTGACGTGCTGCCGGCGTTGGTCAACGTCCTACGGGATTCGGACAGATCATCCGTGTACTTCGTAGTACAGTCGTTGCAGCAGATGGGGGCCACCGCGGTCCAGCACCCTGACGTGCTGCCGGCGTTGGTCGACGCCCTACAGGATGCGGATAAGCTCAATCGCGATAGCGCCGCGGATGCATTGAAGTTGATGCTGCAGCAGGGGGTAAGGTCTTTTAAAGAGAGCGGGAAATGGGTCAGCAAAAGTGTCGCAGAACTCAGCCAGTGATGAACGACTTGCCTCGTGGTGCGAAGGCGTGAGAGCCCCTCAGCCATCCCCCAGCAAAGCCGCTATTCCGGTAGAAGCAGTATTAACTCAAGTTGCTACCTATCCGACTGGGATGCGCCTGTAGTTTAGCCCCTTGTGGGTGTTTGGTGAATCGACGCCCACGAGGGGCTAGACTACGACTCATCTGGGTAAAAGGTGGCAACTTGGGTTATTACTATTTGAGTATTACCATCTTCCTCATTGCACTGAACTCTCCAGTTTGTAGGGTGTAGAAGTACACTCCTGATGCGACCTTCTCCCCTAAACTATCCTTGCCATCCCAGTAGGCGGCTTTGTCTTTGGTGATGTATAGACCCGCTTTTTTCCAGCCTAATTCAATAGCGCGGATAAGCTGGACTTTTGGATCGTAAATGCTGATTGTGACAGGACTATCATTCGCTAGCTGATAGGGTAGCCACGTCTCAGGATTGAAAGGATTCGGATAGTTTTGGTGCAAAGCAAACTTCGGTGGTGGAGGAAGCGATGGTTCTGCCGGTTTGCCCACGGTCACTTCGATGATGTGAGACTTATTAGTTTTACCTGTAAGGTCCACATCTTCGATGTGGTAATAGTAGGTTTTACCAAACATCACATTCTCATCGGTGAAGGAATACTCGTGTGGTGTTGCGTCAGTGCCAGCGCCCATAATCAACTGGTTATTGATTTTGACGTATTTGCTCTCTTTAGCGTCACTGCGGTAGACGTTGAAGCCGACGTTACCGGTTTCGGTTTCGGTGCGCCACCTGAGAATTATTCCGCTTGGAGTATCAAATGCGGTAAAGGTGGAAAGTTCAACAGCCAAGGTTTGCCCTTCACCAGATGTGCTACCATTCGGACGACGATCAATTATAATTGTGATATTGTCGCCTGTAATCGTAATATTACCATTTCCCCTTATGGTGACGTTATTATTTCTTGATTTATCAGTCGATTGTCCATTTTTTGTGGTCTTTGTATCAAGAAGGGATTCTATTGCCTTTTCCAGTGCAACCTTTATGAGGGCGTTGACCACCGGTCGCACAATAATTATTCCGATTTGGGTAAGTGAAGGACTCGCAGCTTGGATTGTTTCACGAGCAGGCTGGTCTAGTCGCGCGGAGTGCGGCTGAAGAGTCAGTAAAGCACTCGTACCGATTTGGATTGCTTCACCCCACTCTACGGTATCTTCAGTATCACCGGATTGAAATTGAGCTGTACCAGAAGCCGTCCACGGATCGCTGCCATAAGTACCTGTGCCAATCCAGGTCATTGCGCCTGTTTGAGTGTCAAGTGTTCCCTCATATGTTAAATTGAGAGGGATTCCATGATAAGTGGTAAACGTATTCCAAGTCCATCCAGTTGAACTCACTGTTCCACTGGTTGGTATAGTCTCCCACGGTTCATCATAGACTTCAGCTAAATGGAGCAATGCGTCAGCAATGGTCTGAGCTTGGGCGAAGGCATTCCAATCTGTGTGTGATAAATCTGAAGCTACTGATGTAGCCGCAAATTGCCATCCAGTAACATAAAATACTGACACCAATGCGCACAGAAGTTCTTTCCTTAGTACAGCAGCAAAAGTCCTTGCCCATTTCATCGCTTTAACTCTTATACTTATCTCTAAGTGCCTGTAGGCTGTTTTCATGTTGTTCTCCTTGTTGTATATAGGTTTGAAGGAAATCAGGATAGGTTCCAAAACAACTTCCCCGGAAATGCCTTTTAAAACTTCCGCATCGTAAAAAGTCAGGCAACCTTGTACGGTTGAACCTTCCTACTCTTGTTATCCGACAAAATTGACCGTTTGGTTACACCCAGAGCAAACTTTTTTCTCCCATCCCCGCTTTCGCACACAGCGGACATTGGGACGGTGCCTGGGCTTCCCTTCGGTCAACCTGCTGGACGGTTAAGGCACCGCTCTCGTCGTATTCCAGCCGCATCCAACGGCTGTCCCGCACGCGCTCGGCGACCAGATCGCACAGCAGTTGAACGCCGACGCTGACCGCCATCATGTTGAGGGTGCAAAGCGAACCGCTTCGCCTCGTCCACCACTGTTCTTGTTGTCTGCCCTTTTCGCCCGAAAGGTTACACCCGATTAGATTTTTTATTCCTTCATCGTAGTTGGCGACGCTTCCAAAGCAACGGAGGCAGCCATCGGCGGGGAGAATCAGGCGGACATCCGCCCCCATCGTTCGGTTGCGGTTCCCTTCATTGAAAACCCCTGTGCCGATGTCAACTAGCACCTTGTGAAACAGCGTTGCCAGAATACCGCACGCCAGCCGCGCCGCACCGTTGTCTACGCAGCAGAACAGGACATCCGCTGGCAGTGCAGATCGATGGGCAGCAGTGATGGATTGAGGGACAGTCGTAATCTGTAGCGGCATCTCCGTTGAGGCACAATGTGCCTGAAGGAAGTCGGCAAGGGCTTCGACCTTCACCCGCCCGATATCCGCATTGCTCACTCCATCCATCTCCGCGAGGTTGTGTTCCTCCACAACGTCCGGGTCGATCAGCGTCAAGGCGCGGACGCCAAGCCGCGCTAGCGTGGTCGCCGCAATCGAACCGGACCTGCCGCAACCAATCACCGTCACCCGCAGCGAAGTCAATCGCCGCCAAGGGCGGATGCCGAGTGCGCCAATGGTGCGGGAGAATCGGGGAGACGCCCCCCTCACCCCCATCCCCTCTCCCAATTTCCCCCCTGTCCACGGGGGGGACCAAGGGGGGGGAGAGAGGGAAAATGCTTTCAAAACGTGCATCCCCGCTCCCACAAGCAGGATGCGATCCAACGGCTCTATCACGCCTGATGCAGTCGTGACCGAGCCGCGCCATTCGCCTTCCATAACGTTGTTTTCAAAGATGAGAGCGCCGAGCGATTCTGAGACCGGAGAACCATTGGGTCGTGAGCTATCAGCTCCCATTGAGATACAGATGGAGCTCTCTCGCTCTCGGGCAGAGAGCCGGGCATCATCACTTTCAATCCGGCGCACAAGGCATTGCGTCTCCGACGCCAAATGGCTTATCCCGACAAGACACCGAACCATCCGACTCGGCTCCGCCGCAAGCATTCGCAGAAGGGTTTGGAAATGTGGGAATGGGAAGACCAACGTGTTTGTCATTTTAGCCAATTGAATTCATGGGTCATTATGGAAATTAGTTGATACTTTGGATTCAGGATTCAGGATTCAGGATTCAATTGCATCTTGCATCTTGAATCTTGTATCCATGAAGTGCCAACAGTTTTCTGAAACATGCCTTACGTTTCACGTTTCACGCACTTTAATCAAAAGAAAAGCGAGCGCGTTTGGGTACGATAACGTCTTGCACCTTCGCAATCGAATGTCCCTTTTGGTGCTCGACTTCCTGCTTCATTTCACGCCATAGCCTGATGAGGACTTCGCGCGGTTCGTCCACTTCGTCGGCTTCAAGCAACGCCACAAGCTCTGGCGAAACTTTGATTTGCATCCTTTTTCACCTCCATTGAAGTTGTCCGCCAGAAATCGCCCAAAAGTTACAGCCTTTTTTTACCTCATATTTCATTTGGCTAAACGGTGAGTTCATGATACAATAAGACATGAAACGTGAAGCGTGAAACGTAAAACATAATGTGCGAATTCATTCACTGATTTACCTTGCCAATGTCACATTTCACTGTAGCCCAAGATTCTATCTTGGTTTCTGCCGATGATGCCCGCGGTAGGCCAACTTAGAAAGTTGGGCTACGACTGGATCTCATTTCTAATGTGACATTGGCGAATTACTCATTGACCCATTGACCCACTACGGGAGGTATCTTTGAATCTCAGACAAAAAACACAGTTCATTTCTGATACATTAGAGAAACTTTACGGCGTTCCTGAACGTGAAGATGAAGGGAGCGTTTTGGATTGTTTAATCCTCACCATCCTGTCCCAGAACACAAATGATGTCAATCGCGACAAGGGATTTGCGGCCCTAAAGTCGCGTTTCCCGACATGGGAGGATGTCCTTGAAGCCGATGTCGAGAAGATTGGGGAAGCGATTAAAATCGCAGGACTGCATGGACAGAAGAGCCAAACGATTAAAAATTTCCTGACGTGGCTCAATGCGGAGCGTGGCGCGTTAGACCTGGAGTTTATCTGTGAGATGGAAACGGACGAAGCGGTGAAACTCCTGTGTCAGCACAAAGGCATCGGGATTAAAACGGTATCGGTCACACTTGCCTTTGCGTGCGGGCGCGAGGTCTTTCCTGTGGATACGCATATCCTGCGAATTAGCAAACGGCTTGGGTTGATTCCGTCAAACTGTAGCGCGGAAAAAGCCCACGAGTTGATGCCCACAATCGTCCCCGGAGGGAAAGCGTTTCCGTTTCACCTCAACTTAATTACTTTTGGTCGAAAAATCTGCAACGCCCAACGCCCCAAATGTGATCAATGTCCCTTGACAGAACATTGCCTTTATTTCAAAGGGGAATAGCCTCGCACTTTAGTGTGGGGAAGTTGTGAGGCGTGAGCAGGGATTCACGTTTCCCATTGTTCATCACATGAACATCACCATTTAACTAAGTGGTTCATTTCATAAGTCCGTATAGGGTCAGACTTCCGAAGTTTCCAAAACTTCGGAAGTCTTGATACCCGAGTCGAAGTTAAGAAATCGACCACTAAGGAGTGAATTCAGATGCTAAAGCAATTAACAGCCCGAGAATTTGCATCACTTCCCCCGGAGGAAGCAGCAGCATATTTAGATGCACATCGGACATCCCCCGAAGAACAACTCAAAAGAGTTCAAGTCAAGTTAACCACGTTTGAAGCCAATTATGGTATGCCTTCGCCTATTTTCATGCAAAAATGGGAGAATCATGAACTGGAACAGGAGGCGGATTTCTTCATTTGGGCAAGCCATTATCAGCATTACCTGAGATTGAAAGGTATAAGCAATGAGCGTTGAAGCTGGTGTCATCAGTAAACGACTACAATATCTCATCCAATTCATGGTCAATTAACCGCAAACCCCGATATTACTCAGTTCTTCGCAGCAATGCGTGAGGTATAATCAGTTGTCCGCAAATTGAACGTTTGAGCGACGCACACCCTGCGCATCAGTAAAAAGAAAGAGAGAGCCAAATGTTGCATTGGAAAAATTTGACATGGAAACATCTATTTATCCTATTATTGCTTTTGCACCTTGCCCCGTTGTGGGTTTTCACCTATTTCCCATCGCAGGATGGCCCAAGCCACATCTACAATGCCCATACGCTCAAAGAACATCACAAGCACGAGAATTATACGCTACGAGATGTATTCAAGCTGAATCTTACCATCTTTCCCAACTGGCTGTCACATCTGACGATGGCATTGCTGCTCTATATCTTCCCACCGATCATCTCGGAAAAAATACTCCTCACGCTTGCGGTGGGGCTCGTCCCGATCTCGTTTTTCTACTTTCTTGATGCTGTCCACAAACGCGGATTTGTCTTCGGTTGGCTTGGGTTTATCTTCTCCTACAACTATCTCCTCTTTATGGGGTTTTATAGCTTCGCACTCAGTATCTCGTTTTTCTTCTTCAGTTTCGGATACTGGTGGAAGCACCGCGAAGAACTCCGCGTCGTTCACCTGATTGTGCTTTATATTCTCCTGCTCATGACGTATCTCAGCCACATTGTCTCCTACGGTCTGGTTCTGCTTGCGATGTCGATTGTTGCGCTGTGCCTGTGGGGAAGCGGTGCGATTGCTGCGGCGTGGCGCGGGCGTCACGCGGGCGGCGCGGCTGAAATGCTTGGGAGTTTTGTGGCTGGACTCAAGCCCCTGCTCCGATTCGTGGGATATATGCTGCCAGCGTACTTTATCCTGATGGAATACTATCTTGACAGCTTGAAAGATTATAACGGTGGATTCCACCAAAGCCCCGATTGGATCTCTGATTATTTCTGGGGCGTCAAGTCAATCGTCTATTTTACCGATTGGCATATTCCGGTTCATCATGCCCTGTTGTGGGTTTTAGGGGCGGCGTTCGTTGTCTCTCTGATTTACCGGATTCGACGAAGACGGTGGCTGCGAACGACTGATCCGTTTCTACTGATCGCGATTCTTTTCACGATTATGTTCATCAAAGCCCCGTGGGGGTTTGGCCCCGGCGGCTGGATCAATGATCGGATTCACCTCTATATTCTCCTGATGTTAGCCCCGTGGTTTGTGCCGGATATGGGGAGATTCTTTCGATATGGATTCACCGGGGCTTTGGTAGCTATCTGCTTGATTCACCTCGGGCGCACCGCTTATGACCAGGCCCGTTTAAGTCCCGAGATCGCCGAAGAGGTGTCGGGGGTTCACCTGATAGAGCCACACACGACGTTTGCCATCCGCAGTCCAAATTGGAACAGATCCGATGCGATGGGAGATGTGAAATACGTTGCCCCCTTCCTCCATTCAGTCGCTTTCTACGGGCTATACGCCCATGACGTCGGGCACCTGGCAAACTACGAAGCCAACTACACATACTTCCCAATAAATTACTTCAACAATGGAGGCTATAACGGGAGGGAGGACTATGTCGTGGCGTGGGCATACCCAGAGGAGGAAAAGTTCGCAGACCTCACGCCGAATTACGCTCCCATCTATCAGACCAAAAATCTGAAGTTGTTCCGAAGGAAGCGAGCCAACGGGCCAGAGCTCTCCGCGTGGAGTCGGACACCTGATGGACGGTTGATTATCCGCTTTGATATGGGGCCAAATGGGGGAACGACAGCCGAAGGGTATCACCCCATCAATCAGGGCACCGGCTATGTCAGCGGTAAATTCGGATGGGTCACATACGCCCCACGCAACGACTTTCGGGGAGCGGAGGGCCTCCTTGAGCCCTATCGGGATTATGTGTGGGGGACCGATGACGCGGCATTCAAACTTGACCTCCCCAACGGGACCTATCGTGTGACCGATTATTTCTGTTCCGCTGAAGATGCAGCACATGAAGTCAATCTGCTGGCGAACGGCGTGCAGGTCATCAAGAACCTGATTGTTCCCGCGGGCAACGAAACGGTTGAGCGCACCTATACCGTCACCGTTACCCAGGGGTATCTCACACACGTTATCTATACCCGGAGAAAGCGGGTCCCCCAACCGGGTAGGCATGACCACTGGGTCTGGAGCGGCTTTACCGTTGAGCAGATTTCGGCAAATCATGTATCACCTTAACCGTTTTGGCACTTGGTAATACGAATTTGCATTCTATAAAGTAACTTGATAAACTTCCGAAGTCTTTGAGACTTCGGAAGTTTTGTGACTTTCTTACTTACTTTTTGAAACGCAAATTGGTATAAGGGCATGTTTCAGAAAACCGTTTGCACTTACATGATGCGTAAAACGTAAAACGTAAAACGTAACAAGAGCCCCCTTTACGTTTTACGTTTTACGTTTTACGAATAAAGTGTCAACACCTTTTTTCGGAAATTTGAAACATGCCCTCATTTTATCCTATAGTTTCATTCTGAAGGAGATTTTTATGAAGATTCTCATCTCAGGGCCTTATAATGCCGATCTGGTAGGTCGAATCCAGCAGATTGCGCTCTCATGCCCAGATCAAAAGCTAGAAACGACATTCGCTACGTCTCATGATGAACTGCTCACAGCGGTTGAAGATACGGAGATTCTGGTCCCAGCATTTGACCGGGAGTTGTTTTTGAAAGGGCGAAAGCTCAAGTGGGTGCAGGTCTTTAGCGCGGGCGTGGATATGTATCTGTTCCCGGAATTTATCGAAAGCGATGTCGTGCTCACATCTGCCAAAGGGATCGTTGGCATTCATCTGGCAGAACATGCCTTCGGCTTGCTCCTCGGTTTGACACGCGGCATTGCCGCAGCCGCACAGCACCGCACCTGGGGCGGCTATTCGCATCAAACCGAGGAATTGTATGGAAAAGTGATGGGAATTATCGGCTTGGGTGGAACGGGCAGGGAAATCGCCGCGCGGGCGCATGCCTTCGGGATGAAGGTACTCGCGCTTGACTTTAACGATGTCCCCAAACCAGACTTTATTGAGGAGATCTGGAAACCAGAACAACTCCCCAGACTACTGCGCGAATCGGATGCCGTCATGATTGGGCTGCCGTTGACGACTCAAACACACGGGTTGTTTAACCGCGACCTGTTCCAGCAAATGAAACGCACCGCGTATTTGATCAACGTCACCCGTGGGAAGATTATGGATATGGACTCGCTGATTGAAGCCCTTGAGAAAGGCTGGATTGCTGGGGCGGGTTTGGATGTAGTCCCCGAAGAGCCCCTTCCGCCAAGCAATCCGCTGTGGCGGATGGAAAACGTGATCATTACACCCCACAGCGCAGGCGGCTCTCCGATGCGAAGCCAACGCAGTTGGGAGCTATTTCTGGATAACCTGAGTCGGTGGGTCAATGGAGAACCCCTGTTGAGCATGTTTAATCGAACGCAGGAATTCTAAGCGGTGTCACAATAGAAACCGAGTTTTTCTAAAAAACTCGGTTTCTGCTGTAAAAAAATGCTTGATCTTCTTTTGATCTTTTGATACACTATTTACCCCAATTCCGGATGAACCTCCTCTCCGGCATTGTCGCAGAGAAAACTCGTGTTGAGTAGCGAAGCGTATCGAAACAATGAAATCTCAGCGAATCCCTTCAATCTCCAAGCACAAGGAAGACGGAAATGAATCACTCGAATGGAATCGGTGATAGCAATCCCACCTCCTCTGACTTATCCTTAGAATCTCAGTCTTTCAAAATTCCAACGGCTGTGCCAACTTCAAATCCGCGTGTACCTTCTCATTCAGGATTGAATCCCACCTTAACCTTTGATCGATTTGTGGTTGGTCAAAGCAATCGACAGGCTTATGAAGCGGCGATATGTATGAGTGATCGAGCGAAACAGGTGAATAACCCGTTAATTGTCTACGGTGATGTTGGCTTGGGCAAAACCCATCTGCTGCATGCGATTGGCAATCAATTTCGCCAAAAACATTTGAATCAAACAGTGTCCTGTCTCTCTTCTGAGAAATTCGTGCATGAATGGATCCAATCCATCGCTCATCCGCAGAAGTTTTATGCGTTGCGACAGCGGTATTACAACACCGATTTGTTGTTGCTTGACGATATTCACTTTTTATCGCAAGAGACCAGGATTCAAGAAGAATTTTTCCACTTATTAAACCGCTTGAGTCTGCAAAACCAACGACTCGTCTGTACTTGTGATCGCCTGCCTCAGTTTCTCGAAGATTTCTGGTCCGCCTCCAGTGTCCCTCAGAATAGCTTGATTGTCGAAATCTGTCCTCCTGAATTTGAATTACGAGTTTCAATCCTGGAACAGAAACTGCGTGAACGGAATTTGGGACCGGTTCCCTTAAAAGTGCTTCATTATCTCGCGAAGCATCTGACGCAACATATTCGCCAGCTCGAAGGGGCATTAAACCGCCTGATGGCGGAAGTTCGCCTGGGCTCGACTTTGACGCTCCAATCCGCTCGCTGTGTGATAGAAGGGAGAGGGGCAGATTTGAGCCCGTCGTGTAACCTGGTGCTTGAAGACATTCAGGAGGTAGTCGCCCAATATTTTCACTTGACTTTATCTGACTTATGCTCTCACAAGCGCAGCAGACGATTTGTGCTCCCTCGGCAAGTGGGGATGTATCTTGCCCGCCAGTTGACCCCCCTTTCGCTTTCACAGATTGGTCACGGTTTTGGTCAGAGCCATCGCACGACAGTCATTCGGAGTTGTCAGCGAATCGAATCGCTGCTGACGGAAGA
Source organism: uncultured bacterium (assembly GCA_964577695.1). Lineage (GTDB taxonomy): Bacteria > Poribacteria > WGA-4E > WGA-4E > PCPOR2b > CAZOAL01. The sequence continues at coordinate 21,240 of CAZOAL010000018.1, read as the reverse complement.
TTTGGTACTCAGCCAGTCCATTGAGGCGTTGAAAACGGAACTGACTCGCTCCCAACATTGACGGTTGTCGATTGCTGATTCGCCGTTGCACCGATAATGATTTTTTCATGATCGGTGCTTTTTTGTTCAACCGTACCCCTACCTGTCTTTTCCTTGTGTCTTTATGGTTTTCGTTTGACTTCTTCAATCGCACTGTGATAGAATACCGATCATTGTGGGATTCACACAAAACAAACGAAAGGAGATTTTAAGATGGGACGAACTGTAGAAAAAGTGAAGATCCAAAACTATGGCGATATACTGGAGGCGAAGGAAGGCTTAATTACCGAGCGTGAAATTCGCACGGTCGAGGTGGAGGGGATTGCCGATACGGGCGCAACATACCTCTGTCTGCCTCCTTCAGTCATCGAGCAATTGGGTTTGCTCTATTCCCATTCGAGGCGTGTAAAAACCGCCAATGGAATTGTGGAACGGCGAACCTTTAAGGGGGCTGATATCACCATCCAAGGGCGCAACGAACAGATGTCTGTGATGGAAAACGACCATCAGACACCGCCCCTGATTGGGCTCTTAGTTGTGACAGTTCTGGATTTTGTGGTGGATGCCGTATCTCAGACACTGATGCCGAATCCTGAACATAATGGCGAATGGGTGGTGGATTGTTTAAGTCCATTCACGGAAGTTCCCATGGATTCGCTTCTTGAACCGAAAACCTTAACCAATGAAAGGAGATTTTAAGATGGGACGAGTTGTAGAAACCGTAAAGATCCAAAACTACATCGATATAGTCAAAGCGGAAGAAGGATTGATTGCTGAAAGCGAAGTTCGCACGGTCAAAGTGGAGGGGGTTGTCGATACAGGCGCAACGTATCTCTGTCTGCCTCCAAAGGTGATTGAGGATTTAGGGTTACGCTACTCACGGTCAGCACTCGTAAAAACTGGAAACGGAATTGTAGAAAGAAGAACTTTTCTGGGGGCTTATATTACCATAAAGGACCGTTATGAACAGATGTCTGTGATGGAAAACGACCACCAGACGCCGCCCCTGATTGGATATCTCGTTTTGGAAGCCCTGGATTTTGTGGTCGATCCCAAATCTCAGCGCCTGATTCCCAATCCAGCCAGTGAAGGCAAATGGATGGCGGACCTGTACTATGTCGATTATCGGAGAGATTAAAAGTACCTAATGTGCAATCTTTTTATAGAACCACGATGCCCCACGACGATTTTCCGCTTCCCTTTTATCCTTCCCTTCTTTCCCTTGTTTCTTTGTAGGTTTTCGTTTGACTTCTCAAAGGACACTATGATAGAATACCAAACATTCCTATAAGTAGAATAAGCTGACAGCTTGTTCTACGGTCTCAATTTCAACTCAAATAAGGAACACCCAATGGGCCAGATTAGCATTATTTTGATTGCCGGATTGATTTTTCTGTTTTCCTTTGAACCGCCGCCGGATAGCGGAGAGATAAACCAACTGCTCATTATCATGGCGACAGTGGCGGTGACTGTCCTACCAGCAATCTTTGTCTATTTTCTTGGGGCTTACGTCACAAGGACGTTGCCATTTAACCCGGATGACCGGGTGCGTCGGGTGTATCTTCTCAAGCAGGGGGCAATTGTTTTTGAGGTGATGATTTTAATCGGCTATGTCTGTGACGTGTATCTCCTGCGTTTGCCGGTGTGGATTCATCAAAAGTTGCAAGCATTCGATTTCACCTACACACGCCAGATTTTCTCGATTGTTCCGCTCATCGTTGGATTGATGCTTATTCGCCTGGCGCTTTATGAAATCGAGCAGAAGGTAGGGATAGAAAGAGGGAAACGGCGTGAGGTTCTCGGGCTTCACCTGAAATTCCTGCTGCTCCCCCTTTTCCCTTTATTGGCCTACTTCGTCATCGTGGATGTGATTTGGCACCTCCCAATGGTAGCGAAGGTATTTTTTTCCAAACATCAGTCGCTTCTCATTGGACTCATGGCGTGTCTGATTCTGCTGGCATACATCTACGCCCCTTTACTTTTGAGGTTCATCTGGAGAACAACGCCGCTGACGGATACCAATCTGAGAGAAAGGCTTCACCGTTTAGCAACACGGGACAAGATTAAATATAAAAGCATCGTGGTTTGGCAAACGGGCTCATTGGCAATTGCAAACGCGGCGGTCGCTGGACTGATTCCGTGGTCACGCCAGATTTTTCTGACCGATGCGCTACTGAAATACTTTTCCGACGATGAGATTGAAACCGTTGTGGCTCATGAATTTGGGCATCTGCGTTACAAGCATATTCCGACCTATCTCATCTTTTCACTGACCTATTTTCTCAGCTATGCGCTCCTCTATCTTTACATTGGACAGCCAATCGGGAGACTTCTGCCTGAATCACCCATCATCTCATCGATTGGAACCATCCTTCTCTTTGTATTCTACTTTGTCCTTGTTTTTCGTTATCTGTCGAGGCGTTTTGAACATCAGGCAGACCTCTATGCGGTCGAGCTAACGGGCAAGCCTGAGGCGTTTAAGTCTGCTTTGAGCCGCCTCGCATACCTGAATTACGTTCCTCGCTCTATCCAGCGGTTGCTTGAACTTTTCCATACCCATCCTTCAATCAGCCGGCGAATTGAATTTATTGATCGGCTGCAAGCAAACCATCCCCATGCCTTGCGCTATCAACGCTACTTGCTTGAAGTGAAGATTATGCTCCTTCTGTTACCGGTGCTGGCTTGTATTCTCTTTTTCAGCGATCTGTCCAGGTTGGGATGATGGCTTCTATAGTTTCGGTAATACTGGCCGAGTTGCCACTTATACCGATTTCGTTTTACGAGAATGGAAGGAAAGGAAGGAAGGGAATGATGTGACACGAAGTGTTCCATCATTCACGATAGGTAACAACTTAGGTTACAGGGGCAACTTAGTTTCGTTGAGCCTAATAACTGACGTTATCGAAAATCGGAATACGGAGGTATGCCAATGACACTCAAAATTGGTAGTCCACTTTTCATCAGTGTCCTTGTTTTTTTACTCGGTTTCCAAACTCAGAGTGCCGCAAAAACATGGGAAGACGATTTCAATGATGGGAACCTCAATGGCTGGACGAATCAGACGCCAGACAACGAAGGTTACACAACCACTTGGGAAGTTCAAAATGGGAGATTACATGGGCATCTCATCCGCAAGCCAGCATTTGGGGCACGCATTCATCACTATGGATTTTTGGAGTTTACATCCTTTCCGCTCAAAGCACCGAAATTGAACGTCCGAATTCACCTTTTAACTGGAGACGCAAAACTCCTTTTAGGGAGACCTCGTCTGGATAGACCTACGAGTGTTGAAGGTTATCTATTTCGCCGTTTCGATGTGTCTCATTGGAGCATTGTTCGTTCGGGAGGAGGTTTCCATGTGTTAGAAGTGCTTAGAGAACTTGACGCGCCAACGGGAGAGACTGAAGTGAGGTTTGATACGGGTCATTTTGAGGTGTTTGTGGGAGGCAAAACGTTGAACTTTATTGATGAAACATTTCCGTCGATCCAATTGGTAGGCATTGTGATTGGCCCCTCCGATAGCGATATTCATGTCCAATTGGACGATTTTGGCATCTCAGCTCCTGGTGAACTATCGATCACAGCTAGGAAGAAGTTGGCTATTGCCTGGGGAAGAATAAAAAACCCTTGAAAACGATAATCGATAGATTGGTTTCAAACTGACTAATGAAAGGATCTTTTTATGAAACACATTATTGGCTGTACAACCCGTCCTTATGGTTCATTGACATTTGCAGAGGGGTGTAAACAGATCGCGGCTGCCGGATACACTCATGTCGCGATTTTCTCTAGCGCCGGCGAGACCCCTGTTAGAACTGATAGCACGAAGGAAGAGATTGCAGAGGCCCGCAAAACCGCGGCAGATGCAGGGCTGACGCCTTCCTTGCTGATCGGCGGGACAAAATTGAATCTCGGTCTGGAAGCCGCCGTTGAGGATTACAAGCGGCTCATCGACAACACCGCCGAGCTGGGCGCAACGTGGCTGCTCGATGGCGGCACATCAAACGCGGCACATTATGCGGATTACTTCGAGTTGATGCGCCGGGCAACACCACACGCGGCAGCAGCAGGGGTGAACATCACCTTGAAACCGCACGGTGGCATTACGCTCACGACGGAAGACCTTATCAAGGCTTATAACGAAGTCAATCACCCTGCCTTCGGCATTTCCTACGACCCGGGCAACATCATTTACTACACCAAGGGGGAACGCCGCCCCGAAACGGACATAGCCGCCGTAGCACCGACGGTCTCAACACTGATTATCAAGGATTGCGTCGTTGAAGATGGCAAACCGGATGTGATGGTCACGCCGGGCGAAGGGTTGGTTGATTTTAGAAAAGTAATCGGTGGACTTGTTGCCGGAGGATTTGACGGGCCTCTCTATGTCGAATGCCTCGGCGGCAAAACGTTGGACGAGATTAACACCAACGCCCGCTCCACGCTCAAATTTGTGAGTGGTATTCTCGCAGATATAGGACGATAGGACGATGGGAAGGAAGGATGGAAGAATGGAAGAACGGGGAAGGGAGATTTAACGATTTGAAAAACGAGCTTGCGCTTGTAGTGGCGACTTCAGTCGCTTTCCGGCAATCAGGTAAACGACTGAAGTCGTCACTACGAATGCAAACTTTAACCTTTAAAATGAGTTAATCCTTCCATCCTTCCAATCTTCCACCTTTCCCATGTTCTACGCATTACGCATTACGTTTCACGTTTTACGTTTCACGCTTTGAATTTATGCCAAATACATCCAAATCTTCTCTGCGCAATCAGCTCTATTTGCTTATATTCGCTCACTCTGTCGTCGATACCTACGCCCTCACGTTGCCCCACCTCCTGCCGCTACTGTTGAAAAAGCTGGCCTCCCAAACCCTTTTACAGAATAGCGTTGCCGGGCGTATCATTGCGGTTTCCAGTGCGTTTAGTTCGCTCGGCCAGGTGGTCTTTGGGCGGCTCGCGGATCGAACGCAATCTATTCATTTCCTGACTTTTGGCATCGCACTGACGGCTGTATGTACGAGTTTAATGGGGGTTGTCCCCTCAATTCCTCTATTGCTATTGACGCTCGCGATCGGCGGAGCAGGCATCGCGGCGTTTCACCCGCGGGCGACAGTTCGAGCCGCGGCCCTCGCCAAACAGGGCCGAGGCTTCGGGGTTTCGTTATTCATTACGGGCGGAAACGTTGGGCAAGCGGTTGGTCCGTTCTGCATCATGCTGTTGCTAAACGGCAAGTTGGAGCGGCTGGCGTGGTTCATGATTCCTGGGCTTGTCCTCGCGTTCATTGTCGCAAAAACCGCGTATCCATTGACAAAACCACCTCTATCATTGAAGGAGACTAGAGTTCCGGTCCTCGAAGCGAAGACGGAAAAGTTCTGGCAAATCATCCGTCCCCACCGGCGAACTCTCATCGTGCTATACCTGATTACGACCTGTAGGACGCTCACAACGGTTGGGATGGTCAACTTCCTCTCATTGTACTTGGATAGTCAACACTATCCCAATTTGGCCCGGTCGGGAGTTCTCGCCCTCTTCATATTTGCGGGGTCGATTGGCATCATGACCGGTGGAGCGCTGTCAGATCGAATCAACCGTTACCGTTTGTTGCTCTTTTCCCTGATCGCTGGGCCTCCGCTGCTGTATGCTTCGCTGCATAGTACAGGCGGTCTGTTTCTGCTTCTGCTCTGTCTCGGAAATTTCGTCCTTTCCAGTTCGATCACGGTCAATATCGTTTTGGCACAGCAACTGCTCTCTGAACACGAAAACATCGCTTCTAGCCTGATGATGGGCGCTGCGTGGGGTGTTGCGGGGCTGTTGAACTACCCGGTTGGTCTGCTCGCGGATGGCTTTGGATTATCAAACGTGTTAAACGGATTGGTGATGGTGCCGTTGGCGGCCGCGACCTTGATGCTTTTTTTGAAACGCGAAAAATGAAACGTGATGCGTAAAACGTAATGCGTAATTAAGAGAAGAGAAAAAGAGGCGTTCTTTCCTCTCTTCTTACGGATTACGCATTACGCATTATTCCCCAGCGTATTGCGTAAAGCGTAAAATGGTGATTAGATAATGAAAACAACAAAAGGCATCTTCATCACAGGCACAGATACCGAGGTCGGCAAAACCGTGATTGCTGGCGGATTAGCGGCTGCGCTCAAAGCGTCCGGCGTCGATGTCGGCGTCATGAAACCGATTGCAAGCGGGGGCGTTGAGTACGAGGGCGGGTTTGTCTCCGAAGATGCGCTCTTCCTCAAAGCCGCCGCGCAGGTGGACGATGCTCTGGATGTGATCAATCCCATCTGCCTTCGCCATCCCCTCGCCCCATCAGTGGCAGCGGGGCTCGAAGGGGTGACAATCGATCTCCGGCAAGTTGATGCCGCTTTCGATCAGCTCTGCCGAAAACATGAGTTTATCATCGTTGAAGGGGTTGGTGGGATTGCCGTACCGATTCAGGGGGATTTTCTCGTCGTGCATCTCGCACAGCGTTTCGGTCTGCCACTGCTCATCGTTGCACGACCGGATTTGGGGACCATCAACCACACCCTGTTGACCGTCGCATTTGCCCGCTCCTTCAATCTTGAGCTCTATGGGATTGTGTTGAATGGCTTACGGCGTGAAACGGCAGGACTTGTTGAAAGGACGAACCCGGCGGAAATCGCCCGGCTCACTGACATCCCAATTTTGGGTGTTGTTCCGTTCGATAGACGATTGCAGCAGAAACCACCCCATTCGCCATTTTTGGCTCAATTTATTATGACTTTGGTAAATAGAAATTGGATCTCGTCGTAGCCCAACTTTCTAAGTTGGCAATTTCGGGCGTGATCGCTCGAAACCAAGATAGAATCTTGGGCTACAAGGTAATTTACCTACAAGCGTGTAAAGAGGTTTCTGAAACATACCCAAGGTCCGCAAGAGAAATCGATACAGAAAGGGAAATATAAAATGGCTGAATATCTGGGAATCTCATTGAATGTTGCAAAACCAAACGTCCCAGTCTCCAACGAACCCTCCGTTGTTTACGCCTTGGTGAAGCTCGTTCCTGATGCGACAGTCGCCGGATCGGTCAAAGCCGCACCGTGCAACGTCGCGCTGGTTATCGACAAATCGGGGTCAATGTACAATGAGGAGCGACTCAAGCATGTTGTCCGTGCCGCGTGCGCAGGGGTCGAAAAACTATCCGAGCGCGACATCCTTTCGGCGGTTGCGTTTTCGGGGAAGGCGCAGGTGTTCATTGAACCGACGCCTGTGACCCATCATGCACAGCTCCAGGAGGCAATTCGCCAGATTGACTCGGTTCGCGCAGGCAGCGGAACCTATATGAATTTCGGTATGGCGTGCGGTGTTGAAATGGTGCGAAAACACGTTTCACCCTATTACCTCAATCGCGTGTTGGTCCTGACAGATGGCGAAACCCAAAATGAGGATGAGTGTCGCTCCATCGCCAAACAGGTGGAACACTCACGGGACGGAGAGGCTGAAAGCGGGCTCTCCTTCTCTACCTTTGGCGTTGGCTCGACATGGAATGAAAAACTCTTGATGGAGATCGCCGATTGTAGCGGCGGCAATTCGCACTACATCCGCAATGCCACCGACGCTGATACCATCTTTGAGTCGGAGTTTGCGCAGATGACCTCCGCCAAGTTCACGAATGTTCGGCTGAACCTGCGTACCGTGCGTGGCGTCAACCTGCGTCGAGTTTCGCGCGTCTATCCAGAGATCTCTATGCTGCAACCGGATGGGATAGACGACAAAACGTATGAAATACCATTTCGAGCCATCAATGACGAAGAGATCTTGTTGCTCGACCTCCTCGTGGATGCAAAACCGGCAGGGAGTTTTCGACTGGGGCGTATCATGGCACAATACGACGCCCCCTCCTTAAATCTGTACGCGCAAAAGACGAGTGAAGTTGGAATCTTTGTCAACTACACGAACAACCTAGACGCATTTGGACACATCCATCCCGAAGTGATGGGATATGTCGATCAGATGAATGGACACCTCTTACAGGAAAAGGCACAGGAGGCAATTCAACAGGGTGACACGGAGCGTGCCACGCGATTGCTCCAGAGCGCGAAGGGAATCACCCAAAGGCTCGGTAACGCTAAACTCACGCAACGGCTGACGGCGGCGCTTGACGAACTTCAGGCGACCGGCGCGTTGAGCAACGACACAAGGAAGACCATTACGTTTGCATCCCGCAAAACGACTCGGCTTGAGGAGGCAGGTTAGGTGAGGCTTGGTCATAATTATCCGGCGGTTGGGTTGTAGCCCAAGATTCTATCTTGGCTCCTTGCGCCAGGGCCAAGATAGAATCTTAGGCTACGACTGCCTCCCCTGGGAATTATGACCAGCCCTCGGTTAGGTGAGGGGGAGGCGAAACAATCCGCAATCAAATCGGGATGCAAAGCGACTTGACGTTAATACGACTTTTTCAGTCGTGAGCAAAAGCGAAGTTCAGACTTCCGAAGTTTCAATACGCGAACTCAACTGAGACGATGCGAAACTGTGAGAAGAATGAAACCGCACGGATGTTGCACCAAACTTCGGAAGTCTCAATGAAAAACTTGTAACGTTGACTTGATTTTGTGATAAATTTGGGCATGTTTTTGCCCAGAATCCACAGGAGGAAAAAAATGGCGAAAATACGGATGGCTCAATACGGAACCAAACATGGACATGCGGCGGGCAAACTGCGGGCGATGCAGGTGAACCCTGATGTCGAAATCGCAGGGGTTTTCGAGCCGGACACGGGGCGAAGGACAGCGCTCCAACAGTCAAATGGCCCTTTTGCCGGCGTTCACTGGTTCGTCGATAAACGCGAGATGCTCGAAGATTCCAGCATTGTGGCGATTGCTTCTGAAGGGCTTAACGCCGAGAGCCTCGACCAGACGGAGGAGATTGTCGCTGCTGGCAAGCACGTCTGGTACGACAAGCCGGCCGGCGAGAATTGGGAGCAGTGGCAGGGCGTAGTCGCTATGGCAGAAGACAAGGGACTCCTCATTCAGATGGGGTATATGTTGCGCTACCACTCCGCTTTTAAGCAGATCGCCGCCTGGGTGAAGTCAGGTTTTTTGGGCGATGTGTTTTCCGTGCGTGCCCACATGTCCACTTATATCCCTGAAGATGCCCGAGCGCAAGTCAGCAGGCACGCTGGCGGCATCTTTTTCGATCTGGGTGGGCATGTGCTCGATCAGGTCGTCTGGCTTTTGGGACGACCTGCGAAGGTGACAGCATTTCTGCGTAACGACAGCGGTGTGGTTCCGGAGTTTAAGGACAATACCCTGGCTGTCTTCGAGTTTGCCCCCCCCCGCCCGCGGGGGGGAACTAATGGCTTCCCTTCGGTCCCCCCCGTGGACGGGGGGGGTGCCATCGCCTTTATCGACATCGCCGCGATGGAGCCCCGGCCGATGGCGCGTCGGTTTGAAGTGTATGGCAGTCAGGGAAGTGCCATTATCACCGAACCCTTTGAACCCGGGAAGCAAATCCGGCTGTGTCTGGAAACAGCGGCAGATGGCTATCAACAGGGCGAGCAGTTTGTGGCAATCGATGGGGAAAGCCGCCAAAGGCTCTACGAACTAGAACTGGAAGCCTTTTTAGCGACGATTGAAGGTAAGCAGCCTCCGGATCGCCCGGTGTCCCATGAACTGCTGGTGCAGGAGACCTTGCTGCGGGCAACAGGGGTGCTTGAGGGTTGAGGGAACTTGGCATAATTCATAGGAGGTTAAACCATGACAACAAAGAAACTCAAAGCAAAGTTCGGCATGTTTCAAAAACCTCTTGACACTGTGATGGAAGTAAAACGTAAAACGTTTTCGACACAAACAATCTGATCTGTGATAAATATGGCAAAAACAACCGAGGACCTCAGCTTACTCTTTCCGATTGACCACTTCCCCGACCGTAGCACGAAATGGCTGCTCGAATTTGGGGAGAACGTGCGCGGACTGTTAGAAATTGTCGCCGGGGAACTGGTGAACCAGTTCGATTTTAGCCAACTGAAGCCCGTCAACAAAAGCTTCATTCCCGACAACCTTCGGGAGCAGGAATCGGACATCGTTTACCTGGTTCCCTTCCGTGGCGAAGAAACCAGCGAGGTTTGGATTTACATCCTCATCGAACATCAATCGACCGTTGATGTGATTATGGGATTTCGGGTGCTGTTTTACATGGTGCAGATCTGGGACGCACAACGCCGCGAATGGGAAGATCACAAAGTCCCGAAAAGCGAGTGGCGATTCCGCCCGATTATTCCGATTGTGTTTTACACAGGGGAACAGAGGTGGGAGACGCCGATCGCCCTTGATGCCGTGATGGATGTGCCGGACATACTTTCGCGATTCGTGCCGAAATTTGACACGTTGTTCCTGGGCGTCAAGGCGGAAGATGAAATCAATCTGACGAAAACCGATCATCCATTCGGGTGGCTGTTGACCGTGATTCAGAAAGAACACGCAAAAAAAGAAGAGATTGCCCAAGCCCTAAGCCGTGCAGTTGAACACATCAATCGGTTGCCGGAAGCGGAATTGCATCAATGGCGACGGGTCATCTTTTTTTTCTACCTGTTGATTTTCCATCGGCGTCCACCCGAGGAACATGACGACCTGAAAGCGATTGTCTATCAACAAATCGAGGACTCTTTTAGAAAAGAGGAGGGAGAAAACATGGCAGAAACGATGGCAGAATACCTAATCGGACAAGGAGAAAAGCGGGGGGAAAAACGGGGGAAACTTCAAACCAAACGAGAGGATATTCTTAATCTCTTACAAATCCGCTTTAACAACGTTCCCGAATGGGCAGCGAAACAGATTCGATCTATTCGCAGTCTCAAGCAACTGGACGAAATCTTCAGACAAGCTGCCACAGCCAAGACTCTTGATGAAATCAAGATGAGCGGAAAGTAGCTGTTCGGCACAAGAATACTGTGAACGGGCATAAAATGTTACCTTTGTCATCTTGAGCCCTGAGCTTGCGAAGGAACTGAAGGGCTCAGAATGACAGATGAAAGTTTCAATTTATGACCGTGTTCAGTATATCCATCTGGAAGGAAGGGAAGAATGGAAGGAAAGGCAAACGTCCTGCCGATCGAGGCGCGGGCAGTTGTGAACGCTCGGATTCTCCCCGGCGATAGCGTCGCCGGTGTCATCGACCATATCCACAAGACCACTGCGGATGCCCGGATAAAGGTGACACCGTTGAATGACTCGTTCAGTGAGCCAACTGCTGTGTCGAACATTGAGTCACCGAACTTTGGGATGCTTCAGCGGACGATTCGCCAGGTCTTTCCGGATGTCGTGGTTGCGCCCGGACTGGTTGTTGGCGCAACAGATTCTCGACATTACGCGGCACTGACCGACAACATCTATCGATTCGTTCCCATGCGGCTGGGGCCCACGGACATCCGCAGGATTCACGGCACCGATGAACGCATCTCCGTTGAGAACTACGCCCAGATTGTGGGATTTTATGTTCAGCTCATTCGTAATTCTGCGTTGTAGTGTGTCGGACTTTCTGCGTTTGTTTGTCTACAAACTGACAGTTTCTACCGTCCAACTATCTCAGGAGTCGTTAAGAATGATTGCTTGCTTTGACTCGGGGCCAATCATAAGTGCCTTCCAGACAATAAATGCGGAAGGGGTATCTGTTTTTGAGATACTGGCGGAGATTCCAGATTTCATGATAGTTCTTCCGCAATTGGTCAAGGAGGAGCTCGTTGACAAGGGAAAAATATCTTACCATCCTGATGCGTTTCTCATTGAGCAGCAAATCAACGATGGCAAGATCTCTGTTGAGCCCACTCCGATTGTCAGTGTTGAGGTACAGCAGGATATTGATGTCTATAAACATCTTTCTAAAAAGCAGATGATTGGCATGGGTGACGAGGGGTTTCTTAAAACGGGACTTGTACACCGCAACGAGGATAATCAATGTTTTGTTTGCGATGATAGGAATCTCATCTTCTATTGCCTTCGTTTTGGGATGATAACGCAGATCTTTCCCGATTTTATTGAATACCTCTTCAAGCAGGGGAAGATTTCGTTTGATGTGGCAAAACAAATGCTAGAATCATTGTGTCGTTCAGGGCGATACCGAACGGATCTCTTGCAACATAACTTAAATCACTTTATCAGAAACTAGAAGGAGGCTAAACTCTATGCTTCACCTCAATCTTCAGCTTGATGACGGGCAACAAACTCCTTTGTATCGTTTCATGCAGAGGCAACCAAACAAGGAAGCAACGGCAATTGCATTGATGCAGGAAGGACTTTATGCAACAGTGCGGAAACACTATGAAACCGAATATGAAGAAGGGACAATGACGCTGAATGCAATCGCAGAAGAACTGAATATCTCACTACCCGTGCTTTATGACATATTGAGAATCCTGAATTTACCAATCCTATGAACCTCTGGAAGAGGGAAGGAGAAATATGTTACCCAATTGGGCATGTTTCGAATTTCTGAAAAAATGGGTTGACACGTTGTGTAGAAAGGAAAAAGGAAAGGAGGGAAATCTTCCCGTTCTTCCCTTCCTTCCTTTCCTTCCATTGAAGGAGGTCAAGAGATTTCGATTTGCAACGGTCTCTATTCACTGACCCGCTACATCGGCTGTTCGTACAACCGTTCTTCCCTCACCTTCCGGGAGCGGTCGTAATAGGTCCAGAGGTCTTCCAACACAAACTCGCGTTCAATCTCCTCCACCGATACCTCCTCCATCAACGACTCCATGACAAACGTTGCCTCGGGTCGCAGGATTAAAAATCGCACCCCGGGACCATACTTCGCCTCGATTGCGCCCAGTTTCTCTTGGTTAGAATCCAGGTGGTAGGCTTTGCAGTCCGTATTCACATCTGCAAACGCAAACGGCAGCAAATCCCCCTGACCGACGAATGGCTCCTGGTATCCCTGCCAGGCCAGACGGTTCCCGCACATATCGACGATGACGCTCTCTTGGGATTGGCTGACCACCAGGAAAACGCCGTAGTCGCGTGCCCATGCGCCGTGCCGCATCCCGCCGTGAAACATCGACGGGAAGAAAACCACCCGAGCGCCCTCTCGGGCAAGCATCATCGCGACCTCTGGAAACTTCAGGTCAAAGCAGATGCACATCCCCACGCGACCACAATCGGTCTCCCATGTCGGCGCTTTCGTACCGGGAAGCGTGCCCGCCTCCATCTCCCCGATCGTCGGTTGAACTTTATGATACGCGCCCATCACCTCACCGTCGCGTCCAATCAACACAGCGGCGTTAAAGGTCTGAGTTCCAGCGAGTTCCTGCATCCCAACAATCACATGCGTCCCGTATTTTCGCGCCACAGCTCCCAACGCTTCCGTGGTCGGTCCGGGGATTGGCTCCCCTTTCCATGCGTCGCTGTTTCGTGGCGTGCCGAGTTCTCGCGCCACTTCAGTAAAGCAGACAAAATCGGGACGGTAGACGCCCGCTTTCTCCAGATACGCAACCATCTGCTCCCGGTTCTTTTCGACACTGCCGTATCCGCCGGCAGGAAATGAAACACTCAACAGTCGTGCTTTTTTCATAGTCGTCTCCTTTACAAGTAAAGAACAATCTTCCACAATGCTGGCTCTTATTTTACCAGACAATCCTTTTTCGTGCAATTACCTTCTTGGGGTTGGAAGGGATGCGATGAACTTTATTTTCCCGATGCGTCGATATTTCGCGGCAACCACAGGACGCAGGTCTGTTCGGCTGATAGATGCACTGTGACCTGAAGGGCATCATCAGTTTGATGGACAGGGAGAGGCATTGCGGAAAGGATATCCATCACCTCCGAAACAGCCGCTACGTTCAATGCGTCCCGCTGGATGTGAATGATCGCCTCTTGCGGCTCGGCGGAATCGTTCAGCAACGTCAGGTAGACATTGCCCTGCGCATCCGGGCCGAAGCGTTCCACATAGATGGAGTCGGCGGAGGAGGTGGCGTAAGTCACAGGCTCCCAGCCCGCTTCCGCAATCCGCTTAATCAGCGGGATATAACGTTTGAAGAGGGGGCGATCGCGGTTGTACAATTCCGGTGCCTGCCAATAGGGGGATTCTGCGGCGTTGTGGCTAAACATGCTCGGGTACATCCCGTAGAAGAGGCAGCGCTGAAAATATTTTTCAACCAGTTCCGGCGTGAAACGGTCATAATAGGTGTTCATCAAAAAGAGGTAAGGCTTCTGGTAACACATCGCTCGCTTGAAATTCATCCAGTTGTCTGACGCCGGCTTCCAATCCCCATCGCGCACCCAATTGGTCTCTGTCCCCATGATGTCAAGCCAGGGACAGAGGAAGGCGAAGCGGTGTGGGACCGCGTTGGCGAACATGAGCTTCCCCATACCGTGAACCTCTGCCGCAAGCCATTTGGTGAACTCGTAGACGGAGAAGGCTTTATGAATCGTCGGTTGTTTAGAGCCGGTTGAGAACGTGAGTGGCACAGTGACGGAGCGAAAGTGCTCCCGTCGGAAGTTCTCATTGGACGTCACGTACCCTTCGAGTGAATCGAGATATTCCCCGTCCTGTTCGCCTCGCGCATCCGGACCGTAGAGCCGTTGCTTGACCTGCTCATTCCAGTGCCTCTGCGCTTCGGATTCCCCCGGAATGTAGGGGCTCGGATTGGAGCTGAACACCGCGCCATCGCACCAGGGTTCATTGCGAACGAGGTACTGCAAACGCCCCTGGGCATCATAAGAGCCAGAGGTCTGAATCGCCTGGGCGGCACGGCGAGTTGCCGGGTTGTCTGCGTGCAGGCTGGCTTCAAAAACTTGCATCACCCCTTCATGGGTTCTTGGCACCTCCTTCGGCATCCGCACCCACCAGGTGGATGGCTCGGTATAACGAAAACTCAGAATCCCCGCCGTATCGTCAAACGGCACGCTGTTGATGCCCTCGTGATACTTGAATCCGAAATCCTCCCACCCTTCGACGGTACTCACATCCGTAAAGGGCATCCAGATGCCCTGGTCTTTGGAACGACAGCGAAACTGGTCGGGAAAGAGGGTGTAGAATGTTTTCGCGGCGGCACGGAACCCCCATGCCGAGTCGGTTCGATAGACCACGAACGCAAAAGGTGCACGGGACGGAAAATTCTGGGTTTCAGGCGTCAACCCAAAGTCATAAGCGATGAAGAACTGTCGAGTGCCGGCGTTATAACTGATGCGGTATTGACCCGGCAGGTCCATATCCAGCCCAATTGCCAAGCCCGCGGTGTCATCGGTGATAACCGCCCAGGGGTAGAGGGACATCGTTCCCGTCGCCCCCGTACCGATGTCTGTCCCATTGATATACTCCTGCCGGGGCTGAATCGTCCGATAGTGGCGCACATCGTCATGCCACATCCAGCCGGTGGCATCGACGGGCAACGCAAAGACCAGGGTGATGGCGCGATCGACGCCGGAGGTGTCCCCAATCTGCCCGGAGATACGAAGATGGTCCGCGTGTGCGGTAATCTCCGCGGAAAGTTCGAGCTGGAGCGGAGGACACTTTCCACCGTTGAAGCCGTAGAAATCCGAATCCTTTGCAACATCGCGCACCAGAAATCCAGATGGGACGGTTGCATCCGCCAACTCACGGTCATTGACTTGAAGGGCGGAGACAGAGCCATCTTCCCAGTGATAGCCGAGGGTGAGCCCCGCCTGGGTTTGATAGATGGTTCCACTTTCACGGGACGCAACAGAGGGGTTGCTTTCAACAGGTAAGCCATCAAACGTTGTCACATCAGCACCTCCTAATTCATAGACGGCGAAATCGTCGAACCAGACCTCTCCGGTGTGACCCCGGAAAAGCCCATACACACTCACGCGCTGGATGGGTTTGGTGGGGAAAATGGTCACGCGCTCCTGCTGCCAGTCGTGGGTGCCGGTATCGAACGGGGCATTTTGCCCCCAGAGGGGCTCGCCATCCGAATAGATAACATCGACATAAATCGCGTAGCCGCTATCTCGGCCCCCGTTGACATGGTGAGCACGACTCCACCCACTGACCACAACGGGGGTTGGCGCTGGTTGGTTCAGGTCAACGGTTTGCCCGATACCGCTTTGTTCATTTCCCACATTGCGGCAGTAGGCGGCGTGAGAGCCGTTGCGTCCCACTTGGAGGCCAATCTGGTAGCCGTTTTGCCAGGGAGACCACCCCGAAAATGCCTCCCCTTGCACCTGTTGGAGTTCGCCGTTGTGCAAGCGGTTCGGTAACTGGGCATGGTGAAGAATCTTCAGGCGTGGTTCGACACCCCACACCTGATGCGTGATAAGCAATAGCGTTGTCAGGGTTAGATACAAGGCTTTCATAGAAATCAACTGTACATCACTCGTCGGATTGTGCGTTTTTTTCCAGAACAGACAAAAACTGGCGAATCCGAACGATTTTAACACCTCGATATACCTTCGCCGGGGAATGAGCCAAGACCTTGTCGATATTTCTTGATGGCGTTATCAATTTCTCCCGCTGTGATGCCACCGGTTCGCCTCACTTCTTCTCGAACGGATTTCACATCGGAAAGCAACTGTTCTTTCCAGCCATATTTTTTTTGTAATTTCAACAATGCCACAATCGCTTGTTGCAAATCCCCACCGTAGCAATCAGTAATAACCGAAAGGAACTGTTTTTCAAGAGGGTCGGGTAAATCAATTGAGATCATAATCTTCCTCTCCTTGATAATTAGAAATCCGCGCTATGACTGGGTAGTGTATTTTACAAACAACTAAATAATTCACGAAAGCAGAAGTTCGTGGGTAGATGGGTATTGATCGAATCCTTGAAAAGGTTTAAACCTTTTCAAGGATTCGACCGCAGATTTCTGCCGTGCTGTACTAACCTTATTTCTCTGCCAGTTGGATAAGTTGGTTGGTTGATAGGCTCGTGATTCCTGCTTCCTGCAATTCTTTGAGCCAATCAATCTCCACGCCATGGTCTGCGAGGCGGACAATTTCGCCAACCGATAGATTGCTGAACCCCGCCTCATGCAGCCCCTTGAGCCACTCGACTTCAACCCCATGGTCTGACAGGTCGATGATTTGGTCGATGGAGAGATCGGTGATGCCCGCATCACGCAAGCCCTTGAGCCAATCGATTTCCACGTCATGCTCTGATAACCGAATCACATCGTCAATGGAGAACTGATTGAGTTCCGTCCCACGCTGTGGCGATTCGTTCCGTTGCGAATTGTCAAACGCTTTCGCTAACGCAGACGCTGCCTCAACCCCACCAATCTCACGCAATGCGGAGACGGCTTCGAGGCGAACCTTCTCACTCACATCCCGCACCGCATCTGCCAACACAGGTACAGCTTCAACTCCACCGAACTTACCCAACGCGGCGACAGCTTGACGGCGCACTTCTTCGCCTGGGTGACGTACGGCCTGTGCTAATGCTTTCACCACTTCAGTGCCGCTCATTTCACGCAACGCGGCCACGGCCTGGAGACAAACGGCCTCGCTTGAATCTCGCACTGCTTCTCCCAACGCTGTCGCCGCTTCAACGCCACCCATCTCCCCTAACGCAGAAACAGCTTGGCGGCGCACCTCTTCACTCGGGTGACGTAACGCTTGCGCCAATGCCGATGCCGCTTCAACGCCACTCCTCTCACGCAACGCGGCCACGGCCTGGAGACAAACGTCTTCGCTCGGATGGCGCAAGTTTTCTCTCAATGCCTGCATAGTACCAGCGTCACTCGATTGGGGGGATGGAAATTGCGGAAGTACAGGGGGGCGGGGCGGCACAGGCATAGCGAGCTCACCTGTAGGAGGTTGGGGCAGCACAGGCATAACGAGCTCACCCGGGCTACCCGGTGGTTCAGGCGTTGAGGCCCCCTCCATGTCCAACGTTCCTTCCTCCAGCGCGTCAAGCAGTCGTTCAGCCTCTTCGAGGCTAATCTGCTTCTTTTCCAACATTCTCAGAATTTCGACTCTTTCTTCCTGCATTTTGATCTCCTCTGAATCATCTGTTCCACCGGGGTGTTCAGATGTTTCGGCTCTGAAGAGCAAGAAATCACTCACATCTCGATCTAAATGGAGGGCAATTTGATTCAGTTCCTCCAGCGTTAATCGGTGATGTCCCCTCAATTTCCTCGAAAGGTTCTCAGGGGCGAGCCCCAACACCCGAGCCACTTGGGCGGATTTGCCCCACAGCTCCCGACGGAGCTTTTCAAAATCAATTTCGACAACTTTTACCAATTTACCATCTACTTTCTATTATAGAATATATATTGCCAAAAAACAAGAATATTTTGACGAAAAATATCAATAATGGGGAGGATTTTATGAATATTAATTAAAAAATAAACATACCCTCTCAAACTTGTGGGGCGTAAAGTAGGGGCAGAGTCTCATGTTGATAAAATTGCAGGAGAAAGGGATAGAAAGTGAGTCATCTGAGGAAAGGGGGTCGAATAGAATCAGCGTCAAAACAGCGCCTTCACAAGGATGAACATACCTCAATGTCTATCGCAGAAAGGCAACCATCTGCAAGGCAATAAAGGAAAAAGGAAGAAAGGAAAGGGGCGCGAGGGATTTCTTATCGACGGCAAATGAGATCAATATTGTTGCAGGCTGGGGTCTATCTCCTGTGCCCACCGATTAATTCCACCCACTAAACTTTTGACTCGCTTGAACCCGATCTGTTGCAAGAGGTAAGCCGCATCAAGGCTACGCATCCCCCGATGACAGTAAACCACAATCTCAGCGTAAGGGTTGAGCTCAGATGTCCGTTGCGGCAATTCTCCGAGGGGAATCCACTTCGCACCCTTGAGGTGGACAGTCTGGTATTCCCACCCTTCCCGGACATCCAATAAAACAATATCATTTCTTTCATCTATCAGACGCTTCAGGCTTTGCGGTTGAATTGCATATTCAGCAGGATTGAAAGGGAGGATGGCTTCTTCAGCACTAGGGACAGCCCGCGGTAAGCGTCCTTTGGTCGAATATTTTGGTTGTTTGTTGAAGAGATCTTCAAACGCTTTTTTTATACCCTTTAGCATCGGGTCTCTCTCCTTCGTATCATTAAAATGAATTCGGTTAATTCTACAATGTCACGTTCGGGTGAGGATACGCTTGTAGCCCAACTTTAACGTTGTCTTAGGTTTCTAAAAGACAACCTAAGTTGGAAAATGAAACGGATGATTGCCATGAACCAAGATAGAATCTTGGGCTACAGGAAACGTGACATTGTAGTGTTAATACACGGTCATGAGAAGAATGCCTCAATTATAATAGAAGCCGTTTAGAATGTCAAGGGTTAGATTTTACGAACAGAAATTGGGAGTGCGGAAAATGGGATGAACCTGTCATTCTGCAGGGAAGAATCTAACTCAAAAGCCGCTTGCCCCGTGTTACCCTGGCTGCCCCCTCCTGCTATCACTCCGCTGGCACAAAGATTTTCTCGCTCAACTTTACTGAGTATGATATAATACCGTGCAAATCTAACTCCTAACAAAGGGTCGCGAATTAAATGGAACAAAGACGAGCTTACCTCATTGCCCAAAAGTGTGCGCGGGTATTAAAATGAGTTGCTCAACACGAAAACATGCAATACGCATCACGTTTCACGTTTCACGAGATGAATCACCACTCACTATTCATTACGCAATACGCATTACGCATCACGTAAGGAGGAATCATGAATCTCGGACTCAAAGATAAAGTTGCAGTTGTTGGTGCATCCAGCAAAGGGCTTGGCAAAGCCATCGCACTCGGTTTGGCTGAAGAGGGGGCAAAGGTGACAATCTGCGCCCGGAATACAGACATCTTAGAAGCAACAGCCACCGAAATTCGCGAAAAAACGGGCGCTGAAATCCTGGCTGTGTCAACCGATGTCAGTCAACCAGAACAGGTCAAGGCATTGATCAACAGCGCCGTGGAGCGCTTCGGCGGGATTGATATTCTGGTCAATAACGCCGGAGGCCCCAGAGCCGGTCGGTTCGCAGACCTGTCACCTGAAGACTATCAAACCGCATTAAATCTCAATCTGATGAGCACCATTAACCTCTGCCGTGCGGTTGTGCCGATAATGCGTCAGCGAGGCGGCGGTCGGGTAATCAATTTGACCTCTGTTTCCGTCAAACAACCGATAGATGGACTCATGTTGTCCAACATGGCACGTACCGGCGTAATCGGCTTTGCCAAAACGCTTGCCCTGGAACTCGCTTCTGACAAGATTCTCGTGAATAATGTTTGTCCAGGCATTATCTTTACCGATCGCATCCAGCAACTTGCCACCGTCAGAGCGAAAGAAGCCGGGATTACGTTTGACCAGGCCATTGCAAATATGACAAAAGACATACCACTCGGTAGAATCGGCGACCCCCAGGAATTTGCCAACCTCGTTATTTTCCTTGCATCCGAACGAGCAAGCTACATCACAGGGGCAACGATTCAGGTCGATGGAGGTCTCGTAAAGGGGTTGTTTTAGTTGAGAAAACTGAAATCGCAGGAGCGTGATGGCTAATGTTACTGTCAGTCATTATCCCGGCTTTTAATGAGGCGCAAACGATTCGGCAGGTGATTCGAGAGGTTAAAGAAGTTCCAATCGACACGGAAATCATCATTGTCAACGATGGGTCAACGGATGGAACGTATGAGATTTTGGAGGAGATGCGTTCCGACCCACTGTTGAAAATTATCCAGTGCAAAGAAAATCGGGGCAAAGGATTTGCGATTCGGATCGGGTTGGAACACGTCACCGGCAATTTTGTTGTCATTCAAGACGCAGATCTGGAAGTTCGTCCGAAAGACCTCCTGCCGATTCTTGAACCCTTGCGCAAGGGCATTGCCCAGGTGGTTTACGGCTCAAGATTCCTGAACGGCAGAAACCATGCCACCTTTCAAAACTACATTGCGAACCGCATCCTTGCAGGATTCGTGAATGTGCTGTATCGGTCACATATCACCGATGAATCGACATGCTACAAGGCATTTGATGCAAAACTCATCACGCGCCTGAACCTCACCTGTGAAGGGTTCGAGTTTTGCCCTGAAGTGACCGCAAAGGTGCTTAGGGCTGGCTGTCATATTCACGAAGTGCCGATTTCCTACTTCCCACGCACCAAGAAGCAGGGAAAGAAATTGCGGTTCTGGCGCGATGGTATACTTGCCGCATGGACATTGCTCAAATACCGATTCGCTTCCAATGCAAAAATCTTCAATAAATTGTAAATCGAGAGGAGATTAAATAAGCCCTTGACTTCTTATACATAGTGTATTATAATTATAGATT
>CAZOAL010000017.1:51227-149035 GCA_964577695.1 uncultured bacterium | reverse complement strand
GTCTGACCCAACTGGCCGCATAAAACTGATCCGAACTAACTTAAAGTTACTTACGCTATACGTGCGGCGAGGTCGATGAGATCACTGCCCTTGCGAAAATCCTTGAGAAGACTCGCGTTGACCGAGATGAGAACGGGAATATCACCCGTGAAATCCGAAACGAAGTAGAGGATGTCTTCATGGCACTGCTCAAGTTTGCAAATGGCGCAATCGGGCAGGTCTCTTTCTCATGGGCCGGGCATGGTGAACCGATCGGAATCGGACGTGGCATCTATGGAAGCAAAGGCAACATTAAGGGCAGCACTGTCATTTTGGATGATGGGACCCGAAAATCGGTTGAGGAGTGCTTTGACGAAGGCGCAGATACAGCCCTCAAAGCGCAATTTTTCCCACACGGCATCACGGACGGATTCGCCCTGGAAAAATTGGATTTCTTCAATGCCATCCAGCACGGCAAAACGCCGGAGACAAGTGGTGCTGAAGGGTTGCGCGATTTGGCGGCCAGCTTCGCCATCCTCGAATCGGCTGAACTCAATCAGCCGGTCAAAGTAGACGATGTGGCGTCCGGTAAAATCGCAGCATACCAAAGAGAGATTAACGCTCACTACGGGCTCTGATGATATACATCTCACGGTCATAAATGACGCTTCTTGCATCGTGAATCTTGCATCCTGTATCTACCATAAAACAACAACCCCGAAAGGAGAAAATCTATGTTACCTTGCCCAGATTGTAACAACCCACTCACGCAGTTCCCCATTGAACAGTCTGGAGTGGACCTATTTTCCTGTGATGGCTGCCAAGGCGTTTTTCTAAATCGCCCCGGTGAAGAGCTCGGGCGTGTGGATAACGTCACGTTTGATGAGCTGGTCACAGCCTATGGAACAGAATACCCGATCGATGTCGATCCGAGCACCGTGACCTTACCGGAAGCTGTCGCTGAATCGCTCGGTTAGCCGTTGAACATTAACCCCATGCGAAGAAATCAGGGATTAGGAGCCGTTGCTGTTCCTAATCCCTAATCCCTATTTTCCGATGCTTTCTAAATTTGCCCAATCCCTCCGAGAACATCCCAATTACCAGGCCGCCATCCTCCTGTTCCCCGCCGTTTTCTGGTTAATTGTCTTTTTTCTCATCCCGATCGCCTCCATTTTCGTCTATAGCTTTGCGCAACGCGGTACGTATGGCGGCATCCGGTGGGTCTTTACGCTGCAAAACTATCAACGGCTGGTCGATCCGCTCTATCTCGGCATCCTCTGGCGTTCGATCTCGACAGCCCTCATATCAACTGCTGTCTGTTTGCTGATTGGCTATCCATTTGCGTACTATCTGGCGCGGTATCAATATCGGTGGCGCACTGTCATCTTGTTGCTCGTTGTGGTCCCGTTTTGGACGAATTTCCTGATTCGCACTTACGCATGGATGTTAATTCTGCGGACGGAAGGCTTGTTGAACTCCGCTTTGACATGGCTGCTTCCAAATGCCACACCGTTAGAACTACTTAACACGCCCATCGCTGTACAAATCGGGTTAATCTATGGATACCTTCCATTCATGATTGTGCCCTTGTATGCGTCATTGGAAAAGCTTGACCCCGCGCTGATTGATGCGGCAAAAGACCTCGGGGCAAGCCACTGGAAAGCGTTCCGCAATGTAACACTGCCCTTGAGTATTCCCGGCATTGCCGCGGGCTCGGTGCTCGTTTTCATTCCGACTGTCGGCGCGTTTATCACGCCAGACCTGCTCGGCGGCGGAAAGGTCGATTACATCGGCAACGTCGTTGAACGCCAGTTTAAGACCGCGCGCGATTGGCCCTTCGGCTCTGCGCTCTCTTTCCTGCTCATGGGCATCGTGCTTGTTGCAACAGTCATCTATTTTCGCACCTTGCAGGAGGAACAAGCGGAGAGCGAGTGAGGAGAGAAAAGGAAGGAAGGGAAAAAGGGAAGGATGGAAGAAGGGAAGAAAAGGAAGGAAGGGAAGAAGGGAAGGATGGAAGGAAGTAGAGCAGGCAGCTTGCCCGCTTAAAAGGAAGCAAGGGAAGGATGGAAGGAAGTAGAGCGGGCAGCTTGCCCGCTTAAAAGGGAAGGATGGAATAATGGAGGGGAATGAGGGAAGGGGCAAATTACGCAATACGCAATACGCACGACATTTCACGCTTCACGTTTTACGCATCACATATCCTCATGAAACGTCTACTTGAACTCAACGTTTTATTGGTTTTCCTATTTCTTTACGCTCCCATCTTCACACTGATCATTTTTTCGTTCAATGCCTCTCAGCAAACCGCGGTTTGGAAGGGCTTCACGTTGAGTTGGTATGGGAAACTGGTTCAGAATCAAGATTTGTGGGCTGCCTGTCGAAACAGTCTCATCGTCGCCGGAATTTCCACCCTTATTGCGACGATCATCGGCACGATGGCGGCGCTCGCCATTGAAAGATACAGGTTCCCGTTGCGTCTTACATTCACAAGGGTCCTCTATCTGCCGATCATTATCCCTGACATTGTCATGGCAATCGCACTCTTGCTATTCTACATGCAAACTCACCTGCCGCTTGGAATCGCCTCGATTATCATTGCGCATGTGGCGTTCAATATCTCTTACGTCACCATTGTCGTTCGTGCCAGGCTCCGGGGGTTCGATCAATCCTTAGAGGAAGCCGCTTTAGACCTCGGAGCGAACGAATGGACGACGTTCCGACAAATTACGTTGCCATTGATTGCTCCAGGGGTGATCGGGGGAGGGGTGCTGGCGTTTACCCTTTCAATCGACGACTTCGTGATCACTTTCTTTACCGCGGGCGTTGGCTCTACAACGCTGCCGGTGCGTATCTATTCCATGCTAAAATTTGGCATGACACCCGAAATCAATGCAATCTCAACGTTGCTCTTGTTTAACTCAATCTTTTTCGTCTTATTGTCTTTAAGACTCGGAGGAGGTAGTAAATCTTTATGAAACGTTCACATCATCATTTCAAACGGAAGGCTGGAAGGGTGACACGGTTGCTACCTTTCCCTATATTCATCCTTTTCGCTGTTGTCGTTTTCGTGCTGACAGGTTGCGGTAACGACCCACTCACTAACCCGGTGAGGAATACGCTCGAAATCAGCGGTTTAAGCCTCACAAATCAGACGGTGAATGCAGGTGACACGGCAACCGTCACCGCTCTCACCAATTATTCCGGGCAGGCAGGAGACCTCATCTATACATGGAAGGCAACGGCTGGAAAGATTATCGGGACGACAGCCAGCGTGACCTATCTGGCACCCGATACTCCCGGAACCTATACCATCACGTTGGAGCTGACGGATGGATTCGTTGTTGATCAGCGTTCGATCACGGTCGAGGTGATTGCTTCCCATTCCCTCTCGATAGGTTCTAATACCTATTGGGCGGGCGACAGCACAACGCCCGAATTGAAATATCAGGTAAAGGTCACGACGATTTTTCGGCGGGATGTGATGCTGCGATATGAAATTCTCCAAGACCAGGCTCGGGCTGGCGCATTCCTGAGTATTTACATCAATGGGGCTCCACTGGTCCGGGAGAAAGCGATTGGAGAGGTGCAGCCTGTGGGACAACCGGTAATCAAGGGGGATGTTGATGTATCGTCGATTATCAAGGGACCGGGGCAGTATGAAGTCACCCTGACTGTCGAGGTGACGAAAGCGGTCGAGCGGGGATGGCTGCTGCGAAGTGCCCAACTCATCGGTGCCGAAGGTTCTGCGGTCCGACTCTGACGACGTTATCCTTGAAAAGGTTCAAAACCTTTTCCGCCGGATTGAGCCTGTCGAAATCAAGGATCTGACCGCTTAACTTGTGTTAGATGTCCGGTTCGTCTGCGATGTCGTGGTTATGTCTTTAGGACTTACGCAGTTGCGATTGATTATTCGGTGATATTGCGTATTTCGTATTGCGTACAGAGACCCATACGCAGTACGCAATACGACAGATTGTTCGCTGATGAAGTGCGTAAGTCCTACCTAATATCATTTCTGAATCATCATAAAGCATTCGTGTGTAGTAACGACAGTCGTTCCGCACGGCGACTGAAGTCGTCACTACAGGTCAGGCCGCATTTTCAAACAGAAATGGTATTATCGCGGAGATCTTTCGTCCCGATCTTCATCGGGAATGGCAAAAACTTATGTCCACCGACTTATCTCATAAATCCTGTGAAGCCCCGGTTAACCGCGAAACTCAAATACCCCCAGCAGCTTGAAATCCAACCCTTTAGAATCTCTCAACTCGTTATAGACTCGCTCGGTTGCTAGAATGTAATCGCTTCGTGGAAATTCCTCTGTGCCTTTCCCCCATTCCTGCACATCCGAACCCCTTAACGCATCAAGCCTGAAGGTTTCATTCACGCGCTCTCCATGCCTTTCACCAGACGGTCCCACAATGGTCTCACCATGGTTGACGCTGAATCTCAGGAAAATCTGCCTGCTCTCTTCGACACCTTCATTGTAAGCTTTCGTCTTTGATAGGATCGAAAAGACAGCAGACACGGCATCCTGAGAGGTGGGAAATGTGGCAAGATAGCCATCCCCTCTGCTTGCCAAATGTTGACATTGATGATGCCCTGCCGCTTCCTTCACGATCGAGTCGAAAACGCTCACGATTGCCACCCAGCCACCTCCACCCAGCCGCTCGATGATGGAAGAATGTTTGCACACATCCATCACCACAATCGCTTCTGAGAGGTGCTGCCCCGATTCGACGACCGGCTTTGCCCCCTGTTGCTTCGCATATTCAGCGACGATCCGGTTTGCAAACGTCGACGAAAACAGCTTGTATCCCTTATCTTTCTCAATCACATAGCCCCTTCTGATTAGGTCTAGCACGACGTTTTTCCGATCCGCATCTATCTCCGTTCCAGTGAGAATGGCTTTGCAAACGTCCTTCGCCTCATTGTCAAAGTCAGCCCATATATACCGGAAGTGCGGCTCCGCCTCGTCAAAGAAAATTTCTTCA
Source organism: uncultured bacterium (assembly GCA_964577695.1). Taxonomy (GTDB): domain Bacteria; phylum Poribacteria; class WGA-4E; order WGA-4E; family PCPOR2b; genus CAZOAL01. Next base: position 144,062 of record CAZOAL010000017.1, on the reverse strand, counting down.
ATTTTTCTAATCTCCTCTTCGCGCTTCACATCACCACCAGCCTGAATGTGTTCAAAGAATGCCGAGCACGCCATTTGAATGAAAAACGGTATCATGCCTGACATCTCCAGAATCGAGTCAGTATACTTCGACAGAGGGCATCCCGCCGCGCTCGATGGTTTTTCAATCAGGTCGATCTCCTCCGCACCCCGGAGAGGGCCAAGGTGGATTTTCGAGAAGATATTGAAAAACGGTGAGTTGGCAATCTCCTTCACACTGCACAGTTCCTGAAGGTCGCGGACGGAAGAGGTGACATAAGCGATGTCATAGTTGCTCGCTAACCCTCGAAGGAAGGCGTAAAAAGTCGAGTCGAAGGCTTCATTCTGGGTAATCAGTTCAAACTCATCAAAAAGCACGATCAACTTCCGCTTTTCGCGTCGGAGTTCCATCGCCAGACGCTTGAGTGAATCATAAGGGGTTCTCCCCTGAAACGTCAGACTTCGCCCTGACGCTTCGGATATCAGTCCGAGCATGGATTCAATGAAAGCAGGGATGCTCTCCTGCCGCTCCTCCCCACCCCCCTGCCAGGATTGACGCCACCCGCTCTGAAATCGTATTCCGTCGCGTTGACATTGATCCATTTGAACAGCCCAAAAGCCACCTCATCTGCGATTTTCTCATAGAACTCCCCATCGTTATTCACTGCCATCTCCTGCATATCGATCAGGACCGGCATGAATCCCTCTCCCAACCGCCCGTTGAGGAGCTGATGCAGGAGGGAGGTTTTCCCAATCCGCCTCTGACCGTAGAAGACGATGACGATTCCTTCCTTTTCCGTTTTCAGTTTGTTGTCCACAAACTTGAAGTCCTCCTCCCTTCCGAAGAACATCTCTTCGCTTCTGACGGGCCCGCCAGCCATGTAGGGATTGGGGATGGGTTCAAATTCCAATCCCAGCTTTGCCCTCCGCCTTTGTCTGATGAGGATGCCCGCATAGACGGCGGTGGGGATGAGGAAAGCCCCCGATACCAGCAGAATGATGAACCCTGTGGTTTGATAGAAAGGGGGAGGGAGAATGGTAATACCCAATAACGCCGGTTCAGAGTAGTTGAGGTCTCGATCCACGGCTTGCACGCGGAAGGTGTACTCCCCCGGTTTGAGGTTGAAGTATTCGACGGTTTCCTCGGTCGTCGGCCCTTGCCAGTTATCGAAAACTTCCGAAGTATTTAAGACTTCGGAAGTTTGTCGCTCATGCCGGTGCCGTTATCTGAAACGCGGATGAGTCGCTTGCCACCGGCGCGAATCTCGACAGTGATGCCGGTGCTCTCCGCATCGATTGCATTTTCGACCAGCTCCTTGACGACGGATGCGGGGCGTTCAACGACTTCGCCCGCCGCAATCTTGTTGGCGATGTCGGGGGGTAGAATTTTGATTCGCATGGCAAACTCCTAAAATGTGAGATGTGAAACGTGATGCGTGAAACGTGAAATGTGAAACGTAAGATGTAATATGAAGATTATAGCGAGAGTGGAGAAATAAATCAAGAAAATTCTCGGTTGGCGGATAACCGCTGAAGCAACGTCGTCAATGGGAATCGATTAGGGTATTTCACATTATCAAAAAACGAAAAATTGTGTTGATTTAAATTTAGAAGTATGGTATAATCTATCCAATTTCTTCCGGAGGAAAAAAAGATGTTTAATTTTCCCAATCTTTTCTCTTGTAAAATCCACGCAAACCCGCACCATGACTGGGTTTATGAGATCAGGGGGGGGGGGCCGGCCGCCATCCCCTAGGGGATTTTTCTGCTCCGGCTTTGTCGAGTCATTTCATCCGCCATTATGCTTTCAAGGCGTCTTCAAAGGGGCTATTACGCCGCTTTGGGGACGCCTTTTTTGTTTCTGGAACCTTTTCAAGGTTCGACGATGAGAGGAGGAAGGGTTGATGAGACACCCAGGAAATTTTGATTGGTACAAATTTTTTACAATCTCTGCAATTGTTGTGGGAGTTGGGTTTTTCTTGACTTCTCTGATTCTTTCCAAGATTGTTTTCAATGCAAAAGATGGGGAGATTGAAAAAGAACAGGTCCAGGTTCCCAGCCTTCGCAGTCCGGACGGTCATCCTGTCGTTTCTGCTGTCCAAGAGAAAGCAAACGCTCCAGCGCAACCGAAACGTGGGACCGTAAGTTCAACGACAAAAGGAGATTTTTCGGCCCCATCAACTCCAGATAAAGAAGTCTCCACGAAGGTAAGTGATGAAGGCCAAACAGTCCCTTCTGCGGCGGGTGAGTTTCCTGAAGTCCCTGAAGGTTATCCACTTAAGCCGATTTGGACCGCCCCTGGATTTGTCCGCGAAAACTTTAGCCGGCTAGATGAGCGGATCTCGTTAGATAAGGTCCTGATTAAGTTATGGAAGCAGGGGGACCATAATTTCGCTAACGGCTGCACAATGAATGGATTGGTCTATCCGCTGTATCCGAACACAATCTATGTTCGCTGGAAGGAGTTCGAGTTTCCAGACGGTACAAAAAAACGGGTTGTCGGCGGAATAATAGGAAGAGGAGATGTAAAACTCCCGCCTCGCCCCATATTTGAGGACTTAATCCCCCCTGGGGTAAGGGTGATTGATCTGGACTCGGAAGAAGGTCGGGGGATTGACCCAGATGAATTTTTACAGAACAATTAGCTTGACTTTGTTAGAGTGCCGACCGCGTTGTAGCATAAGTCTCCAGACTTGTGACCAAATCGCCACAAGTCTGGAAACATGCGCTACGAGCGGATCCCTGTTTAAATTTAATACAGTCAAATTAGAAAGGAGAAAAAAATGCGACGATATACCCTTTTCTTGAGCATCTGTTTTTTAGCGGCTATCAGTTTAGCGATGTATAGTAGTTTTGGGGTTTGTACAGGGTCGGTCAGCGCATATGCGAGTGTTTACCTATCATCACAATACGCCCAGGCGTATTCTAATGTTGGGGCAGATTCGGGTGTTACGTATGGAGGTGAGTATGATTGCGTCGCTCAAGCAGACAATCGCGATGAGGCTGCAGGAAGTTATGCGAGCGGCAGTTTTTTCGCAGATGCATGGGATCCCTGCAGCGGAAGTGGGTGCGGTGATTTAGAACCATGGGCATGGTGCTGGATTAGCGGTACAGATAGCTCGTCTTGCTATCTTTGGGACAGTGATTCGGCACCGTAATCAACGCCCAAAACGCAACAAACCTCAACCAACAAAAAAGAAGGGCGTAAAGACCGCTCTAACCTTCGCCCCGGTTGTCAATTGGCAATCGGGGTTTTTCTTTCAAAATTCGGGGTGTTTTCTCAAAAGGTAAGCCAGATATTGCAACCCGCAGTACGCGATAATGAGCTATAACCATAGGGTTAATAGAGGGATATGGAACAGCAAATCGCTATCAGAAAACCAGGGGCCAGATGAAGTACTATCGAAATTGGTTCACGTTTGTGATTCTTTTCGTATTGCTGTTTAATCTAGCCATAGCAATATTCGTGCGGACTTCGCAGGTCAAAGTGCTGCAAGGTCAATATTTGGTTCACCTTGACTCCTATCTGTATGACTATCAAGCCAAAATCATCATCAGAGAGGGAAGGCTACCGGAACGGGATAATATGCGCTATGTGCCGTTTGGGGTTCAAAATAATCAACGCGCCAATCTCAACGCTTATGCCCTCGCCTATTTTTACCAGTTTCTCCGCCTCTTTATCCCGTCTATCACGCTTGAGCGTGCTGCCATTGCCTATCCGGTCTTCTGTTTTACGCTGGCTTTGATCGCTTTTACATTGCTGGTAGACAAGCTCTTTTCAAGAGCCGTTGCACTGCTTGCTGTAACGATGCTTGCCATCGTACCGGCATTAGTCCCCAACACGATGGCTGGAGTCGCAGACAGGGATGCTTTAACCCTGCTTGAGGTGTTTCTCGTCTTCTACTTCTATGTATGGGCAGCGAAGCGGGCGGCAGAGAATGTGAGCGCGCAGCTTTTATTGGCGGCGATTTCAGGTATCATTACGGGAATATTAGCCCTGACCTGGCCTGGCGTCGGAATCATCATCGCCATCATCGTTTTATATAATTGGGTGAAAATCCTTCTGGGGGAATATGGCAAAAGGGAGTTGTATCTGTACATTTCCTGGTATCTTCCTGCGATTTTTATCGCTCTGGGTCTGACCCGTGCCTATACAGATGTTTCACAGCCGCATGTCATCCTCGCCGTCTTTGTGCCAACTGCCTTTTTGGGAATCGCTCTTGCCACGGTTGCCATCTGCGGACACGACGTGCTAAAAAGAAAGTTGAGTTTGTCAAATCGGATTCCGGTCGGTTTGGCTGTGAGTCTCCTTGCGCTCCTTCTATTGACGCTTCTCATCGGGGTTGCTTCGGGTCCTGGGGGGATTGCAAGAGGTATACAGCGGGCCGGAGAGAGTTTTCTGTATCCGATATTCGGTGATACTCCATTGGCAAGGTCGATTGATGAAATGCGCCGGATGACGATTTTTGAGTGGTGGCATAGCTTTTTCGGATTTTTATTCCTGTTCATAACGGGCGCAATCGTATCCGTGTGGGATGTTGCGGGGAAATATAAGCTGCATCGGGAACTATTAACCGCAAGCTTTATCCTCATGCTGCAAACCACTTTCATCAGTTCTATCTCTGCAAAACCACCGCTGGATGGACACACCACGCTTTCAAATGTCATCTATATCATCCCGATTCTGGGGCTCTTTGGCCTGGCATACACGCTCTATCTGCGAGGCTATCCACATCGAGAGATTCAAGAGCATTCTTTTAATAATCTGATTTTCACCCTGGTGTGGTTTACAACCCTGTTTTTTTGTACTCGCGCGGTGTTCCGATTTCGGGAGCTCTTCACCCCTGCCGCTGTCATCCTGAGCGCGTATGCAATTGTCAAATTCCTGCACACATTAGGAGAGGGAGATGCCAAGCTCACGGAAAGACTTGTACTCTACATGGTCATCGGCACCCTGTGCTGGGAGACGCTTGCGTTTGGAAACACCCTCTCATTCGTTCTCAGTATCGCGTCTTTCTGGAAAATCAAAGCGTCTTTCGGCCCATACATCGATCTCAGCCTCACCTTTGGGATGATCCTTCTATGCGTCGGGTTGGGGGTAAAGCCTTTTTTCGATGGTACGCGCACCGGGTATATCAAAAGTGCAACGTTTGGGGCGTCAGTCTATCTTCTCGCGATTATCGCCATGGGAGGTACGATAGCGAAACCATCGGTTCTTGTTCCGCCGAAGGAGTGGATAGAAGCAACCGATTGGATTCAAGAGAACACCCCAGAAAACGCCGTTTTTGCGGCGTATTGGGATAACGGCAACTGGATTCTGGCATTGGCCCAAAGAGCAACGCTGGCAGATAATACCGACCTGATACCACACCGCATCTATCTTCAGGATAAACACCTATTTCGAGCACAAAATGAAGCGGAGGCTTTGGCGTTTTTATTCACCCACAAAGCCACGCACTTGCTGATAGACGCGAGAGATCTCTTCAAGATTTCAAAGCGTAAGAGAGGAGAGTTGATTCACTCGCTGTACGCGGACAAGAGTGGGATCCACTTCTCTACCAGTTCTCATATCCCCGTCAAGAGCGTGGATTTGAGTCTTGACGCTTCTGGAGAACTCACATCCGCTGATATAAATGTAAATGGCAAGAAAGTCAACTTTAAGCCCAAACTGGCTTCCTCTGCCAAGCCGGTGTATCTCTTCAGTGATGATAGCCTGAAAGGAGGCGTCGCTGTTATTCCCGTATCCATCCATCACGAACCGGAGGAGGGCGTGGGAGAAAAGAGATGGAATGTCATCTATCTGAGTGAGATCGCAAAAAATAACCCGATAATCAAACTCTACTTTCTTGAAGAAATCAACCCCTATTTTCATCTGGTTTATCCCGCTGAAAGAAAAATCACACCCAATCCGCTGGAACCCCATGAAATCAAAATATGGGAGCTCAACTACCCGGCTGGAATCAAGGAGAATCCAGATTATCTTTTGTTAAAGGATAGATTATATTTCTGGCAGGAAGACTAAGGGGTTGGGAGGCCGCCCCGTCTGAAAATAGATAAACTGACGCCCGGGTACATACGCATCACGCATTACGTTTCACGTTTCACGTACAGATAACATCGGCACGAGTGCGTTTCCGTGAATGCGGTTTCGTCGGGATACTTCTCGCTGCAATGCGGCATGACTTCAGGGCAGCGCGGGTGGAAGTGACACCCCTTCGGTGGGTTGATTGGGGACGGCACATCGCCTTCGAGACGGATTTTTTCGACACCGGTTTCGGGGTCGATCTTGGGGACCGCGGATAGCAACGCGCGGGTGTAAGGGTGCTTGGGGTGGTCGAAAATCTCTTCTGTCGTTCCGCGCTCAACAATCCGGCCGAGGTACATCACCGCCACTTCATCGGCAAGGTATTCGACGACGGAAAGGTTGTGCGTGATGAAAAGGTAGGTCAGATTAAATTCATTCTGGAGCTCCTTGAGCAGGTTCAGGATCTGCGCTTGCACGGAGACATCCAGCGCGCTGGTTGCCTCGTCACAGACGATGAACTCCGGGTTGACGGCAAGGCATCGCGCAATGCCGATTCGCTGGCGTTGCCCGCCGGAAAATTCGTGAGGATACCGGTCAGTCATGTCAGGAGACAGTCCGACGCGCTGCATCAGATCGCGCACGCGAACTTCTCGATCTTTTTGGTTTGCGCCAATGCCGTGAGTTATCATGCCTTCCTGAATGATGTTCCCAACCATCATGCGCGGATTGAGCGAGGAATAGGGGTCCTGGAAGATGATCTGAAGCCGTCGACGATAGGGATGAAGCGCCGATCTGCTCAATTGCGCGAGATTGACCCCATCGTAGCGAATTTCACCGACAACCGGGACGCCGAGCCGCAGGATGGCTTTGCCGAGCGTTGTCTTCCCGCACCCGGATTCTCCGACGAGGGCAAGCGTCTTCCCTTTATGAATGCTGAGATTCACTCCATCGACCGCGTAGACATAGCCGACCGTTTTCTTGAGTATTCCTTTTACAATCGGGAAATGGACATGCAGGTTGCGAACCTGGATGAGTGGTGAGTGAGGCATAGTGCGTGTTGCGTATTGCGTATTGCGTGAAACGTGAGAAGTAACATTCCTTCCATTCCTTTTGAACGGGCGAGCCGCCCGCTCTACTTCCTTCCATCCTTCCCTTCCTTCGCCCCGTTCCTCTGTTACAGAATGGAAGGCAGGGTTGTAAAGATGACATGCCGCGTGATGGCCCGTTTCGATCTCAATCAGCGGAGGTAAGAGGGTATCACACCCGCTCATCACTTTGGGGCAGCGCTCCGCAAAACGGCAGCCATCGGGATACTGCGTCGCCTTCGGAACCCGCCCTTCGATCGTTTGCAGGGCATCGCCGCGTTTCTGGCGCGAGGGCAAGGATTCGAGCAGTTTGATGGTGTACGGGTGACGAGGATTGCGATAGAGAGTCTTCCAATCGCTCGTTTCGACGATCTTCCCTGCATACATGACAGCCACCCTATCCGCCATTTCTGAGACGACGCCGAGGTCATGTGTAATCAGCAGCACCGCCATGCCGAACTCCCGCTGGAGTTGTTTAATCAGTTGGAGGATGCCCGCCTGAATCGTGACATCCAGCGCCGTTGTCGGTTCATCGGCAATGAGCAGTCCTGGTCGGCAAGAGAGGGCAATCGCAATCATGACGCGCTGTTTCATGCCGCCTGAGAGTTGATGCGGATACTCTTCAAAACGCTTCACCGGGTCAGGAATGCCGACCAAATCCAGCATCTCAATGGCGGCGTCTTTTGCCGCACTTCCTCGTATTCCTTGATGCCGCTGAATCACTTCCAAGAGCTGGTACCCGATAGTAAACACCGGATTTAGACTGGTCATCGGCTCCTGGAAGATCATCGCGATTTCGTTGCCTCGAATTTTCCGCTTCTCCACTTCAGGCATGCGGGTAATCTCCTGCCCCTTATAGTAGACCTCGCCCCCCGCGATAAAGCCAGCCGGCTGTGGCACCAGTTGAATGATCGACAATGCGGTTACACTTTTCCCGCAGCCTGACTCGCCAACAATCGCAAAGATTTCGTCGCGTTGAATCTCAAAGGAGACGCCATCGACCGCGTGAGCGAGCCCTTCTGCCGTGCGAAAGTAGGTCTTGAGGTTGTCAACACGTAATAACGGCTCAGTCATACGGTTTCCTTCCAGAATCGCAGGAAATAGCCATACTCCTCTGCTTCAAGGCAGATTCCCCATTTTCCATCAACGGACATCACCCAAAAATCGCCACCGCTTACGGTGTACTGTTTTGATCTAATCACTATATTCCAATGGAGTTCTCTCAGAACCGAGTGATATTTCATCGCGAGACTCCATTTCAATCGAATCGCGCCAACCCGATCCGATTCCGGATGAAACCAGATTGCCTCTCGCTCTGGGAGGAGAACGGAAGATTGCATACAAAACGCGCCATCCAGTTCACGCCAGCATTCGTCAACTGTCTGAAATTCCCTTTCTTTGAGAGATTTGACCCTTTCCCAGAATTGGTGCCCATAGTCCATGAGTTGTTCCAAATCGTCAAAAGATTCCACGCTCAAGTGGCATTCATTCGGCAGGACGACGTTGATTCGCTCTAGCAAAAGAGGTCTCTCTTTTCGAGCCGTGTTGAACCAGAGGCGGTATCTCAATTTTTCACTTTGCTTTCGATGGACTGACATTTGATTTTCTTTTACACTGGCAAAGGCATCCGACAAACCGCCCTGCTTCCCGCATCACAATACCAGAAATAGCCCTCCCAGAGCGTCATCCCGTGCGGTTCCGGGTGCGGTTCAGGGATTTCGACCTTCTTGATGATTGCGCCATTTTGAGGGTTTAGGCGATAGATTGCCCGGTGGGTTGTCTCAACACACCAGAGATCATCCCCGTCCCACGCGATACCGTGCGGACGGTTCCCCGGCGCAGGAATCTGATGCAAAATTTTGAAATTATCCTCTACATCGATCTGATAGATGGTCGCTGATGGCGGCACCGCCATCCAGAGTTTGCCATCTCGCCATTCCAACCCGTGCGCTCCCGTCTGCGACGCGCCGGGTGTCGGGTATGTGGCGAGCGTTGCTCCGTGAGATCGATCCACTTTGAGGATTTCGCGGCTATAGGTCGACGCGATCCAAAGCACAGTCCCTGTATCCGTAATGCCACTTCCCCGATCTGAAGCGGTATCGAACGTTTTCAAAACTGCTCCGTCGTAGGAAACGAGGCTGACTTGGTTGGAATGTTGGTCTAAAATCCAGAGCCCGTCCGCTGTGGCTTGCATGCCGTTTGGGTGCGGACCGGGGGCATCAAAAACCTTTTCTATTTTGGGGGACATAAGGATTCTCCTTAATTGATGTATTAACCTTTGGGGCTAGTTCGCACGAAACTCAACGCCCACAAGGGGCTAGACTACGACGGGATTCTCCGTAGCCTAGGGCTTTATGCCCGTGTTTGCTGCATCCATAACTCAAAACTAGCACCCTCGTTCGGGTGTCGTTTGTTGTGGAACAAAATGTAACGCCGAATCCAGGCAACATAGGCCTCTCCCGTGCGAATGGAATAATGCTTGAGTTGGATGACCTCACGAACCTGGTCGAGAAGTTTCTTAGGTTGTCTGTTCATCAGTGATTTACCGCTTGACAGTAGGAAATTTTCATGATAGGATTTTAGACCCATTAGGAGTCTGCTGGGTTTAAGGGCCAGGAGAATTTTTCTGCATAAACTCCTATATGGGGTCATTATACGGAAAAATTCTGTATAATACCACTCAGCGGAGGATTATATGAATGAATTTCCGTCTAATATGCCCAAATGGGGGATTAGACAGAAAAGTTTCTGTCTCATACACGAAATCAGAGGATTAGACGGAAAAATTCTGTCTAATTAATAGTTAGCCCGCTCGTCGTAATCGCGGTGGTCAGCAAGTTTGCGGTTATGCTCGTCACATTTCGACCGCCACGTAAGGGCGGGTATGTGGCGAGTGAGAGAAGCAATGAAAGGAGAAACGCCTATAAGCCAAAAGCCCCGAACTGCTCCTACATTACTTACTATCAACCATCGGTGCGTCCCGTTACGAATCGCATCCAATTCAAGCAAGAAAGGAGAAACATCCCATGTCAGAAGAAAACAAGGCCGTCTCTCGTCGCTTCCATGAGGCGATTGGCAAAGGGAGTGCCCAAGCAGTACAAGAGGAATTGGCTCCCAACTTCGTCGCACACTTTCCCGGCGTCCCCGGCCCGCTGGACCCCGAGGGCTTCAAGCAACTCGTCAACGTGTTCGCCTCGGCCTTCCCGGAAAGTCATTTCGACATTGATGACGAGTTTGCCGTAGGGGACAAGGTCGTGACCCGCTGGACATATCGCGCCGTCCACAGCGGGGAGTTTCAGGGCCTTCCCCCAACGGGCAAGCAGGTCGCGATGACTGGCATTACAATCTTACACATCGCTGGCGGCAAGATAGTGAAGAACTCGGTCGAACTCGACCAGTTGGGCCTACTGCAACAACTCGGCGTTGTTCCCCCACCGCCGGGGCAGGGCGGCTAATTCACTGGCAAGAGAAAGCAGGTAGGTCAGGCTGTGCCTGACTATATGTATCAGGCACAGCCTGACCTACTTATTTAACCGTAATTAACCAACATTAAGATCCTAACCAGCCGTTGCAGTCTTCTTAGTCCCGATTTATCGGGGTGACGGTCCGATAGATCGGATAAGCACGGGAGCTTTGGTTTTATCAATGTTTCTGGGTTGCGGCGGGTTTTGGTTCGTCGGACGGTTTTCGGCAAACCTCCGCCGCGCCTGAACTCGGGTCGTTAGGTGGTGGCACACCTTGGATATTGCGGTAATATGCTGGTATCCTTAATTATCAACGGTGAACAATATGCCGAGTAAAGATAAATTCCACGATGTAGTTAAACACAGTTTACAGAAAGAAGGATGGACTATTACCGCTGATCCACTATATCTTGAGGTGGGCGGGGTAGACATGTATGTGGATTTAGCTGCTGAACAAGTCATCGCGGCGGAAAGAGATGGACGTCAGATTGCCGTAGAAATCAAGAGTTTCGTCTCTCCTTCTGTCATCTCTGAGTTTCACAAAGCTTTGGGGCAATTCGTCAATTATCGCTTTGCGTTGCGAGCAGAGGATGCGGGGCGAGTTCTGTATTTGGCAGTGCCTTTGGATACTGACAAGGCTTTCTTCACGCTGCCATTTACTCAAGGAGTCGTAGCGGAACAGCAGATGAAGCTGATTATTTATGATGTTGAGGAGGAGGTGATTGTCGAATGGCGCGAGTAGAAGATTATTCAGCGTATGTTGAAGAGATAATCAGACGATACGGGCAATACAAGCCGTCGTACGGTGAGGTAGAAGTGCAGATGATATTTGACCGTGAGAATCAACATTATCAGTTGCTCAATGTGGGATGGAACAAGCATCAACGGATACGAGGATGCGTGTTGCATATAGACATAAAGGGCGGAAAGATATGGATACAGCATGATGGTACAGAGGTCGGAGTGGCTAACGAATTCGTGGAGATGGGTGTTCCCCAAGAGGACATTGTGTTAGCTTACCATGCGCCATATAAGCGTCCATATACAGGTTTTTCGGTCAGTTGAGTGAAGATAGCTATGCGACCTAACCAGCCGTTACCGTTGATAGCGGTACTGAGGCTGATCGCTGATGATGCCGAAGATTTACGCGACGCCCTGTTACAAGCGGTCAAAACACACGAAGCACAATTTGGACTGCGTGACGCTTATGGACAACGCTACATTGTTGACTTTATGCTGTCTTGGCGTGGGAAGCAGGCAATGATTCGGAGTGCTTGGATTATCGAACATGATTCAGATACGCCGAGATTGACAACCTGCTATCCATTGTAACATGAGGAGGTGACATCATGAATATGAACCGATGAAGACACAGCCAATGTTTGCCGTAGAGCAGCCCGCCCCTGCCTAACCCGTCATTGCAGTCTTCTTAGTCCCGATTTATCGGGGTGACGGCGCGATAGCTCGGACGAGCACGGGGAGCTGCGGTTTTTTGATTGTTTTTTGGCAAGGGGCGCGTTTTGGTTTGTCGGACGGTTTTTGGCAAAACCACGGAATTAAGAAATGAAGCATTAGTACTACAATGTCACATGAGAAATGAGATCCAATCGTAGCCCAACTTTCTAAGTTGGCCTATCGAGGACATCCTCTGCGGGAACCAAGATGGAATCTTGGGCTACAATTGAGCATGACATTGTAGTGTTAGAACCCAACCGGCTCAAAAACAACTTCGTCGCCGACCTGAATGCGCACCGGCGATAAATACTTCTGCATCGCATCTGTATCAACGCGCACGCCTAGCCCTGGCGCGCCGGTCAATGCGACTCTTCCATCGGGTCTGACTTCAAGCCGTTCAATCGTTAATCGTTGTGACAGCTCCGAACCAGCGGCAGGATACTCCAGCAGGTCGAATGCTTCGTTGGTCGCAAACACATGGAGAGAGGCGGCAAGACTCAAGTGGCTTTTGAAGGTATGATTCACATACTGGAGGCCGTGACGCTCGGTGAGCTGTCGTACGCGGAAAGCGGTTGTGATGCCTCCGATGCGCCCGACATCAATCTGCACAAACTGAACCCCGCCGTGTAAGATGAGGTCTTCCGCGTTATGATATGTCCCCGAGCCCTCGCCAGCCGCGATGGGGACCGGTGGCTTCCGCTTAGATAGTGCCCCGTAAGCCTCAATGGCGTCAGGGGCGAGCGGCTCCTCCAACCAGGTCGGGGCAAATTGCGCGAATGCTTTCGCACGTCTGTACGCCGTTTCGTCATCGTCTCCCCAGACCACCCCCGCATCGATCATGATTTGGGCGTCCTCTCCCATACCTTCCCGTGCGGCGCGGACGAGGGCAATGTCGTTCTCTTCACCGAATTTCCCCATCGGTCCCCAACCGAACTTTGCCGCACGATAGCCCTGTTCACGTAACCGTGTCGCAATCTGATATGTGGCCTCAGGCGTATCTCCAAACAGAACGGACGCATACGGCAACTTGGAGCGTGCAATAAATCCCGCCGCCGTTGTGGCGTTGGATAGATCGGCGAGCAAACGGTAGATTGGCTCCCCCAATTTTTGCCCGATGATATCCCACAGGGCAATGTCCGCGCCGCTGTAGGCGTGGTGAATCTGCTGGATGTCGAGACCGTTGCGCAACGCCTTTGTGTGCAATCGAAGGACATCTTCGGGGCTATCAAGCGTCTCCCCGATCAAAGATTCACGGATATTGATGATGTTCCCATGCGACATCGGGCAGCAGTAGACGGCTAACGACACCAGCGGCGAGGCGTCGCACTCGCCCCACCCCTCAATACCTTCGTCGGTGCGGACGCGCACCAGTATCGTGTCCTGTGTGCCATCTGCGGCGTCGGTGATGTGGGGCATTTTAAGATAGAATGGATGGACGGCTGTAATTTTCATAATTTCATCGAATGGAACATGTTTCAGAAAACAGTTTTTCGTAAATTTGAAACATGCTCTCACACAGATCACCTCTTAGAAGGGCAAAAAATTTTGGGAATTTCTGCCAAATTTCTAGTGAACACATGGCTTTTGAGAACACCGATATGTTATTATTTTCAGGAGTTACACACTCCAAATTGAACATGCGCTGTTTGGAATCTTGAATCCACTGCAAGATGCAACATACAAGATGCAGATGAAGAAATGACAGATGGAGGTGGTACTATGGCAATTACGATTACCTTACCCAACGACATAGTGACCCCGCTGAAGCGTCAAGCCGATGCAGTACCCCTTCCTGGGGAAAACGTTGTCCTTGATATCTTGGGGATTGCGCTCGAGACAGAAGACACTTTTCCGACACCAGAAACAGTCGTCGCGAAGATAAAAGCCACACCGCCCAATCCCCAGAGCATTCGTCCCGCGCGTGGTTCACTGGCAGAGGCATTATGGGATGGGCCCGAGGCCCCCCACTTTAATTTGGCAAGATGGAATCAGGAATGGGCGCATGTCGAAGCGGAGATGAAAGCGATGACGCGAGCGAACGACATTGCCGAAGGTCGTGAGTAAACCGATATGAGTGACTACTTGCTCGACACAAATCATGTTGCGCCACTCGTAACACCAGGGCACCCCCTGCGGCAACGTGTACGACAGCACCAGGGTAAAGGCGACAGTTTCGCGATCTGTGTGCCTGTACTTACCGAAACGTTGTTTGGAATCGGTATTTTACCGTGTGCGGTGCAAAATCTAGCAGAATGGGCGCGGCTTCGCCCCCTGTTTCCTTGCTACATTCCTGACGAAACGGATGCGGAGTTGGCCGCCACTTTGCAAATTTCGCTACGCCGTCAGGGGTGGCAACTTGAAACGGTGGATGCTCTCATTGCAACAATAGCATTACGTTATAATCTCATTTTGCTGACAACCGATGGAGATTTTCAAGCTGTTCCCAACCTCCAATATGACAACTGGTTAAAAACGTAGCAAGGCTTGGAGTGATGGCAGACGAACAACGATTGAATACCACACGTAAGCCTGCGGATTAATTATAAATTTACCCGACTTTTTCGGTTATGAGCCAAAATGAGACCTAGACTTCCGAAGTTTCAACAGAGGAGGTGAGCCGAGACCATGCGCCCCCTTGGAGGAACTGCCCCGAACAGATTTGGTCTCAAACTTCGGAAGTCTAAGCGAAAAACTCGTAAAATTTATCCGATCGACACCATCTCCAGATGCTCCTTCCATTGCGTTTGCAACATCGCTTTCAGCACTTGATGCGAAGGTTGCTTCAAGCCTGCATCCGCCTTTGCCAGTTGACTCGCCTCAAGTTTGGCAGCCTCAAGCAATGGGGCGTCCTCGATGATATTGGCAATTTTGAAATCTGGGATGCCGGCCTGTCGCGTTCCAAAAAATTCGCCGGGGCCTCGTATACTCAGGTCTGCCTCTGCGAGCTCAAAGCCGTCGTTGGTGCGGGTCATGACCTGGATGCGCCGCAGCCCATCGTCATTCTTGGGGCTGGCGATGAGGTAGCAGGAGGATTTGTGGCTACTCCGCCCTACCCGTCCGCGCAACTGATGCAGTTGCGCCAGCCCAAATCGCTCGGCGTTCTCAATCACCATAATCGAAGCGTTCGGCACATCGATTCCGACCTCGATGACTGTGGTCGCGACCAGAATATCCATCCCCCGATTTTTGAAGCGCGACATCACTTCCTGCTTTTCGGCGGAGCGCATCCGTCCGTGCAAAAGCCCAACTCGAAGGTGTGGAAAGACATCCTGCTGAAAATGCGCTGCCATCTCCGTTGCGGCTTTAATCTCCTCTAGCTTCTCCGACTCCTCGACGAGCGGATAGACAATGTACGCCTGTCTCCCATGTTCGACTGTTTTCTCGATCTGCTCGTACAGTTTTTCTCGGGCTTCCTCCTTCACCCACTTCGTCGTAATCTTTTGCCGCCCCGGTGGGAGTTCGTCAATGACGGACACATTGAGGTCGCCGTAAACCGTCAAGGCAAGCGTTCGCGGGATGGGAGTCGCTGTCATGACCAGGACATCAGGGGTGCGCCCCTTGTCCCGAAGTGTCGCCCGTTGCATGACGCCGAATCGGTGTTGTTCGTCAATGATCACCAGCCCCAGTTGATGAAATTCCACGCCTTCCTGGATGAGGGCATGGGTTCCAACAACGATGTGCGCAGAACCATCGGCGATTGCAGCAAGCGCACTCTCTCGTTCCTTTTTCGGGAGGTCGCTTTTGAGCAGGACGACATTCAGGTGGAGCGGGTTAAGCAACTCCGACAGGTTGTAGGTGTGTTGCTCGGCGAGGATTTCGGTGGGGACCATCAACGCCCCTTGATAACCGCTTTGAATGGCGCACAACAGCGCCATCGTGGCGACGATTGTCTTTCCCGAACCGACATCACCCTGGAGCAACCGATTCATTGCTTGTGGGCACCCCATGTCCACCTGAATCTCCTCAAAAACTCGCTGCTGCGCATTCGTCAGTTGGAACGGCAGTTGGTCGATAAACCGTTTCATAAGTTCCCCATCGACCTGGAAGGCAATCCCTTTCTCCTCCGTCTCCCACCGCCGCTTTTTGAGTTCAAGCCCCAATTCCAGCAGGAAAAATTCATCAAACGCCAGCCGCCGCCGCGCCGCCGCGCAGTGCGCCTCTGATGTCGGAAAATGAATTTCACCCATTGCTGAACGTCGCTCCATTAACTGATGCCGCTGACGGATGTCCAACGGCAAGATTTCAGGATACTGCTCCAGGTATTCATCGAGCACACTTTTGACCCACTGACGGAGCATCCGTTGCGTGAGTTTCGCTGTCAACGGGTACTTGGGAACGATCCGGCCAGTATGAACCAGATCGGCATCTTCCTCGTCGAGAACCTCGAATTCAAAGTTGGTCGTTTGGATTTCGTCGTTGCGCCGGCCAAACTTACCGCTTACAACGACGCGAGTCCCGACTTTCAACAGCGTCTTGAGATAACCGGCACGCTGCCCGAAACTGACAAGCATCGCAACGCCTGTCCCATCATACACCACGATTTTGCCGACCACCTTCGCGCCCGGGCGGCGAGGGGTAAATTGCGTCTGGTTGACAACTTTGCCCTGAATGGTCTCGTATGCCTCACTTCGCCCTACCTCGTAAATGGATCGAAAGCGACTGCGATCAAGATAGTCGCGCGGATAGTATTCCAGCAAGTCACCGACAGTACGGATATTGAGTTCCGCCGCAAGCATACTGGCGCGACGTGGTCCAATTCCACTCGCATATTGGATCTGCGTTGCAAGAAATTTCAGCGATGCAGGGTTGACCGAAACGGGGGTATCTGCGATCGGGATTTCAGGCAAGGCGTGATGCGTATTTCGTCTGGCGTCTTGCGTATTTTCGTCGATTCGTTGATTCGTCGATTCGTCAGGCATTGATTGAAACAGCGGCAACTCATGAGCTGGTCCGCGAGTGGCGGGATTTTCAGCAGACGGTTCCGCCCGTTCCCCAGATGTCATCACATCAATGCGCTTTGTGGCCTCTTGTATAATGTTGAGCCGCTCCATCGGTGAGGATGTATCGTAATCTGCGAACAGGTCGGCGAGTTGACCCAACGACTGCTTCTCAGCAAGATTGAGTTTTAACTGTCGCGCTTTCTGAATCCAAAGTTTCACATAGTTGCCCAAACCGTTAATCACCACATTGTCCTGGCAACTGTTACGAATCTCCTGCTGAAAGGGGCGGCGGATGGTCGCTAAAATCGTTGTGAGTTCATTCATAGGGAATTTGTAACCGGAACGGTTACACTTTTCCTTTCATTTCGGTTCAAATCGGATGACAAGTTTGGCATTTACCAAAAATGATTTGTGGTCACTACAAAATCCTTTTTAATTCATCACAAGCTGTATGGAGTGATGGCGGCGCATCGTTTGGCAGCCCAGAGGGGCAAATTTCCTTTGCAAGTTTCTCGACATAAGGCTTGCACTCTCCTTCACGATGGAATTTGGCGTAGGCTTTTTCTTCATCAACGGCTTCTCCCATCAAATAGTGTATCCAAGTCTCAATATTCCTTTTGGGAACAAATATCCCAATCTTTTCGTTGGGCTGGCGTTTTTGCTGTGCATCGCTCTCAAGAACTGAATCTAACTGGCCGAATCGCTGTGCCACAGAATAGGTATCCGCATCAATGACAACTGCCAGACCAATCGAAAGGTGCGTTGACTTACTGCGGTAAGTTCTGACCTCCTGCGGATAATGTTGTCGAACATAATGCTCACCTGAACCTCTCCCTTCAGAACTTCTCTTGATTCTAATCTCCCGATGATGGAAGCCGCGATTCATAAAAAAATTCCGGGCAAACACTTCTTGCTGTAGGTCTTCGCACAAAATAATAAGCTGAACGCCCCGTTTAGCCATGCAGCCACCCCCTGGCAACAAGCTCTGAAAGGGGAACGCCGCTCTGACCATCATCAGTAATTCGCTTGACCCGAACCGGCGTGTTACTTTGACGGTCAAACCAATACCCGGCAGACGAGGCCAGGTAGTCAATTAACTCGGGGTGGTGAGAGATGAGCAGTGCCTGAAGTTCACCATCACTACAAAGGTCATAAAGCGAAATAAGCCAGGGCTGAATTTCCGGCAAAGCCAGGAAATTTTCCGGTTCGTCTATGCACAGGGTATAGTCCTCAGACCGCGCGTAATAAATCAGCGTGTATAAAGCGATTAACGTGCGCTGACCATCCGACAACTCATTGAATAGGTAATAAATAAGATTACCGTTTTCCCCTGAAAAACACAGTGTCAGAATGCGATACACCTCACTGACTTCGATAAACCTGAAATGACTAAATCCCTCAAGAATCTCCCTTAAAGCCTTTGTGATTTCAAAGGCTTTGCCCTGGTCCTGAGAAACGTAGCGATACCAGGAAGCAAAATTCTCCATTCGAGGACTCAACGAGGCTTCTTCTTGACTGCTGTCTCCAGCCATCATCATGGGGTTGATTTGAACAATGATAAAACGCTTCATACGTTCCCTGAACCAGGTCAATCGCGTATTGTCATGTCTTGCCGGAAGTGAGGCAACTGCTGATTGTGACCAGTCAAAAGGATACTTTGGACCTTCCGAATGGTTATCGCGGTATAGTTGAACGTTTCCCTCCTTATCAACGACTTCAAACTTTAATAGCGGTTGGTTATCGAACCACAAGCGTTCATGAGCGACTCGAGCAAGTTGTCTCGCTGGTTCATGCTCAATCGCAAGTTCATATTTGTATGTCCCCTTATTCCCTTCAATTTCCAGTTCAAAACTTTGAATTGACGATGTGTGCCAGTGGGTTAAATCCACAGGCTTAAAAAGCCCCATAACTCTTTCATCCCCGCTTACAAATGCCTGGATTTTTCGCAGGACATCGAAAACGGTTGACTTACCGGCACCGTTTGGGCCAAGAAAGAGGTTGATTGGGTCAAGAGAGAGTTCAAAGTTCACCAGACATCTGAAATTGTCAATATAGATTCTTTTAAGCATGTCGGACTCCGTATATATCTGACTACCGTGGACAATGGTGGTAGAGACACACCACGGCTTGTCTCCACCGTACACCAAAGACAATCTCAACCTGTTCCTCTCATTTCGGTTCAAATCGGATAACCAGTTTAGCATCAAGGGCATCGGCAATTTTTTTAAGAATCAGAATGGATGCCTGTTCTTCAGGATTTTCAATCCTGGCAATTCTGGTCGGGTTGGTCCCGACTTTTGGGGCGAGTTCCTCTTGGGTGAGATCTTTTCGCAGCCGTTGTTGGATAAGGCTACGTGCAAGCTCAAACTCTGGTTCGAGTCGATCAAACTCAGCTTTCACTTCAGGGTCTGCTAAGAGTCGATTTTCAAGGTCGTTCCATTTCATGATTGTTTTTCTCCCTAATGTCTCGCAAAGTAATCATTCATACGTTCCTGCGCAATTTGAAGGTCTCCGTTTGCAAATTCACAATCCACGACTGGAACAGACTGTTAGCCGGGGTTTGTATTACGCAAAGAACCCCGCCTCCGGCCTCAAATACTTCTTCGCTGCCTCATCATTCAACTCCACGCCCAAACCGGGCTTCTCTGGAATCGTGATATACCCATTTTGGATGAGCGGTTCATCGGTCATCACCAATTCGTTCCAGTGTGGACGTTCGAGCCAGTGCCATTCCAAAACGAGGAAATTCGGGATACTCACGCACACATGGCATGAGGCAATCGTCCCCAACGGCCCACAGACATTGTGCGGGGCGAGCGGGATGTAGTAGATCTCCGCGAGGTTGGCGATCTTGCGTCCTTCAGAGAGACCGCAACACTTGGGGAGGTCAGGCATGATAATATCCGCCGCCTGCTTTTCAATCAGGTCCCGGAAGCCGTAACGGAGGTAGAGGTTTTCACCGGTGCAGATAGGGGTGCGGGTGGAACGTTTGACTTCCAGCATGGCGTCGATGTTCTCAGGCGGCACCGGCTCCTCAAGCCACATCAGGTTATACGGCTCAAGGGCACGCGCGACGCGGATGCCGCTATGCGTATCGTATCTGCCGTGCATATCGATCGCGATGTCGATGTTGGGGCCAACGGCTTCACGGATGGCTGCCACCTTCTCTACCATCACGGACACTTCGCCCGGCGTGACCGACCAATTCCATCGATCCAGCTTGTAGGGATTGTTGATGTCGTCAATGTCAAACTTAATCGCGTTGAAGCCCATCGCAACGACTTCGCGCGCTTTCTCTGCGTTCGCTTCAGGAGTATCCCCCTTGCCAGCATGACAGTCCACATAGATGCGAACCTTATCGCGGAACTTCCCGCCAAGCAGTCGATACACCGGAACATTCAACGCTTTACCTGCGATGTCCCACAAGGCAATCTCAATGCCGACCATTGCGGTCACCATGTTGCCCGCTAATGCGCCGTTGAAAATGTGTGCGCGTCGCATCTTCTCGAACAGCCGCTCCACATCAAGTGGGTATTCGCCGAGGAGCATGCCTTTCAGCCCCTCAATCAGGCGTGGGGCCCCATCGCCCCCGTGAATACATTCCCCGGTTCCGGTGATGCCTTCATCGGTAAAGATGCGCACGTAAGTGGAATAGCCATGCCCGCGCACTTCCGCGGTTTTAATATCCGTAATTTTCATAAAAACTTCGCGGCGGAAACCCCGCGGTTTACGGTGGGGAGAGAGCAGGAAACCTGCACGCCGCGCCTCCATTTTGGTATTGACAGAAATTGGGTTCGATGCTACAATTTTAAGCATCGGGTTGCTTCGACCCTTCGGGGAGGGACGCTGGTTTCAAACAGCCCCGAAACTTCGTGCTCGTCCAATCCTATCGGACCACGCGGAAAGAGCCGAGAAGCCCGTAAGCCCCTTGATGAGCGAGTGCCCTTAAAAGCCTCGCACTTCAGGGCGGGGTAGTTGACATTGCCTCTCATTGGGTGATGCGTAATACGTAATGCGTATTGCGTAGTACGTGGTGTGTATTCATCTTTTCTACGCACTACGCAATACGTTTCACGTTTCACGCATCGCGTAAAAGTGTCAGCTTATTTTTGAGAAAGTCTGATTGTTCACCTCCTCATACCGTTTAATTTCTTCCCGCAGCCGCTCCTCCTCTGTCGTTGAGCCCGTGTTGGAATTCTTCCAACGATGCGCTCCGAATTGCCTGCCGGAGCAGGGCTCGGAGCCGGTTTCGGTCCTGGATGTTATGGAGAGTCTGGGAAATAACAGCCGGCACGTTCCCAAACCGTTCCGTCAGGGTCTCGAGGACCAGTTCTCGGCCTTCCTCTAAAGCCCCCTGTTGCAATCCTTGTTGCAATCCTTGTTGCAATCCTTGTTGCAATCCTTCCTCCCTGCCGAGTTGTTCGATACTGGTAATGTATGGCATCTTGTTCACCTCCTCATACTTTTTAATTTCTTCCCGCAGACGCTCCTCCTCTGGACCACTGAGTTGTAACACCCAATCGATAAATTCAAACAAATCAAGGATTTCCTGCCGACTATATTTCCGCTCATACAACTTCCGTATCAGAGACCATTTGACATCGTATCTCTGGCGCGGGCGTCGTCGCAGCCGCTCCCGCTCTTGCGCCGCTAAGACCACCACCGCCATGGGGTTCCCATCCGCCTCCAGTTTTTCTCGCTCATACGACATGAGGCGGGACATCAGATACTGAAACTCAACCCCGCTGTCGTACACCTTCAGCTCATACTTAGGTTCTGGTATCCAACTCCCAGAACCGGTCACAACAGCAATGCTCACCACGGGTGTGCCGTGTTGGTCAAAAATCCGATAGAAGTAACGGAACATCCGAAGGGAAAAGTCAGCCTCCGCCTCACCTTGCACTTCAATATGAACCAGCAGCCACTGCTCGCTTCCATCTTTGAGGTAGACTTTCACCAGTTTATCGACAAACTTGGCACCCTTCAGGCTTTTTTTAGACAGTTGTCCCAACTCCTTATCTAAAAAGGCAAACCGCTTTGAGAAATCCACATCTTGATAGAGTTTGGGCGCGAAGAACAGCAGAAACGGTGGGAAGAACCGCTCAATGACCTTCTTCCAGGCTTCATCGAAGTATGTTCTGTATCGATTCGGTTGAGGCATCATTCTCCTCGTTTTCCGGGTTTGTAACGCCATGCGACTCCATGTCAGCCCGCATTCGCTCAAGCTAGTGCAGCACGGCGAAAGTTTTGACCCCCACCCCGACCCTCCACCCCCCCCTATTATCCCCCATGGACGGGGGATAGGAGACGGGGAGGGAGAGCAGAGATCCTCCCCCCGTCCACGGGGGGACCGAGGGGGGGCATTATTTCCGCCGACTCGTCTGAAGGCAACACCTGCTCAACGGCGAGGTATCCCAGAAGAGCAAAAAGAAATTTCTGCTCTTCTGTCATTGCGCGATGTCCTCCACATTCAGTTGATGCAACAATCAGCCCGAAATCGCGGCGGCAACAATCAACCCCAACGCAATCAGCATCCCCGCGACGGCAATCCCAGCCGCGGTGTTATTATCATCGGCAATCAGCTTATTCAGGTCATAAGGCGTTACCAGATCGAAAATCTTGTACCCGACGACTAAAACAACCATTCCGACCATGCTGAAAACGAGACTCTCAATGATGAGGAGCGCGAGATGTTTCCAGTCGATGAAAGCTGACCCGGTCGTTGAAGTTCCACCGCTATTATCTTGGGCACTGACTTGCGTTGAGAGCACTGAAGCAAAAACGATAAAGACTATCGCGATTCCAAAACTCAGCCGTACTATTTTCTTCGCCATTTGGGCCTCCTTATGTAAAACGTTACCGGTTATTTCTACAATGTCACATGAGAAATGAGATCCAATTGTAGCCCAACTTTCTAAGTTGGCCAACCAAGGGCATCCTTCGCAGAAACCAAGATAGAATCTTGGGCTATAATCGAGCGTGACATTGTAGTGTTATGTCATGCGTAAAACGTGAAACGTGAAAAAGACCTCAAGAAATGTCAGGTCTCTTTCTTGGCACCCTTATGCAAGACTTGTTTTATTACATTTTTCCTTGAAGTGGGAAGGCGTAATTATTCTTTCTCATAGTGGAAGAGTTGCAGGTTGACCCCATCAAGTCCGTCGAAAAACGCCAGGGTCATCCCGTCGAGCGGTTGGAAGGGTTCTTTTTTGACCACAACGCCTTTTTCGCGGAGCTCCTCGGTGGCGGCTTCCACATCGTCAGCCTGAAAAGAGAGATGGTGTACGCCCGGGCGGTCCAATCCCCAAACGCCCTCGAATGCAGCGGCGGGGATGAGCTCCAACCGCACGTTGCCTGCATCAAGAAAGATCGCTTCGCCGTTCTCCCCGAGGTCTAATCGCTCTATCACCTTGAGTCCGAGCCTATTGACATATAGCTCTTCCGCTTTCTTCATATCGCTCATGAGCAATGCAATTTTCCAAATTTTCATTTCCATGTTGTTTGCCTCCTTTGGAGGTTACGCATGACGTTTATCCATCAGTCAGCCCATAAGCCTATTCTAGGGAACCGGAATTCCTGAGACCTTGAGTTGCACCCGATAAATCGAAGTGCTTGCCGTGATGAAAAGCGTTCCCCAGTCATCGCCCCCCCAGGCGAGGTTAGCGGCTTTTTCGGGCGTTTGAATGACACCGAGATGGGCACCTGACGGATTAAAAACCCAAATGCCGCCCGGACCGGTCACATAGACATTTCCCCGCTCATCGACCTTCATTCCGTCCGGGGCACCATTTGTTCCCTGCTCTTCGGCGAAAACTCGTCCATTTGCCAGTGTGCCATCCCGTCGGAAATCAAAAGCCCGGATGTGCATTCGAGCGGTGTCATTGATGTAAAGGATCGACTCATCCGGCGAGAAACAGAGCCCATTCGGGCGGTCAAAATCAGCGACTAATAGCGTCAGTGTGCCGTCAGAAGACAGGCGATACACCCCCTGAAAATCAAGCTCCTGTTTTCCTTCGACGCCATAAGCGGCGGTTAAACCATACGGCGGATCGGTGAAATAGATGCTCCCATCTAATTTCACAACCACATCGTTCGGGCTATTCAGCCGTTTGCTGTTGTAATGCGAGGCAATCGTGACAACTGTTCCCTCCGCTTCTGTTCGTGAAACCCGGCGATTCGCATGCTCACATGCAATCAGCCGACCTTGCTTATCGTAAGTCAAGCCATTCGACTTACCGGATGGGTCTCGAAAGGTTGTGATTCCAGACTCAGGCGTCCATTTTTTCATCTGATTTGCGGGGATGTCGCTAAATAGCAGAAATTTCTCTTTGACGTTCCAGAGGGGGCCTTCGGTAAACTGACAGCCTGTCCCGATCTGCTCTATCTGTATGTCAGGGTCGATTAAGTCCAATAATTCTGGTACTCGCACATCAATACTCATACATTCTCCTCCTTGAAATTAAAAAAGTAATCAGTGGGCGAAAGGGAAATGGGCGGGGCAAAAAATTTGCGCTCCATATCACATTTTACATGATAAGGTATCACAAGTGAAAAAATAATACAAGCAAAAAAATGATAAAGGATTGTGATGAGCGCAAAGGCGAGGAGGCGCGGAAATATCAGGTGAAGGGATAGCAATCGGCAACAATAAGCACCCAACCGTTGAACAAATCATTGACATGAGTGATGTTCAAGCAGTATAATTTTCCTGTTTGGGCATCAGCCTAAGCGAGACCAAATCGATACAAGGCTTGGGAAGGAAGCGAGGAGGGAATGGTATGCCTGGGGCGGCTCGAACGCCCGACCTTCAGCTCCGGAGGCTGACGCTCTATCCAACTGAGCTACAGGCACACAATAAAATTATATTAGGACTTACGCAGTTGATGGCAAATCGGTTTTCTGCATCTTGCATTCAAGATTCAGGATACAGGCAGGACAGAACTGATTCTATCTGAAGTGCATAATTCCTATATATCATAATGTATCTCTGCCGAAATTGTCAAGGCAATTTTTCATCGGATTGAAAACTTCGGAAGATTTTTGCCCAAGCATCGCTTTTTGAAGGGGCGAGGCGTTATGACGCATGACGGCTGCACGCTCACCTTTCCGAAGGTTGGAAAACTGTCCCGATTCAGAGATACAAAACTTGAGGGTAAGCGGATTTCATCGCTACCCCAGCCGAGGAGGAAAGAAAAATGAGACGTGCTTTCCGACGCTTGTCAATCGGGGCACTGATTCTGTTATTCATATTGAGTGGAAGCCCCGACGTTTTTTCAAAGGGCGCAAGGGGGTTCAGTCGTTCGAGTGGGAGGAGTTACAGCGGAAGGAGCGTTAGCAAAAGTTACAACCGCACCTACTCAACCCCATCGCCCAGTGGTTCCACCTCTTCATCATGGAAACTGTTCGGGCGACAAAGTAGCAGTAAAAGCTATGGCAAAAGTGCTACTCCGTCTTCACAAAGTGACTCATTGCGGCAGAGCAGTGCAGTCAGGCAGAAGCAGAACGCCATGAGCAGCGCGAAGACGAGATCGGCGGTCTCAACGAAGGGCATGAGCAGTAGCGAAAAGCGGGCGCTACAGGCCCAACAGCGCAAAGCGACCAGAGACCTGAAATCGGAGAATCGACGCCTAAAACGTCAGGTGACATTAGCAAATAGAGACACCGCCCGTGAGCGTCGCAGAGCACGCGAAGCATCATCACCCATTACTATCAATAATTTTGGCTACTACTATCCGAGTCCAGGCTATTCGCTCTTTAGCCTGACCGCAAGTATGGTATTTGCCAATGTGGTTTCGGGGATTTTTTTCCACGACTACTATAACCACCGCATTGACCATAGCTGGCTGTGGTATTATCATCACCCCGGTTATGACCGGTCGCATTGGGCGCATGAACGCCAGATGGAGTCTGAGCGTTGGCGAGCCTACTATGACAGTCAAGCCATCCAATCGAATCCGAACTATGTTGATCCGGGAGCCAATCGCGATGAGGATTACATCGACGCTTATGTCGAGAAGAAGACAGACCAGTTTTATGGGCAAAATGCGGTTGAAACGGTTACGGTGGAGGAACTTCCCAACGAAGGTGAACTCCGTGAGGTTGTTTTATCTGATGCCCAGGCACAGCCCCAGAAAATTATGGTTCAGAAAAAAACCGCCGGTGGCACCTGGTTTCTCCTTATTTTCGGCAGTGTTCTTATCCTTGGGGTCATTGCCTTAGTTATGTACAACAAGGGATATTTCTAAGACCAATAGATATAAACCGTGCATGAGTGATTCAGGATTCATGAGACAGGGTACAAATGAGTTCTGAATCTTGTATGATGAGGTGAAAGAAATGGCGCTATTGGGTCGTAAATCGAGAGCGCAAAAACCAAAGCGGCACGAATTGTTAGATATTCCAATTGGCAGCATGATTGAAATTTCGGATGCGATCACATTTGAAACCAGTGAGACTGGTGCCCGCACGTTTGAAGTGACGGAGCGGAAAAAGTACGAAAGTAGTAGCTTGTTGCGTTATATGTATCTCCTTGAGGACGAGGGCGAGGAGGTGGTTTTAGGCGTTGACCGAATCGGGAATACCAATACGTACGAAATTTCTCGCTGGATTATCGACAGTGAAGAAGAATTAGGCGAAGATCTCCCCGATAGCATCACGCTCAATTACCCCCATCCCGACGACGAAGAGCAGGAGATTATCAAGTATGTGCGTCAAGAAATTGTTTTAGCCAAGATGACACTTGTAAACCTCGTCGAGTGGGTGGAATACGATGTAGAGTTACATGAGTACACCAACGCCGATCAGGGGCTGATGTCCGTTGAGATTTGTGGGAATTGGCTGACCTTCTATGTCGGAGGGTTAATCTCGCTCTCAGATGTCAGCATCTTCCCCGCAGAAGAGGATGAAGAATATTTGTAGGTAAGCGTTTATACTTTCCACGGCATGTTTCAGAAACTTCTTTGTGAGTGGAAGGATGGAAGATTGGAAGTGCGCGCTTGATTCCTTCCATTCTTCCATCCTTTCAAAGTGTCCAGTTATTTCGCCAATGTCACATTAGAAATGAGATCCAGTCGTAGCCCAACTTTCTAAGTTGGCCAACCGAGGACATCATCCGCGGGAACCAAGATAGAATCTTGGGCTACAGAGCCCCGCTAGGCGGGATGTAAACACCTGCCCCCCGAGGGATCGGGGCAGGCCGATCTGTCGGGGGAAATGTGACATTGGCGAGTTATTTTCAAGTGAATTTGAAACATGCTTTTTTAAGTATATGTTTACGCCCTCCGGTCAATTCCTGCCTCAATGAAAGCGCGAGATAACGTTTCATAAGAGAGTGTTGCGGCTGCGAGTGGGTCATAGTTTTCCCGGCGTTGCACCATGACACTAACCTCCGCAGAGATGAACCCGTTGTAACCGTGCTTCTGCATCGCTTTCAGGTAGGCGACATAATCAAAATTCCCCTCGCCGGGGATGAGGAACTCAAAATCGGGATAGCGTCCGCGCTGATCTTTGACGTGCGTATGGACGGAATGCGGCGCGAGGACGGAGACGGTTTCCTCAATGGTCATGCCTATAACATCAAAGTGGCTAATGTCGAAATTGACCTTGAGATGGGGAGAGCCGACCAGATCCAACAACTCAAGCATCTTCTGAGGAGTTTCGATGATTGCGCCAACGTGGGGTTCCATCGCGATCGTCACCCCACGCGATTGGGCATATTCGACCAGTTCACCGATACGGTCAACAAGCAACGATTTGAGCCCCTCCCATTGCTCCGGCTGCCCCCCCGGCGTGGTTTCAATTACAGGCAGTTCATCCCCCTGGGCGAGGTCAACGGCAAGGTCAACCGCCCCTTTCAGCCGCCACATACTTTGCGCGTGCGCCTGTGCATCCGTTGCCAGCAAGTTTGAATGCGCCGCGATCGCCGGCAACGCTAAATGGTGTGCTTTCAGCAGACCTGCGATTCGTTTCCGTTCAGCGGAATCCAGCGTGCTCAGTTCCGTCGCGTAACGTGGGATGACAGTCAGTTCAATGCCATCGTACCCCAACTGCGCCAGATGACGGATCGCTGTATCGACGGGGACGGTTGGCATCCCCCATGTGCTGTAGCCTAGTTTCATTCCTATTTCTCCTTTTTACCGTTACTGCTTTCCACGGCCGTTCCGCTATGAGCAGCATCTACTAATGCTCGCACGGTATTGATCGCCTTCTCTGACCGCCCGAGCTGTTTCACAAGTTCTTGAGGGGATTTGCTCGTATTGCAGTAGACGACACAAAACCCCTCGAATGACCACTTTTTACCTTTATTCGGTGAAATATTTGAACCCATATCCATCGTGAAGATTGCCAAGTTTTACTTTTCAGAGCGCGCTCAATACGTTATAAGTAATTGGACGGAATTATTTGAGGATGCAGTCGTCCAGACTTCCGAAGTCTAAAAGACTTCGGAAGTCTAAAATAACGAATTAATTTTGTCCAGGCACTTAATACCGGACAGAATTGTACCATTTTGCGACAATCAAAGACAAAGTGAATTGCACAAACCCCTGCGAAACCTCGTTTTTCAAAAATTAGGTCTTAGGTCTTAGGGATTCGGTCTAACACCTAACACCTCTATCCATTGTGAAATCCGGTCAAAATCGTGTCCATAACTGATTCGCATACTGTTTTTCACTCAATCGAAGTGAGAAAGGAAAAGGTAAACTATGAAAATCTACATGCACTGGGACATGGAGGGAGTGAGCGGGATTTTCACCCGTGAACAGGTCTGGTATTGGGAGCCGGGGGTGCCATCGCATGTCGCTGAAGAAGGACGGCAGCTCCTGATCGCGGATGTCAACTCCGCTGTCGCGGCGGCGCTCGACGCCGGCGCGGATGAAGTCATTGTGTCCGACACGCATCATGGCGGCGGAAACCTCCGCAGAGACCAGATGCTCTCTGACCCCCGCGTGACCTATCACGACCGGAGCGTTGGGTATCAGGATGGCGTGCGCCGGTGGATGCCCGGTCTTGATGACACTGTTGATGGGTTTATGCTTCCGGGGCACCACGCCAAAGCTGGGACAGCCGGCGCGTTTTTACCGCACACCTGGACGACGCAGTGGGCGGACTTTCAGATTAATGGCAAAAGCGTAGGCGAAATCGGTATCGAAGCGTGCTTCGCCAGCTATTGGAACATCCCACTGATTCTGGTACAGGCAGACGAGGCGGGGTGCCGAGAAGCCGCGCAGCAGTTCCCTGGCGTTGTCACCGCGTCCGTGAAGCGTGCGGAAAACCACGATCTCTGTTCTGGGCTCGACCCCGCCTCCGCCCGCCGTCTGACGGCGCAGAAAGTACGCGAAGCCATCGCCACGCTCCGCGCGGGCGGGTTTCAGCCAAACCAGCCGGCGCTTCCAATGACGGTGACCGTCCGTATGACCACTGTCGAAGCGGCAGAGAAGGCGTGTCAAAGACCCACAGTGAAACGGGTTGACGAGTATACAGTCGAAGGGATTGCCGAACAGCCGTGCGATGTGGTAAAATGGCTTTTAGGGGTCGGTCTGGATATGCCCGTTTAGAAAGAGCCAAGCGGCCTTGGAAGGGTTCAGTTCAGTGGCATAACCGAAAATCAGGAGAGGAAAAATGTCTCAAAACGAACGCATCCAGCAGCTCCTTGAAAACACCAAACCGTTGACATGGCCGCGGGGCAACCGAACCCCACTTTACTTGTGGTCGGCCATGGATGTGGAGATGGGGGACGACACTGTCACGGAATGGGTTCTCCACCAACTCGACGTTCGCGGGATTGGTGCCATCTCGACATGGGTCCCCGAACGGAAGGAGCAGACCCTCGCCGCCGGACTTCGCGTCGGAGCGATTCAGCACCAGTTGGGCTTATCCACCAACATCAACGCCACGCCGTGTACCGATGCCTTCTGCAATGGCGACCCCCGCACAGCGCACATCAACGAACGTGGCGAACCGTTCTTTGATCGTTCTTTCGCTAAAGACCGCAAGATGGGGTGTCCCTTCGCGTTGGATTTCCGCACCCCGGCGATGCGCCAGGGCGTTGAAACGTTCGTGAAAGCTTATGCCGATGCCGGTGTGCCGATTGATTTCATCTTTGCTGACTGGGAGATCGATGGTCCCATTGAGTGGAATGGGGCGTGGCAGGCTTCCAAGCGGTGTCAGCGATGTCGAGAACATATCCCTAACATCGACGATTTCACCGCGTTCCAAACGGCGCTCCGTCGCAAACGGAGCGAATTGCAACGGGAGATGCTGGCGGATGCGGTGACGTCTTATTTTCCATCTGCCCGCGTCGGTAACTACGCCGTTTATCCGCATGATGGGTATCGGTACTGGTACGACTATTTCGAGCGGTTTGTGGAAGGCGCGCCCCACCGACGCGAGGGGCGCGCCAGATACCGTCAATGGTATCACGAATTCCCGCTAACCGGCTACACCTGTGCGATGCCGGTGGTGTATCCGTGGGACGAAATCTGGACATGGTACGATTTTGAAAACGGCGACTATCGCTGGTTCTACAATATGCTACGGGTCGGTAGCAATGCCGGCAGGCATACCCCTCGCGAGGTTCCGCTCATTCCCTTTGTCCACTGGCATACCGTCCACACGAAAGGGAAGCCGGACGAACGTGTGAAACAGTTGAGCGCGGAGAAATATCAGGAGTTGCTCTGGCACCTGTTGCTTAGGGGGCACGATACATTGTTTGCGTGGTATCCGCAGACAGAGGCGGTCATGGAGATACGGTTGGTGCATCAAGTCTACGCGGCATCACTGGAATATCGGGAATTCCTGGCGCATGGCGAACCGGTCACGTTCGATGTGCCGCCGAAGCCGGAACCGGTCTTATCTGGGCTGAAACTCGGCGATCGCCTCTTGCTACGACGCACCGACTTTGATGACCGAGCGGACGATGCGCCGCTGGTTGTTGATGGGGTTACCCGCTCTGTCCCGCGGGTGACGGGCCAGTGTCAGGTGATTCGGTAACACGTCCGACAAACCAAAACCCGCCATAACCCAAAACCATTATTAAAACCACAGCTCCCCCTCGCCAACTGCAACGGATGGTTAGGTATTAATGTTTTTTTGCGTGTTTTATGGCATCTTGTGTTACTATACCTATACCAAGAATAAACACTACAAACACAGCGACTACAAGCCATTCCATCACAATTCCTCCAATTCATCAATCTTTCGATACGCAATTTTATTGACCCAAACAATTGCAACTGTAACCAGAAGTACCCCGATAGCACAAACTATAAGAAGAAGCTGACTGGCTTTTCCGTAATTCTGAACCAGCCAAGCGACCAGTGAAATGTCAGTGGCAATCAAAATGGCGAATATAATCTTTAACCAGCCAATTTCTTCCTTTAGTTTATCAATTTTTGCCATTCTGAACCTGTACCTTTTTGTGTTGAATAGCTATACACCTAACGGCTGGTTAGGAGATTTGGCTTTCCAGACTTGCCAACAGTATTCACTTCCCACCGCTTTGGGAGAATTTGAGCATCAATTGATTAATTAAATCTTTCGTATGGCGTAAGATACCTACAATCTTGATAATGTCTTCTTTGGTTGCATCATACGCCAAACTTTCAGCATAAACTTGGCCGTCTAACACGACAAAGTACCAATGACGCCCCATAATATATGCCCCGTAAATCGGGTGTTTATGGCTGTTCAAGATTTGAGCGGCTACCATTTCGGCTAACAACTGTCCAAGTGGATCATTTGAGGTGTGTAATTGCTTTTTATATTCATGAAGAAAGAAAAAGGGCTCTTTTGGAGATTGAGTACCAGAAGCCACCCAAAAATCAACAACTCCTGATAACCGTTTTCCTTCTGTATATACGACTGACAATTCACGCTCAAGAAACGGACGATAGTGTGCTTGATGAAATTCAACGAAGTCCAAGAGAAAGGCAATAAAATAGACTTTTAATTCTTCCTCGTTCCAATCATAGACACGCTCTAGTAATCTTTGAGACAACTCTCCTAAGCGTTGCGTGTCATCTGAAGACACTTCCTGTATGTTGGTTAGCCAGTCCTGAAGAACCGTACTTTTTCGTGTTCGACTGAGATGAAATTCATCTTCGACCTCTTCCTTTGTCCATTGAGAAAATGGTTTCATTTGACTTTCCTTTCCCTCGAAAGCGCAGGTTGTCGGAGAACTTTGTATGACGATTCACAATTCCCCAATCTGCAATCATACGCCCCACCGTCAACTGCAACGGCTGGTTAGGTGATGTTTTCATTCAATTGCCACTGGACAATCTCGAAAGCATCTGCTGCGGCGTGAGAACTGGAATACGACTCGTTGCAAACCCTGAAGGATCGCGTGTGACAATCACATCAAGTTGTGCAGTCATTGCACAAGCCATTTGCAGATTGTCCTCGAAGTCACTACCTCCTAACGTTGTAGCGACCTGTAGTTCATTAAACCCGACTGAGATGACGTATAACTGATCCAAGCAGGCTTGGACGGCCTGCCATGCCCTGTCTCTACCTGCATGACGACGGCTGATGTAAAAAATATCGGTCAGAGATGTCGCCGTGATGTGAGCCGCAACCTGATTGTCCACATGAGCTTGCCAGAGGGCTTTGGCATCGGTACTCCAAGGATGTCGGTCAAGTAAGGCATCAAGAATCACATTGGTATCGAATAATGCACGAGTCATCCGTGTTTCCTCAATCGTTCTTCTTCGACGATTTTGGCACATTCTTCGTCGTTAGGTGGAGGAGAGTCGGTTTTCAAAATCCCGAACGCTTGATTCAGTGACATTTTCCGTGGCGGCTCTGAGATTTGCGGTGGATGCAAGGTCTCCAAAATCTTACGAGCCAGTACCATTCGCATCTCTGGCATCCAAGTCTTCACACGATTCAGCACCTCGGACATTTCGGCGACATTCATAATTTTATCTCCATTATCGCTGGATTCATCGTCTGTTCTCCTAAAGACATTTTCTTGACTTTCTTTAGTTGGCAAGACGACTCCACCTAACGACCAGCGTTCAGTTGTCCCGATCTTCGATCGGGACGAGCACGGCGGGGAGTTTGCCAAAAAACGTCCGACAAACCAAAACCCGCCGAAAACCCAAAAAACAGTCATAAAACCGCAACTCCCCACCGTCAACTGCAACGACGGGTTAGGATCTTAATGCGGGTTAATTACGGTTAAATAAGTAGGTCAGGCTGTGCATGACACCATATAGTCAGGCACAGTCAGGCACAGCCTGACCTACCTGCTGGATAATGCCCATCAATAGATACGTCGTCGTACCCGTCGAATCAGGGGTAAAGGTAATTCCCTAACGCCGGGCCTTAGCTGCTGCCGGAAGCCGGAGCGGAGGCTGTAGGCAGTCAGCTGTAGGCCAATGTTAGGCTTTAGTCAGTTTCCTGTTCGGAATGATGGTCCACCTTGGAGGAGTCACTTGAACTTAGGAGTACCTCTCGGTATTGTTCTTCGTTGCCCGCAAGCCATGCTTCGACAAGTAATTTACCCTTTTCAGACAAGACAACCTGATGGCTACTCATAGGCCCAGAACTAAGACCCAAGACATTTGAACCTGCTTGAGTCCCAAATTGCGCAAGACCAGCAGCAAAGAGGCTCGCGAACCTCAAAACGCCATCTGCGGAATACCAATGAGTGAATGTCCCGCGCTGATGGAGAAAGAGCAACAAATCCATACTCTCTTTGCTGAATGCGTGATTCAGTGCGTGTAGCATGCCCTTCCAATGCCGGATTGCATTAGCTGGGATGTGTCCATGGGTGTGCAGGGAATGACAGTTGGGGCATAGAGCAATCAGGTTTGTTGATTCATTACCGCCATCCTCTTTAACCCAAACTATGTGATGTAACTCAAGAGTCAAGATGTGGCGACACCTTGGATTGCCGCACATATATCCAGCCTCCCGCAACACCTCGTCCTTTACCGACAGAGGAATGCTTTTTCGATGTGGGCTTGAAGATCTGGCTTTCTTCACTGTTTCTCCAAGGAGCCTAACGACCCGATTTAAGCCGCATTTCACAGGAGGTGAAATGTCGGCTTCAACGATGGTTATCCTCAGTGAAGCGAAGCAGAGCGAGACAGGATGTCGAGCGCCGCTTCGCGGAACGGTCACAGGCGCACAAACCCCCTCTGTCGGTCAGCCCCCTCTCCTGCGCCTGTGAGAGGATAACTCTTGAATATACGGATTTTTCCCATATAACACCCGATTATACCATGTTAGACGGAATTTTTCCCCTATAATCCGGTTGCCATTATCTAACAAATCTGGTAAAATATCCACCATATTGACGGGGGTAAACGGCCCCATGAGTGAATGTCTCCCCCGACGAATTGGAACAGCGAAAAATCCAGAACAGGTCCCTCCTGTCCTGCGATTTCCTCGCCTTCCAAGATGATAGCATAACAAGGCAAGTTGAGTCAAGGAGAATGCAAAATGAAAGGACAAAGAGTGGTTTGGCCCAGTCGGGCAACCGTTGAGATTGAGGAATTTGAGGTCCCGGATCTGGACAATAACGATATTTTAGTGGCAACAGAACGTTCACTGATCAGCCCGGGCACGGAGCGCGCCTTCCTGCTTGGGCTTCCCAATGCACAGGGAAGTTACCCTTCATATCCCGGTTACAGCAATATTGGGCGGATTGTTGAGGTAGGCAGGAACGTCGAAGGTTTTGCGATAGGCGACCGGGTTGCTTCATCAAGGGGACATACGAGCCATTTGGTGGCTTCGCCCGATAGCTTAATCAAAATAGCTGACCCGGTTTTAGCAGAGGAGGCTGTCTTCTTTAATCTCTGCGCAATCGCCCTGCAAGGCGTTCGCAAAGCCAGGATTGAGCTGGGGGAGCCGGTGGTCGTGTTGGGGCAAGGGCTGATTGGTCTGATGGCGATTCAGCTCTCAAGGCTCAGTGGGGCCCTTCCGGTCATCGGTGTTGACCTCGCTGAGAGCCGCTTAACACTTGCAAAGACGGTCGGGGCAGATGATACCCTGAATCCAGAAAGTCCAGATTTTGAGCGTAGCCTCGCCGAAATGACAAAAGGGAAAGGCCCAGCCGTTGTCATTGAGTCAACGGGGAATCCGGAGGCGGTCAACACGGCTCTCAGATTAGCGGGGTGGTGTGGACGGGTGGTTCTGCTTGCCAGCACCCGTGGAGAAACAAGTAACGTCAATTTTTATCGAGATGTCCACAAAAAGGGATTAACCATCTTTGGTGCCCATAACGCCGTGCGTCCCCGCCGGGAATCCTTCCCCAATTTTTGGACCAGCCGCGACGATTGCGAATTAACCCTCCAACTGATTGCCCAACACCGTATCACGGTTGCCCCGCTGATTACCCACCGTTTGCCATGGACAGATGCGTCCCAAGCATATCAACTCTTGATGGAGTGGGATGCCAATCTGTTAGGCGTTGTCCTGAATTGGGAGTGATGTCAGTCATCATGCGAATTGGGCTCATGTTAAGAATCATATACTGATTGTTGACGTGAGCCACGGATTTTCGATGGGTGATAGCGAAATTACGTTTTACGCATTACGCATTACGCTTCAGATATTTCCCTTGAAACTGTCTGACATCTGTGTTACAATCTGAATTTCCTGAAAAATTTTGAAAGTAAAGGTGTTTACCAGAATGAATCGATCGCTGAGTGAAGTTGACCCACAAATTGTCGAAATCATGCTTCAAGATTTGGAACGGCAGCAGAATTGTCTGACGCTGATTCCGTCTGAGAATTACGCCAGTAAGGCTGTCATGCAGATGCAGAGTAGTATTCTCGCCAACAAATATGCCGAGGGGTATCCGGGGGAACGCTATTACAACGGCTGTGCGTTTATGGACAAGGTTGAAACGCTTGCGATTGAACGCGCCAAGCAACTGTTTGGGGTTGAGCACGTCAATGTCCAACCGCATGCAGGCACTCAAGCGAACATGGCAGTTTATCACGCCCTGCTTGAGCCGGGCGATACAATTCTGTCAATGTCGCTAGATCAGGGAGGGCATTTGAGTCATGGGCTTCCGCAGAACTTCTCTGGCAGATATTACAACGTTGTCCACTATGGCGTAGATGCGAAGACAGAGCGCATCCATATAGACGCGGTGGCTGAACTTGCCAAAGCGCATCGTCCTAAGCTAATTATCGTCGGTGCCAGCGCTTATTCCCGTTGGTTTGATTTCGCACAATGGCGAGAAATTGCCGATTCTGTCAACGCCTATCTCATGGCAGATATCGCCCATATCGCTGGACTGATCGCCGCGAAAGTTCACCCAGACCCAGCGCCTTATGCTGATGTCATCACGACAACAACTCACAAAACCTTGCGTGGGCCACGAGGGGCAATCATTATGTGCCGACGTCAATTTGCTGAAGCGATCGATCGCGCGGTGTTTCCGGGATTGCAAGGCGGTCCATTTATGCACGTCATCGCCGCGAAAGCAGTCGGTTTCAAAGAAGCAATGGAGCCTGCTTTCAAAGCATATCAAAAGCAGGTCGTGGAAAATGCCAAAGCCCTCGCTCAACGACTCATTGAAAATGGATTTCGCATCGTCAGCGGCGGCACGGATAATCATTTGATGGTCGTCGATCTGACAGCAACCTATGAAAAACTCAGCGGTCGCCAGGCAGCAGAACACCTTGAAGAAGCAGGGATTATCGTCAACAAGAATACGATTCCGTTCGACAAGCGCTCCGCGACCACGACGAGCGGTATCCGTCTTGGCACGCCGATGGTGTCGGTACGCGGGATGAAGGAAGGGGAGATGCAGTTGATTGCCGATTTCATAACCCAGGTACTCGAAGGACGGCGCGACGCAGAGGTGAAAAAGGGCGTGAGAGCAAAAGTCCGAGAACTGTGTCAGCAGTTTCCAATCTATGCGGAGCTCGATCTCTGGTCATGAATGCTCTGCCGTTAAGGCCGACGCATATCGCCTCTACGCCAATCGTCGAGTTTTATAGGGAGTAAAAAGGAGAGGCCCATTGACATTACCGGGATTAAACGCAGACGGATATTTGGATGAAGGCATCTACCTTGCCTCGCTGGACGAAGTGTTAGAACGGTTCGGCACTGGAACACCGACGCGGGAACGGCAGGGCAATCTGTTACGCCTCATCATCGAAAGCGCGAGAAAGTATCCAACAATTAAGCGAGTTTTACTCTGGGGTAGTTTTGTCTCTGCTAAACCTGAACCTGGGGATTTGGATTACTCGATTGTCGTAGACCCACGGCATCGTTCAGTCACCATCGAACCGGACGATCGACGATTCTTTGTCCCCTTCGAGGCAAATATTCATTATGGGGTAGATCGAGGGTATCTATTGTTGAATGAATATCCACCCGAATTGTATGCAGAATATATTCTGTTTTTCTGCCGAGATAGAGATGGCAGACGACATGGAATTTTGGAGGTGAGTTGCCATGGGTAAGAAGATTGAAAATGAACATCAGTTACAAGTTTCTCGTGAGGCGGTCCAAGGGCTTCGGCGGGCGTTAGGACACACCCAGAGAATTCCGCAACCGGAGATTCGCAAAGATTGTTCGGATAGCCTTCGCATCTGGATAGACCGTATCGAACTGGAAATAGAAGAGTATCTGGCACAGAAAGCATCGGAAACATCTCCCGAGGAAACACCGCTCAAAGCGGCATCTGGATAACATCTATATGCCACTTTTTGCGAACCTGATGTATAATATGTCGCATTTCGCCTTGTTGCAGAAGTTCTTTAGCAGTTTAACCTTGAAAAAGGGTTGCAATCTTTTCAAGGATTAGCCGAGGTTCATCATGGTACGTTCAACGGTTTTGATAGAAAACCTACCGGAAAAGCTCGACGTCATCAAGAAACAGCTTGGGCTGTCCTCTGATGAGGAACTAGCCTTGCTGCTGCAAGTTCACCAGAGAAGGATTTCCTACTGGCGTCATCACCTCAAGGTGCCCTCCGAATCTCAAAACGCCATCGTTGATTTGGAAGACATCGTTCGCCGTTTGAAGCAATTATATCCCACATCAGAGATTCGTTCGTGGTTAGAGCGTAAAAATCCCCTCTTGCGAGGTGAAACCCCGATTCAGGCTCTGAGTGGGGGAAGGAGCGAGGTTGTTCGCCATATCGTCCATCTGGAGGAAGAGGGAATAGGCGTGTGAAAGCTGAAGATGTGGCGCATGTTTCAAATTTCCCCCCAAATGACTTGACACTTGAGAGCAGGAAACCTGCACGGATGGAAGGCTGGAAGATTGGGTTCCCATCCTTCCATCCTTCCATTCTTCCATTCTTCCAACAACTTCATCTCATGTTGAATTACGAATCAGCCCTCGCCTACATTGACACATTCATCAATTCTGAGAGAAGCCCCGATTTCTCAAGACAGGCGCGTCTTTATAACTTGGAGCGGATTTCTCGCCTGTTAGCTTTGCTTGGGAATCCACATCACGACTTGAAGGTTATCCACATCGCCGGCAGCAAGGGGAAGGGGTCTACAGCGGCGATGATCGCTTCGATACTCACCCATGCGGGCTACAAAACCGGCTTGTTTTCAAAGCCTCACCTGATTACGCCCCGTGAACGGTGCCGCATCAATTCCCGACTCATCCCGGAGGGCGAGTTTGCGGCGTATGTCACCCGACTGAAGCCATCAATTGAAGCGGTTTTGGCAATGAAGGAGATTGGGGCTGTTTCCTTCTTTGAGATCTATACTGCCCTTGCCTTCTGCTATTTTGCGGATCACTCGGTTGATTTCGCAGTCATTGAGGTTGGGCTAGGGGGACGTTTAGATGCGACAAACGTTGTGAATCCACTCGTGAGCGTCATCACACCGATTAGTCTGGAGCACACAGCGATACTGGGAAGCACATACGAAGCGATCGCGAAGGAAAAAGCGGAGATCATTAAACCGAACCGTCCAGTGGTGTTAGCGCCACAACCTTCCGGTGCCCAATCGGTGTTTGAAACCGTTGCCGCAGAACGCAATGCACCAATTGACCAGGTCGGACGGGGCATCTATCTGAAGCGTATCAGTTGGGACATCAACGGTCAAACGCTTGACCTTGAGACACCAAATGAATCTTACCCCAATCTCTTTCTGCCACTGCTCGGTGAACATCAAGCGATTAACGCCGCAACGGCTATTGCTTGTGTTGAACGGATAAAGCCACTCGGCTATTCCATCCCCCGAATGAGTCTCTACGATGGGCTGAAGGGGTTGCGATGGCCTGGACGGATGCAAGTCGTGAGCCAGGCTCCATTCGTTTTGTTAGATGGCGCACATACCCCAACTTCGGCGGAAGCCCTATGCAAGGCAATTCACGAAGTCTTTCGTTATGAGCGTTTAATCTTCGTGGTCGGCTTGATGAGAGATAAGAATGTGCGGGGCATTGGGGAGGTGCTATGTCCGGTTGCAGATTTGATGATTGCAACACAGGCATTCGATAACCCGCGTGCAATTCCTGCTGAAGAAATCGCCCACAAATGGTCAGACGTTGGGGCGGATGTCCGTGTCCGTCCGACAGTCCGTGAAGCGATTCAGCTCGCTCGATCCGTTGCCACCCCTTCGGATGTCATCTGCATTACCGGTTCCATTATTCTCGTTGGGGAAGCGATGAAAGTGCTTGAACTTGAGATATCCGAAACGTGAAACGTAATGCGTAATGCGTAATGCGTAAGAAGAGGATATTTACGCATTATGTATTACGCATTACGGATCCAATTTCCCGATTTTCTGATTCCCTTTTTCCTATTCGCAGATTCATTAGAATTAAGACAATATTTGAGGAGAAGTTTTTTATGATAGAAACGATTGGTAACTGGCTCCGTAGCAGACGGAGCCGAGGACACTTGATGCTTTTATTTCTGTTATTAAATGTAGGAGTTGTGCATTCTGCTTTTGCACAATCACAAACAGAATCTCTCCCCCCTGTGCCGATCGCATGGTGGCTTGCCCCGATTGGTTCGTTGTTCGCGTTGGGGTTTGCATATTATTTTTATCAATCCGTTATGAAGCAAAGCGAAGGCACGGAGAAGATGCGCGAAATCGCACAAGCCGTCCGTGAGGGCGCGATGGCTTACCTGAGACAGCAGTACAAGGTAGTGGCGATTATTTTCGCGGTGCTGTGCGGCATCTTCCTGTTCATGGCTTTCGTGTTGCATGCCCAGAACCAGGTCATACCGTTTGCTTTCCTGACGGGCGGTTTCTTTTCGGGGCTTTGTGGATTCCTGGGCATGAAATCAGCAACCAACGCATCGGCGC
The DNA here is from genome assembly GCA_964577695.1 of uncultured bacterium. Lineage (GTDB taxonomy): Bacteria > Poribacteria > WGA-4E > WGA-4E > PCPOR2b > CAZOAL01. The sequence goes on along the minus strand of CAZOAL010000017.1, from coordinate 103,835 downwards.
GTACAGCAAGCGCTGCCATGCAGAGTCTTGACGCGGGGTTGCGCGTGGCCTTCCGCGCGGGGGCCGTGATGGGACTGGTCGTCGTTGGCTTTGCGCTGTTGGATATTTCGGCATGGTTTCTCATCCTCTACTACCTCTTTCCTCGATTCCTCCCAGGATTCCTTGAAGTCAATCCGTTGCCGCAGATCACCGTCATTATGTTGAGTTTCGGTATGGGCGCCTCCACGCAAGCGTTATTCGCTCGTGTGGGCGGGGGCATCTACACAAAGGGAGCCGATGTTGGTGCCGATCTGGTGGGTAAAGTGGAGGCGGGCATTCCTGAAGATGACCCGCGCAACCCCGCAACTATCGCGGATAACGTCGGAGATAATGTGGGCGACGTGGCAGGCATGGGCGCTGACCTCTATGAATCTTACGCTGGCTCAATCCTGTCAACTGCTGCGCTCGGTGTTGCGGCGATTGCTGCCAAGGAACATAACAATATTGTGCTTCAGTTGAAATACCTCTCTGCCCCCCTGATTATTGCAGGTATCGGTGTCCTCCTCTCCGTTCTGGGCATCTTCATGGTTCGCACCAGAGAAGGGGCGTCGATGAAGCAGTTGATGAGCTCGCTGAACCTTGGAATCAACGCTAGCGCGATTGGCATCGCAGTGTTTTCGATTCCCGTGCTGTACTATCTGGGTCTTCCCAATAAGTGGCAGGTTTGGGGAGCGATTATGGCGGGTTTAGCAGCAGGGATTATCATCGGTAAGGTCACGGAAATCTTTACGTCTCACGATTATAAACCGACGCGACGCATCGCTTATCAATCCCAAACGGGTACGGCAACAGTGATTATTGAGGGACTCGCTGTGGGTATGCAGTCCACCGCAATCCCTGTGCTGACGGTTGTTGTTGCTGTCGCTGTGAGCTTTTATCTGCCCGGCGGTGCCAAAGATACCTTGATGGGCCTCTACGGCGTTGGCATTGCCGCTGTCGGTATGCTGGCAACGCTCGGCATCACGCTTGCGACGGATGCTTACGGTCCCATTGCAGACAACGCGGGTGGGAATGCAGAAATGTCGGAGCTGAATCCGGAAGTTCGTCAGCGCACGGATCAACTTGATGCCCTAGGGAACACAACGGCTGCAACCGGTAAGGGGTTTGCCATCGGTTCCGCGGCGCTCACGGCACTTGCCCTCATGGCTGCTTATCTTGAAGAGATTCGGTTCGGCTTGGCTCACTTTGCCAATAAGCGGAGTCTACCTATCCCCGGTGAAGGAGAGATTGAGACCCTCAAGGTGAGCATGTCCCAGTTCATGTCCTATTACAACGTGACCCTGATGAATCCCCAGGTTTTGATTGGTCTCTTTATTGGGGCTGCGATGGTATTTTTCTTCTGTTCCTTGACGATGAAAGCGGTGGGTCGTGCTGCGGGGGCGATGGTGGAGGAAGTCCGTCGTCAGTTCCGCGAACGACCCGGAATCATGCGGCATGAGGAGAAACCGGATTACGCCAAATGTGTTGCCATCTCAACGGCTGGGGCGCAAAAAGCGATGGTTTTGCCTTCGCTGCTCGCAATCATCGTGCCGGTGGCAGTTGGGTTAATCTTCGATGTCGCCGGTGTGCTTGGCTTGCTGGCGGGGGGAATGACGACAGGGTTCGTGGTAGCCGTGATGATGGCAAACGCCGGCGGCGCGTGGGATAACGCGAAGAAGTATATCGAGGGGGGCGAGTATGGCGGTAAGGGCTCTGATTCCCACAAAGCAGCCGTCGTTGGCGATACCGTTGGAGACCCGTTCAAGGATACATCCGGGCCATCGCTCAATATCCTGATTAAGCTGATGTCAATGGTGTCTGTGGTGTTTGCAGGTTTAATTGCGAAATATGGTCATGTCATCGGCGGCTTGTTAGGCATGCGATGACAATACCAGATTCAAGATTCAGGATTCATTTGTCTGTTGCATCTTGTATCTTGAATCTTGCATCTGATCACGTTGAAAGGAGGCGATGAGGCATGTCTGAAGAAAAATATCAGGGCGTTGAGATTGGCAAATACCTCGTCGCAGACCCGTCTGTTGGTCACGGTCAACCCACGTTTCGAGGAACGCGGGTTCTCGTCCATCGGGTCATCAAACGTTTCAGGCGTGGAAAAACCCTTGATGAGGTCGCCGCGGGGTATCGCATCCCGCGAGAAGCAGTCGTTGAAGGCTTATATCTTGCGGCGGAAGCTTTATGGGAAAAATATTCGGTTCCTTACCCCGAGCCCCCATCCATGGAAGAACTGTTGAAAGGGGAGCCAATCCAGTATGATGAACAATACCAGCGCGTCGAGATTGGGAAATATACTGTTGCAGACCCGTATATTTGTCACGGGCAACCTACAGTTCGGAGGACGCGGGTCCTCATCCATATCGTTATAAAGGATTTTAGTACCGGAGAAACCGTTGATGAGGTTGCCGCGGGTTATAAGATTTCGCGTGGAGCTGTCATTGAAGGCTTGTCTCTTGCGGCGGAAGCATTATTGGAAAAATATGCCGTTCCTGACCCGGAGCTGCCCTCAATGGACAAATTGTGGAAACTGAATCGAGTTCACCAGAGTGCCCCATGAGTCAGCATGTCCTTGATGCAAACATTCATGAACTGCATTGCCAAGCCCTCCGGCGACGCTTTTCAATGGTCAAAGTGGGGGATGAGTTTGGGTATTCATCAATGTCAGATGAGGATATACGCCGGGAGTTGCATCAATCGAAGCAAACCTTCCACACCCAAGATCGAAGATTTTGTCATCCACGCCATCGTCATCCAACCTACTGTTTAGTATTCTACGATGTGGAACGTAAGGATTTTGTCTCTTGTGTTCAACGGTTTCTGCGTCACCCGCGATTCAACACGCGCGCCAAAAGGATGGGCCTGGTTGTCCGGGTGACGTTAGAACATATTGAAGTTTGGGAGCTTCATCGTGAAGAGCGGGGAATTGTCGAATGGCATTAGCTCTCAGCTTATCGGGGCTGAAGACACGGAGGAGGTAACGGAAGATGGCTTATAACAAATTTACACTCAGCAAAGCTGAAAAACAATTTCAATTACGAATTGACGAAACACAGGATCTCTTTTCCACAGTCGCAGCAGAGGTGGAAATCAGCGATTTTATCCGGACATATCTCAACAAATATGTCCCCTTAGCCCTTGCGATCAATACCGAAAAAGCGCGTTCGGAAATGATTATTACTCCAATCTTGCTTGAATTCCGCAACCAGGCAGAGCCACCGATTAGTTTATTTTCTGGACGATCCTTCAATGTGGACAAAGAAAAAGGGTTGACTGGAACGTGCGATTTCATCATTAGTCGTTCACCCGAACAGCTCTTTATCAAGGTACCGGTGATTACGATTGTTGAAGCCAAAAATGACAATATCAACAGGGGGCTCGGGCAGTGTGTGGCGGAAATGGTTGCGGCGAAATTGTTTAACGAACGGGGGGAAAACGGTATTTCCACGATTTATGGCGCTGTCACAACAGGGAGCCTTTGGAGGTTTCTGAAATTGGAGAATCAGACTGTCTACGTTGATTTGGAGGAATATTATCTTGTCAATGTGGGCAAAATCGTGGGGATTTTGTTGAGTATGGTTCAGTAGGCTGCTACCTTTTTTGATTGCCTGAAAATGGAGAACCGACTTGGGTTCGGCGGGAGCCTTACTCTCCCCAACCCTCAAGGAAGGTTTATATGTCTCAAATTATTATCACCGGCGCTCCTCGCTTTGAAGATGTCAAATTATTAGTGGAGATGCTACCACCAAGCGATCAACTTGCATTGAAGAATTATCTCTTAACGCGAGAGGATCTAGATCGCACGACAAAAAAGAAAAATCTCATTGCTCGATTCCGCAGCCATACGCTAAACGAGCAGCAGATTGATCGGGCTGTCCAGGACGCGATTGAGGAGGCGCGCCATGCTAAAGTGCATCCGCGTGTACCGAGCGACGCTTGATACAAACGTATTTCTAAGGTCGTTGCTTTCACCATCAGGTATCAACGCACGAGTTGTGAACTTGTGGATGGACGAGTGCTTTATCCTCGTTCTGTCTGATGAAATTATCGATGAGATCACGGATGTCCTGCTCCGTCCGAATTTGATGAATCTTGGCAATTATACCCAATCCGATGTTCAGGCCCTCATTGACCTGATCGATGAAGAAGCTATCATCATAGAATCCCCAACCAATTTCCGGCTTTGCCGGGATGCTGATGATGACAAATTCGTCAATTGTGCAATTGTTGGACGAGTGCATTATCTCGTGTCAGGAGATAAAGATCTCCTTGATGAAACACTCAAGAAAACGTTGTACGAGTATGGAATTACTGTATTAGGTGCATCAGTTTTTGTTGCCCATATTGCAGACTGAAAAAACTGCACCGGCTTAAGCGTCTCCAGATCTGAAATGGAGTTACTAATGGAGGATGGAGCATGATTACCATTCCGGGTTACGAAATTTCAGCAGCAATTTACGAAGGGCTCAAGACGGTTGTTTATCGGGGTCACAGGGAACAAGATCGTCTGCCGGTTGTCGTGAAGGTTCACCGGGCAGACTATCCACCTTCCAAAGATGTAGCCAAGTTTCGGCGAGAGTATGAAATCGGCACGCTGTTCGACTTCAATGGGGTCATCAAATACTACGGCATGGAAAAGTATGGCAACGCCGAAGCCCTGATCGAGGAGGATTTTGGGGCAGTCGCGTTGCGGGAGATAATTCCGCCACAAGGCACGGATGTGCCGACCTTTCTACGGATTGCCATCCAGCTTGCCCAGGCATTGGGTGAGGTGCATCGAAAACAGATCATCCATAAGGACATCAAACCCCGCAATATCGTCGTCAATCGAGAAACACTCGTCACGAAGCTGATTGACTTTGGGATCTCATCGCAACTGTCGCGGGAAAATCAGGAGATTTTAAGTCCGAACATGCTGGAAGGGACGCTCGCCTATATGTCCCCCGAACAGACCGGGCGAATGAATCGGGCGATCGACTACCGCACGGATTTCTACTCGCTCGGCATGACCTTTTATGAGATGCTGACCGGCACGTTGCCCTTTGAGGCGACGGATGCGATGGAACTGGTTCACTGCCATATCGCTCAAACGCCAATTCCGCCGCATGAACGGAAAACCGAAATTCCAAAAGTCTTATCCGACCTCGTGATGAAGTTGCTCGAAAAGACGGCGGAGAGGCGATACCAGAGCACCTACGGACTTTTGACCGACCTCCAAAAGTGCCTCACCGCCTGGGAATCGACGGGAGCCATTGAAGCCTTCGCGATGGGTGAGAGGGATGTTTCCGCTCGGTTTGAGATTCCGCAAAAACTCTACGGACGCGAAGTGGAGATTGATACCTTGATGGCCGCCTTTGACCGCGTCAGTGATGGGGCGAAGGAGATGATGCTGGTCTGCGGCTATTCAGGCATCGGCAAGTCCGCTCTGGTCAACGAGGTTCACAAACCGATTGTGCAAAAGCGAGGGTATTTCATCTCCGGAAAGTTTGATCAATTTAAGCGGAACATTCCGTATGCCGCCCTCATTCAAGCGTTTGCGGGCTTAATCCGGCAACTGTTGACTGAAAGCGAAGCCCAGATTGCTGCCTGGAAAGAGAAATTACTTGCCGCCCTCGGTCCCAATAGACAGGTCATCATCAATGTCATCCCGGAAGTAGAACTGATCATCGGCCCTCAACCGTCTGTCCCCGAACTCCCGCCCACCGAAACCCAGAACCGCTTCAATCTGGTCTTTGGCAATTTTATCCGCACCTTTGCTCAAAAAGAACACCCGCTTGCCATTTTCCTCGATGACTTGCAGTGGGCAGATTCGCCATCGTTGAAACTGATTGAACTCCTGGTAACAGACCCCCAGACGCAGTATCTGTTTTTCATCGGGGCGTATCGGGACAATGAGGTGTTTGAAGGTCATCCGCTCATGTTAAGCCTCGATCGGCTTCAAAAGACCCAGGCCGTGGTCAATACTATCGTTCTCCAACCCTTAGCCCTGCCGGATCTGAATCAGTTGATTGCCGATACGCTGGTCTGTGACCCCCCAACCGCTTTACCCCTGACAGAACTGGTGATGGGCAAAACCGGCGGCAATCCCTTTTTTGTGAATCAGTTTCTGACCGCCATCTACGCGGAAGGGTTGTTCGTGTTTGACTACGAGCGCGGATGTTGGCAGTGGGAGGTGGAAAAGATTGCGGCGTTGGGGCTGACCGATAACGTCGTCGAACTGATGGCGGGTAAGATTCAGAAATTGAAGGCTCAGACGCAACGTGTCTTGCAATTGGCGGCGTGTGTCGGAAATACCTTCGACCTCCACACCCTCTCCATCGTTCTCGAAAAATCGCCCTCCGATACGGCGGCGGACCTGTGGGAAGCGGTGACGGAGGGTCTGGTGCTGCCCATCGGTGACGCCTACAAGTTTCTTGAGACTCGTAGTAACGACTTGAGTCGTTCCCAATCAACGACTGAAGTCGTCACTACAGATTTGAGGGTTTCCTACCAATTCCTCCACGATCGCGTCCAGCAAGCGGCATATTCGCTCATTCCCCAAGACCAGAAAAAAGCCGTTCACCTTTCTATTGGTCGGCTGATGCTGGCGAATATTTCTTCTGAGGAACGAGAAGAGCGAATCTTCGATATCGTCGGGCAACTCAACGAAGGTCGAGAATTGATGACCGATCAGGGTGAGCGAGATGCCGTGGCACAACTGAATCTAAAGGCGGGAGTTCAAGCGAAGGCTTCGACGGCATATCAACCCGCCTTAGCCTATTTCAAAGTGGGGATGGGGCTTTTGGGCGACGAAGGTTGGCAGCGGCAGTACGAATTGACGCTTGCGCTGCACACCGAAGCCGCGGAAGCTGCCTATTTGAGCGGCGACTTCGAGTTAATGGAAGAGCTCGCTGGTGCCGTGCTGAAACGAGCTAATACGCTGCTGGACAAGGTGAAAGTGTATGAAATCAAAATCCAAGCCTATATCCTCCAGGACAAAAAGCGAGAAGCGTTGCAGACCGGGCTAGAAATTCTCGCGCTTTTGGGGGTGAGGTTCCCTAAAAAGCCGACCAAATTGCATATTTTGCTGGGTCTGCTTTCGACAAAGCTTGCTCTGGCTGGGAAGCGAATCGAGGGCTTAATCGACTTGCCGGAGATGACGGACCCTTACAAGCTAGCAGCAATGCGCCTCCTAATAAGTATAAGTGCTACTGCCTATCAAACCCGGCCCGAACTGTTCCCGTTAATTGTGTTTAAACAGGCCCATTTATCGGTCAAACATGGGAATACTTCGGAGTCTGTTCCTGCGTATGACTATTACGGTATAATTTTATGTGGAGTTGTAGGAGATATTGACGCCGGCTATCGATTTGGCAAACTCGCTTTAGAGGTGTTGGAACGGTTCAATGCCAAAGAACAAAAGTGTAGGACATACTTTGTCTTTAATGGGTTTGTAAGACATTGGAAAGAACACGTCAGGGACACCTTACAACCCTATCTTGAAGGATTTCAAAGCGGTCAGGAAACCGGAGATATTGAGTATGGGGCCTATTGTATATACCAATACACCCATCATGGGCTTTCCATCGGTAGGGAACTTGCGGAACTTGAACGGGAGATCGCCAAATACCGCCCCGCTATCAGTCCAGCCAAAGACGCCCGTAAATATGCTGAGTTCTATCATCAGGTCGTCTTGAACTTGATGGGGCAAGTTGAAAACCCATGCCGTTTGGTCGGGGAAAATTACGACGAAGCCAAAATGCTGCCGATGTATCTGGAAGTGAATGAGAAGAGCATTCTTCACATGTTCTATCTTCGCAAACTCATCCTCTGTTATCTGTTTGGTGAGTATCAAACAGCCGTTGAAAATGCAGCTCAAGCAGAGAAGTATTTAGAGGCGGTGGTCGGGTTGCTCGAAGTGGCTCAGTTCCATTTCTACGATTCTCTCCTCAAGCTGGCGGTGTATCCAGATGCCCGTAGGGGCGAAGCATTCGGCGCACGGGTTCTGAAAACGCTCCGGGTCAGGTTTCCGAATGCTTCGCCCCTACGAAAGGTTGCCCAGAACCAGAAAAAGATGAAGAAGTGGGCCCATCATGCCCCGATGAACCATTTGCACAAGTATTATCTGGTCGAGGCGGAGCGGGCGCGAGTCCTGGGCAAAGATCACCAGGGGATGGAATATTACGATAAAGCCATTGCGGGTGCGAGGGAAAACGAATACGTCAACGAAGAAGCCTTAGCCTCTGAACTGGCGGCGAAGTTCTATCTCGAAAGGGGAAAAGAGAAAATCGCCTCGGTCTACATGATGGACGCCCGTTATGCCTACCAGAGATGGGGCGCGATGGCGAAGGTCAAAGATTTGGACGAAAGGTATCCCCAGTTGCTGAGAAGACCCTCAGACTTCCGAAGTCTCCAAGACTTCGGAAGTCTTTCTGAGACCTCCACGACGACAGAGGGCGCGTCGAGTGCGCTGGATTTTCAGACCGTGATGAAAGCCTCGCAAGCCATCTCCGGTGAACTGGTCCTTTCGACACTGCTCGAAAAACTGATGCAGATTGTCATTGAGAATGCGGGGGCACAAAGGGGGTGTCTCATCCTGGTGAAAGGTGATTAGTTGGTCATTGAAGCAGAGGCGGCTGTGGGGAGTGATGAAATCCGCACCCTCCGTTCGATTCCCGTTACCGGCAATCCTCACCTCTCAGAGGCAATCGTCAATTATGTTGCTCGGACCAAACAAAGTGTGATTCTCAACGATGCGGTTCGGGAAGGCGACTTTACCCACGACCCGTATATCGTCCAAAATCAGCCGAAATCCCTCCTCTGTACGCCGTTAATTCATCAGGGGCTACTCATCGGCCTTCTATATCTCGAAAACAACCTGACAACGGGGGCGTTTACCGCCGATCGGTTGACCGTGTTGAACCTCTTATCCGCTCAAGCGGCGATCTCCATTGAAAATGCTTTCTTGTATCATAATCTGGATGAGTTAGTCGATCAACGAACCCAGGAACTTTCGCAAGCCCTTGGGGTCATCGAACAAGCCAAAGAAGCCGCAGAAAAAGAGTTACAAGAGGCACGACAGATGCAACTGTCGCTGATGCCTGCGAGCGCGCCCCACATTGAAGGATTCGATATTGCCGGCGTTTGCGTTCCCGCCACAGCGGTCGGCGGGGATTCCTTCACCTATCTTTGGCTGGACGAAGGGAAAACCCAACTCGGCATCGTGCTGATGGACGTGACGGGACACGGCATGAGGGCCGCAACGACGACATTTCTTGCCAACGGCATGCTCCAATCCGAGTACCGAAACACTCGGTCTCCGGGTGAAATCCTGACGAAAATGAATCAGTCTCTCAAGGGGGTACTTCCGAAAAGGTCATTTGTTGCCGCCGCGTTCGCTCAGATCGACCTCCACGAGAAAACTTTGACGCATTTCAACGCCGCCCTCCCCGAACCCATCCTGCTTCGTGGCGGGGTCCCCGTTGAATTGCACATTCAAAGCGCGGCACCCCTCGGTTGTCCACTTCGTGCGGAATATGTCGGAACAGCCGTGGCGTTGCGGAAGGGGGATGTGCTGCTGCTTTTCAGCGATGGACTGACCGAGGCCAGAAAGACGCTCCGGGAGGGCAATGGCTCAGGGGAGGGCGAGGCTCCTGCCGAGCCATTGCCCTCCCCTGCCGCGCCGGGTTCGGCGGGAGCCTCACCCTCCCACCTGAACGGTTACGCCAGAAACGGCGATGAGCAGGAGTATGGGCAAGACCGACTTGGGGAGATGCTGTCTTCGTTGACCCTCCAACCCCAGCCAGCGCAGGCGTGGGTCGATGCCATTTTGGCGGATGTGCGGGCGTTTCGAGGCTCCGATGAACTGGAAGACGATGTGACGCTCGTTGTGGTGCGAGTGTTGTAAGGTTGCTTTTTTCAGTTGTCAACACCTGAGAGCGTGAGAAGTCCGACGGAAACCTCAATCATCGATCGAAGTTCATTTTAGAGTCGGTTCATCGATTAAATGAAAAATGGATCATAATCAAACGGCCATTGACGAATACCTTTTAGATAACATTGTAACCGATAATGACATCTACTAATTTTGAAGATTAAAGTTTACATTCGTAGTGACGACTTCAGTCGTTTACCTGATTGCCGGAAAGCGACTGAAGTCGCCACTACAAGCGCAAGTTTATTTTTCAAAATTAGTTACGCTGAGTTTTTCATCCCTTTTGTCCGGATTCGACTCTCTTCATCAGCGTTTCAGGCTATGTTGCCGTAACAAAATTCTCGACCCGAGAATCGATTTTCTCATTTCATCATTACAGGAAGGAAAATAACGTGACACCATCTCAAAATGGTTCCATCAGCAGGCGAGGGCTGTCCGATCGCTATAAACAAGCCGAAAAAGAAACGTCGCGTCTCATCTTGGAAGCGAATCTTTTGAAATCCTCCGGACGACGCAAGGAATCGGCACAGAAATTTGTACAAGCGGCTGACCTTGAGATGAAAAACTGCGACGAACTTTTAGCTAAAGGCTTGCTCGATAATTATCAGATTCACCGCTTCAGTGCCGCTAGTTGTCTGGCGCAAGCGGGGAATTTGTACCAGGCGATGCAAATATGTTCAGAATTGTTAGAAAACTTTGAACTTGCCGCCCCACTTCACCGGCGCATTACAGGCTATCTTGATGTTCTGGAAACTCGTCTGGACCAATGGATGACTTCTTATGTGCTGGATGCGGTGGCTGCCGCAGACTGAAGAGGCAGAGAGGGAACGGAAGATGGCTTATAACAAATTTACACTCAGTAAAGCTGAAAAGCAATTTCAATTACGAATTGACGAAACACAGGATCTCTTTTCCACAGTCGCAGTAGAGGTGGAAATCAGCGATTTTCTCCGGACATATCTCAACAAATATGTCCCCTTAGCCCTTGCGATAAACACCGAAAAAGCGCGTTCGGAAATGATCATCGCGCCCATCTTACTCGAATTCCGAGACCTGGCACATCCGCCCATCAGTTTATTTTCTGGACGCCCCTTCAATGTGGACAAAGAAAAAGGGTTGACTGGAACGTGCGATTTCATCATCAGTCGTTCACCCGAGCAGCTCTTTATCAAGGTGCCAGTGATTACGATTGTTGAAGCCAAAAATGAAAATATCAATCGGGGAATCGGGCAGTGTGTCGCTGAAATGGTTGCGGCACGACTGTTCAACGAACGGGGGGAAAACGGTATTTCCACGATTTATGGTGCGGTGACAACAGGGGACCATTGGAAATTTCTGAAACTAGCGGATGGAACTGTCTATGTTGATCTGAAGGAGTATTATCTTGTCAGTGTGGGCAAAATCCTGGGGATTTTGTTAAGTATGATTCAATGAAGGGGGATGGAAAATGCCTTATAACCGCTTCACACTCAGTCAAGCTAAGGAAAGACTTCAATTACAAACTGATGAGACAAAGGATCTTTTTTCCAGTGTAGAAGAGGTCAAAATCAGCGATTTTCTGGTTCAGTTTCTTGAGGAAAATGTCCCTTTAGCCCTTGCGATCAATACTGAAAAGGCGAAATCGGAAATCATCATTGCTCCAATTTTGCTCGAACTCCGAAAACTGGCACCTCCGCCCATCAGTTTATTTTCTGGATGCCCCTTCAATGTGGACAAAGAAAAAGGGTTGACTGGAACGTGCGATTTTATCATTTGTCGTTCACCGGAACAGTACTTCGTCACTGCTCCAGTGATTACTGTCGCTGAAGCCAAGAATGACAATATCCACAATGGACTGGGGCAGTGTGTTGCTGAAATGTTTGCCGCAAAACTATTCAACGAACGTGGAGAAAATGGTATTGCCTCCATCTATGGTGCTGTTACAACAGGGAGTGCCTGGAGGTTTCTAAAACTGGTGGATGGAACTGTCTACATTGATTTGAAGGAATATCATATCAGCCATACAGGTAAAATTTTAGGGATTTTATTGAGTATGATTCAGAACGCATAAAGGGAGAAATAATGGCAAACAAGCTCAAACACCTCAGTTATGTGATTACGGACGGCCCGGATCGAGCGGCTGCGCGGGCGATGCTGATGTTCGATGGCGGCGGTTTGTCGCCTGAAGATCTCGATCGACCGATTATCGGTATTGCCAATACATGGATCGAAATTGGTCCATGCAATTATCATCTTCGACGGCTTGCCGCGAAGATCAAGGAGGGTATCCGTGCCGCCGGTGGTACGCCGCTTGAGTTCAATACGGTCAGCATTTCAGATGGCATCACCATGGGGACGGAGGGGATGAAAGCGTCCCTCATCAGCCGGGAGGTCATTGCGGATTCCATTGAGTTGGTCACTCGCGGAAATATGTTTGATGGGCTCGTTGCCATCTCCGGGTGTGACAAAACCATTCCTGGGACGGTGATGGCACTGGCGCGTCTTGATATTCCCTCGCTGATGCTTTACGGCGGCTCTATCATGCCGGGACATTTTCAAGGGCGCGATGTCACCATCATGGATGTCTTTGAAGCCGTTGGGACGTATGCGGTGGGCAAGATAACGGTTGAGGAACTGGATGACCTAATCAGCAAAGGGTGCCCCGGGGCTGGAGCCTGCGGCGGACAGTACACCGCCAACACGATGGCAACTGCCATTGAGATACTCGGCATGGCACCGATGGGAAGTGGCAGCGTCCCGGCAATGGACGCTCAAAAAGATGAGGTTGCCTTCCAGGCCGGCAAATTGGTGATGGAGATGCTGGAACAGAATCGGCGACCGAGTCAGATTATCACGCGCCGTTCGCTTGAAAATGCGATCGCTTCGATTGCTGCGACGGGTGGCTCTACCAATGGCGTGCTTCATCTGCTCGCAATCGCGCGTGAAGCGAATATTCCCTTAACGATCGATGACTTCCAAGACGTGAGTTCACGGACGCCGCTCTTTGTTGACCTGAAACCGGGAGGACGTTTCGTTGCACCGGATTTGTACCGCGCCGGTGGCATTCCCCTCGTCGCCAAACGCCTGATGGACGCTGGACTCCTTCACGCCGACGAGATGACCGTAACCGGAAAGACGATCGGCGAGGAGGCAGCCAAAGCCGTTGAAACTGAAGGACAGGAAGTGGTGCTACCCCTCTCAAATCCCCTCAAACCGACGGGAGGGCTTGTCATCCTCAGAGGCAACCTTGCACCGGAGGGGTGCGTGATTAAGGTTGCAGGCCACGAAAAGAAAATTCACCGAGGCCCGGTGCGTTGTTTCGATTGTGAAGAGGATGCCTTCGCCAAAATTAAAGGTGGGGAAATTCAGCCCGGCGATGTCGTTGCCATCCGTTACGAAGGGCCTTCAGGCGGGCCCGGGATGCGAGAGATGCTCGGCGTCACCGCCGCGATCGTGGGGGCCGGGCTCGGCGAATCCGTCGCCCTCTTGACGGATGGCAGATTCTCCGGCGCGACACACGGTTTTATGGTCGGACATGTCGCCCCTGAAGCGGTGCGCGGTGGGCCAATCGCGGCGTTACGCGATGGCGACATCGTCGTAATCGATGTCGAAAACCGCCGGATTGATGTTGAACTCTCGGACGCGGAGATTCAAGCGCGGCTCAACAACTGGACCCCGCCGCCTCCGCGTTACACCCGCGGGGTGATGGCGAAATATGCCCGGCTCGTTTCGTCAGCTTCTGAAGGGGCTGTAACTGGGTAGCGTGATGAGGGGTGACTGGTGACTGGTAATCGGTGAGTGTGACCCCTCACCAGTTACCAATTACCATGACGACTACACAATTTTTGAAACTTCATCATGGCATAATCCGAACAGGCAGATGTTGTCTTATGGGGGTAAGAACATGAACCAAGAGGAACTTTCCATAGATGACACTCCAATCCGATTCAGAGCGGATTGTGGAAATAACAACCTCGCAACTTCAGGGTGAGGATGATCGGACTCACGGGTGGCGTTTGGGGGTTCGCCTTTGTTGAGCAGGAAATAGTTGGCAAGGGCTTTGATGTAGGGGAGATAATCCACCGATGAGCGGGAAGCCACCTGATGAGACGAACGGACTCTGTCCGATTCGTCTCATCAAGCGCGACTGCCCCATGGATATGCTGTGAGTAACAGCACCACTATGAATCGGATTAAAAGGGTTTTAGGTTTCATGGGGGTTAATATAAGAGATTTAGAATGAGCTTGTCAATAATTTCTTGGGATAGGCGCTAAGATGTAACGACTTGCCAAATCAAGTTAGCGAGTACGCTGGCTGCCACAGCCCCCGCTGCTACCACAACCCATTTTGCCATTCTTTCAACCCGATCTATACGCTTCTCTTGTCGTTGTTGCCAATCTTCCTGGCTTCTCCGCCACGTTGAAAATTCTTGCCGAAACCCTGAAAATTCTTGCCGAAACCCTGAAAACTCTTTTCGTAACCCTGTAATTTGATCGCGTATTTCCAGGATTCCATGTTCGATGGCTTCCTGCTTCTTGAGAATGAGATTTTGCACTTGCAAGATTTGATTCAAAGTTTCAGCCATCTGTTGCTGGATGCCAAGGATTTGCTGTTGGGTGCTAAGAATTTGTTGTTGGGTACTCAGAATCTCCTCTTGCGTCCCAAGAATTTGTCGTTGGGTACTCAGGATTGCCTCTTGCGTCCCAAGAATTTGCTGTTGCGTTCCAAGATTTTGTCGCTGAGTATCAACGATCTCCTCTTGGGTCTCAAGAATTTGCTGTTGCGTCCCGAGCATTTGCTGTTGCGTCCCAACAATTTTATCGGTTGATTCTTGGTCTTGTTCCATCATCAAAACCATGACTTCTCGCTCAGAGAGCGCGTTCAAGCCATCGGTATCTAACTTGATATGAATTTGGTCCAGAAAATTTTTTGAAAATCTCATCGTGTTTCCCCTAAGCGTCATATCGGCTTTGCCCTTACTCCAAGCTATACGCGCACCGAGAGCTATTATACCCAATCTCATCGAAAAGCACAAGCTATTTTTAGAGATTACAACTGTGATATCACTCAACCTGTGAGAGGAGGCGTCCGATCCGGTGCCGCTCTCCACACGACATCGCCTGTAAAGCGTTAAACGTCAAACGTCATGAATTTGGTATCGTCCAAATCGACGCGGATGGGCGCATCCTTCGATTTCAAGAAAAACCAAAGCCCGAAGAATCCTTCAGTAACTTAGCAAATACAGGCTTTTACATCTTTGACCGAAAGGTGCTCGACGACATCCCCCAGGACCAATTCTATGATTTTTCGCGTGATGTCTTCCCCAAGCTGCTGGATGCGCATCAACCGATGTATGCCTACCGATTCAACGGCTTTTGGCTGGATATAGGCACCCGTGTGAATAGCTACTTGGCTGGCCTATTTTGGCTGCTCGGCGATCGAGCGGAGAGCA
This sequence comes from uncultured bacterium, assembly GCA_964577695.1. Classification (GTDB taxonomy): domain Bacteria; phylum Poribacteria; class WGA-4E; order WGA-4E; family PCPOR2b; genus CAZOAL01. The sequence continues at coordinate 88,460 of CAZOAL010000017.1, read as the reverse complement.
GCAATCTCTCCATGGAGGAAGTTCAGCTAACCCCTCCCTATCTGATTGGCCACAACGCCCAGATTGCCGCTGGCGCTGTCATTGGCCCCCACGCTATCATTGGCGACAATTGCACTATCGGCAGAGATGCCATTATTAAGCGAGCGGTATTGTATGACAATGTGACACTCGGTGCAAAGGTGACGCTTGACCAGTGTGTCGTTGCAGACAATAACATGATTCGGGAAGGGGTCGCCATTGGAGAATTTGCCATTGTGGGAAAAGGGTGTACCATCGGAGCGCGAACTGAAGTCAAATCACTTTCCAAGGTTGGCCCGTATTGCAACGTTGGCAGTGGTATCACCGTTGATGGGGTGATTTGCCCGCGAATAGAGACGTTATCGGAATTACAAAAGATGCTGACACAATATCCTGCATTTCAAGACTTGAATCCAGAGCAATTAAAGGTGTGTACTTTATTAGCAGAGTTTGGGGAGTTACAGGCGAAGACGTTAAGCCATCTGAGCAATATCCCTTACTCGCGTATCCATCAATTATTATACAGCCTGGAACAAGCGAATGTGATTGTGTCTTACGGAGATGTGCCCAAACTGTTCGCGCTAAAATACGAAGAACCGGAATTAATCCAGCACAAGTAGAGTGGGCATTGCCCATTTCGGAGACATGGAGACTGAGAACCAAGGCGAAAGGAGAGAAACGCATAGTACTCCCATAGGGCTCAACTTTAGCCTGCGAATCAATTCGCAGGCTTAAAGCGAAAGTCGTCTCAAGACGACTGGAATCAGCATCTAGTCCACTTCAGTGGACTTCAGCTTTTAGCCCGGATCTTGAGATCGGGGCCAAAGGCAGGACTGGGTTCACACCGCCAAGCCAATCACACTCCCGCCGAGCCTTGCCGACATCTATACGCGCTCGTATCTCGGGCTCAAACTCTTATTTGACAAGACCCACGGTGCCTTTATCGCGGGCGAGTTGTACTACGAAGCCCCCAGCGGCGGACAGGACTACGCTTATGTTTGGCATCGTGACCTGTTCGAGATTGGGCTTGCCTTGGTGCAGGCGGGGCAATTAGATATTGTGAACATGTTAAGTTACATCTTCAGGTTCAATCAGGACTTTGAGGGGTATCCCGATGCGCGCGTTTTTCGCGATTTCCAAGCGGAGCGGGATGCGTGATCAGGGATTCAGGATACAAGAGGCAAGAGGTAGAATTCAATCGGGATACAAGATGTAATTTGATTTTGGTAAATGAGTTGGTGAAGAAACCTTGAAAAGGTTCGATAATGATCGCTCCATCGAGGTCAGTTTTGAAAAGCATGATTTGTCGATTGCAATGTCCCTCACCCCCTTTTCAAGGTTGCCTTTCAATCTTATTTACCCAAGTCAAGATACGGGAGGGAAAAAATGAAGAAATGGGTGAGTGAGTTCATCAGTTCATTCGTTCATTCACGCATCACGCATCACGTTTCACGTTTGGGGACTCATCGTCGTACTCTCTATGACGCGTGTCGTTACAGGTGCCGCGCAACCTGAAGCGCCTGACGCCGTTTTCGATGTGGTGACGCTCACGGAGATGGCAGACCGCCTGATGGGGGAAGGCAAAAAACCCGAAGCCATCGCGCAATACAGAAAAGCGTTACAGGTGAACGCCGACTACTTACCGGCGCGAATGGGTCTGGCGGAAGTTCTGAGCTATTCTGGTCAACGTGAAGAAGCAATCGCTGAATTTGAAAAAGCGCTGAAGCAAGACTTGGAACACGCACTCGGACGCCTTGCTGGTAGCCTTTCCTACGGTTTCCATCGTTATGAAGATAACCTGGACCGCTCCGTACCAGATCACCACGTATATCAGGTTGCCTTGAACTACACGCAGCCCAACATTGGCAACGCCTTTGTTCGCGTGGAACGGTCGGATATCATCCAGCGATCGAAAGCTATTCAAGAGGGTATTTACGTTTCCACACTCCTTGCCGGTGGCGAAATTCGCCTGAGACCCCTTCAAGCCTCCCACTGGCGTAAGACCTGGGGCGATCTCGCTCGAACGACGGTGAAGGGGGATTTCGTGCTCTCCGATTATTCCGATGACAACTCGCGGATCGCCACCAACGCCGAGGTGGCCGTGCGCGTATTCGATCTCCCCAAACTCAATGTGCTCCCCAAACTTGATGTGGGGTATCGCTTTATGTTTGATGATACGAAAGAGATTTCCAACTTTTACTTCTCCCCGCAGAAGTACATTACACACGCGGCTGTGTTTCGAGTCAATGGCGATTTTCGACAAAGCACCTACTACGGCGTTCACCTCACCCTGCCTTTCAAATCGAGCGGCGAGGACCTCGACCGGGGGGCCGGATCGTTCACCATCTTCGGATACGCAGCGTACAACTATCGTCAATACGCCTCGCTGGGGCTCACGTACCAACGCATCAAGTCAGAGTTTTATGAGAGCAATGAGGTGAATGCCAGCTACACGCAGCGATTCTAATGAATGCCTGGTTGGTGGTGGATGGGGTGGAAAGATGGAAGGAAAGGAAGAAGGGGAAGGATGGAAGGAAGAATTTATTTCACGGCTTATGTTTTACGCAATACGCATTACGTTCCAGGGTGTGGGATAATAAAAAATGGAACTTCCTAAAACACCTGTCCTAACACACGGAGAGGAGGAGAAGATGCCAAACCAAGACAATGCCAACACGCATAAAGTCGAAACCGTCTGCCCCAAACAAGGCGTCTGGCGGACCTATGATGTCACCGATGGATTGCCTGGCGGCGTCCGGTGCATGCTTCAAGACCATCAGGGCTACCTCTGGCTTGGAACCTTAGCGGGGCTCTGCCGCTACGATGGTGTCGAGTTCATCACCTACACGACCGAGGACGGATTAGGAGACAACTACATCTGGACCATCTTTGAGGACAGTCATAAGCGGTTGTGGCTTGGCGGAGCCGGCGGGGGTCTCTCCTGCTATGATGGCAGTACGTTTACCACTTATACGACGGCAGATGGATTAGCGCATAACAATGTCGGTGCCATCTGCCAGGACAGCGCAGGTGCTTTATGGGTTGGGACTCGCCGTGGGGCCTGCCGCTTTGATGGTGCGGATTTTGTGACTTACACGACGGCAGATGGATTAGCTGGTAATAGGGTTTGCGGTATCTGTGAAGACGATCAAGGGCGATTATGGTTTGCAACCGACGGGGGCGTCTCCTGCTATGATCGAAGGCGTTTCGTGACGTACACGACGGCCGAAGGCCTCGCCCACAATGAGGTATGGACAATGTATCAAGATCGCCAAGGTCGGTTGTGGTTCGCGTTTTGGTCCAGGGATGAATCTCGCCGTGCGAACAGGGGTGTCACCTGCTTCGACGACGCAAACTTTACGACCTATACCACCGCATCAAAGCGCGCCTCGCTAACGCCGATGATCCGACGTACCAATTCATCCCCGCCTACATCGACCTGCAAGGGGTCGCCGAAGCCGGCTCCTTCCGCACCCTTGCGGCGGGGGTTGTAGAACATGCCGCTGGCTGGTTCAGAGAACCGCTGACACTACGGGTGAATGCCGACGATCTCGCAGATCATTTGTACACCTACCGCGACCTCAACCGCGATCTGCGGACAATCATCGACCACCTGAAGGGGTACGAAACAAAGACGATCAAACTCGTTCTGTTGATGGACGAGGTGGATACCCTCAACACCTACAGTCTCCGAACCAACCTGAATCTGCGCGGGTTGTTCATGGGCCCGCTCAAAGAGAACCTGGCGCTGGTCATGTCCGGGTTGTACCTGAAGATGGACTGGAGCGCCCACGGGGGCGGCAGTCCGCCGTTCAACTTTCTGTCGCGGGAGATTCCCATCCCGCCGCTGGACGAGGACGTCGCGCGAAAACTGGTCACTGAGCCAGTCAAAGGCTTCTACACCTACGAACCTTTGGCGATAGAGCGCATCATCGAATTGAGCGAGTTACGTCCCTTCACGATTCAGGGCTTCTGCCTTTGGGCGGTCAATCGGATGCTTCAAGCGGGTCGGACGAAGATTACCGTTGAAGACATTGAAGCCATCAAGGACTCGGTGCTGGCGGAGGTTGGGTCGATTTGCGGGGAACGGGCGGGGACCTCGCTGCCGGCCAGTCTCAATGAGGCGCTGTCGGTGATCGCCGCCCTGAAAGCCGAGAATGCGCAACTACGGGGAGAAACAGCGTAATACGAATTCGCCTTGAAAAGACTTTTTGATTGACGCAGGGTACATAAACCCTTGAATTCACATCTTACGCATCACGTTTCACGCATCACCATGGTAAAATGTAAAGGAGAATCATTATGGCACGACAACGAATACCAACGGGCATTGAAGGGCTCGACAGTTCAGGGGTTCAAATCCAGGATTCATTCAGGATTCAGGTCGAAGAGTCTCGCCTAGCGGACATTCAGGATTCATTGCATCTTGCATCTTGCATCTTGCATCCGTTTCACGTTTCACGTCTGTATGTTGTGTTGCTTCCTGATTGGTTTCAGTTTAGGGAAAGTTGAACAGGCTTTCGCTGGCATCAAGCCGCCTGTGCCGCGCAACGGTTACTACATCGGCATGTTTCTTGGTGGGACAATGGCATCGAATCAGGAAGCGATGGCGGGGTTCAACGCGAAAGCAGGCAAAAGACATGCCATCTTTCATCGCTTCGTCGAAGTGAACACAGGCGAGGATTGGACGAGCCGCGCAACGCATTCGATCGCGCAATTCATGCGTGACTGCGCCATCGTCGGGGCGATGCCGATGCTGACCCTGGAGCCGGCGAACAAGCTGGAGGATGACGACGATGGATTAAAAGCGGGCGATCGCGCGTGGCTGGAGCAGATTGCGACGCACGTTGGGGAATACGGCTTTCCCACGTTTATCCGTTTTGCGCATGAGATGAACCTTAAACAGAACGACAACAAGTGGATTGATGCGGTCTATGATGTCTCTAACCTGACGGAAAGGTATCCGAATCTGCGCGCTGTTGTTTGGTTTGGGGAGGATAAGAAACCGGACCCGAATTCGCCACCAGGGATTTGGGAAGAACCCTGGGGCATCCGGGATTTTGTGCATTACGGCGCAACCATTGCAAACGCTTACTTTCTATCCACGCCAACCGTGGATGCTGCTGGCAGATTCGCCACCACTTTGGGTGAAGTTAAACAGGCAGCCCTCATGCAAAACTTTCCCAACCCCTTCAATCCCGAGACTTGGATTCCCTATCGCCTGACTGAAACAACCCAGGTTTCCATGATTATTTATGATGTCACGGGTCATCGTGTGCGCACATTAGACCTCGGGACACAGGCCCCCGGTGACTATATCACTCAGCAGACAGCGGCCCATTGGGATGGGACGAATGAGGAAGGAAATAAGGTAGCGAGCGGAATTTATTTCTATCAACTTTCGGCAGGGAATTTCAGCGCATTGCGGAAGATGCTCCTGCTCAAATGACGCACAACATGCAGTTCCTCCTAATCCTTGATTGACACCAGCCCGTCTGAAAAGGGCGAAGTTTCCGTTGTGAGGTCTCTATGAAAACAATAGGAACTAAGTAATTGGCCAGAATTATTTGAGGATGCAGCCATCCAGACTTCCGAAGTCTCAAAGACTTCGGAAGTCTCAAATAACGAATTAATTTTGTCCAGCACTACGGGTTCGATAAAGACAAGGTGTTTGTCCTTTACGCCGATGGGTGTGCCGTCGACTTGGACGGCGATGGGCAAAGCGAAATTTCTTCTGCCGCGTCCAAAGAACATCTGAATGCTGTATTCACAGAACTCCAGTCGAAAATGGACCGTGATGCGTTGTTCTGCATGTTTGTGACGAATCACGGCGAACTGACCGTTCCCGGCACGATGAATGTTCACATCTATCTCTGGGATAACACCTACATCACAGATACGGAATTGGCGGAACTGCTTTCAAAACTTCGGTGCCACTATATGCTCCTAGTTTTTGGACACTGTTATAGCGGATGTTGTAGAATCCAAAAACAGGAGCATTTCAATCTGAATTTACCAACGTCAAGCTAATAAGAGGATAAAATCATGTATAAATGCGCCTTTTTAGGCTGTGGTGGACGAGCGCGTGGGCATGCTCACGCTTATCAATATGTCAAAGGCGGCAAAATTGCCGCGATTTGTGACTTTAACGAGGAATTGCTTAACAAGTTTGGAGACGAGTTTGGCGTTCATTCTCGTTACACTGATATCCATGAAATGTTGGATAAGGAACGTCCAGACCTCCTGCATATTGTCACGGCACCGGTTTTGCGTGGCACAACGCAGTTGATTCGTTATCCATTGATGCACATTGCCTCCGAGCACGGTGTGCCTGCCGCAATTGTCGAAAAACCGATTGCGGTGATGGGAGAGGATTGGCGTCAACTTTCGGAATTATCAAAAACGACGAAAACCCAATTCGTGGTGAACACGCAACTGAATTTTCACCCACGGAATCTGGAATTAAAGCGGGATGTCACCGCAGGGCGGATTGGGAACTTCAAGTTTATCGATGCCAGCGCTCGTTCAACGCCGATCGACCAGGGACCACATGTGCTTCAACTCGTGTCCTCATACATCAACAACTCACGTCCGGTCAAGGTCTTCGGTCAAGTCTCCGGGGGGCGCAATCTGGATTCGGCTCAACCTTCCCCGGACCACGCCACCGCGTCAATCACGTATGAAAATGGCGTGCGTGCCCTGGTAACGTTTGGCACCGAGGGGGCCCCAAAGAGCAACGAGAGCGAATCCGTATATATGCACAAACGAGTCGCTGTCTTTGGGACTCGCGGGTTTGTGCATTGGTGGATGTCCGGCTGGGAGCGTGGTACACCAGAGGGCGGCTATGAGAGCGGGGCACACAGTTACGGTGAACAGGATGTTCTGGCACAGGGGGGGCTCACCGAAGCTGTCTTTGATTGGCTTGATGATGAGGCAAAGGTGCATCCGACGCATTTGGCCCAGTCGCTTGCAGAGTTCAACCTGCTGCTGGGAATTTATCACAGTGCGCTGACGCATGCGCCTGTCGAACTCCCGTTTCAGCCACCGAATGGTTTGATAGATTCTCTCAAAGCGCGATTGCTGTGACAATGTTAAACATCCCAAACCTTCGCAAGGTTTTCCACATTCTACTGTCTTCACATTCAAACTTCCGAAGTCTTTGAGACTTCGGAAGTTTATCACAACTGACTTCATAGCAGGAGGTTCCAATGTTACCCGTATGTTATGACCCCTATGCTGGCACGCTGGGAAGATTTGCTCGCCCCGAAATCTTCGAGTTGGTTGCCAAAGCAGGGTATGACGGAATTAATGTTCCCGTTAACCGCGCCTTTCTGGGCGAATTCTCATCAAGTGAGATAGATGATGCCAAGAAACTCGCCGAAAAATACAACCTTGTCGTGCCAACTGTCGGCTTCGGCAATCATATTGTAACCGACCCGCAACGCAGAGAAGACGCCTTGAAACATTTCGAGATTGTTCTGGAGGTTGCGAAACGCTTAAACGTCGAGGTCATTGGCATCTGGCCCAATCCACCAAAGAATGTCTCACGACCGGAAGCACTTGAGACACTTGCAGATAATCTGTCTAAAATGCTTCCCGCCCTTGATGCGCACGGGATGAAAATTGCCCTTGAGTTTGAAAAAGGGTGCCCGCTTGACAACTATCGAGAAGGCATTGCGTTCATAAGGGAAACGGATCGCCGGCTGACGCTCACCTGTGATACCTATCATCTCTTCAACGACAAAGCCGACCCTTATAAGGCGGCGCTCGAAATGGGCGATGTCCTCGGCGATGTCCACATTTCAGGGAGCCATCGCGGTGAACCGGGCACCGACGCGTTCGATTTCCGCGCGTTTGCCTCCGGGTTGAAAGAAATCGGCTTCAACGGGCCGCTCGTCATTCAGTATCGAATGGAAGATGTTTCGAGCGTGGCGAGAAGTTGCGAGTTCACGAAAAGACTCAGGGAACAGATTATCGATAATTGATACGACCTTTTCGGTTAGCACTACAATGTCACGCTCGATTGTAGCCCAAGATTCTATCTTGGTTTCTGCGAAGGATGCCCTTGGTTGGCCAACTGAGAAAGTTGGGCTACGATTGGATCTCATTTCTCATGTGACATTGTAGAATTAGGGCATGTTCTCCAATATCTCCCCCGGCCCCTCTCCACCCGCCCCTACCCCTCCAAGGGGAGGACGGAGCGGGGAGCCATCTCCCCCTTCCCACGTCGGGAAGGGGGCCGGGGGGTTAGGTCCTATACGGATGGACTTAAGCCTGCGAATCAATTCGCAGGCTCAAAACTGAAGTCGTCTCAAGACGACTGAAACAGGTAATAGTCCACTTCAGTGGACTTGAACTATTAGCCCTGATCTTGAGATCGGGGCTCAAGTTGAGCCCTATGGGGCGGGGGGGTTAGGTCCCATTGCAATCGGACGATAACTGAAAAAAAACCTTCAACATTTTCCCAATCTCCTCGTCCAATAAAAAACCGTCCAAAATCGGAAGGGCGCGTTTTTTCTTTTTTTTCTTTTTCTACCTACCCCCAGTTGAAACGACTGTGCCGGATGGCTTCACAGCGAAGGAGGTTTTTTGTATGAATAGTGGAGGGCGGGGTTATTCCAAACGGGATATGAGTCGAATCGCTCACCATAGCTTGGCAGGTAACTCCGCTAAAAAGCTTGATGAAGGGATGACCATTTTAGAGGAAGTTCCTGTAGACATTCAGAAGCAACTGAAAGAACTGCTCGATTTGCCAGAAGACATCAAAGTGGCTGTCTCGACAGACCTGCACTTTGATGGAACGTATGGGAAGGATTGGGTGTTAGCGACTCCAAAACGCCTGATTGCCTTTAACCAGAACGGTGCGCCGACGCCCAACATCCAGAATATCCCGCTTGAAGAGGTCGAGTCAATCGAGATACGGGAGTTGCATGGCAACAATTTTCTAAAAGTGCGCACTTCCGACAGGGCAATCGAAGTGGCGCGTTATTCTAAGACGCTCGCCCCCAAATTTGCCCAAGCAACGCCGGAAATTGAATCGTTAATCGATCAGGCAAAACCGAAGGTTGAGGAGAAATCTAAACGCAGCCGGAGGCACGCAGCCGCCGGAAAAAATAAGAGCAAGTGTGAAACCTGCGGACGCGCGATTCCGCCGTGGTCCGACGTTTGTCCGAACTGCGTCGAGAAAGGCAAACTGCTTTTCCGCTTATTGAAATACGCCCTCCCGTTTTGGCGCGTCTCGGTTCCGGCGCTGCTCATCATGGTGCTCGTGAGGGCAGTGGGTGTCTATCCTGGCATTCTTCACAAAAATCTTCTGGATGACGTCCTCGTTCCAGCGACGCAGGCGATAACGAATGGACAACCCGTTGCGTCGAGCGCGTTTGGACAACTTGTCGTGATTGTGCTTCTGATGGTCGGCGTCAATGTCTTCACCACCATTTTCTCGGCAATTCGAGGGTACATGATGACGTGGGTCGGTCAAAGTATCACCCTCAAACTGCGGAATGAAGCCTATCAACATTTAAGCGTCCTTTCGCTTGATTTTTACCAGCAACGCGACACAGGGAATCTGATGTCGCGGATTACCAACGATGTCGGACGATTGCAAGACTTCATCGCCGAGGGATTGCAAGATATTATCGGTGACCTGCTGATGCTGGTCTTTATGTGCGGCATCATGTTCTATTTCAATTGGAAATTGGCCCTCTTTTCGCTTATCCCCATCCCGCTCCTCATTTTCTTCACCATCTACTTTGGAGAAAAGATGCACAAGGTTTTCCACGCGGTGTGGAAGCGAGTTGCGGGAATTAGTACCATCCTGGCAAGCACGATACCGGGCGTGCGTGTCGTCAAAGCGTTCGCCCGTGAGGAATACGAAATTGGGCGTTTCCAACAACAGAACAAGCTGGTCTTTGAAGGTGAGATGAATGCCGCAAAACTCTGGACAATTTATGGCCCGACAATGAGCTTCATCACATTTTTCGGGACGATTATCATCTGGTTTGCTGGCGGTCGGCAAGTCCTCAACGGACATTTGAGCATCGGTGAACTGTCGATGTTCATGACCTATATGATGCAGTTTTTCGGTCCGATACGGACGCTCTGTGACATGAACCGCCGATTCCTGAGAGCGGCCACCTCCGCGGAGCGCGTCTTTGAAATCCTCGACACCCCCTCCACCGTTACGGATAAAAAAGACGCAATCGAACTGCCGAACATCCGAGGTCAAGTTGAATTTCGTGAGGTGGTCTTCTCTTATGATAGCGAGAAAAACGCGCTTAATGGCCTCAGCTTTGTTGTCAAGCCGGGAGAAATGATCGGTCTGGTGGGGCATAGCGGTGCTGGAAAGAGCACCCTCATCAACTTAATCACCCGATTCTACGACGCCAATGAAGGTGAAATCCTCATTGATGGCCATGACCTCCGCGACATCACGCTCCATTCCGTGCGGAGTCAGATTGGTGTTGTGTTGCAGGACCCATTCCTGTTTGAAGGTTCCATTTCGGATAACATCGGCTATGGAAAGCCCGGAGCGAGACGAAAAGAGATCATCGCGGCGGCAAAGGCGGCGAACGCCCACGATTTTATCATCAAGTTTCCCGACGGTTACGATACGATGGTTGGCGAAAGGGGAGCGCGAGTCTCCGGCGGAGAACGTCAACGCATCTCAATTGCGCGTGCCATCCTGAAAAATCCGCGCATCCTTATCCTCGATGAAGCGACCTCATCCGTCGATACAGAGACGGAATCGAAGATTCAAGAGGCATTGGAGCGGCTGATTCGAGGGCGCACGGTCTTCGCAATCGCACACCGCCTCTCGACGCTCAAGCACTCGAATCGCTTAATCGTCCTCAAAGAAGGAAAAATTGATGAGATTGGTACGCATGAGGAACTGGTCGCTAAAGACGGCACCTACGCGAACTTGTGCAAGAAGCAGATGGAGCTCTCGACCATCCGTGCGTGGTGAGCAGGTATTCGGTTGTTAGTGCGGTCAGGAATCCAATCACCCGTTCGTATTAAGTTGAGCCGTGCCAATCGTATCAGAAGGCGATTGCGTTACAGCCAGAAGTCGCAGCTTTCCATTACAACTTCGAAAGTGTTTACCATACACAGATCGTCATTTGAGAAGGAAAGAAATGTGCCTGATATTCCGAAATTACCGCCGGGTACAGCATTTCAAAAAGGGAAAGAATTATTTGATAAAGGCTTGGCAAAGGGTTTTAATATAACCCCAGGAAGCGATTATTTGTTTCAGGAAACAAAGATGGCTGTGGCTTACCACATGTCTCTGGATAATATTGAACATCTCAATGAGCTGGAGAAAGAACTTCGAGTTGCTGGATTTAACGTCAAGCACGAAGTGGATTTCATCGGGATAGTGAAGAATCCGTTTATTCCTGAATTAGATGATTATTTATGGGAGACTGAACCATCGGTAACACTACATCCACTCTATCAAGAGATAAAAGGAGAATACAAAATAGAGCCAACCATTCAACACGTTTTAGTTGTTGCAGTTACATCCTTTGAGGAACTATCAAAAACAGCCAATCTTTTACAGCAAATGGCACTATGGAAGGTGCCAGACATTCGGATGGTTGGCGTAGTGGGAAAGGTTCATTCTTTTGCCGCAGCAACTGCATATTTTGCTGAGAATGGTGAAGGAGTGAGAGTGATTGTACTCAAAAGACGCCGTTTTCGACACCCTGACTTTGCCAGTCTTGGGCAAACGGCAATTTTCGTTGATAGGCGTTTTGCAAATCGAGGCTATTTAGATTGAGGAGATACTGATGCCAAAAGCGTTAGAAACCTGGGAAAGCTATGAGCAGGCTTTAGCAGCAATAAAAAAGGTCAGACAAGCCAATCCAAAACTGACCGCTCGGCTTCAACTTCTCTCTGTACCAACCTGGATTCAGAAAGAAAAACACAGGGTTTATCAATGCCCAACACAAGAATGTAGGGGTAAACTCCATGTTGTTGGCACTTTCCAACCTCGTTCCACTGGAATAGCACTTGCCTGTGATATGTGTGGGAGGCTGTATCGCAGCCAATGATTCTCAGTCTGTTTTAAAGAGGAATTTGAAGGTGGAATCGATCCGGCTCATTTGGCATTGGAGGGCCGGAGTCCTGAAATTTAGGTTGACATTGGCGTTGACAATTGTTATTATAACCTAAATTTGGGTGAGGGCCTGACTGGCTTACACGGTTTTCGGGTGCTACAAGCGAGAAAATCAGGACTGATTTCATTGCAGAGGCAAAAAAATTAATGAGGTGAACATTTTGAAAAAGGCTTGTTTTTTAATCACAATCAGCATCTTCTGCTGGGTTGGGCTTCAAGCGAGTGCGGGAATCAAGTGGGACCTGGCGAAATTCATGCCCTTGTCAGAAATTAAACCCGGCATGAAGGGAGAAGCGTATACCGTTTTTTCTGGAACAACTGTTGAAAAGTTTGAGTTTGAAGTGGTCAGCATTGAATACAATTTCGCTCCCCAGTGGCATGTGATATGGGTGAAAGGGAGTGGGCAGAATTTTGATCGGACCGGCGGTGCCGGCGGGATGAGTGGGAGTCCGGGCTACATCAACGGGCGGCTTATGGGTGCGCTTTCTCTCGCTTACTTTGATCAACGTGAACACGCAAACATCGTGGGGTTTACGCCCATTGAATTAATGATCGAAGTGACCCAGCGCGGTATGCAGCCGAATTTAAGCTATCGGGGGGGAAGTCTATTTCAATTTGCATCCGACACAGCACGGGGTGGTCTTGAGTTGTTGCCTTTGAGCCTTGATGATGCCAGCACAAAGAAGAAAAGGGCTGTTGATGTGCCACTCATACCGAATGCAGATGCCAATTCAGTGCTCCTGCAAATTCCTGTTGCGTTTTCAGCGATGAATCCGCAAGCATTGGGATTTCTCAAGCCACTTTTCGACGCGTATCGACTTGCGCCGATACAGGGTGCTGGCGGTGGTTCACGGGTTGACAGTGCACCCGTTGAGCAGGGACAAATTGTGGGAATTGAAATGGCGCGTGGGGATTTTAGTGCTTTTGGCTACGGGACAATGACCTATATCGACGGTGACCAGATGATAGCATTTGGACATCCGATGTTCGGAGAGGGCAACGTCAACCTACCAATTTCAGGCGGTTATGTTCACTTCATTCTACCGAGCATTGCCCGATCTTTCAAAGTCGCTTCTCCAACCCAACCGATCGGCACATTGGTGCAGGACCGCCAAACCGGTATCGCCGGTTTAATTGGCTCTTATCCTAGCTTTATCCCCGTGAATGCCCAGATAGAAACTATCGATGGGAAAGCCCATGCAATGCACTATGAAGTCATACCCCACCGCGACTTCTCGGCGATATATACCATGGTCGGGGTTTGGAGTCTGATCGATGCGCTTGAGATGAGCAGCGGAGATTACACCCTCAACGTTGATACGAAAATCTCTCTGAAAGACCAGTCGAATTTGACATCGCGAGAGATTGCGCTGAAAAATGTGTACTCCGCCAGCGGTTCCCCGGGGCTTCAGGCGGCTCGCTCCCTTTTACCACTATCAAGCCTGATCGGTAATGATTATGCGAAGGTCGCGGTGGAGGGAGTTAACGTGAATATCAAAATTGGGGACAAGCGTAAAACCGCAAGCATTGAGGGGATTCGGATTGATAAGGATCGATACCGCCCCGGCGAAGAAATTCAGGTCATGATGGTGTTGCGTCCATACCTGGAAGAACCGATTATCCAAACGGGGCGTATTCGCATCCCGCTCGATGCCCCTGAAGGTCCAATCACCCTACTTGCCATCGCCGGTTCATCCTATGAAGACTGGCAACGGGCTCGTGCCCCGCTGAACTATCGCCCGACAAATATCAATCAACTCATCAAACTGCTGCAACGCGGCGAAAATAATAACGATATCATCCTGGAGCTCTTTGTTCCTATTCCTGGCATGACGGTTCAGGGACAAGAGTTTCCTGAGCTCCCTTTATCGATCCTCTCCGTGATGAGTTCACCCACGCAATCTGGGGAAGGCGGCTACACCCGCGGCACCACATTGCATTTTGAAAAAGTCCCAACAAAGTATGTCATCGACGGGAGTCAATTCTTGAGATTGACCATTGATTCCAATGCACCATAGTCTGGTTACTGGTGAGTGGTTACTGGTGAGGGGTCGTTACCACTCACCACTCACCAGTAACCACTCACCAACAAATAAGGAGAATATTTTTCATGACGTTTCGTCGAGTTTTGCGTTTTTCTTGTATCATTGCAATTTTATTTTTTGTAACGATTGTGCCAACATCGGCAGTGACAACGTCCTTATGGGAGCAACAGCTTCAAAAAGATTTCGAGGAAGATAGTCCCAAAAATGTTTCGATAACGAGTCAGGGCGAAGTCATGTTAGCCCCGAAATTAGAATCATCCTTCGCGGATACCCAGGAGATCTATATTTGGTGTCTCGCTGAAGATTCCCACGGGAACATTTACGCGGGGACAGGGAATGGTGGCAAGCTCTATCGCATCACCCCTGATGGTCAGTCATCGCTCTTTTATGACTCGCCGGAAGTTTCCATCTTGAGTCTTGCTGTCGATGCAAGCGACAATTTATACGCCGGCACCGCCCCCGACGGTTTGATTTACAAAATCACAGGGGAAGGGGTTCCCCCAAAAACGCTATTCAGTTCAGAAGAGAAATATGTCTGGGCACTGACGTTTGATGATGCTGGCAATCTCTATGCCGCGACAGGAACAAACGGGAAAATTTACAAAATAACGCCCACTGGAGAAACCAGTGTCCTCTTTGATTCTCAAGAAAGCAACATTATCTGTTTACTCTACCACCAAAATGCTTTGTACGCTGGCAGCGACGGCAAAGGGATTATCTACCGGATCGCCACCCCTGATGGCGTGGTTTCTGTGGTTTACCAGACAGGACAAAAAGAGGTTCATACACTGGTCGTTGACGCTCAAGGGAATATTTACGCCGGAACAGTCACGACTGCGACCCCGAAGCCGGGTGGCCCTCCGCCTAGTGGCCCTCCCCCTCCCGGGGGTGGCCCTCCCCAAGAAAAGAATTCACAAGTCTACCAGATTACGGCGGATGGGGTTGTCTCCATGATTTGGACAGCACCCGATCCGCTGATTTTGGGATTGGTCGTCGAAGGGAAGGATGGACTGCTTGTTGGCACAGGGGATGAGGGCAAGATTTATCGCGTTCAGCCAAACGGAGATTTTGCATCGTTGGGGAAATGTGATGCCAGCCAGGTCCTTGCGATGCATCGCGTGGCAAATTCTCCCCCCCCGCTCCGTTCCGAGAGTCCGCAAGGCGGACCTGCGGGGGGAGCTGAGGGAACTCCCCTTGGTCCCCCCCGTGAACGGGGGGGTAGGCTACTCCTTGCCACAGGAAATCCCGGAAAAATCTTCGAGTTAAAAACCGAGCATATCGCGGAAGGCACACTTGAATCGACAACGTATAATGCGAAAGCTATTTCTCGGTGGGGGAAATTATCGTGGGAAGAAGGTTTACCGGAAGGAACATCAATCTCTTTTGCAACCCGCACAGGCAACACGGAAAAACCGGACAACACATGGAGTGATTGGTCAGAGGCGTTGACGATGTCGGAGGAGAGTCAAATTACGAGCCCGCCCGCGCAATATATTCAGTGGCGTGCCAAACTCACAACGAGCAATGCTTCCGTAACACCCGTTCTCAAGAAGGTGAGCGTCGCTTCCGTTCAATTAAATATTGAACCCCAATTGACTTCAATTGAGATTCAGCAAGGGGAATCCCCTAAAGAATCGGGAGGCCCGAGAGGGGGGCCCCCTGGAACAGGTAGAACTGAAAGTAGTTCGGAGGGGAGCAAAACCAAACGCACGGCCACATGGAGTGTGGAGGATGCGAATAATGACACGTTGCAGTTTACTGTCTATTACAAAGGTATAGATGAGGTGAATTGGAAACTTCTCAAAAAGGAATTGAGTCAGACCAACTACTCATGGGATACCACATCAATGGCTGATGGACGTTACCTTATCAAAGTCGAAGCAACAGACCAACTCAGCAATCCGCCGAGTTGGGCGAAATCGACTGAAAAAATCAGCCAACCCTTTGATATTGATAACACGCAACCCACGATCAGCGCCATCACCACAACCGCAAATGGGAATGGGACCTATCAAATCACTTGCACTGCCGAGGACGCCATGAGCATCATCCAGAAGGCGGTTTACAAAATTGACAATGATGAGCAGTGGCGCGTCATCTTTCCAGACGATGGCATCTTCGACTCTAAACGTGAGGTTCTCTTGCTCCAAACGGAAACGCTTCCGCCCGGTGAACATACCATCACAATCCGCGCCATTGATTCCGCAGGAAATCAGGCTGCTGGGAGGGGGAATTTTTAAGTACCTCGATTTCGTCCAATAAAACCCGGATGGGATACGGTCCGTTAAAAAGGCTTCAAACGCTCTTTGGATGCAGGCAATGAAGGAATCAGATTCTCCCCTCACTCAAGCCCTCTCCCCTTCCCCCCCGCGGGCAGGGGAGAGGGCTTTTTTCGCCTGAACCTGCTCTGTATGGAGAGGGGCGGAAATTATCCCCCTTCCCGTATCGGGAAGGGGGCCGGGGGGTTAGGTCCGTTATGCGTGATTCCGAGATAGAATCGACAAAACCCCAAGAGAGCAAGCCACGGTTTCAACTCCAAGAAGACTTGGTACTCGCGTGTCCCCAGCGTATACCCACTAATGGAACGACGTATGAAAACCGAGATGAATCGGTTGTTTAATTCCACCTAATCCCACCTCTTCTGTTTTATCGATGAATCCTATCCCTCGGTCATTCTGGTAATATCTGACGGTGTTGAAACTCCCGCCGGTGACGATGTCAAGGTATCCATCCTGATCAAAATCCTCTACGGCAACGCCTCGCCCCGTATCATAAGTATCCACATGCAGTGCTTGGGCGCGATCTTCAAACGACAGATCAGCATATTTTGCCTCGATCTGGTCCTTTTCCTTGCCGTAGAAGGATTCGATAAAACGGCTGTGTATGAGGTACTTGGGAGGCACATCCTGCGGAAAGCCGTTCATTGTCATATAACAAAAGTTTAATAATCAAAATTATAGAATCCCGTGGCTTCATCAAATCTCAACTTTTCCATAAAATCAAGCCAGTAGCTGATACAAAAATTTAAGTTTTTATTTTCAGCCAGGGTGGCATAGCGGAATTGATTAAAAAGTCCGTGTGTAAAACCTTTATAGCTCGAATAAAAATACCATCCATAAACGAATAATGCGACCCATAGGGTGAAGCTTTCGCCGGCTCCCGAGCGCCCGTTCCGTCGAAAAATCCTGATAAGAAGCAAATCGAGGCTCCATGCCTCGATTTGCTTCTTATCGTAGAGCGGGTGAACCGCAAAAAATCCGAAAACTCATAAAAACAGGTGCGGAATATGGGTTATTAACTTGACTTTGGTAGATTACCTCGTAGCCCAAGATTTTGACAAGCTCAATCCGGCGGATTCTATCTTGGTTCCGCTGATGAGTGCCAACCCTTCGCTTCGCTCAAGGGCAGGCTTTAGAAAGTTGGGCTACAAGAGCGTCCAATTTGAATTTACCCAAGTCAAATTATTATGTCGTAGATGGTTCCGGGGCATGCTTTCTTTGAGGTTGACATCTCACCACGAAGGTGGTATCATCTTCCATAGTTCATAGCATAGTGCGTTTTCGAGAAGGAGGGGCGGAGGGCATGACGATGGGGTTTATCGTTAGGAGTTTAATGATGTCTCCCGTTAAAAACAGAAAAACATACAGCCTTTTTTACTGGTTCTTTTCGGCGCTCCTTGTTGCCATGTTGGGGTGTAGCACCGGCGAAATTGACAATTTCGAGAATATCCGAGTTGAATCCAATTATCGTGTGGATCGCCTAGAGCTTCAGATTGCTCTGTTGAATCAGAACGGCAACCCCCTGTATTGGAGCGAAAGTATCTTGACGCCACAAATCGGTGTGAGCGTTGTCTCCGAATCTAAATTTAAGACAAATGCCAAAATCTATTCAATGCGAAACGGGGTCAAGCACACCAAGGTCTACGATGGCCGTCTCATCGATTTGCGGTGGTCATCGCTCCCTGAAGCGAATATCAGATTACTTCGTGCAAAAATTCCTCATGGATTGATTAGCGAAGACCCCCAACGGGACACAGAGATGGGAATAATTACAGTCACATTGGAAACAAATAAGCAAGGGCCATTCTCAGATACTTTGGAAAATACGCGAATCTATAATGGCAGTGCGCCCTAAATGGGTTCGTGGGGCCTACCGTGTGTTGATTCTGCTTACTAACGAGTATATTTCAAATTTCCGAGAACATAAGTTTACACTTTTTGCATGGGCAGCAAAGCGTGTAAAGCGATTTCTGAAACATGCCTTTAGGGTCTGTTGACGAATTCAGGAAAGCCGATGTAGCCGAACTTGCCAAAGTTCGGGATTTTCAAAATTCAGCCCCGAATTCTGGCGAATTCGGCTACGAGAGATAATTCGTCAACACGCCCTAGGCCTCAATGCGTAAAGCCTCCGGGACATGGGGCGCTGGGGCAAATCGGACTTCCAGCAACGACGCGCTGACATGAATCGATACATCTTGGTCGTCCACCTGTAGCTTTGGAAGCTGGGCATTGAGGGCTTCAACGCAAACTCGGCCAGGTTCCGGTTCATACACGCGGTAAGCGGGTCCGGGCGAATCAGTGGCCCCCAGGAGTGTCGCCAGGCAGTACGAACCCCCCACCTCAAGGCCGGGCATCTGGAAAATGAGCTTGGGAAGTGGAAACTTTGCATACGGGTAAGCGCCGCTGTCGAGGGTACGCTTCCAGTCGGCGGATTGATCGGCGACGCCCAATTGTGTCGCCCAACTCGAATTGCTGCGTACATCCATGTACACACCTTGTTGGGAAAGACGAAACCCAGCTTCGCTCGCCGTGACTTCTCCCAGACAATTCCATTCGATATGGCCGGATTCGAGGTCAGGTCCCAGGACGTGGATGCGGTCAATGACCAGTACAAACCGCTCCGCGAGGAGAATCAGCGTACGGAACCAATCCGTCCCGCCGTACCGCAACAACGCGCCGGTGGTGTAGGCGAGGTCGCCCCCGCTTCGCTGCCCATGTTGTAGCAGCGCGGTACACACCGGAAGGTCACGCACCACCCCCCGGTCCGCCGCAGGACGAGCATGTTATGGTCTTCGGGCCCGCGCACCCGCGTGTTGAACGATTGAGAGACGTTGCTCAAGCCGACACGCCGTCCGTAGCCGTTGGATACGACCCAGTGACGCCCTAAATGGTTGAGCCGGGTGATGCCGTTCAACTCATTATGGCTATGCGAAACGTCACCCGCTTCGTTGCCCACGCCTTCCATCATGACGAAGTGATCTGTGTCTCCCCAACCCGTGCGAAAAACGAGTTTGTCAAAGGCGTATTCCGGCGGGAAACCGGGACAGAATAGATCCATGAACTTGGGGTCGAGGGGCAATAATTCCCATGCCTGTGCCTTTGGGCTCGTGCCTGCATCTGCATGTCGGATGCCCATCGGCAATTGGAAGTAATGGTGTTGCCGTTCAAACGCCTGATGCGCGTACCACCGGAGTATGGGTTCGTCGCGCACACTGCTCACGATTGCCGCCAATGCGTCGTTGATGCCCCCCTGCATGCGGACACTGGCATCTCCATAGTCAACTGGTCGGAAGAAGTTGTCGGTCGTGATGACCTGCCGCATCGCCGCCCATCGCAGGGATTCGGAGGCAAATCGGTCAAGCCCTTCACCATTGAACGCGCTATAGGCCGCAGCATGCTCAAAGGCATATCCCTCGTAACCGTTTGCGTTTTCCCGTTGCTTAAATCGACTCCAAATCTCGCCGCTGAACACGACATCCGCCCAAGTCCGCCACTTATCCACATCCCGCACGCCGTATCGGCTGAAATAGTCGGCGGCGTACAGCAGGGAGCGCGCGGCAAAGGTTTCGTGGTTGTGCCGGGTCGGGGCATCCGGCGCGACGGGCCACATTTTCACTGTGTACTCGTAGATTGACCGCGTACATGACAGCAGCAGGTTTGCCAGAATCAATCGCTCCGCTTCGCTGAAGACCGATTCGTGCTCAAGACGCGAGTAATATAAAATCAAGTGACCGAGCCGAAAATCCATGTCGGCGGGATAGCTGGCCCCTTCGGGCGTTTTGAGATAGTAATCTGCCAGTCGAAACAACAGTTCCCGGAAGAGCCTCAACGCACGCCCATCCCCGGACAGTTGATAATATTGGGCACACTGCACGGCGATATCGACGGGGGCTAAATTGTAGAAATTAACATCGGGACCGCCGCTCTCAAGACCGATGCGCAACACGTCCGCCAACGCCACCGGGTCTTGCGGCGCTTGAACATCCTTCCCCTCCAATTGTGGCAGGCGTTTGGGCGCGAAGCGGGGGCGGTATACGCTTCCCATGTCGGAAAATGTTCGCGCATCTCACAGCTAGGAGTGATGCAGTGGGTGTGGCGCAGCAGGACGCGAACTCCGTCGCGGGCCATGTTCTGGAGTAGGCACGCCATCGCCTCCCGGCGACACGATGGCGCGGCGGTGACCTGTGCGATATTGAAACCGGAAGCGTCCAGCCCAACATGGGTCGTGACGACCCAGCCCCCCCCGTCCACGGGGGGGACCCAACGACCATCCTTTTGGTTCCCCCCCCGCCCTTCTCCCTCCCCGTGGACGGGGAGGGAGAAGGGCGGGGGGGGTGTCGCCGGGGACAGCGGCATCGACAAATAGCGTCTGATACCGCATCGCTACATCCATGGCGAATCGGTTCTCATGGGAGCCACCGAACAAAATGATATGCTGCGACTGGATGAGACTCAATTCCGCCTCCCTATCGTCGAGTAAGATGAGCTTGAGCCCAAATTGCTCTTGAACCGCATCAATGAACTCCTGTGCCATCTGTCTGGGCACGCACTCAGACGCGGGAGCTACAACCGTTGCCATCGGGCGGCCGTCTTCGGCAAGCACCACATCCGGTTGAATCGGCAGCGGTCTTTCGATATCCAAGGCCGGAAATGACCACAATCCCTGACTCTCCAGCGCAGCTCTAAGCCCGTCAAGCCCATTGCGTTCTAACGCAACGCGCTGCGAATCGTCTAGGTCGACTACCGTTAGCTTGCGTCGTGTCCAACCCTCCTCTTCCAGATGTTGACGGAACGCATAGCCGCGTCCCTGAAGTGCTTCGTATAATGACATCATAAATTCAGTGTCTCCTTTCCACTGTCTCCTGGTTCATGGTTCTTTCAACTTCATTCGCAATATCGGCAAATCCTTGAATGGAATTATACCAATTTGCGTTTCAAAAAGTAAGATTGTTACCAAACTTCCGAAGTCTCAAAGACTTCGGAAGTTTATCAAACTCAATATCGGCAAATTCTTGAATGGAATTATACACAAAGGGCGTAGCAGGGTCAAGCCCAAACTGTTGCCCCACGGAATCCCCGTATGCCGATGGAAATCTCGAAAAATCACGCTGACCTCATCCGGAGCGGCACTCACTCATCCGCATAATCATTTTGATTTTCTGGTGAATTTAGGGTACACTTTCAGTTTGGAATGATTATTTTGTGGGGTATCCGATTCTCCCTCACTTTAGACACGAGTTTTTCATTTAGACTTCCGAAGTTTGATACCAGATTTTTGCTGAATCTGTTTTTCATGGTTTCGCATCATTTCAGGGTAACTCGCGTGTTGAAACTTCGGAAGTCTGGGCCTCGCTTTTGCTCCTAACTGAAAAAGTCGTGTTAGACACTTTAGCACGCTTTAGACACTCATGCGTAACTTTATGCGTCGAAGCTTAATCTATTTTTGGCAAATTCATCTTGCGGTGTTACTCGGTGCCGCCGTGGCGACGGCTACACTCACAGGCGCGCTCTTGGTCGGTGATTCCGTTCGAGGGAGCCTGCGGGATTTAACCGTGGAGCGGTTGGGGCAAATCGATGATGCGTTGGTGTCAGATCGGTTTTTCCGGGAAGAATTAGCGACGGATTTATCCAACGAACCCAAGCCTGCCCTTGAGCAAAGCGAAGGGGTTAAGCAACAATTCCGGGATGTGGCCCCTGCAATTCTTTTGCGTGGGGCCGCTATCAATGCCAACACGAAATCCCGAGCCTCACGCATTCAGATTCACGGAATCGACCAACGGTTCACAGCGCTGTTCGATCATCCGCCAGACAATGGGACCGCGTCTCTCAGCGAACTTGATGGGGCGATGGAGCAGTCCCCGTTCCCACCAATCGTTATCAACGAATCCCTGAACAGAGAATTAAACGCCGAAATCGGTGCCCCTATCCTCATCTCTTTTGAGAAACGGAGTGACATTCATCGTGAATCGTTATTAGGCAGTCGAGATGCCTCAGACGTCGTTCAAACCCTTCGGCTCACGCTCACGCACATCATACCGGATCGAGGCATCGGAAGATTTGGCCTTCGGCCCCATCAGAATTTCCCACCGAATGCCTACGTTGCTCTTTCCGTTTTGCAAAAAGCACTCGGACAAAGGGGGCAGGTAAACGCCCTTTTCGTGTCCAAAGTCGATTTGCATCCCGATCTCATTGCGGTCTCACCCTTACAAAATATCCTGCGTCAAGTTTTGAAATTGGAAGACCTCGGCCTGGTGTTTCGTCAGAACGGCTCGTATTTTTCGCTCGAAAGCCGTGAATTGGTGCTCAAGCCGAGTATCGTCGAAATTGCCGAAACCGTTGCGACCCAGCTCAATGCCCCGTCTCTGCCCGTTCTGACATACTTAGCCAACACCATAACCGCCAATGGGCGAACGATTCCCTATTCGACGATTACGGCGCTCAACACATCCGTGGGCGAACCTTTCGGCCCGCTCACATTAACGAACGGCTTACCCGCTCCGCGCCTTGCTGACGACGAAATCCTCTTGAACGAATGGGCAGCCGACGAGCTCGGTGCGAACCTCGGCGATGCCATTGACGTGAGTTACTATGTGGTTGGGCCGCAAGAGCAACTTTTGACAAAGCAGGCACAATTTCGACTGAAAGGTATTCTGGCATTAAAAGGTTTAGCCGCTGACCCACACCTCACGCCTGAATTTCCGGGGATTCAGGACGCTGACGACATTTCCGCGTGGCATCCCCCATTCCCAATGGAACTCAACCGGATTCGCCCCAAAGATGAAGCGTACTGGGATGAATTTGGCGCGACCCCCAAAGCGTTTGTTTCAGAAGAAATGGGGCAACGGTTGTGGAGCAGCCGATTTGGAAATTTGACCGCTATCCGAATCGGTGCCGCTCCGGGGACTAACCTCCAGACAACCCAGGCCAATTTTCAGAAGGGGTTATTGGAAAAAATTCTCCCCGAACAGGTTGGCTTGGTGTTTCAGCCTGTCAAAGCCCAAGGCTTAAAATCGGCGTCAGGGTCTACAGACTTTAGCATGCTGTTTATCGGATTTAGCCTGTTTCTCATCGTCTCTGCTGCCCTTTTGGTGGGATTGCTTTTCAGACTCGGTGTTGAACAGCGAGCGAGCGAGATTGGCATGTTGCTGTCTGTCGGGTATCCCATCGCTACGGTCCGTCGGCGTTTTATGAAAGAGGGCGGCCTGCTCGCCGGTATCGGCGGCGTGATAGGTTCAGGGCTGGCTCTTATTTACGCCTGGCTGCTGATGGTGGGGCTGCGGACATGGTGGGCGGCGGCTGTGGGCATGGTGGGAGCGCGGCACGCATCGCCTCCCCTCTTTCTTCATATCAACGTGGGCAGTTTGGTCATTGGGTATGCCATTGCAATGGGGGTCGTCTTATTTTCAATTGGGTGGTCGATTCGACAATTCGCCAAGGTGCCAACGCCTGCTTTGCTTGCCGGCGGTAGAGACGCAACAGGGCTCTGCTCCACCGATAAAAAGGCAACCCCCCCCTCCAGGGGGGGGACCCAAGGGATAGTCCCTGATTCCCCCCCGTGGACGGGGGGGGTAGGTCGATGGGTACGGATTTTGGCGTTTGCGGCTTCGGGCATCGCCGGAGCGTTGATCGTTTTTGCGCTGCTCTCCCACACCCTATCTTCGGCCGGATTGTTTTTCGGAAGCGGGGCGCTCTTATTGATTGCTGGGCTCGCGTTTCTCTCACTGTGGTTTCAAAGGGGACATCGAAAGCATCGACGCAACGAAGGATTCGCCATGATAGCGCGGATGGGTGTGAGAAATAGCGCGCGCCATCCGGGGCGGAGCATGCTCAACGTTGCGCTTATCGGCTGCGCCTGTTTTGTCATCGTTGCGGTGGGAGCCAATCGTCGAGAGGCAAAAGGGGTTAATGAATCACAAGGGGCGATGAATCATCCCCCTCCGGGGGCCGGTGGATTTTCCCTGGTGGCTGAATCCGATATCCCCCTGTATCACGACTTAAACTCGGAAGCGGGACGATTTGAGTTGGGTTTTTCGGAATCTGCCTCTGAAATCATGAAGGGTGCCGAGGTGGTTCCGCTTCGATTAATGCCCGGAGATGATGCCAGTTGTCTGAACCTTTATCGTCCGCAAACCCCCCGAATCCTCGGCGTACCCGCTGGTCAACTCGACCCCGGTGGATTCCAATTCCAGGGAAGGACGACGACAAGTCCTGGTACCTTGACGGATGCCTCCCCCGTCCACGGGGGGGAGCCAAGGGCATCCCCTGGGTCCCCCCCCTGGAGGGGGGGGGACCCAGGGGATGCGTGGCATCTGCTTGAAGGTGAGATAGAACCGGGCGTGATTCCGGCCATCGGTGATTACAACTCCGTCCTGTGGATACTGCATCTTGGACTGGGCAAAGATTTAAGCATACAAGACGGATTGGGCCATGAATTTAAACTTCGTCTGGTGGGGCTGTTGCAAAGCAGTCTATTTCAAAGCGAACTTTTGATTTCAGAAGCCAATTTTATCAAACACTTTCCAAATCAAAGTGGGTATTCATATTTCTTAATTAAAACACCTGTTGGGGTGGCTGCCGGGAAAATTGCGCAAACGTTGGAAAGCACGCTGAGTGACTATGGATTTGACACAACCTTGACGGCCGAAAAGTTAGCCAATTATCAAGCCGTTGAGAATACATACCTTTCGACGTTTCAAATGCTCGGCGGGCTCGGACTGCTTCTTGGAACGTTGGGGCTAGGAATCGTTTTGTTTAGAAACGTCATTGAACGCGGGGGGGAATTGGCCACCCTTCGCGCTTTCGGTTTTCGCCGTTCCACTTTAGTGACGATGCTTTTGGCGGAAAATGGATTTACGCTTGTCATCGGAATGCTGATCGGTAGTCTTTCTGCACTCGTTGCTGTGGGACCGCACCTGATGGGCAGCAGCGCCCATGTTCCCTGGCTTTCACTTGCTATCACCTTGATTGCGGTGCTTTTCGTTGGAATGATTGCCAGTGCCGCAGCCGTCTCGGCGGTACTGCGCACCCCGCTGCTTCCTGCGCTAAAGGCGGAGTAACAAATCAGGTTAGCTTTCACCCAGGACAGCTTCAATCTCGCGCTTGAGATTTGGCAGCTCCGCTTCTACAACCAACCAAACGATGTCCAAAATGTCACGCAATCTTTCACGCTCATCTTATGGACACCGCCTCTCTAAGCACGCGTTCGCGGATACGGGGTCGCAAGCCCTTTTCGGTGACGACATCGACCTCATGTTCTAGGGCGTGTTGACGAACTGTTTCGCAATCCAACTGTAGCCCAAGATTCTATCTTGGTTGGGGACGAGGCACCAAGTTAGAAACTTGGGCTACGAGCGCATTTGCCCGAGTTCGTCAACACGCCCTAGTAACTCTTGTAAGTCCGTGAGGAGCCCACCCAGATCGAGCAAACTCCGCCCCGATTCCATTTCTACCCAAAAATCGACATCACTGTTTTCGTCATCTTCGCCTCGCGCTACTGAACCGAAGATACGCACATTATACGCGCCGTGTTTGGAAGCAAGGTTCAGGATGTCCTCCCGTTTCTCCTTGAGACGTTCGTCAATTCCCATAGCGATTTCTCCTTCAGGTGCCCCGCTTGACTGTCTCCGGTGAGGCACCCCATCCCTGCTCTCTAAGGTGGGGAGTAGCATTTGGAGGTCTGCTCTATCCATGACCCTTCGTTTCTTGCGTTGCGTTTGCTTTGATCGCCGGTCGTCGTCCCAGTCGGGTTCCTCATGAGCAAACGGATTGAGGTAAGCCAGTAACTTGCCTTTGGAGACGATGCTCACTTCTTCCGGCGGGGATTTCTGGGAGCGCCATGTATCGGGTAAGCAGCTAAAGCATGCGCCCTTAAACCGTTGGCCTGGACGGAGCATTTCTTTCAGTTCAACAACCAGCAGACTGTCATCAGGAACCTGGCTCACAACAACCGGGGAGTGTGTGTTGACAATCACCTGACGGAGGGGATTGTCCGGGCCAATGGGCTCGTCCACATCGGTGGCGATATCCTGAAGTAGCCTGAGCATGGCCGGAATACGCGCTGGGTGAATGCCGTTTTCAGGTTCCTCAAGACACAATAGCCCCTGCCCCTCTGGATGCAGTTCAAGAACGGCTAACGCGAGGAAGCGCAGGGTTCCGTCCGAGAGCGCCCGTGCCGGATGGGATGTCAAATCTCGGTCTGTTACCAGTAAGGTCAGAAGGTCACGTTTTTCATCGCGATCCATCCCGATCTCATACACATCATCGATCAGGTCTGCCAGGCGATTGGCAACTTGACCGTAAATCTGCGTAGCGGCTGCGTCATGAGACGCTCCGTTGATGTTTCGATGATTGTTTGTCCGCGCGAGATGATAGAGAGTCGCCGCGAGGTGAGAACCATCAACGCCTAATCGTGTGGGGGCTGTAAACTCATCGGGTTTGCGTAGCGATGAAGGCTCCAACTGAAGAAGACGCCATGACTGCATTTCTCTCCGCGCCAGCAGTGCCGTCGGACTTTCGGCGGCATTCGTCGCAGAAAGCACCGTTCGGGGAAGATTGACTGCCAATCGAGACGACGCTCGTCCTGAACCGCCGTCTTGATGTAGCTTGATGACTCGGCTCGCTCCTGTACCTTCAGTTGAAATGAAGGGGGACGTTCGCCGTCCCTGTACGACAGATTTACGCCATTCCGTACGATGCGGAAACAGTAAGTGTTTGTTGGCATCACCCAGTTTGATATGAACCAATTCCTCTTTGAGAAGTTCAAGTGAACCGAGCGATTTCAAACTACTGTCATCTGTCTTGTAGGCAAGCGTCACGGCATAGCGGAGGAAAGTAATGCTGGCTTCTGCCCTTTGCCCTAAATCATCAAGACCTTCGTGGGGGACAATCATCTCCGCTTCAAAGCTCATTGTATCGGCATAAGAATTGCCAACGCGGTGGAACAAGCCCCTTACATCGGTTGTTCGTCCGCCTTCGTCGCGGACAGTCAAGGCTGCATCAATAAGTGGACGGTCCGCAAGCGCACTCAAAAAGTGAATTGCATCGAACAGATTCGATTTTCCGACGCCGTTGGCTCCAGCCACGCAGGTAAATGGCCCGAAGCGAACATTGACATCGACAAGGTTTTTAAAACCAGAAACTTTTAATCGGGTCAACATAATCTTCCGCACTCCTACCCGCCCCAATCGAAGAGCGGGGTAAACAGTGGTGAATCTATAGCAGGCTTTTCAGTATCACCCCGTATAAACCGACAGCATAAAGCGTCTTTTCGTCAGCGAGGGTGATGTCATAGAGCCACTGGTCTGTACCGCTTTCCTGCTTTATCCAGGTCCGTCCGCCGTCTTTTGTGTAGAGAATCGTTCCTTCGCTACCGACCGTCCACCCTTCTTTCTTATTCTTAAAAAGAACCCGCCACAAAAAACTGACAGAATCACTCTCTTGATATTTCCAGTTTGCCCCGCCATTCGTTGTATGGAGGATAACCCCATCGCCTCCAACAATCCAGCCTTCATTTTCAGAGACGAAATAAACATCCATCAGGGGCCTGTCGGTCTGGCTCTGTTGTTCACTCCAGGTTTCCCCGCCATCTTTGGTGAAAAGGATAACGCCCTGATGTCCCGTGACCCAACCCCGTAGCGGGTCAACAAAATAGACCCCTAAAAGCGGATAATTCGTTGGTGCTGTCTGTCCGTGCCAGGTCTTTCCTCCATCCTGAGAATGAAGGAGCGTCCCCTCATGTCCGACCGCCCACCCTTCATGGGAATTGACAAAGTAGATATTACAGAGTCCATGCTGGTGTCCAACTTCCCCGGTTGTTTCATCTTGAGTTGGCTGAGAATGGGAATGCGTGTGATTGTCATGATGGTGTTCGTCATCTTCAGCCGCTGCACCTTCCATTGACGGGGAATGGGGATGCGCCTGATGGATGGGATAGTTCTCCCAGTGTTTGCCTCCATCCTCGGTCCGAAGGATACCCCCCCCATCTCCGATAACCCAACCGTTTTGCGCATCGACAAAGCGGATGGTGGTAAACTCACTTGCGGCGTCACTCACCACTGCATGCCATTGCTGTCCTCCATCATTGGTGTAGAGGAATGCGCCATTGACACCGACTGCCCACCCCTCATGCACTGATGTCAGTGCGACACTTTTGAGGGTTGCATGCGGATTGAGATTTCTCCCTTTCCAGGTCTTTCCGCCATCCGTCGTATAAAGTAAGCCGCCCGTTGCTGTGACGACAAACCCCTTGGTTTCGTTCACAAATGTAATGCTTAACAAATCGGCGCTCGCTGTCCATGATTCTTGATGAACCCAGTGTTTCCCGCCATCCGTTGTTCGGAAAAACACCCCCTCTAAACCAACCAACCATCCCCGTTTCTCATCCAGAAAATAGCCATCCTGAAAATGGTGGTCCTGGGCACTTTGCGCCTCCCACGACTTTCCGCCATTCGTTGTGTGAAGCGCGGTTCCCCAGGTGCCCAAAACCCAACCTTCTTTTTTAGTCACAAACTTTGCCTTATACAGCGATTGGGCAGTATTAGAGGGCTGAATTTCCCAGGTTTTTCCCGCATCGACTGTATGGAGAATCGTTCCCCGGACGCCGATCGCCCACCCCTCCTTCGAGCTGACGAACTCCACGCCCCACAGGTGGCGGTCTAAAGCCTGGTATTGAATTTTCCAGTTTTCCCCGCCATCTAAGGTATGAAAAATATATCCTGTTGTCAGGTCTCCTCCGACAATCCAACCCTCTTTGGAATTTACAAAGAAGGCACCGTAAAGTTCCACCTCCTTGGGAAGCCGTTGTCGCAACCATGTCCGCCCGCCCTCCCTCGTATAGAGAACAACTCCAAAGTCGCCGACGACCCAGCCCTCTTGCGGGGTGATAAAATGGAGGGCATTAAGGTTTTCACGAGTACCGCTGTTCGTAGATTCCAACCACGTTACCCCTCCATCTAAGGTTTGCAAAAGAACTCCATCACTTCCCACAATCCAGCCTTCTTTCTCATTGATGAAGTCAATCGCGTTCAACCTACCTTCCCTACCAGCAGAACGAACAATTTGCCAGGTTTGGAGTTGACGCTCGACACGAGAATGTTCCGGTGATTGGTTCCTGACCGGGGTATTTTGGGGTTGGCAACTCAGAAGAAAAGCGTTCATCAGGACAAGAAATCCCAAAAAAACGCGCAAAGAAAACCGTCCCCCTTCTTGCCTGCTTATATTTAGAAAGGAACTGGGGTCGATAGACCAAAAAGTGGATCGAGGAACGGCGGTCATGAAATTTCGACAACCAGAATGTTCATTTTTATTCATTTTACCTACCTCCTGAATCTCTCTATCGGATTCGATTTTTATCTGTTGGTAGCCTGCGAATCAATTCGCTCCGCTCTATCGGAACTTGTTGCTCAAGTCGTCTCAAAACGACGGGGATGGGTGCTAATCGTCTACGAGATTATAGCATTGAAAGTTTCGTGAGTGCAAGCCAGAAGTGTGCAAATAAGCCTATCGACTCACGGAAGCCCTTGAAATGTTGTGAATCTTCTCTCCCGATCCAAAGTGGTATCCATTTCTGATCTTATTGTAAATTTCTAATTCGTGGAAGCCATGAAATCTGCTTGACGGGGTTGATAGATGGTTGTATAATATGTTTGTTTATCCACAAGGGACAAGACCTTAAATTAGGAGGGAATAATGATGGTGAATAGAAAGTGGCGTATTGGACTCAGTTCAGTTGTGGCAGTGATGTTACTTATCTCCGTCGCCAATACATTTGCGGTGGAGAAATCCTGGACCTCTGTCCGTGCAACGCAATGGCAAGCAACATTGGCAGATATCAGTTTTGTTGATAAGCAGAATGGGTGGATTATCGGTTCTGATTCAACAATTTTGCATACGATTGATGGTGGGAAGACTTGGAAAAAACAACCGAACCAGCCATTTCCTTTCAAAATGGATTTTCATAAAGTTCAGTTTATCGATACGAAAACAGGGTGGATTGCCGGCGACGAAGGAACTGTTCTGAAAACGACGGATGGCGGCGGGACCTGGAACAAGTTCATGAGTGGTACACGCGCTGTGCTGTCAACGGTCTTTTTTATGGATGCTAGAAACGGTTGGGCTGGTGGGGATGGGGGCGTCATCATCCGTACCCAGGATGGCGGCATGACCTGGACGAAGCAGGACACGGATACGAACAACGCAATCCATGGACTTCACTTTATAAGCCCTACAGTCGGTTGGGCCTCAGGGGATGCCGGTACCATGCTGCATACCGCTGATGGTGGAAAGCGCTGGGAATCCCAAAAGAGCAATACCGCCTCCTCGCTTGATACGCTGTTTATGCTCAATGCTAAAGAAGGATGGGCGGCCGGAGGTAACGGTGCACTGGTCCATACCGCCGATGGAGGCGAAACCTGGGAAGTTCAGGAAAGCCATGTCCCCAACTCCAACGGAATGCCTGAACCTATTTGGGGCATTCATTTCGTTGACGCCAATCATGGGCTTGCGGCCGCAGAGTTCGGCGTCATCCTGAAAACAGACGATGGGGGTAAAAATTGGGCACCGCTCGAGCCGAGACCAGTTTCTAACCAACTCCGAGCGATTCAATTCGTTAGCCCTCAAGAGGTGTGGGCAGTCGGCAAGTATGCGACCATTCTACACAGCATAGATGGCGGCAAATCTTGGGACGTGATTTCCAGTAACAACG
The DNA here is from genome assembly GCA_964577695.1 of uncultured bacterium. Classification (GTDB taxonomy): domain Bacteria; phylum Poribacteria; class WGA-4E; order WGA-4E; family PCPOR2b; genus CAZOAL01. The sequence goes on along the minus strand of CAZOAL010000017.1, from coordinate 57,299 downwards.
ATTTAACGCGCGTTTACTTTTTGGATAATAAAATGGGATGGGCGGTTGGTTTATCGGGGACTGTTTTGCATACAGCCGATGGTGGCAAAACATGGCATGAGCAATCCAGCGGCAATGTTTTTGAGTTTTACGGTGTGAGTTTCCTAAATCCGACTAAAGGCTACATCGTTGGGAGTAACGGCACCTTAATCGAGACCGGTGACGGCGGAAAAACGTGGAAAAGTGTCAGCAATCCACGTGATGAAGGCGGTACAGCCGCCAGACGCATTCAGTTTGAGGGGGAAATGAGTTGGAAGGCCGCTCTTGGGTTTTATGACCTCTGTTTCTCAACCCCTCAAAACGGCTGGGGAATTGGTGAAGTTGGCAAGATCCTCCACACGAACAATGGTGGGGAAACCTGGATAGGTCAGGACTCCGGGGACATGATGGTGGGTTTCAACAACCTGTACGGTGTCTATTTCTGCGATGCCAATGTGGGTTGGACAGTTGGCGCTGCGGGTACCGTTATCAAAACAACCGATGGCGGAAAAACGTGGACCGTCCAAAATGCAGAACCGGATGAACTCAGGGGGGTTTTCGCCCTGAACCCGCAAACCGCCTGGATTGCCGGAGACCAAGGCTCCATTTATGCCACGAAAGATGGCGGCGATACATGGACGCGGCAGATTACCCCAACGAGCGAAAAGTTGCAGGGTATCCTCTTCATCAATGACAAAGAGGGGTGGGCTGTTGGAAGCAAAGGCACTATCGTACGCACCACTGACAGCGGTGTGACATGGCTCGCTCAACAAAGCCCAACGAAAAACGATCTCACCGACCTTACTCGCTCCAAAGATGGAACGCTCTGGGCCGTCGGTGAATGGGGCACTATTCTGAAATATTAGCACGCAAACTGACATCTCCGGTGGTAAGCCGGAGGTACTTCTTTAGACTTCCGAAGTCTTGGAGACTTCGGAAGTCTAATTGAGGGATGGTCATAATTCTCCGGTGGTTCAGTTGTAGCCCAAGATTCTATCTTGGCCCTGGCGCAAGGGCCAAGTTAGAAACTTGGGCTACGATTGCCTCCCCTAGGAATTATGACCAATCCCCGTCTAATTTATTGGCGGCTTACAACCTGTCACTCCTACCTTGATGCTCCCTCCCTCAAACCAGCATGGTTCATTTTCCGGTACATCAGTTTTGAAAAGCCCTCGCCATCCACGCATAGCAAAATGCGTGATGATGGCGTTTTATTAAATTTCCGTGATGAGGAATTATTGGATGGAAAGATTAAATCGTTTAAGAGAGGTATTAGAGGAGAAAGGCTACGACGCTTTTCTCATGACACAACGCCCCAATCAACTTTACTTTTTAGACCACCCGGACCCATCGGGGGTGTTTCGATCCCTGCCGTATCTGCTTGTCACTCGAAGGGCGTCCATTGTGTTCCCCGGCGTTTGGATTTCCAATGCCTGCCGGGATTTTCTGACGAACGAAGAGGTTGTCACCAATGAGGTCGGCGCTCCGGACGTGACCGATCAGTTCATTGAGCGACTCAAGGGGATGAATCTCAAGCGGGTGGCTGTCGATGGCGGCATAGGAAACTTAGCAAATGCCGTTCCCGGAACCGATTTTATTTCTGAACCGAGTCTGGGGGCCGAACTTCGTCGCAAGAAGGAACCGCAAGAGATCGAACTGATGCGGCGAGTTGCGGCGATCTCGGATGCCGGAATGTTAGCGGCATTCAACGCCATCCGTCCCGGCGTCTTGAACTGTGAGGTTGCGGCGGAGGGCGTTTACAAAATGCTCCAGATGGGCTGTGAAGATGCGAGTATGTTCGTTGCTTCTGGGCCGGATACGATGTACCTGGACAGCGGTTCTAATCCGCGCCGCACCATCCAGCAAGGTGAGATGGTGTTTATTGACATGGGCATCCACCTGCAAGGCTATCTGGGCGATCAAACGCGATCGGCAATCCTTGGCGGCGGCACCCGCGCCCAACGCGAACTCCTAACAACCATTAAGGCTTCCTATCTGGAGTTGGAATCCGCAATCAAGCCCGGCACAAACGCGCAAGAAATCTATGCCATCGCTGTCAGAAATGTCGAACGCAAAGGCTGGCGCAAGTTCTTCGTCCATCATATCAGTCACGGACTCGGATTGGGTGGCGACCTGCCGCGTATCAGCTCAACAAGCTACGATGTGATTCAGGTGGGGGATACCCTCTCCTGTGAGCCTGGCGTTTATGTGCCGGGCATCGGCGGAGCGCGGGTGGAAAATATGCTTTACGTCACTGAAAATGGGGCTGAACCTCTCACTAAATTGCAGATCGACATGGTGCTGAATGTGTAAGAGCGCGCTTGGAAATTCATCGGATGGCTCAACTTGTTGAGGGGCTGCGCTTAGAAACCGAGTTTTTCAGAAAAACTCGGTTTCTGATTCTCTGTTAATTTGCTATGAACGACACCGTTAAAAACATTCTCCTCATCCGTCTCAGTTCGTTGGGCGACATCGTGCTGACCTCGCCAGCCATCCGTGCGGTACGGGGGCATTTCCCACAAGCGCGGATAGCTATGCTTGTCGCGAAGCAGTCTGCCGATTTGCTCACAGAGAATCCTCACCTCGACGAAGTGATTGCGTTCGATCGAAAGGCGAAAAATAAGGACACCGGCGAAATGAAGCGGATTATCCACCGGTTGCGCGAATGGAAATTTGACCTCGCCATTGATTTCCAGCGCAAATTTCGCACCAGCCTGCTGGCGTATCTGAGTGGTGCGAAGTGTCGCGTTGGGTATCATCGTCCCAATGGGCTGCTGTGTACGGTTCGTGTGCCAGACCGCGTCAACAAGCACGCCATCGATCGCCACTTTGACCTGCTGCACGCGATCGGAATTGAGGCGACAGATCGGACGCTGGAGTTATTCATTGCGGAATCGGATCGGGTTTATGCCAGTGAAGCGCTCATCGCCCACGGTGTCCGCGCCGATCGGCTGAAGGTGGGATTGTTTCCGGGGGCGGGGTGGAAATTGCGCGAATGGATGCCGGAGCGCTTTGCGGCTATCGGTGATCTCGTCGCCAAGCATTTTGACGCCCAGGTGCTGCTCTTCGGCGGGCCCAACGAGGGGGAGCTCGTTCAGCAGGTTGGGAACCTCATGGCGTCGGAGCCAATCTCATTTGCTGGAAATCTCCGCGTCCGCCAGTTTGCCGGGCTGGTTGCGCAGTGCGATTTGTTCCTTACGAACGACACCGGGCCGATGCACATCGCCGCAGCGATGCACACCCCGACCGTCGCGCTGTTTGGGCCGGGCAACCACATCCGGTTTCAGCCGCTCGCCCCCATCCACACGACCATCCGCCATCATGTCCCGTGCAATCCGTGCAAACAGTTCACGGATAAATGTAAAAACAATATCTGCATGAAACGCATCACCGTCGATGAGGTGTGGGAGACGGTTCGGCGGAAGTTGGCTGAAAGGCAGGATGTGTGAAACGTGAAACGTGATGCAGGCTGGAAGACTGGAGGATGGAAGGATGGGAAAAGGTAGCCTTTGACCTCATCACTGCCTACCGGAATCTGAAGAAGTAGGTGAAAGGAATGAGTAAGTTTGATTTCCCATACATGGTTTTTATCATTGTGGAGCGACATACGATTGCATTGACGGAGCAGTCTGCTTTCGATGAGAAACATAGCTTCAAACGAGAAGTTGACGAGGAGCGTTGCTTCCAATTAGAGATTGACGAAGCCTTGATCGGCGAGGTGCGGTTCCCAATATGGGAGCACCCTCGAATCGCGGTGAGTTCCTACCATGTTGTGATATGGGGCGGAACTAGCGTCTATATCATATCTTTGACCGGGGGAGCACTCCATCAGTTTGATCAAGACGAGCCGGTTCATGCAGCCTATCCCGTTGGGAATCGATGGTGCTTTGTGTGTGAGCTTTCAGTCAGGCTCTTTGACCCGGCCAAGGGAGATGAGGTCGCCCGTTTTGAACACAACGAGGTTCTCATGCGAAGCTGGTGGTCTGGCGATAGCCTCGTTGTAGAAGACTTTGAGGGCCGCCGAATGTGGTTCAAATCGTTGGCAGTCGTATCTGAACTCACTCCGCAATATGAATAACAGGGACTTTGGACTTGTGATTTACGGCATACCCCATTCCCTGATAGAGGTGATATTATGACTGAGATTCTTCTTGATTTTCTAACAGATGAAATGATAATGGCAGAAGAGAAGGGGGCCAATCCAGGTCAAGCGGATGCGGCGGAATTGCAACATACCTATTTTATCATGCCGATTCGATTAAAATCGGGAGCGGAAGAGCTCTTAGAGATACCACTTGCAAAAGACCAGCAACAAGTCTGGAGCGGTGATTCGAGTGGGAATTCCCTCCACCCCATCTTAAAAGAGCGACCCTTCGATCCGTGGTTCCCATTACCCCTACTGGATGTGGCAACCACTGGCCTAGAAAAAATTAGAGGGGTTCATCAGAAAGGGACTTCTATCTACAGTTTGCCTGGGTCGGGATACCGTTTGTCCTTTCAGATGTCAGGAAAGGATGTTTCCGTTCATTCGGAAGTGAATGGGCGCACCAGCCGTATACAATACGTTGATCTCCTCCACGCTTTCGAGGAATTTGCATCGAAGGTTCGGGAATATCTGAGTCACGAAGTTCCTGAACTCAAAGCGCATCCTTTCTGGAAAGAGTGGCTGGAGCAGACCCGTTGCGTAAACGTGATGCGTGATAAGCTTGCCCTGAGCGAAGCCGAAGGGTAAAACGTGAAAACCGGAAACAGGTATCAACAGAAATCCCCCGCTTACCGCTTATCCACACGCCGCTGCGAACACGCGCAAATGATTCTCCCCAAGGATCTTCCGGATTGCCTCCGCTGAATAGCCTCGCTTCAGAAGCCCCTGCGTAATTTGAGGGTACTCCGTCGCATCCGCCAGCAGGTCCCCGCCCCCATCGAAATCGGAGCCGATGCCGACGTGGTCAACGCCGACGAGATTCACGATATGGTCAACGTGGTCCAGAAGGCGCTCTAAAGAGGGGGCGTTCGCGTCGATGAACGACGGCACAAACGTCACCCCCATCACGCCACCGTTTTGAGCAAGGGCCTTAATCTGCTCGTCACTCAGGTTGCGCGGGTGAGGGCAAACCGCTTTGCTGTTGCTGTGAGAGGCGATCACCGGGTGTTCGGAGACTTCAAGCACATCCCAAAACCCACGCTCGGCGATGTGGGAGACATCGACGAGCATCCCAAGCCGATTCATCTCCTTCACGAGTTCCCTGCCGAACCGCGTGAGCCCGCCGCCGCTTTCCTCCTCTGAGTTGCCCGCCGCCGCCCATGTGCTGGGGTTATGCGTCAATCCAATCGATCGGACGCCCACCCGGTGGAGCATTCTCAGGATATTGAGGCTCCGCTCCACCCCTTCGCTATTTTCGATGACGAGGATGGCAGCTAATTTCCCCGCGCCCTTTGCACGTCGGATGTCCGCCGCCGTCCGGCCGATGATCATTTCGTCCGCATGTGCTTCGACCTCCGCCTCAAAAAAGCCGAAGGCGTCCAGGGCGTAGGCGAGGTGATTCTTCCACGCCCGCGTCACATCGACAGCGAAGAACGCCGCATCAATCCCCCCCTGACGCATCTTGGGGATATTAATCTGGACTTCAGTCTGCCGGTCCTCCCTGTCCAACGGGCCGCGCAAGTAAGCCACCGTGCCGCTATGTGTCATGCGCTCCGGGGTCGCATGTCCAGAAATGCTGATATTCCCTCGACGGATGTGTGAGACAATCGCATCGTTGTGAGAGTCGATGACGAGGGCTTCTTGATGAATCTCCATGAACGATGGTTCTGATTTTGCCATAATGTGATTCTCCTTCGTCTTATCCAAACCCCGGTGGTCCGCAGGACACCGGGTGTTTGGCGTGACACACCCGTTCGTCTTATCCAAACCCCGGTGGTCCGAAGGGACACCGGGTGTTTGGCGTGACACACCCGTTCGTCTTATCCAAACCCCGGTGGTCCGAAGGACACCGGGCGTTTGGCGTGACACACCCGTTCGTCTTATCCAAACCCCGGTGGTCCGAAGGGACA
>CAZOAL010000017.1:0-51127 GCA_964577695.1 uncultured bacterium | reverse complement strand
CTTATCCAAACCCCGGTGGTCCGAAGGACACCGGGCGTTTGGCGTGACACACCCGGTGTCCTTCGGACAACCGGGGTGTTAGCATCTCCCCCTTCCAGTTTCGGGAAGGGGGCCGGGGGGTTAGGTTCGGACGCCGGTCAGAGTTTCAGATGCACAGAGTTTCAGAGTCTCAAAATCCTGACTGGCGACAAACGACCCGAAAACCGCGGTTGTCGTTCCAGTTGTCCGGGCGGCCGCCGAGGCGGCCCGCGCACAACACCGCAGGGGATTCCGTATACCACGAGCCGCCCCGCCGGGCGCGCCATTTCTCACCCTCCTGATAAAGATTTTCCATCCACTCCCAGACATTCCCGGCCATATCCATCAGGCCTTCAGGTGTGGCACCCGCCGGATACGCCCCCACCGGCGTGGTGTGACCCACTGTTTTGCCGTAGTTGGCGCGGCTGTCGTCGGGGTCTTCATTCCCCCAGGGGTAGGTTCTGTTCCCTCTGCTCGCCGCCCATTCCCACTCCGCCTCCGTCGGCAACCGATAGATGGATTGCGGATTGCCCCCCCTTACTTCCCCCCTGTCCACGGGGGGGATTGAGGGGGGGGAGATTGCAGATTGCGAATTGTTATGCAGTTCAGTGAGCCAATGACAATAGGCCACGGCCGCGTACCAGCTCACTCCCACGACTAGCTGGTCGTCGCCGTTGAAGCGCTTGTCGTCATCAAGACGTGAGCGCAGTCGGTCTGCCCAACCCGCCGGGTTTCCCCCCAGATAATCCACGAACCCCGCAATCTGTTCAGTACGCCCCAACAGGCTTTCGGCAAAACCTTCACGTCGGAGGGTCGTGGCTTCGTCTATAGACCTGCCCGCGAGATAATCAATGAAACGCCGGTAGAGGACGTTGGTAACAGGGTATTTCGCAAAGTAGAGCGGATAGTCCGGCGCGGGCTTACCTGTACTCTCAAAGACAATTTCCTCCGTTGCGCCGGGGATAAGGATGTATTCCGCGTTTCGCTCGACGGGATTGAAGATGCGCTCCGGAAGGGCACGTGACTCCCCTTTGATGCGGACGGTGACGGTTTCCGCGGCTTCCGGGGCGGGCGCTTCACCCCACTTCTTCGCCAGGGTGGAGCGCGCTGCGTCGGCGATGCGGGGGTCCTGGTCATGCAGGGCATCTCTCACCGCTGCTTTGGCGGCTTCCGTGTCAATCCGCTCCAGACCCCGCAAGGCGTGGTATCGCGCATCAAAATCGGGCAACTTCCGTAACGCCTCAAGAAACGGCGTTTCAGTTTTGACCAGGGTTTCGTCAATGCAGCGCAACATGAAATCCACGCTTGCGCCATCGCGCCACGTTTCGCGCAACAGCGCCCGCATGAAGTCCTCATAAATCGGCGGGTCGGTCAGGCCCATCGCCAACAGCGTCGGCTCGCGCCACCACGCCTCGTCAAAGTGCTTCACCAGAATCTCAAGCTGTCGGCTGTTGCGGATTTCTCTGGCGGTCAGGTACTCCTGAAAACTCAGGTGATGAAAGAAGTAGGTCTCGCCCTCACCTTTGAAGATGCCGCTACGCTCTCGCCAACTGTTGAGCAGGTCTTCCGCGTTGACCCCCTGTTTGATGCGCGGCAAAATCGGCGCGATGTAATCCAAAATCTCCTGCTTGCTCACTTCGCGGCGGTTTTCCACGGAGTGCATCCACAGCGCCACCGGTTGCAGGAGTTGGCGCGCCTCGGCGGCGGAGAGAGGCACCGTCATGCCTTTGGCTTTATCCCACCGTTCCAGGAGGACATCGGTGCATTCTGCGTAAAGCTCAACGCGGCGTTCCGGCAAAGTCCCCCGATCGCGATGGACGAGGGCGATGATTTGCAGCATCAACGGGTTCACCGCCAAATCGCGCAAGGCTTTCGTCGTTTCGACGCGGCGGTACAGGTCTTCCGCCTTCCCCCTCGCCTGGATGCGCCAGTGTTTGGTATCGGCGTTGACGTGCGTTTCCACCGCGGTCAGCCAATTCTCAAGGAACTGCTTGACCTGCGGCAACCCATAGTCCTGAATCTCCAGGCGCAAGTAGTGCTCCGGCAACACCGCGCCGCCGCGATAGCCAGAGAATCGGGAGGTCACTATCACCGGACACCGGGGGAATGCTCCATGAACCCTGTCATGAATCCACTGGCTCACCTCCGTGCGCTTCTCCTCCGTTGCGACCTCGTCCAGCCCATCCAGCAACAGAATCGCCTCGCCGTTGCGAAGATAGGACGTAAAGAACTGTTCATCCAGTCCAAGTTCGTACTTTTTCAAGCGCGACAGGATATTCTCGACCAGGGAACTTTGCGGGTCAACGTCGCGCAGAAACAGCAGAATCGGCAACAGTTTTTGCGAGATGCCGAGATTTGCCTTTGCTTTGTCGCGGGAAGGGGGAGCTTGCTTCTTCTAGCCTCCCAAACTTCCAATCCCGTCCTTCCATCCTTCCCTTCCTTCCCTTCCTTCCAATACCTCAAAAATGGATCAGAAAACGGCATCTTCTTCACGTTATTTACCTTTGATATGTATCGGCCCCTCAATGAGATGCGCTTTGATGCTACCCCCCGCCGCAGGTTCAAACCAGGATTCACCGTTTTGGGCGTTGGGCATGAAACGCCACTTCTTACAAACCTTCGTCACGCCAACGGGATAGACGGTCAGATTTCCGTCCTTATCAATATGCAGACGGAGGAAATTCTTGTAATCCGCTATGCTTTGGGACGCAAACGCCGCCTCGATATGGAAGGTCAACAGGTTTGCCAGGACGATGTAAATCCCCATCAGCAAGCCGCCCAGAAAGCTGCCGAGGATGAGCATCTCCGCGATAAAAAGCAGGATGTGAATCGGTTGACCGATCTCCAGTCCCCATACATTGAGATTCAGAGAGGCAAAGAGCCAGATGAGCGCAAGATTCAACAGCAGGTGCGCAATCCCGTGAAGTCCCCCTACGATAAACTTCGCGGCGCCTTTGGCGTCACAGAAAGCCACCGCCCCGCCGATGAGCGCGAATAAAAGTAACACGCTTGCCGGGCTATACCTGAGAATGAGAGAGAATTCCTCCAACACCCTTAAAATGCCGGCTGGGGTGGGGGCCAAACTGTGTATCCTTTCCATAAATGTCGAGCCCGTATTTTGGCTCGCACTTTGCAGTATCCATGCGTACAACAGGTAGAAACCGCCCAGGAGTAATGAAACTCCCACGTTTTTCAGCGGAAAAAGGAGGCTACCGAAACGTAACCGGCGTGAAGTTTCCATGCTCGGAAATGTAGCGTCAGCTCGTGAATACTTCACTTTGACGTCGCCTTCCTCCAATTCGAGCGTCTCCGGCAATTGGTGCGTCCCGGAAAGGTAGGCACCCCCGCCGCCGGCAGTTATTTTTTGCCGGGTCTCACTTTCCGCCCGGTAGCGGCTGTAGTGATGTAAATCGCCGGTCAAAGTCAACTTCAGTACGCCATCATGTTTGCGAATGATGTTTTGCTCAAAATAGTCCAGATTGTGATACGCTTCCGGCCCTTTTGTGGGGGTATACACCCAGCTTGGCTCTGCCGTGCACAGGATGACGCGATCTCCGGCTTTCATGTGCTCTTTTGCAACAGTCTTGAAATAGTCCAGTTGCGGCTTGTCGATGTCCGACTCAAGCTGGATATCCGTCCCCCACAGCCACCAGTTGTGCGGGAGCTTGATAGCAAAGTAGCTGCGGGATTGTTGCGTTTTCCAGCCACCAATCCATCGCCCCTGACAGAACAGACGAATGAAACTGGTTAAGCCGTCATACCAATCGTGATTGCCCGGAATGGCAAATAGATGCGGGGCTTTGTCGCTGGGGAGGACGCAGGGCAAGGCGGCGCGGTAAGGGCCGACCGTGCGATTATTGTACGCCTCGCGCCCGGGGTAGGGATAGACCTGATCGCCGCCCATAACCAGCAATCGTCCGCGCTGGGTATCAATGCGCTGATTTTCCCTTTCGAGCGTGAGGTTTTCCGCGGCCAGCAACTTCGCCATTGTGTAGGTGGAGTTCCAGCCGTCACCGAGGTCTGCGATGTAGTCAATCCAGACCTCCTCTTTCTGTGTGTAATCGTGCGTCTGGGAGTGTTGCAAAGCCGCTTGGAGCTCGCGTTTGTCGGCGTAGACACCAAAAACATCTGCGACCAGGGCTTTGATGCCTGCGTTGATCAGCAGTCCTGGGTCAAACCAGCGCACCATCGATTGACGTACAAACCCCAGGTACTCTTTTTTATCTGACTTGGGTGTTGGGGGACAGTTTGCCATAAGTTTTCCCTACTCATTTCATAAGTCCGTATCGGGTTAGTTTGACTTTGTTAAATTCAACTCAAGATCCAGTCCCTTCGCTACGCTCAAGGGCAAGCTGTAGAACATGTCCGATTCTCGGACACGTTCAAAGGGGAGTCGTCCACCTATACTTCAAACGGGCATAAACGTTACTTTTTGTCATTCTTCGCGTCGCTCAGAATGACAAATGAAAGTTTTAATTTATGACCGTGCTCAGTATAGATACCATTGACACGTATGGTCGGAGCCGCCTCCTACTCGCCGGGCTCGGTTTTAATCCAGGCGGAAATCCGACCCTCCAAATTTGCCACATCTTCAGGGCAAAGTTGCCGGATGCGATTATATCTCCGTGCGGCTTCTTCTGCAAGTGTCTTTCTGCCTCCGCCAGGTTGATTTTGAAGACCACGGTGCTGATAAAAGGTACAAAGTAAGTCTCTTTCGGATTGATTTCCTGACGAATCTCACTCCAGGACCACGCATCAGGCAAATCGTGACCCGCCAAAACCCAGACTTCGATTTCCTGCCACGCATTTTCTCCCAGAAATCGCTGATTTTGATTTAAAATGGATGAAGCTTGTTCCTCAAGATAATCGATTCGGGCTCTCCTTTCCGCTTTACCATCCCGATCCACGCAAAGCAAGAATAATTGAACCTTGTGTTTATAATCATCAATAATTTCCTTGATGCGTTCCCAGCGCAGGGCTTGATCAATACCTCCAAGCAGCGGATCCGTGCAAACGACAACTTTAGCTTTTTGCTTTCCTACAGCAGTCATCATTTCTTTTATGATAGGTTCGAGCGTGTATCGATCTTTGCGGAAATCTTCTGGAATGATCATTACATTCACGTTGTCACCTCCGAGTCATCCAAAAAGTACATCGCGTTTTCGAGCCAGCCAGAGGCATGAAGATGCGCCGGATCTTGTCGTTCCTCAATAATCCGCTTGGCATCGGGAATGTCCAGAATCCGTTTAATCCGCCCATCAGGGCTGTCTGGAAGCCGGTAAATCAGGGTGGCATCCTCCAACGTATTTCGACTCACCAACCCTAGCAATTGAGAAGAATGGGTGCTGGCAATCACCTGAATATTTCCCTCGGAGACTGTCTGCTCAATCATTTGAAGCAGCAGGTGTAAGCGGGTCGGGTGAATGCCGTTCTCCAGTTCCTCAAAGAAATAGAGACGCGCAGGTTCAGGCACAAGCATCGCGGCGAGCAACCCCAAAAAACGGAGGGTGCCATCCGAAGCGCTGTAGGCGGAGATCTTTTGGCCATTCTGCTCGACCAGGGTTACCAAAACCCTTCCGATCTGATCTGTGGAAAACTCGAAGTCCACACAATCCATCGGTGTCAGCTCTTGTATCCATTCAATGAGTGTCTCCTTTCGTTTTACATCTTCGCAGATGGTGTGCAGTACGGAAGATAGATTTTCACCTCGGTCATCAAGGGGTCGGCCCGGGAAGGAGGGCATACGCATCGCCTCTGGACTCAGATCCAGGAAGCGCATAGAGTTTAGAGCCGCAATCGCTTCTTTGACGAGATATTTCACCTGACGCCCTTTCCCATCCGTTCGTTCTGCTATTCTTTCTGGGAGTTGTGATAATATAGCCTGGTTGGAAATGAACGGCTCCACATGCCCCTTCCGGTATTTACCGCCGCGCTGAATCTTTACCACGATGTGCTGAGAATCTGCTTGTTGTGGTGGATCTTTCGCAGGGTGAGAATCGAACATCATCTCTTTATCGTAGTAGAGAGATTCCCGAACAACCCTAGGCGCGCTAACCTGGGCACTTACTTCCACCTCAATATGATAAGTTGCTTCAGGCGGGTATAAAGCCCCCTGACTGGTTTCAACAACATCGAAATCCACTTCCATAACAAACGTGGAACTTTGCTGATAGGTAATCTCCCGGATGCCCCCGCGAATACCCTCCCACTGTTTTTCCCCACCCAGCCATTTCTCTCCAAAAATCTCAGGGAGGCTATACCCGCGCCCGATGCCGTGAAGAAAGCGGAACGCATCGCGCAGGTTGCTTTTTCCGGAAGCGTTAGTGCCGACTAAAATCGTCAAGGGCCCCAACGTGAGTTCAGCTTGCTTGAAGTTTTTGAAGCGTTCAAGGCGTAATTTCTTGAGCATGATGCCTCCTATGTTCCATGTTTAGTGAGCTAACTCCCAAAGGTTTGGAACCTTTGAAAGGTTTCTTTAGAACAGAAATCGATACATCGGGCGATTGATGGTAACGCCGATGATGCTCCATACACTGCCGACGATAAACTCTCCCAGGATAAGTCCCAGGAAAAACGGAATCAACTTCCGGTGCGTCCCCATCCCGCCGTGTCTCAGAATCACCCATTTGATGACGGAGCTGACGAAGATTGAGAACCAAAAAACGTTCATCGACCAACTGCTCGAGATAGCAAAACCGGCCGGATGGAATGGCCACCAGAAGATGCGCATCCGCATCACCATCAGGAAAAAGGTGATGCAGAGCCCGACAATCATTGCGAACCCCGCAGGATAGTCGGGAGAGCGGGGCGAAGTGAGCCAACTTTGGAGGCGGTTGAAAGGGTGCCATGCGAACCAATCCCGTGCCCCTTCGGTGTAAGAGATGTGGTAGTATGACCAGAAAGAGGAGAAGGTCCCCGCAACAATTGCAATCGTTCCGAATCCTCGTGAACGTTCACGAGGATTCGGAACGCATGGCAATCAGCAACCGACGGTTGTTGATGCCCGTGCGTTCAGCGAGCTTGAATCCCTCCAGCACATGGGGCATTGGGTGACCGCGGTAGGCGCGGTTGAAGAAAAAGAGGTAGGCGAACATCGTGAGGTTCTTTGGCCCAAGGGCGCGTGTGCCAAATATCCGCGGCATCATCTCGTCCGGTCCGATGAAGTGTAAATCGTGGACCGGCGACCCGAGTTCAGCCCGCATGCGCGTGACCGCCGTCGAGAGGCCGTAGTAGATGACGAAAAAAAGCAAGATGACCCAAAGGGACATCCCCGCCGCTTTGCAGAATATCGTGAGAAACAGGGCACTGCCAATGAGCCCCAAGGTTGCCATACGGTAAGACATCGGCTCATTGGAGTCATCAATAGCAGGGTCGTTTGTGAAGATTTTACGGATGACTTGCGCGAGGTGCTTTCGTGTCGCAAGGATGGCGATGATGCAAAGTCCAATGTACGCCCCAAAGGATTGCTCGTCGGTAAATGGAAAATTCGGCATGCCTCTGAGCCCCAGCGCGTCCCCGAAAATTCGCTCCGTTTTCCAAAACAGGTAGAAGAACCAGCAGGAGAACGAGAGATCCAACGGGATAAAGAACGCCATCCCCACGGCAAACGGAAAGACCGCGATAGGCGTCCAGCCAATGGCACTCCACGGCTTCTGATTGAAGAAAGGGCGTAAATCATACAGCCTCCCCCCCAAGCTCGGCACAACGGGGTACAGGAAGTTGAAACCGTTGAGGATGTCGATGGCACCAGCGATACCGAATCCTAGCCACATCATTTTGCTGGTCAGGATGCCCGATGTCCCTCCCCCCGTCGTCAGTTCGAGGGGAAGTTGGATGATGGGGTAACTCAGCTTCTCGTGCTCTGTCCACTGTTTGCGAACCAGGCTATTGATGCACACCATCAGAAAAACTAGGACGCACAAGAAACTGCCCCACGCCAGCGTCGGCGTCAGCCAGCCGCGCACCACTTCCCAATGATAAAAACTCGATTCCCCACGATAATAATCCGTCAAAAACTTTTTGTCCTTCACGGCATCCAGTCGGGGATGTAGCGATGAAATAGCTCCGCCCAATCGTTCTCTGGAGAGGCATGCCAGAAAGCATGCGGAATCATTGGGATGAGGACGCGCAGGACGTCATGCCCCGCCAGCGACGAAGCAATTGCCAACATCACATAAATCGTCAACAACTCGCCCTGTTTCACCGCGAATTTGGGACTGATTCGCGCCAGCAGACAGTTCAGAACGGCGATGATAAAGACGCAGAAAATGACGTTAAAGTAGAGGGAGACAGTGGTAGGATAGCCTTGTCCTGCTGAATCCTGAATCCAGTATGTGTTGGGGATAATCAGCAGAAAGCCGATCAAGATAGCTCGCCAGGACGCGCCAATGTGAGGTATGTTTTCAGAGAATTTATATCGCACAATTTTCACGATTCGGACAGTAGGACGATGGGACCGGAAGAAAGGAAATGGAACAAGAGAGTCAGACTTCCGAAGTTTCGGAAACTTCGGAAGTCTCGGTTTCTGTTGCACATCACGCCTTCCAGTTCAGCGGCACAGATAGCTCACGCCCTAGCTCCTCCATGTCTGCTGCCAGCTTAATCGGAATTGGAATGCCATGCTCCAGATACTCGGTTCGGCGGCGGTAACTCCGCTCGCCGGGCCACTGCACTTCGCCCTGTTCTGGGGCCGGGGACGCGGACTTCAGATGGGCCTTGAGCGACTCGGCACGCTCGCTTAACCAGTCCCCGAATGGCTTGATTGCAATGAAGAACTTGGTCGCTCCGCCCGCGGTATCCGAGGGTCGCCCCTCCGTTCCCTGCTCGTAGCAGAGTAGCCCACCGGCCAGGCCCGCTGTCATCAGTTCGATCATGAACGCCAGGCCGGACCCCTTGTGTGCGCCCATCGGTAAAAAACGACCAGAGGCGATGATTGCCGATGGGTCATCCGTCGGCTTTCCGTGCTCATCCAACCCCCACCCCAGCGGGACGCGCTGCCCCCCAGCGGCGGCATCTCGTACTCGCCCGATGGACGTCTGCGTCATGGCGATATCCAGCACGACCGGCTCGCCATCGTCCACAGGGACACCGATGGCCATCGGGTTGTTTCCCAGAGAGGGAGCGCTCGTTCCCCATGCCGGGAAATTGACGATGGCGTTTGTAAACGCCAGACCCATCATGCCAGCCCGCGCCGCACGCAACGCATAGCTATATCCACGCCCCCAATGGGCAACGCCCCGGATGGCTGCGGCCCCGAGCCCATAAACCTCTGCCCTTTTCATCGCCATGTCCATCCCAACAGCCGACACATAGCGACCAATGCCCCGGTCTGCCTCGGCGAGAACCGAAGCCGGATACTCCGCAATGACTTCCACCTTCGGATTGGGATTTGTCACACCCTTGCGGATGTTCTCCACCGTCACCGGCAGCAGGCGCACCCCGTGCGAGTGTACGCCGCACAAATCGACCTCTGCCCCAATCTCCGCCTCCACCGCCGCGATGTGGGGTGGAACACCAACAGCCATCAGGACGTTTTTGATGAACTGCACGAGGTCAGGGTATTCAATTCGTTTCGACTCTATCATGATAAGTCCCCGGACCAATTTAAGTATCTGAAAAATTTTGTCATTTTTCGCTGACGCAATCTGACAGATTGCGTTACAGTGGCAGATTGTGGTTGTAACGTAAACTGTTAGTTTACGCTAACCTACCTGAACGGTTACTGTCACTATTCCCTACGCATCGTCTGTGAGGGTCATGGCTTGTGCCTGACGCAGGATGAGTCACCATCATCTTGCAGTTGATCCAACAGTTTGACCACGCCCCCCTGCAAAAGGCATATAGGTATATCAAAACCGGAACCTGCCTCCTTGACAATCACCTCCAGGTCTTCGATGGCGGATTTTCCTTCCTCTACTGAAACATGAGGCTTTAATTCATGAACGCGCCCTGCTCGTTCCATCAGACCTTTATCGGGTTGCTCCAGGGTCACATAAAGTGCTGTTGCCAATTGCTCAAGCTGGATGACTCCCTTATCGCCAAGCGTCTCCGCAACAAATTTCAGTTCTTTTTTATATTTGTTCAACGTATGGGGGAATAGATTCTGAAGTTTCTTACAACGCTCGGTTGGGACAAAACTGGGACCATAATTGGGATGTCTCAGTTGGAGTTCAAGGAGACCGTCCACCCACATCGCAGTGAGTTCATCCCGGAGGTCGAATGAAAATGGTCCGTGTTTGTAAAAAATGAAGTCGAACTCGGTTGGCACATTCAGGAGATCCTGAAGAAAGTAAGTTGCTTTTTGAAGGTGGGTCTCGCCGCACCAACTCCCCTTTTCAAGTAGCTTCTCAGCAAGAACTGTGAGTAAAACGACCTTTTGAAGTCTTTTCATATATTATCCTCCTCCCCTTTGGGTTGAATGATTGCTGTGCGATTCTCATCAAGCCAGGATTTAGCCGCTTGTCGTTCCTGCGGTATGATAAACACATAATCAATTGCTGACCTGGGCAAACCCTTCAAGGTTTCTGATATGGAGATTGACGAAACAATGCGTCCGTCCCTTGTCTGAACGGGAAAGTGAGATGCCCCAGGTCGTGGCATAGCGCAGCCATCCGAAGGACGCGCCGCCAATAACTGAGTTTATCTTCCTGCCTGATTTCAGGGAGTAACTCGCGAATCTGGTCTGTGACCGCGTCTCTATGGGTGATGACATCAAAAACCCGGCTGGCGAGTTCCATCACCCCCAAGGAGTGTTCAAAACGCTTGTGCGTCGCGCCCGGATAAACGAGATAAGAAAGGCTCAATTGATGAATGTGGCGCAAACGCTGAAAAGGACGTGAATCCAGAACTTTTCGTTCATCCGAATCAAGGCGAACAAAGACATGAATTGGGTCACGGATCTCGTGAATGTTTTTAGCCAAGTTCACCGCCCCTCTTTTAATTGCTAATTATAGCACAATAACTTAACCTTTGTAAAGTATTTTATTATCATCGTTTATAACACTTGTAGCCAAAGCGGGTGTTGGGGTCATCGCAGAGGGTGGAGATTCTGCCGCCTTTCCCAGTGCTGGCGTAAGTGGTTGTACTCCGACTTGAATCAGGTGGGTGTTGGTCGCAACCGCAAACGTGAAAACCGGTTTTCCCCACCCCAAAACCCGCTGGGCGAACCCAAGCGTTTTTCCCCCTTCCGAGGCATGGGCGATCAACACCTTGTCCGCCAGCGCAGCGACAACGACGTTGCGCCGGCTTGTCAACTGGATGGTCGGACGACGGTGCTTTTCGTCAAAGACGGAGAGGAGCAACAACCGTCCCTCCGCGAACGGTTGCTTCCATTCACCCCGCAGACGCATCTTTTCAAGTCCCCGCGCCGGACATAAGATGATGGGCTGTGAACCGCGGAGCAGAATGCGCAAGCACTCTTTTTCCACCGGCGAGTGATACCCGCCAATGGTCGGAACACCCGCTTCCCGAAGGTGTTGAGCGAATTCGTGGGTTTTCAGGATGACCGCGCCGGGACATCTGCTGGAACAAAATAACGCCCAAAGCGCTCCACCCGCATTCGTCAACAGGTTGAGGTTTCCCAACGTCCAGATCGCGTCCGGTGCATCCGCGCCGAGGTATTGTCGAAGTCGCTCTGGGTAATCTGGTTCTGTTTGTGTGATATATTTTATCATCACCGTCATCATCATCTCTGACCCTACACGTACGCAAAGACATCCATAGCGACGCATTTCACAGGTTTTGCTTCACCGTGGACCATACGGCGAATCTTCTCAGTTGTGTCGCGGCTAAACGTTGCTTCCCCGCAACGCACACAAACGCTGGCCGGGATATCTTCGACCAGAATATGATTTCCCTCAAGCTCGAACACTTCGCTCACAAGTCCTTGTCGAGCTTCCGTTGAACCGCACATATAGCATTGAAACATGTCAACCTCACCTCCACGGAAAGCCGGCTGCGAAGCGTTTCCAGTGTTTTCATTCGCCTTCCTCCCCCGCATCCCGCCCCATGCGATATTTGATGTCGTAGTTGATGATGAAGTCCAGCTCCTCGTCTGTGAAGCCGTAGTGTTGGGCGAGGACTCGGTCGATTTCGTCGATGAGGGGTTTTGATTTCGCCGAGACGTAAATCTTCTGATCAACGATTCCGCGAGTTTTTGAACGAATCCTCTGATGCTCGACGTTCTTCTCTATGGAATGTACGAGTTTATCGCCGAGTTCATCCAGCGCCCGCAGCATTACGGCGGTCGGCCTTGAGAACCGGAAACCAAAGATCATGTAGTCTTTGAGGTTATACATGTCGAAATGGCAGGAGTAATACCACCAGAACATGGAGCTACTAATAAGTGCGACGGCTTGACAGCCAGTTAAACCGTCAAGATAAGCGATTTTACCGCTTAGGGTATCCCCATCGAATGGCTGATTAAGAACAACTTTCCAATAGCGTCCCCCCGCCGTTCGATAGGCGACCAGCTCATTTGTCCGATGCGATACGCGAAATCGTTCTATTACATCATTGCCATACAATTTCTGAAGCAACCCGCTTTCGAGACGCGATTCCTTAACCTTCAAGATGCTACTGGTTTTCTGTGCTGTTGAGGCGTCTTGCATGGCAAATGCTAGGGAGGGAAAGAGTAGCTCACGGACTTTAGAGGCCCAGCGGTTTATTCCTGTAGTTGCAATGACCGGTTGTTCTACCACCGAGCCAAGCACTTCAATAGCAAGGCGTTGGTCTACCCCTGTAAAAAGATTACTGGGGCGCTCATCAAAAGCTGATACCCATATACTGCGTCCGGGCTTCCCAAGTTTCGGCTTGATGATGCTTTGAAGGGTAGCCATCCGCTCCGTGTTGATAGACGGCAGAGGAACGATCAGACCAACATGCCCTTTGGAGGAAACCAAGCAAAGGCTTCGTTCAGCCATGAACGCATACAAATTCCCACAACTCTCCGTCTCATATCCCCTCACTGTGTATTCCTGCTTGACCTTGCTATATTCGACATACGGCGGATTCCCGATAATCACATCAAACCCGCCGTTTTTGAGGATGCCGTAAAACTCAATGAACCAGTGGAAGGGCTTGTGGGAAGCAAGCCATTTCTCATAATGGCAGACTTCCGAAGTTTTTGAAACTTCGGAAGTCTGACGGGCAACGTAGACTTCCGAAGTCTTCAAGACTTCGGAAGTCTGATTCACACCATATTCTCCTGCAAGGTAGCGGTTGAGTTCATCTTCCAACTCCACCAGTTTCTCGCGCAACGCCCCCTTGTCATCGGCGGTGACGACGCCGCCCAATTCCGTCTGCTGCTGGCGAAACAGGGCAAACAGCCGCTCCACATCCTCCGCCTTCTCCTCAATGCGTCCCATCGCGTTGTCGAAATCGATCTTGCCAATGACTGCGTTTTTGACCTCGTTGTATGTGGCATAGCCCACGAGGGTATTCCCGGAGCGGATGTTAAAGTCAATATCGGGAAGCGGTTCAATTTGTTGTACTGCCTCAATCTGCGCGACCAGCTTGAGAAAGAGCCGGAGCTTGCAGATCTCCACCGCCTCCTCCATGATGTCCACGCCGAAGAGGTTATTGACGATGATCGACTTAAAGATGAAGTAACGGCGGTTGGGGTGCTGGTTGACGCGATCAAGAATCTTGCGGAAATCGCTAAACTTTAGACTTCCGAAGTTTTTAAAACTTCGGAAGTCTGGGATTCTGGAGACTTCGGAAGTCTGAGATTCGTCCAGAAAGGCTTCCATCCGCTCCAGACAGGCTTCGTAGAGCGGTTCGAGGAGGTTGAGCGCGGCAAAGAGAAACGCCCCGGAGCCGCAGGTCGGATCCAGAATCGTCACCTCGTTGATGGCTTTCCAGAAAGCGCGTAGCAATTCAGGGCCTTCGCAGTTTTCAATGACATCTTGTGCAAATTGGCGGATGTCGAGATTGTAGGTGATGAGGTCGTTGATTGTATAGACTTCGGAAGTTTCTAAAAACTTCCGAAGTCTCTGATACCGCTGACGCCGCGCCACCACTTCGCGCCAGATCTCCGTTGGCAAGGCGTATTCATCAGGTGCAGTCTTGTTCCATTCCGTGCGTTTGGAAACATCGTCTAGTCCTACGGCAATCTCTAGCGGTAGTTCGTGTTCGATTCCCTTTTTAAGGGCATCGTAGATGTAGCGGTCGGGGTCTATTTGGAGCAGTTTCCAAACGTTGGATTCCCCTTCAAAGGCAATCTTACATTCCTTTCGCGCCGCATCAAAGAGGAATGGGATGATAGTGTTCTTACTGATGTACTCGGTGATGTCCTCTTTGGTGTAATACGCCCCCATCTGCTTCTGGTTGATATATTTCTCAAAGATGTAGCCAAGCACGTCGGGGTTGATCTCGTTATCCGCACGAAGGGGCCGTTCGTCAAGATGCCACTGGTACTGGTCAAAAAAGTCAAAAAGTTGTTCAAATGCAGCATCGGCAATCTGAATCGTTTTGCCGTGAAACTCCTCAATCTGGTGCCGCTGAAAGATACCGCCGTTGAGATAGGGCACTTTGCCGAGAAGTTGGTTAGTCCCTGCCGAACGTTCATTCTCCCGTTTCGCAAAACCTTCAAAGAAGAGCGGACACAGGAACGCTTTGTAGAAACCATCCCTGCCGCGCTGTTGACTTTGCGCCAGCTTGGTGCGCAGGTAGTTGGCGTCATTGTCCAGAAAGCCCTTCTTCTGGATGAAGTAGATGAACATGAGGCGGTTGAGCATGACGGAGGCATACCAGCGTTGCATCTCCGCATCAGGGATGCCTTTGAGGAACGCCAGAAAACCCGCATGTTCTCTCTTGAAGCAGTCATAAAACTGCTTCGTCACGCGATCCAGATTAAAGCCCGTGCGGACGCGGCGAGTCACGTCAACGAGAGTGAGCTCCGCTTCCTCTTCCAGGCTGAAGGTGATCGTTTGGAGTTTTTGAATCAGTGCATCGCCAGGCTGTCCCCGATGATAGTGATGTTCACGGCACGCAGTCGGCTTGCCTGCGTCGCGTTTTACCCATTGCCAAATTTGACTGGTTTTGTCCTCATGGATGTAAATGATGAGATGTTCGTGGACCGATTGAGCGACACGGCGTTCAATCTTCCGCCGCATGGCATAATCGGGGAGGACAAACGGACAAACAAATACCACCATCCCTCGCTTCTCAGCGATCGCGGTGAGCTGATATGTTTGACCATCCACCGTCACATCAAGGGTGGCATGATGTCTATCCCATCCGAGTTCTTCGACAAAGAGCGTTTTGAAGTCAAACCGTTGAAGCAGGTCACGAGTGTTTTCGATATTCAGCTTTGGCATGGAATCCCTCCCTAGACTTCCGAAGTCTTCAAGACTTCGGAAGTCTATCCTCCCGATAGCCCCATTGAACAAATCAGGCGCGGCTCCCGGCTCTGGGCTTCGTCGTGAATGATACACAGCCGATCATCTTGCCGCAAATCCATAACCAATTGGGCTAGGGCTTCGTCGGAGATGTCGCTGCGCAGTTGGCGGTTGAGGGTGTCAACGGCGGATTGACGTAACGGGTATTTATAAATCTCATCGATTGCTCGGCGAAGTTCGGGAATGTCGAATAACGTTCCTTGGACCGATTCCGCGTATCGCTTGAGCCGTTCGTAGGTGCGGAACCGCGCTCCCGACGGTCGTCCCAACTGACCGCCAACGGACTTCTCCTCTTCGACGATGCGTTCGACGCCCTTCTGCACCAGCTCGTGATGATTCTCGTGACGCGGTAATGCAGTCGTGTTGGGTTGGCAAGCGGCGGCTTGGAGGATAGCGAACTGCGACTCCGTGACGCTGACCCCCGCTTTGTCAATCCACGCCAGTGCGTCATTCCCCTCGCCCGTGCGGGTATAAACCAGCACCCCTTCTGGCGCTGTATCGGTTGGATGATGCGGTCGTGTAGAATAGACGACGGGCGGGAGCTCAGGGATGAGCTTTTCGAGTTTCGGGTCGGCGGAAATCGCATTCTTCCAGATCTGATAGGCATAAGAGGCAAGGTCTACTTCGGTGTCCGCTTCATCGTCGAGAAGTCCCGCCTTTTCATTGTAAACATCCACAACCGCCAAATCGTTCTGGTCGTCCTCAAAGAAGGTTTCGTCTGTGCCAACCACCTCCGCGTTGTCGCGCAAACGTTGGCGAACCCGTTGCCGCAAACGGATGATGCGCTCCACCCCGTCTGCGGGCAGAAACGAATAGCACCAAATCTGCTCGGCAGTTTGCCCGATCCGATCCACACGCCCGGCACGCTGAACCAGCCGAATGATTGCCCAGGGGAGATCGTAGTTGACGACGATTGCGCAGTCCTGGAGGTTCTGCCCTTCGCTGAGGACGTCCGTCGCAATCAGCACCCGTAGTTCCTGCTCAGGTTTGATAACCTTCTGCTTGCCGTTGCTCACTGGGCTGAACCGCCAGGCGAAGCCAGTTGGGTCCGGATTATCTCCTGTCACGCCAGCCGCTTGGCGAAGACCACGGGCCTGAAGTTCCGCATCCAGATAGCGCACCGTGTCGGCAAACTGTGTGAAGACAAGGACTTTGTTGTTTGGATGTTTTTCGGTGAGGAGATTGAAAAGAGCAGCCAATTTTGCATCCTTCCAAGCGTTCCAAGAGACTTCCGAAGTTTTTGAAACTTCGGAAGTCTGAGCCCTGCAATGTTGCAATATTTGTAGCAAGGCGTGCGCATCATCAGAGAGGTCTTTCGCAAGCGATGGGGCGAACCAACTGGGGCGTAGCCATTTGAATCGGCGTTGATATTGGGTGGTATAAGTCGCATAGACCTCGGCGGCCCGGCGTTTGAAGTCCACTTCTGTCGCCTCCAGACTTCCGAAGTCTCCAAGACTTCGGAAGTCTGACTCCTCCTCATCAAAAGGATTCGTCATGACGGTGGGGGCATCGGCATCCTCGTCGTAAACACGGGCATCCAGCATCTCCGGGGCTTGCGTTCCGATGGGCAGCGGCGCTCCGTTTTCGATGGCGTGAAGGTACACATAGTTACGCAAGATATGACGCTCAATCGATTGCATGAAAGCGTGTCCGCTACTCTCCAGCCGCTTGAACAGGTTCGTTCGGCAAAAGCCCATGAGCCGTTTGCCAGCGCGGGAGAGGGCTTGTAACTGCTTGACTTCGTCAGGGGTTGGGGCCAGACTTCCGAAGTTTTCAAAACTTCGGAAGTCTACAAGACTTGGGGGGTCTGGAAATCCTGCGATATAATTGCCGAGCCCATAGCGGGGTAACTTGAGATGGTTGAGGGTCTCAACAACGATGGGCGCGTACAGCCGGGCGTACTGGTCTAAAGGGTCGTCCTCGTCAAGCTGGAACTTCACCGTCTTGGGAACTCGTGTGGGGAAATAAGAGGGCGTCCCATCTTCAAAGGTCAGAAACTTGCGCCCGGTCGCCGGGTCAGTTTCCGCGTAGTTTTCTATGATGAAACTGCGGGTCCGGCGCACGAGATACAGCCGCATCAGTTCACGCCAATCGTCGGCATAGTCGCTTTTCTCGAACGCCGCGAGGGAACGCACACCGCTCTGATGACGGCGAATAAACTCCGTTTCACCACCCAGTTCCTTCAGCAACCTTTCAGGTCGGATGCCCACATCCCGATTTTCCTCGACAAAGAGGCGCAACTGGCTGGAGAGATCGAGGTAGGTTTTGTTGTACGGCGTGGCAGAAAGCAGGATGACTTTACTCTCGTTGTTGTCAATATATTCTTGAATGGCTCGGTAACGCTTCCCCTCGCGGTTTCTGAGGTTGTGACTTTCGTCAATCAGCACCAGTCGGTATCGGCGTAAAGAAGGCAACTCACGGATGGCGCGACTAATCGAAAGCACCCTGGCTCGCAGATGGTATTCATCCCGATAATCTTCCCACATCTTGACCAGATTTTTCGGACAGAGGATCAACGTTTCCAGTCCGTAGTCGTCCTCAAAGATTCGCGCCAGAACGGTCGCCATCAGTGTTTTACCGAGACCGACGACATCCCCAATCAGCACACCGCCCCGCTTGTTCAGGTGGTGCGCGGCGATTTTGACCGCTGCCGTTTGATATTCAAACAGTTTTTGACCGAAATCACGGGGGATACGAAATTCATTTATCCCCGCTCTTGCCTCTTGCGAGAGGTGGTACGCCATCTTGACGTAGATGTGGTAGGGCGGGATAAGTTCCTCACGGGCCCAGCTTTCTGAGATAATCTGCGCGAGCTCTTCAGAGATGTCGAGACACCAGCGGTCGTTCCAACGGGCTTCAAACCAGTTGGCTAACTTCTGGCAGGCATCAGAATCCAGCACATCGACGTTAAGCTCCCCTTGCTGCGACAGCCCAGAGAAGGTCAGGTTGCTGCTGCCCAGATAGCCGATGATGGGCGTGATGGGGTCGGGACGGAACAGCAGGTAGAGCTTCGCGTGTAGCGGGTGACGGAGAAAGAGTTTGACACGAACTTTCTTGGCTCGGATTTGGGCTGCCAGGCGGCGCAATCCTTCCTCGTCCGCACGAGTCGGCACACCAAGGGTCAACTGCTCCCGAAACTCCTCCGCCAATCTTCGCTTGAGCCGCAACGCGGTCTGGTTATCGATGCCCGCATCCCGTTTGTCAAGGCGCAATCCCAGATGCAGGTCTTCCTGGGGCAATCGTTGCATCCCAACCAGCAGGCGACAACAGTTCCCCTCGCCCCCGGCCCATCTGTCAATATAGGTATCAATCGCTTTCCAGCCGCGGAGGTTAAAGTACCCCACGCAGAAGTCGGCACGCGCTGCAACCGCAAGGGTTTCCCGCAGCACGGGGAGGAGTTGTTGGTCGATGTTGTCAAAGATGCGTGGCACTGAAAACTCCTTTGATAAACTTCCGAAGTCTTTGAGACTTCGGAAGTTTGGTAACAGACTTCCGAAGTTTTAATACGCGAGCTGAACTGAGACGCTGCGAAACCGTGAGGAGAATGGAACAGCACGGATGTTGCACCAAACTTCGGAAGTCTAAGTGAAAAACTTGTATTAATTTCAGAACTGCCTTTATCCGAGATTGCATCTGCGTGTTGAATTCTGGCTCACATATCAAGTCTAGTATAAAGTCGCAGCAGACTTCCGAAGTTTTTGGAAACTTCGGAAGTCTTTGGTACAAGCATTAGAGAGGGATAATCGTGGCGAGAAAATCTCCGGGAGTCACGCTCGGACAAGTGCGTAACACAACAAGGTGCCCGGAATGTTCAGCGTGGACAATTTGAAGAATATTGCCTTCTGGAGCGTAGATGGAGCCGATCTGTTGTCCTGCTTCCACCTGTTCCCATAGAGAGACTTGCGGCAGAAACAGTCCGTGATGTTCACTCAAGTGGTGGGCTTGTAGATGTCCTTCTTCATTCTGATCGCTTTCACGGAAATAGGGGGGTGGCGTTCGGGGAAAATCACCGCTTAACAAGCCAAGATAGCACATCAGATTGTGAATGCCCCCCTTGAGTTGCTCGACATTTTCTCGATGGCACAAGCCACTTCCGTGCATTTCAACGTACAGGGTGGGCACTTCATAAAGATACGCACCTGAACTCGCTCTTCCAGAAAGGAAAGGACTTCCCCAGATTAAATCCAAACCAAAAGCGATTGCGGCTTCGCGCTGTATCTGCTGGATACGACCAGTTTTCATCGTGTACCCGACCCACGGCTTGATGGTATAATATGTCCCTGCGCTATGCAGGTCAATAAACAGATTACCGTATTGAAGGACAGAATGCGTCAGGTGATAAGCGATCTGTTCACTCACTGTACCGTCGGAATGTCCTGGAAAAACACGAGCGAGATTTTTCCCATCGATTGGACTTTCCCGCTGGTGTGCGAAAAAAGCAGGCTCATTCACAATGGGCACAGCAATCCATGTCCCACGAATCTGTGAGGGATTTAGCTCACGAAAACATTCCTGAATGGCAACGATGCCTTCATACTCATCTCCATGAATACCAGCACAGAAGATTAAAGTTTTCCCCTCCTTTTGTCCACGCACGGCTAGAATTGAAAACCCAATCTCTCGACCATCAATGAGTGTTGTGATCCGCTGTCGGCACACCATCTTTGTGCCGGGGGGAACATTTTCCAGTGAAAATGAATGGGTTGAATTAAAAGATGTTGCTGGCATTTTCGTGACCTCATTTAACATTAGAACTGACGCAGTTGGTGACAGAGAGGTTCTGCATCTTGCATCTTGCATCTTGGATTCCAGATTCAAGATGCAAGATTCAGGATTCAGGATTCAAGATTCATCATGCCGCAACTGCTTATTGATACGACTTTTTCGGTTATCAGCAAAAGTGAGACCCTATCGTTTAGTTGAATTTTTGCCTTTGCTTCTTCAAAACGATTGCGGATGATCCGGTTCTGCTCTGCTGCTCTTCTCCACTGTCAGTTCGACTCATTTCTGCTAGAGCTGTTCGTGTAGTTTGGGGTGGTTGTACAACAATTTGACCAGCCTTCGCGCCAGCTTTTCGGGGTCATGACGGATGACTGTCATCTGAACCCCATGTTCAACGATGACTGCCTCTCGAATGAGGTCGTCCTCAATCACTTTCACATCCCCAAGATTATCTCGCTCCGGATGGTAGAAGATCTGCACCTTAGAGGCATCCGCGATCTGTTTTGCCTCGTCAGACAGTTGAGAGATGTATTTCGTCAAATTAAACACTGAATCTATGGCGTGTTCATGCTGGTCTTTCAGCGCTAAAAGTGCCTCTTCAGCCCGCATCTTAATCCGTGTAAATTGCTCACTGAGCTCTTTCTGCACATATTTATCAATCACTGCTTTAGGGGCGAGTTGGTTGTTGACAATTACATAATCCAATGGGAAATCCACATGCATCCGGATCGCCTGGACATGGTCTGCAACGGAGTAACCATCCGTTTCGCCCGGTTGAGACATGACGTTGCAGATATAGAGCTTCATCGCCTTTGAAGATTGGATGGCTTCAGCAATTCCCTTGATGGCAAGATTCGGCATAATGCTGGTGTATAAACTGCCGGGGCCAATGATAATCACATCGGCATTCACGATAGCCTCCACCGCCTCGTAATTAGCGACACATTCATAAGGCTTACCCGGTGAAGGGTGTTTGCCGTTCTCACGCGGTTCAAGAAAGATCCGTTTGATCGGTTCACGGTTGGGTCGCTTAGGGATGTAAGATTCGCCGCGCACAATATCGCCGTCAGCGAGCTCTGCACATAGCACAGTATAGTTCAAGCTGACAGGGATAATTCTCCCACTCACAGCGAGGATTCTTGACGCCGCTTGGATCGCTTTGGGGAAACTGCCATCGTTGAGTTCAGTGAGGGCAATCAGGAGGAGATTACCGACCGTATGTCCGCCGAGGCCTCCCTGGCTTGAGAAACGATATTCAAAGAGGCGTCCGAGCAGTTCGTCTGCCTCAGATAGGGAAACCAAGAGTTTGCGAATATCGCCCGGCGGGAGCACATCAAATTCTTCGATCAACCGGCCGGTGCTACCTCCATCGTCAGAAACAGAAACAATTGCCGCGAGATTCTCCATATCGATAATTTCTGAGCCATCGCACCCTTGGCTTGTATATTGCTTAATTCCACTCAATAAAGAAGATAAACCCGTTCCCCCGCCTATGCAGACCAGGTTTAGGGCATTTTTGAATTGCATAAAATCCTCCGTAAATATAGGACGAAAAGGAAGTCTGGAAGGAAGGTCTTTAGACTCTCGCATAGCGGAGGAAGAAGAGGAAGGGGTGGTTCGGTGGTTCGTCAAAGAACCCAACGCCCCAACCACCTCTTCCGTTCCTTCCTTTCCTTCCTCTTCTTCCAGACTTGCAAAATGAAATCAGGATAAGTGGCAACTTGAGTTAGGCTCTAAGTTACTTGCTTTGCCAAATTTTTCAGTGTTTCAAGTGTTGAGTCACAAAGTGCTTCAGCTTGTTCGGCAGTATGTGCTTCACTAAATACCCGGATGACGGGTTCTGTGCCGGACTTGCGGATATTGACCCATCGATCTTTCCAAACTCGTTTCACGCCATCAGTCAGATCCAGTGTTTCATCTGTATATACCCGGATGGCACGCTCAAGGACTGCATCAGCAATTGCTGGTGAGGAAACTTCCAGTTTTTTCTTGCACATCGCGTAACTTTGGATGGAGGCAGCAAGTTCCGAAACCGTTGAAACTCCTGATTCAGCCAGGTGTTGAACGATTGCCACGATTGATGCCATTCCATCGGTGGTATGCTGTAGCTCCGGGTAGATAACACCGCCCGTCCCTTCACCGCCAATGACTGCACCTGTTTCACGCATCTTATCGACAACGAACCCAACTCCCACCGGTGTCCGATGCAGTTTGACCCCATGCCGGTCAGCAATGTCATCTAGCATGCGGCTTGTAGATACGGTGGCGACAATATCCCCCTTGCGTTTGCGCAACACGAACTCCGCCGCTAAGGCAAAGGTATATTCGCTACTTAAGGGAATCCCCTGGTCGGAGACAATGACCACGCGATCTGCATCGCTATCGTGGGCAAAACCGATGTCCGCGCGTTCGGATTGAACGGCCTCGCAAAGTTCATCCAGGGCTTCGGGAGTCGGCTCCGCGGAGCGGGGGAAATAACCATCCGGCACACAATTGAGTTCGATGACTTGGCAACCGAGCGCATTGAGCAAACGAGGGCTGATTACACTCCCCGCCCCGTTGCCACAATCGATGACAACCTTCAGGGAGCGCGCTCGGGTTTGATCGCAGTTGACCCAATCGCAGGTGAGGATACTGGCAATATGCCGTTCCACTGCACCATCGAAGGCTTCGACGCTGCCTTGTTTGTCCCAGGCCGCCAACTTGAAATCCCCGGAGTCGTAAATCTGCATCAATTGCGTTCGTTCCGCTGGACCCAAGAGCTGACCGGCTTCAGCAGCAAATTCTAGCCCATTCCAGTTGATGGGGTTATGACTTGCCGTAATCACAAGGCTCCCTTGAGCATTTAACTCCTTCGACATCAATAAGACCGTCGGCGTTGGACAAAGCCCGACGTCAATGACTTTACAGCCAGTGGCAATCAGTCCGGCGAGCACGGCATGACGTGCCATCGTCCCCGATGTCCGCGAATCCCTCCCAATCACGACTGTTTGGCCCCCGATGAAAGTCCCGAATGCGGTTGCAAATCGAGTCAACAGGCTGGGCTGCAACGAATCGCCGACTATCCCTCTAACACCTGAGACGCTGATAATCAGATTTTCCATACAAGCTCCCGATACCAGTTTTATTGAAAAAGCGGATATCTGGGCATGTTTCAGAAATAACTGTACACGCTTTATGAAACATGCCAAAGTCCATACAGTAAAACAGACACTGTTGATTCAAAAATTCATACACTTCGTCGCAACGTGAGTAAAAAACAACAGCATCCAATCAGTGCCTGCCAACCACAGACAACGTACCATGATGGGTAGACAAACACATACGATGCAATCGGCGTTAATTCGTATAAGTATGGGGTTCTGAACACATCAAGCTTAAGCAGATGGCACACAGCAATCAGCGGATTGATGTGCAAAAATGGTGGAATCATCGGTCGAAGGTTCTCCATGTAACGATTCAAGGGAGAAAGTAGAAACACGCCACCGATGAGGATAACCATAATGAGATACGTCAGTTCAGTTGCGAAAAGTTCGTTGCGAAAAATGTGCCATCCATACGCACCGACTGATGCGCCCACAACTGCGTAAATGCCAAATACCAAATGCAGCAATGTAACATGAAAAAGAGAGATATCGCTAATTGCTGGTATTAAAATCCCCAAAACAATCCATGTGAATCCGAGAAAGCAAAAACTGTAGAGCTGACTCCCTAAGATGATTCCCCCCATAACACTTCGAGAACGCATTGGGCTTAATAAGAGGAGATGAGCGGAGGGAACACATCCCAAGTGTTTGTTGAGTGCACTGCACGCCAGGTATGGCGCAACGAGCAAAATCAGGATGGCTTCTGATAGAAAGAGGACATCCGCGAACCGCCCCAGTTTCGCACGCCAGAGGAGATGACAAATCACCAGAAGCAAAACCGTTTGGACGACGAGCGCGAAACAGATCTTGCCAAATTTCCATCGTTCACGAACCATCCTGATGAGAATTGGGTTTTCAAGGCGCATTGGACGCATCAATTTGATGATGTCCCCATTGGGGGCAACCTTTCCATTAACAAATCGAGTTTGGCGTTGACCTGGGCAAATTGCTCATCGACTCGCTCAAAGCGTTCATCAACTTGCTTAAACCGTTCATCGACCAACTCAAACCGTTCATTGATGCGTTCAAACCGCTCATCCATGCGTTTGAACCGCTCGTCAAATTGAGCGTTGTAATGTTTCAATTGCTCATCGACTCGTTCAAATCGGTCATCAATCCGTTTGAACCGCTCATCCATCTGTTTGGGGAAATCTTCCATCTGCCTCTTGAGCGCTCCCAGGGACATGGCCAGGGCAACTCCTGTTGTAAGGACGACCCCGACGATGGCCACCAAAACGCCAACCTCCCATCTCACGAAAGAATCCTGCCGCGCCTCCAGGGTCGTCAGCCGGCTGTCCAACCGTGTCAATTGACCGTTCATATCACTACGTAATTCACTGAAGCGCGTATTCATATCGGAGCGCAATGCTTCAAGGCGGGTGTTCATCTGTTTCAAGGCTTCTTCCACGCCCGCTAACCGCGCCTCGACACTTTGCGCCTCGCAGACCGCTGGTAAAAGCCATCCCCAAATGACACAAAGAACCATAAATTTTTTCATTGGTTTGCTCCTGTCCATTGGTTAAGAACCTCTGCGCTGTTGTGGGCAGAGGCTCTTATACTATCTTACATCCCCGCCCAGGCATCACGCAACAACCGCAGCCAGTTTCCGTGCATGATACCGCGGATATCGGCTTCGCTGTAGCCCCGCTTGCCAAGGAGATCGGGGAGTTTTTGTAGGTCAGTAATCGTTTCTAGGTCATGGGGCGTTTGCTCATAACCGTATCCACCGTCGAGGTCCGTACCGATGGCGATGTGGCGAGCATTCCCCGCCAGTTGGCAGATGTGGTCCATGTGATCGATGACGGTTTCAAGGCTCACAAGGGTATTGGACGTTTCACCTTTAATCCAGCCGGGGTAGAGCATCCACGCATCCATCGCAGAACCGATGACTCCATCCCGCTCGATAATCTTTTGAATCTGCTCATCGGAGAACTGCCGATCGCCCGGCACAAGCGCACGGCAGTTATTATGACTTGCCAGAACCGGGCCTTCAAAATACGCCACTGCCTCCCAGAAACTCTCATCTGCAAGATGCGTCAAATCGAGAATCATCCCGATCTCTGACATGGCTTTGAGCAGGGGCCGCCCCATCGGCGTCAGGCCACCACTTGTGCCAGTGCCGTGTGCGTAGGCGCTCACGCCATAGTGCGAAAGCCCAACGATTCGTAAGCCATCATCCCACCACGCTGGCACGTCCTCCGGCGATACAATCGGATCCGCCCCTTCCATGCTGATAATTACGCCCAAGGGCGGAGAGGCTTCCGTACCCCCGATTGGATCGGTTGGTCCGATCTGCTCCCATTCTTTGATATGGGCATCAAGCGTCGCCCAATCTTTGATAATCCGAAGCTTCCCCTGCGATTCTAGGATGCGATAATAAGCCAGTTGCCCTTGTGCGTGGGCATAAGCAATCTCCGGTGCGCTATAACCACTCATCGGATTACCCGCCCGAGCAACCCGCGCAATGACAGTGGCTATCGACACCGCTACCTTCCCCACCCTCATGTCGGGAAAAGCGACCGTGCCCAGGGCGCGACCTTTCTGCGTCATGCCTGCTTCGCGCGTACGAATTTCACGGGCACTCAACGTTAAATCCCGATTCCAGCTCAGGGCATTCATCGCCAAATCTAAATGTGCATCAATAACAATCATTCATTTTCTCCTTGAACTGATATTGATTATTTTAGGTTTCTACCTCGCCAAAATGCTCACGTAATGCCACCTGAAGCTGGAGGATGGTGTGAGCAATCGCAAAGAGGTTCGGGTTAATCTCCATCGCTCGTTGGTAGGCGCCCATTGCTTCCCTGATATATCTTAATCTCAGATAGCAGTGCCCCATTCCTGCAAACGCGCCAAAATGGAAAGGATTCAGCCGAATGGTCGTCTTACAATCCTCGATTGATTTTTCCCACTCTTCCAACATAAAATAAGCAATCGCTCGCTGGTTATATCCTTCAGCAAACTCAGGGGCAACTCGAATCACTTCTGTCAGTTTCTCAATTGCATCCTCGTACTGTTCCTTTTTAATAAACCGTGCGCCTTCTCGGAGCATTGCGTCAATGGATTCATCATCGGAGCGAAACCAGATTGCCCATAACGCCTCCTCCGCATTGGAACGCATGCCGGGGTCCTCATGCCTGAGTGCATCAACCAATGGCTCTACCGCTTGCATGTCACCAATGACCCCAAGGGCGTAAGCGGCTGCCTGCCGTTCCGGCATGACTTCATGCGTTAATAACTCAATGAGGGTCTCTTGCGTATACGCTTTCAATAAAGCCTGTTTCAGGTCTGCTTTCTGTCTTTGGCTGGGATAATGTACTAACAGCTTTGCTAAGTTTGAAAATCCATTATGTCCTGACATAGTCGATTCCTCAGTTGGAGGGTAAATTCTTTTCCTGAATATGTACGCTATTCATCTTATCACACACTCGAAACAATGACAAGGTAAAAGTAATAGAAATAGAAATTTGCGAATTTTAAGGGGTAGAGGTTACACTTGCGGAATCAAGTGACTTCGGATATAATGAGTGGCAAAGTTCAAATCTCTGCGCCATCATGCCCAATTGTGGACCCTCCCCAAAGAAGGGATGTAAAACCATGTATACACTTGAACCGCTCCAGGGTACAGATTTAAACGTATGGGACGAGATCCTTATCAACTGCCCAAACAGCACTGCATTTCACTCCACTGTCTGGCGTGATGCGCTGGCGGATTCGTTCAAACAATTAACCCCGGCTTATTTTCTTATCAAGGAGAACGATTCCCTCATTGGCGGATTGCCTGCCTTTGTGTTTCAGCCCATCCCCGGAATCAAAATGCTCCACTCGATGCCCTGGAACCTTTTCGGAGGGATTCAACTCATTGAGGGTTCATCGGTGGATGTCAATCGCCTGATTCAAGCTGTTGAAACCCACCTGGAGCGTATGGTCCACGAACAGAATATATGTGAAACCCTCTTTACGCTCTCACCCCATCACACACAAAACTATGGGCCGGGGATTATTGAAGCCGGATATCAAAGGCATGAAAATTGCTCCACTCATTTACTGAAAACGCATCCGGATTATCAGGTCCTTTGGGCAGCTTACAATAAGCGTGTCCGAGGCGCAGTGAGGAAGGCGGATAAAACCGGAGTGATGGTTTACGATACAGATAGCGATAGCGATCTCGAGGTGTTTTACAAAATCTACCTGGCAACGCAAAAGCGGCTGGGCGGCACCCCGAAGCCTTTGTCGCTGATGAAGGCCATTTTCCGTAGCCACCTTGCGAAACTCGCGATTGCCAAGCAAGAGGGTCTGATTATTGCGGGATTGCTCTATCTCTATTTCAACCGCATCGTGACTCTCTGGTGTGGCGCATCTGTGCCTGAATTCTGGGAATACCGCCCCAACAACGCGATTTTCCATCATATCATCCAATGGGCGTGTACAGAAGGATACCAGTGGGTGGATTTGGGGGCCTCCCCGCCTGATAATCATGGATTGATTGCCTTTAAGGAAGAGTTTCGGGCGAAGCGATCTGATTTTTGTAGCTATATAAAAATTCATTCACCCATCAAAAAAGCAGTATGGGAAAAGTCAGAACCGACGCTTCGTCAGATTTATACATGGGTTCAACGGACACGGAGCTGAATTTTACACCTAACACCGATTTAGGTCCCGCTGTGCGAGGATTCCGCTTTGCGGAACTTGCGATTTACCATCATCCGAATGTCTCCATCTGGAAGGAATGGAAGAATGGATGGAATGGAAGGAAGGCATTTCCTCCTTCCATCCTTCCTTTTCTTCCTTTCCTTCCCGAAAAATGTATAGTTTCAAGTTAGTTAGGGCTAATACGAATCAATATGAAAACCCGATTTCAACGCATCCAAACCCACATCATGCGCGAAAAAGCGATTTGCCTGGTACCATTCATTGCAGTCTGGTTGGGTTTAACTTTGAACCCAAACTGGACACCGTTTTGGGACAGCGGCATCTATATCAGCATGGGCAAATCCATCGCGGCGGGGCATGGAGTGAAGTACATGGGGTACAGTGGCTTCAAATATCCCCCCGGCTTCCCTCTCATGCTCGCTCTTATCATTGCGCCCTTCGGTTATAATTTTCTGCTCATGCGAATATTGATGGTCTTTTTTGCCGTTGGCTCTACCTGGCTGGCTTACCTGATGGTGCGCGATCGGTCCAATCGCTGGCTGGCAACCGGGGTAATGTGTTCGACCGCTTTCTCCTTCCCTATCGTCTATGAATGCACCCGCATCCTCTCCGATCTCCCCTATATGTTTCTTTCCCTCCTTGCCATCCGCTGGATTGAACGATACGCGCAGAAAACAGATCGGTGGCGAAGTCGGATCGGCTATATCGTCATTGGTCTGCTCCTGGTAGCCTATTTCACGCGAATCGTTGGCTTAACTTTGTTTGCGGGCGCAATTGCCTACCTCACACTCGGTGGAAAAGAGCAACCGCGTTCCCGGGCAAACTTGAAGAAAGCAATCGCCCTTAGCGTGGTACTGTTCACCGTGCCTCTACTGTGGATGATGAAAAACCATCTCAATCAGGACAAATATCCACCGGAGCTGCGCCAAGGATTGAGCTATGAGAAGGAACTCATTGTGAGGACAACGAGTCAGCCGGGTGAGCCGATTATCCAGTGGGGGGATGCCGCTGAACGGCTAAAGGACAACGTCAAATACTACGAAGGCTTAATTTCTAATATTATCTCAGGGAAACCGCAAAATTCCGAAACGCGCGCCCGAATGATTGCCTTAATTTTGCTCACGGGATATCTCTATTGCATCATCCGGCATCGCAGTGTTATTGAGTATTACACCTTCTTCTATCTACTGCTCTATCTCATCTGGACAGCCCATCAAAAGGAGCGCTTCCTGGTGCCGATTATTCCATTTCTTTTCTACTACGCCTTCCGTCTCCTTGAGTGGCTCATGGATGGAATTCGGTGGTTCGTCCGGCGTGTTTCGCAATGGGAGGACCAGAGAAGGATTGTTCAGACCGTTGCAACGCTTGCGCTCACGGGAATATTTATCCAGTGGAACTGGGCGATAGATATGAGTCAGATTAAAGGTGAGAGACGTCAGCCGTACTACTCAGGCAGGTATGCGATATTTATAGATTTCGTCCAGTGGCTTCGGGAGAACACACCTGATGACACTGCGGTCGTCACGAGCGATCCGGCATTCATCCAGTTGTTCTTTGAAAAATTTGCACCCAACAATGAGACGAAGCGAAAAAGCTTTGATTTTCCATGGATTGATGAGCCGGTCAAAGTGTTGCAAGTCATGGATGAGATTGGGGCTGACTATGTGATTTCAGTACCGACTGGCAAAGCGAAGGAGTATCTACATCCAGCTCTGAAGCAGTACCCGGAACGTTTTGAGGAAATCCACCGTCATCAATTCGGTAAAGAATATGTGATATATCGTGTGCGGTAGAAACCGAGTTTTTGCGAAAAACTCGGTTTCTCCTAGATTTTGCTTTTTATTTTTTCGTGAATATGCTAAAATATGCAGCGAATTATTCAAGATGTATTTGGCCAATATGGGGTATCAGTACGGGTATGTTTCAATTTCTCGAAAAAACCTGTTTACACTTTGCGCAGCAAAGCGTGTAGAGAGATTTCTGCAACATGCCGATTATTAGAGGAGTTTCGTAGGATGACGGCTATTGATATACTTGTTGTCGATGACGAACCACATATCAGGCGCACCCTGTCTTATTTATTGACGAAATCTGGATACACTGTGGAAACAGCGCAGGATGGGGTTGAAGCCATCGAGAAAGCGCAGATGCTAACTCCTAAGCTCATGTTCCTGGACATTATGATGCCTAAGAAGGATGGCTACGAAGTCTGCCAGTTGCTGAAATCGGATGAATCACTCAGGAGCATTTATATTATTCTGCTCACCGCCAAAGGACAATCGATTGACTCCGATTACGGTTTAAAGCAGGGCGCCAATGAATTTCTAACGAAACCCTATAGCCCCTTGGATATCTTATCACGCGCGAAACAGATCTGTCAGCATTAAAGGGAATCTCTTTCGGCATGTTTTAGAAACAGCTTTATACGCTTTATTGTTGGAAGAATGGGGAGAGGTGGTTCGGTTGTTGGGTAATTGGGTGGTTCGTCTTTACTAACAATCCAACCACCAAACCACCTAACCACTTTCCCCCTGCAAGTGTCAAGTCATTTTTGAGGGAATTTGAAACCTGCCAACCTCCCCTTCCAAAACCCATTTGTACATTTGCTCATTTGCACCTTTGCTCATTTTATCATGGCTGATCTCAAAGATGTCTTCTCCATTAAAAAGATTGATTCAGGCAACTCAAGAAATCATTGACGGTCAGGTCCCCAAACCCATTGAGGTGACTTCTGAGGATGAGATTGGGCAACTGACAGAGAGATTTAATGAGATGGCGCGTGTTTTGGCTGAACAGGCTCACCGGCAATCGGAACAACTGAGACAAAAGGAGAGAGAGGTCATTCGAGCCACCCAGATACGGAATGAATTTCTATCGGATGTTTCTCATGAATTGCGCACGCCCTTAACCGCGATTCGATCTTTTTGTGATTTATTATTGATGTTTGGCGATGATGACCCGAAAGACCGTGAAGAATTTTTGCGAAGCATCATTGAATCGTGTGATCGCTTGACACGCTTGATTAACGATATCCTCGACAGTTCAAAAATCGAGGTTGGGAAGATAGAGTGGAACATGACGCCAATCGATTTCATTGAAATCATCCACTCCTCAGTCAGAGTCATGAAGGCAATGGCAGAAGAAAAGGGGTTAAATTTAATCACTCAAGTTCCCATATCCTCTCTGGTGTTAGAAGGCGACCATGATCGGTTAATTCAGGTGGTGACCAATCTGATTAACAATGCGGTGAAGTTCACAAAAACGGGGAATATTACTGTAAGCGTGGAGCAGATGCCCCAGGGAGTAAAAGTCGGCGTTTCTGATACGGGCATCGGACTTTCACCAGATTCAGCAAGTGATTCTCAACCTGGTCCTCAATGCGGAACAAGCCATCCTGCCAACGGAGCAGCGGAGCAGAATTGAGATACGAACGCAACGGGTACCCGCGCATGCCCCTGACATACCTGAGCAGATTAAAATCACAGTTGCGGATAATGGCCCCGGCATGCCACCGGCGGTGCGTGAGCGAATCTTTGAACCCTTTTTCACAACGAAAAAAGAGGGGAAGGGGACAGGATTAGGTCTGAGTATCTGTAAGAATATAGTTGATTCCCATGACGGAAAGATTGGTGTAGAAAGTGCAGTTGGAGAAGGGACTTGCTTTTTCATTCTTCTGCCCGTCCCCCCGGTAACGAACAACCCTCTTAAATCTGCCCCCGAGCCAGAAGTCAAGCCGCCCACATCAGCAGGCATACTGGTTGTGGATGATGAGGTATTAATCCGTGAAATGCTACGGTCTGGACTCGAAGAACAGGGGTATCATGTTGAGACCGCTTCCAATGGAATAGAGGCACTCAGGAAAATTCGGGTAGGAAGTTATGATCTGGTTTTAACTGATATTTACATGCCTGAACTCGACGGCATTTCACTTCACCAACAATTGCAACAAGATACAAACTTCCACGCAAAATTCATTCTCATGACAGGCAACCACACCTCGGATCAATCTGTGTTGAGTTCAGTACCCGCCACAGTTCCCTGCCTCTTAAAGCCGTTTCAGGTGAGAGATGTTCTGCAAAAGATTCGGGAGGTTTTGCAATAGTCCTTGTTATACTCCTCACGGGCATCAATAACGCTTTCTGCATCTTGTATCCACGATGCAAGATTCAAGATGCGGGATTCAGGTCGAAGAGTCTCGCATAGCGGACATTCATCAGACGAACGTGTCATTTGCAACCGTTGGCAGTATAGTCTGAGAGGGAGATTCAGAGGAGGGAGGAAGGGGCAATTATGTAAAATGGAAAATTTCAAGCCTCAACATGCTCATCCGGATGATACCGTCGCTCGACGCGCAATTCCCTACGAAATCATTATTGGGAAGAGTCCAGCTATTCAGCTATTGAAACAGCAGATCCAACAGGCGGCCGTCAGTCATTCGACCATCTTGATTGAGGGGGAGAGCGGGACCGGGAAGGAGTTAGTGGCTCGCTCCCTCCATCGACAAAGCCATCGTTCAGGTGGGCCTTTTATTGTGATTAACTGTGCGACCTTACAGGATCAGCTTCTTGAAAGCGAGCTGTTTGGATACCGACGGGGTGCCTTTACAGGTGCAGTTCAGAACAAACCGGGATTGTTTGAAGTTGCCAACCAGGGGACGCTCTTCATGGATGAAATTGGGGAAATTCCGTTAAGCCATCAATCAAAACTCCTACGGGCACTTGAAACAATGGAGTTTATGCCCCTCGGCGGGACCCAATCTGTTAAGGTTGATGTACGGGTGGTTGCCGCCACAAACAGAACCCTCCGCAAAGCGGTTGAACGGGGAGAATTTCGGGAAGACTTCTACTATCGTATCAGTGTGCTGACTTTGGAGGTGCCTCCCCTGCGGGAGCGGCAGGAGGACATTCCAGAATTAGCCGAATATTTTCTTCAAAAGCATGCACCGAATCGGAAGGTTTGGATCACTGAAGATGCGATTAAACACCTCATGAATTACCGCTGGCCCGGGAACGTGCGTGAACTGTTTAACCTCCTGGAACGCTCGTTAATTTTCCTCTCTGGCGATAAATTATCAGCGGAATCCCTTTATATTAAGACCCGCACAGACATGCGTCTGATTGATGTCACCGAAATTTCTACGCTGGATGAGGTCATTAAAAACCATATCATTCAGGTACTTGTCGCAAAAGGGAACAATAAAACCAAAGCGGCTCAGGCACTTGGCATCCATAGACGGCAACTCTACCGTCTACTAGACACATATCAGATCAAGAACCGGTAGGACAACCTTTAAATCGACAATCGACAATCGACAATTGTCAATTTCCTTGAGTGTACCTAAGTGATTCATGCCAACCCAGAGTGCGAAAGTAGGGAAAATTTACCATAAACCATACTTGCGCGGATTCGTCACATACCATAAATAAAAATCTATACGGTTTTTGAAGTCAATGCGTTAGCATTTGGGAAGTTTCATACAGAAAAGCGAGGAGTTTCTCTGAGAGGTTGAAACCTTCAACTCCCCCCAAAAATGTACAACAGGGCATGTTAGGGACATGAGAGCGTGTGAAGAAAGCGGTCTGTTTTTTCACTCCTAACCCGCCCAATCGTTTCATTTTGTTAAAGTGTCAACCGTTTTTGAACCATCCCAAAGTTAGCATGAATTTTGCTTATAAGTAATTATGAATTTTGAATGACCAGTTTTGAACGGGTAAAAACCATGCCCCGACAGGAATTCCGGTGGATTGAGCTGGTCGAAATCTTCAATTCAAAATTGAGGATTTATAACTCATAATTACTGAGATTCGTCTATCTTTCGGATGATTATCGTTTTGAAAGCCGTTTTTTTGATGAAAGGAGTCCCACACCATGTTTAAGCAACGTTATTCATCGATTCGATTCACTACGATTGTCTGCTTTGTTCTTGTCTCTGCTTTCACTGCCGCTTGGGCGGTCCAAACCTACTCTGCGAGCGAAGTTATCAAAAAGGGCAAGGGCGGCAACCTCAAGATTGTGAATCAAGGCGAAGATAAGATCGGTGCCCAGATTACCAACGGTTCACTTGATGCTTACCTAGATGAACAAGGTCTCAATACGGTTGAGATTCAGGTTGAGATGACAGAGGAGTTGGTTGAGTGTAGCGATGGCACCCACTACCATCTTGAATTCACTTTCGGTCCAAGTGGTGCTTACCTGGACCCACCACTGAAATTGACACTCCAAGGGAAATATGTCGAAACGGGCTGCGATGTTTGGCTTTTTGACGAAAATGGGGAAGCTGTGGAAGGCAAACGCTCCGATGAGGGCGATAAGATTGTCTTTTTAATTTCCCATTTTTCCGTGTATGGCTACGATGACTATGACTACTATTAAAGCATATCAGATGTGTTCTATCACTTAATCCGTGGGAATCCATAAGATGACTTACTCCTTTCGTAAAACGTGAAACGTGAAACGTAAAAATTTACGCGTTACGTTTGACGTTTTACGCTTGAGGGGTGATGTCGTGTGGAGAGCGGCATCGGATCGGACACCGCTCCTCACAGGTTGAGTGATAGCACAAAATATGTCCCTTTTATCCTCTACTTTTACGCGTGACTCCATTTCTGTTATGTCAAGAGAGAACCCTATAACCCTCACTCAACAGACACAGATAATTCCCACCGAAGGGGGAACAATAGACCTCGCGGGTATGGGCTACTTCGCTATCCCCACAGGCGCATTGTCCGTCTCAACCAGAATCAGTGTGGTACTCCATCATTATCAAAATGATAGCCTCCGAATTCATTTTGAACCACATGGACAAGTTTTTAGATACCCCGCTCAATTGATTATCCCTCAGACATTTGGGGGGAAGTCGAGTCAAAATACCTCTAACCGCTTCGATATTTACTACCAAAGTCATCAGTCGGACCAATGGCAACTGGTCCCATGGGTCACTGGGTCCGAAACGCCTGAAGCGTTCCGCGTGCAGATTCCCCACTTCTCTTCTTACTACTTTATCCGCCGCTAATTGTTGGTACTGGTATGAATTGCGCTTCATTGTGAACCAGCCCCTGTCGATTGCCAATTCTATAGATACCCCCTGATATATGGAACCAATCGCTTATACACAGCAATTGAATGAGTTGCTTGACACAGTCAATGAGATGACAGCGGATTCGATCTCCTTTTGGCATCAGACATTGGCAGGAGAAGTTCGATCTTCGGTCGCCAAAATTGAGCAGTTGGCGGTTGCTGCGAATCAAGCGTCATTCGTTCAACAAATGGCTCAAGTCTTTGACCAGCAGGAACAAGCCATCTTAGAGACCCTTGAGCTACCCTTAAAAGCCCTCCGAGAACTCGTTGATAGTGGACATCTCTCCGAACCGCAGAAAGCCCGGCTCCTGATTCAGTTAGGGAAGACCCATGATCTCTTATCCCAATGGGAGCAAGCCCTTGATCAATTTTATCGAGCTTTGGATTATTGCCAAGACACCTTGCCGGAAAAAGCAGAGATTCTGAAGTTTATCGGCCACATCAAGTCGAAACAACGAGAGTACAATTCGGCTCAAAGTCAGTATCATGCCAGTATCGAGGCCTATTCGGAACTACAAAACCAGCGGGAAGTCGCTAATATCTATCTCTGCCTTGGCTTTAACGATTTTGAGTCTGGTCGTCATCAGAGTGCTGAAGAAAATTACCGAAATGCACAGCATATCGCGAATTCTTTAGAAGGAGCAGAACGAATTATTGGCGATGTCAACTTGACTCTTGGCATACTGGCGACAATGAGGGGTGACTTTCAAACGGCTCTATCGCACTATGAACAAAGTGTGCAATCTTACGAATCCATGGGTGATGAGCGTGGACTTTCTCAAGCTTACTATAATATGGGTATGCTGTATGTGGACATGAAGGAGTGGGCGAGTGCGGGCGAGTCTTATCAACGGAGCCTCGAACGTGCTCGGAAGAGCAGCGACCTTTACCTGATTGGTCATATCCATCTGAGCACAACAGAACTCGCATTGCAACTTTCCGATCTGGCACTGGCTCAAGCAGCCTGTATGCAGGCAGTCAAGGTGTTTGGCCGTCTTGGCGGTCAAACACAATTATCCGAGGCTTATAAATATGCCGGGCTGATTCAGCGGCGCAGACGCGCCTGGGACAAAGCCAATCGCCTCTTTCAGCAGAGCATTGAGCTCGCAAAGAAATCCCAATCCAGTTTGAATGAAGCCGAAGCCCGTTATGAATACGGTTTGATGTTGCTGGACAAATTGGACCCTGACCAGGCAAGAATACAATTTAATGCAGCCTTGACCATCTTCACGAAGTTAGGTGCGCAAGTTGATGTCCAAAAAACACAAAAGGCTTTGGAGCAGCTCGATGAATCGAAGCCAGAAGCAGAAGAAAGACGGTGCTTCAAACCGATAAAGCGATCGTGAATTTGGCTTTGCCGATAACTTATATCAACTGTACGTTCGCAGTTTTTGGAAAAAACCAGATGGTGTCTGGATCTGATTCAAGATGCAAGATGCAGGATTCATGCAGATTTCAGCCAAAAGTGCGAAAGTATAGTATCAATAAAAACCAAGCATTATCTGATTCAAGATGCAAAATTCAAGAATCCTGAATGTCCGCTAGGCGAGACTCTTCGACCTGAATCCTGAATCTTGAATCCTGAATCATGGTGAAAAAGGAATGGAAATCAAACTCCCCGAAATTCAAGCGATTATCGATGAACTCAAAAATGATTCCCAAACGATGGCAAACGAGCAGGTGCGAAAAGCTGTTGAGCAGCTTGACGAAATGCTTAATGAATTAAATCTAAAGCAGACATTGGTCACACCGGATGCGCTCTTGGCCCCTCAAGCATGCCTCAAGCAAATTGAAAGGCTCGTGTCAACGATTCCGCAACTCTTTGAATCCGTCTCTCAAAAGGAGATACTGCTCGGACTTTTACTACAGGCGGCAACAATCTGTCGTCGTATGGGGGAAACTGAACACACGCTCCAGTACTGTGAGCAGATCTTAGATTTCGCTGGGATTCAGGGATACACGCATATTCGCGCGGAAGCACTCAGGCAGTTGGGACATCTTCAATTCTATCTCCAGCAGTGGAATCAAGCACAAGCCTATTACAAGCAGTGCCTTGCGTTGTTTGAAGAGGAAGATGACCGCGGGGGAATCGCAAGTATTTACAACCGATTAGGGAATATCGCCTCTGAGCAAGGAGAGTATGAGCTTGCAAGGAAATACCATCAGCAGGCTATCGACATGGCTCTGCCGCAGGTCGCCCAACGCGAGGGCTACCAGCGCTTGATTGCGGGTGCATATAATGACCTCGGCGTCATCGCCAGCAAACAAACCGATTGGAGTGCTGCAATT
Organism: uncultured bacterium; assembly: GCA_964577695.1. Taxonomy (GTDB): domain Bacteria; phylum Poribacteria; class WGA-4E; order WGA-4E; family PCPOR2b; genus CAZOAL01. The sequence continues at coordinate 13,824 of CAZOAL010000017.1, read as the reverse complement.
GACTACTTTGAAAAGAGCCTTAATATCTGCGATCAGATAGCGGTGCCTCGATTGGCCGCACTTGTATACATGAATCTTGCGATGGCTTATGTTGACTGTGAAGAGTGGGAGGCTGCTGGGGAGTCTTATGCAGAAGCCACAGCGATTGCAGAAGAGTCGGGAGATCTCCTCCTGCTTTCAAAAATTTACATTAACCGCGCTGAATTCCTTCTCAACATTGCAAGTATCGACGCAGCGCATTTATACTGTGATAAAGCGTTGGTCATGTTCCAGAAGGGCAGAAATAACAATGGGATTGCGGAAGCATATAAGCTCTATGGACGGATTTACCGGTACCAGAAAAATTGGGACGCGGCTATCGAAGCCTTTACCCAAAGTCTCCACCTTTATCAGGCATGTCAAAACCCCCAAGGGGAAGCAGAAGGATGCTATGAATTCGGACTGATGTATAAAAATTGTCAAAACCCCGTGCAAGCCCGCCACTTTCTCCAAAGCGCTCATCATTTATACGAGCAACTTGGGGCGACCGATGCAATCAAGCGCGTGGATGCTGCGCTCGCAACTCTCGATGTTTGATTCGTTATACCGTTTCCGACGGGGTTCAACCCCGTCGGAACCTCCTGTAATACATGAATTGAAAAAGAGAAGATAGAAAGAGCGGAAAACCAGCGTGTCAATCTGCCAGTCTTCCGCTCTCGATATGTAACGCACACCTCACCCCATCCTGTTTTACGACGTGACATACGACGCAACAGGACTCGGGTAAACGTTTCGTTCAACGTATCATCTGCTTGAGGTTGCCCCAGGTGATCGCCAGCTTTCCAGGTGCCTCAACCGCGAGGTAAGCCCCCGTCATGATCTCGTTAATCTCCGCTCCCGTCTTGCCTGTATTAAAAACGAGGAAGTCATCTATAACCCCTGTATAAAAACGCCATTCCGGGGCACCTCTGGATGGAATACGCACTTCAGCGCCGATACCGATGGAATCATCCGTTGTAGCGATTTGGCCTTTCGTCTTCACGCTGAAGACCTTCTTTCCATTGAGGTACTGAACCAGTTCATTGCCATCCCAGGACATCGCGATGTGCGACCATTGATTCACCGGGACGGCATCGGGGGATTCATGGTAACCCGGCGCGCTCAAATCATAAGCATAGTTGCCAATGTGCCCGTTACGCAATTGCAGATAATAGCCTCGATCCTTCGTGCAGATCGTCTGCTCGGCTGCAAGGGCTTCTGGTTTGACCCACGTCGCCATTGTTAGCGCATCGGTGATGCGGAGCGTCTTGGAATCGATCACCTCGACCCAATTATTGCCCGCAAACCGCAAGGCATTTCCGTATTTGCCATCGACGATTTCGGGGGGAACGCCGCCGACCGATTTGCCGCCCTTGCCGTTGATGAGCCCATGATTATTGTTTCCCGACGTATCAAGGGCTTGGACAGGCTTGCCACCTTCGATCTTCATATCTGCTTTGTCGAAGGTTAGAATCACCATCGCACCATCTGTCAGTGCTGCAATTGCAACGGTCTGCAACTGCCATAGGCATAATGCGGTCAGTGCAAATAGGCTGAGACACTGAAACTTTGAAACTTTTAGGTTCATTATGTTTTCTCCTGAACTTTGTGATTGACTGATATTTTGATCTCTCGAAGGGAATCTACTTTGACTTTGGTAAATTGGAAATGGCCAAAGTCAAGCTACTAAAACCCAATTATAACATAGCAGCTATCTTGTATCAAGCGGAAGTGTTTGCAAATCACTCAAAATGTCAACGGCGCAGACGTTTTCCCCATGACACGCGGCAGCCACAAGCTCAGATCCGGCAGGTAGGTGATGAGAAGCAGCGCGATCAGCAGTAGCCCGATGAAGAGGAGCACAGAGCGGTACAGCGAAATAACCGGTTTGTCAAACTTGAGGCTTGAGATAAAGAGGTTCATCCCGACAGGCGGGGTTAAATAGCCGATCTCCAGGTTCGTCAGCACAATCACGCCGAGGTGCGCCTTGTCAATACCGAATTGCTCCGCGATGGGAATCAGCATCGGGACGACGACGATGATCGCCGAGAAGATGTCCATCAAGCAACCGACGACTAACAGAAAGAGGTTGAGTCCAATCAGCGTAATGACCTTGTTTTGGGTGTGGGCTTGAATCCATTCGAGCACAATCGTCGGCAGTTCAATCGTGACCAGATAGTTCGTCAAGCCAAGCGCGATGCCGAGAATGATCAGGATTGCGCCGACGAGGAGCATGCTCTCGCGCGCAATCTTCGGTAGGTCTTTCACGCTGATGTCGCGATGGATGAGCAGTTCGACGATCAACAGATAGAGCGCCGTCAACGCCGCCGCCTCATCAAGCGTGACGAACCCCGACACAATGCAGGCAAACACGATGAAGGGCAACACGGCTTCCCACTTGGCGTCCCATAACGCATGCCAAAAAGCCGTGAAATTGAACGGCGTGCGTTGGACCCTTTTGAAGGTGCTCCACCCGGAACAGTATCCGGCAAGGATGAGCAGCAAGAGAAATCCGGGGATAATCCCTGCGATGAACATCTGATCAATCGGCACCTGGGCGATGATTGCGTAGAGGATGAGCGGAATGCTTGGCGGAAAAAGGATGCCGAGGCTCCCCGATGTCGTGATTAAGCCCAGTGAAAATCGCTCCGTATAATTTTGCCGGAGGATGGGATAGAGCAATCCGCCCAGCGCAACGATTGTTACGCCAGAGGCACCGGTGAAGGTGGTAAAGAACGCGCATGTCACCAGCACCACCAACCCCATACCGCCGGGCAACCAGCCGACGCTCGCCTGCGCAAGCGCAACGAGGCGTTTGGGGGCGCGGCTCTCCGCCATCACATATCCCGCAAGGGTGAACAACGGGATGATCATGATCGTCGGGTTTTTGGTCAGACGATTCAGGTCGATGATAATGCTGCTGATCGGCTCCCCGGCCATAGCATAACCGAGGAGCGCCGCCCCACCGAGCAGGACAAACAACGCCCCACCGAGGCTGGCAAATAGGATGAATCCAAGCCCAATCAACGCTCCCATGATGTTGCTTCTCCTTTGATTTGGTGGATAATCCCCATCGCAATATGAATGGCGAAGTGAAGCGCAATCAGAACGAACCCAATCGGAATCATGAGCTTCGCCCACCAGATCGGTACGCTGCCAACGAGTGTCGCGCCGCCCATCCGCTCGGCGCGTACAAATTCAACGCTGGTATAAGCGAGAATCCCCACGACAATGAAACTGACCGTGTGAATGATAATGGCGGTGAGTTGAACCAGGCGCGGGGGCAAAAGGCGCGTGAGGACGTCGATGCTGATGTGACGTTTCTCACCTGTGGCAAGGGCGGCCCCTAAGAACGCCAACCACAGCGTGAAGTGCTGAAGCATCACATCATTCCACAGGATGCCGATATGAAACAGAGAGCGCAGCACAATCTTCATCAGTGCCATGCCGAGCATCAAGGTGATGATGAGGCACAACAGCGACGTTTCGATATGTCCGATAAGGGTGTTGATGCGTTTAAGGAATGTCATTGGATTTGGTGCGTGAAACGTAAAACGTGATGGGTGTTAGGGGTTTGTGATGAATGTCACTAAGTAGCCCTGATCTCAAGATCGGGCTTATAGCTCAAGTCGTCTCAAGACGACTGAAAGCCTGTTATAGTCGGCTTTGAGCCCAATGCTACTAAGTTTTCATTTTTTCGCCAACCCTTCTCGCTCCCACGCTCCGCATCGATCTTGACCGGTTTCATCCGGCAATCGTAAACAGCAAACTCCTCAAAGTCGGTCAGGATACTGAGGGGGAGCTTGGCACTCCAAGCGTAGCGACGAAGTTGGTAGGCTGGGGGGATATCGTCCCTGATGTTGACCGAAGGCTTTTTGGCCTCTAAAAAGAATTTGCGTGTCCCTCCAATACGAAAACAGTAGTCAGGCGCTTTGGTGGCTTGGCCCACCTTGATGGCATCCTCATGGACCACATCCTTGTAAGCTTCGGCGTAGCCTTGTTCGTTATCCACATCCCACCCCAGGGCTTTGAAAAAAGGGTCGATAAATTCACGGCGGACCTGGGTTTCGTTGTATTTGCCCTGCTTGTAAGCGTCCAAATTACGGTCAAAACGTTCAACCAGTTCAAGCACTTTGGCTGGTACGGTCATAATTTCTCCTTTCAGACTTCCGAAGTCTCGAAGACTTCGGAAGTCTGAACGTAACCTTAATCTGTTAAGCCCCGATCTCAAGATCAGCCTGCCCCGATCCCTCGGGGGGCTAATAGCTAAAGTCCACTGAAGTGGACTATTACTGGTTCCAGTCGTCTTGAGACGACTTCAGCTTTTAGCCTGCGAATTGATTCGCAGGCTCAATTTAATCCGTATGCCCACCCCTACCTACCCACCCCCAACCCCTCCACAGAAGGAGAGGGGGGAGATGACATGATGCGTGAAATTTTCACGTTTCACGCATCACGTCTCACATCTCCCCCCACCGTTGCTGGTCCTTGCGCATCAAGGCGCGGACCTTCTGAGCAAGCACCTTGATGGCAACCTCCGGTGTCTGTTTCTGCGTGACGACAGCGAAGATAGCGTCGTTAAACAGATCAGCCGCTTCCGACCAGTACGGATTCTGGTAGAGCGGAGGGATGTCCAGCGCCAGTTGCGTAAATAGCTTGCCGAGAGGCTGTCCGCCGAGATACGGGTCCGGCTCACTGAAGATTGGCGCGTCCCACGCGACTTTGGGGGGAGGGATAATCCGCGTCTTCTCGTAACGGTTGACCAGCCCCTGTTGGTCGAAGAAGCCCCCGCCGCGTTGTAGCAACATGCTGTAGTAGTCGCTGAACGATCGGCGGTCTAGCTCGACCATATCCGGCGCGCCGAAATTGGACAGCAACGCCGTCAGGAGCTTATCGTGCATGGTGCCGCCGAAATTCGTCAATCGGACCTTCACGCCGGGGTGCTGTGCCTCGAAGATCGGGACACGCGCCTGATATTCCTCGTAATGGGTGTTGGCGAAGCCCCAAAATTCGAGTTGCTCGCTCTGCCCGGAGGGTCGGGCTAAAATGACAATCGTGGAAACAAGGAACAAAATCAGCATCACCATCGGCCCCTTACCGAGGGGAAAACTCTCATAATCTCTGGCTTTGAACATATTGATTCCTTTCGTCCTGCCTTCGCTCTCTTGCATAAAAAGGGTTAAAAATATCACCTTGAAGTTATATCCATTTTGTGTTATATATTATGGCTATGGCTTGGGAATCGAATAGTTCCTAAATCTATTGAAAAATATTCGATAGACATGGAACTAACAGGGGGCAACGATTTTTCGTTGCAGCAGTTAGATAGGTCATCACACCTTCCGATGTGATTCCAGTCGGTCGCTCTGTGGCCTGGCATTAAGGGTAGCGGAAACGTGAAAGTGTGTCAGGTGCAAAAAGCCGATTTAACACTCCCGAGGAGTATTTCACTCCACCTAACAGGAGGTCCTAAAAGACATTGTGTTAGGAATGGCTCGCCTTTGGCGAGCCATTTAATCTTCTAATTTTCAATTTCTTACAATATATTTCAATATTGCTTGTAATTGTATTCAATACACAGATGAATTCGGAGCATGGTGGAAGACACTGGGCGATTCGGAACAAGATTCAGTCGCTGTCTCTGTCACTCTCCTTGAACAAAGGGGGCCGACGCTACCGTTTCCCTATAGCTCGGGGATTTCTGGCTCCAAACACACCCATATGCGTGAACTCCGAGTCCAGCATCAAGGAGAACCCTATCGGATTCTCTATGCCTTTGACCCCAGGCGCGTCGCCATCCTGCTCATTGGCGGAAAAAAAACGGGTGCGAATCGTTGGTATGATGAATACATCCCAAAAGCCGATCAACTCTATGACGAACATCTCCAGCTCTTAAAGAAGGAGGGCCTACTGTAATGGCAAAACCATTTAAGCACCTCATCGACAAAATACCCCAGGAGTGCCGCGAGACCATTGAAGACCGTGCGAGCGGACTTCTTTTAGAGATGGCGATTGCCGAACTCCGGCAATCTCGCCAACTCACCCAACAGCAGATCGCACAGACCCTGAATCTGAATCAAGCGGCGTTGTCAAAGATGGAAAGCCAGACCGACATCCGTGTTAGCACGTTACGTCGGGTGTTATCCGCCATGGGTGCCCAACTGAAAATCGTTGCCCAGTTTCCCGATGGCGAGGTGATCATTAATCAGTTCGATCCACCTCAAGCGAGCGATGGCACCTGATGGGCGCACGAAGGCAACGCCACCCCCAATCGATGTCGTGTTCACACCTCAATAATAGGGGTGCGGCTGACGTTGACGAACCACTAAGAGCCTATCCGGAAAATCCACTTTTCCGATTTCGCCATCGCTCACCTAACCCCCCGGCCCCCTTCCCACCCCCACCCCGGCCCTCCCTTCTGTCCCCCGTCCACTCCTGTCCCCCCGTCCGCGGGGGGACCATAGGGGGGGAAAGACCACAGGGAGGAACGGGGAGGGAGTTGCGGGAAGGGGGAGATGTCTCCCCTCTCCGTTGCGGAGAGGGGCCGGGGGAGAGGTTATTTTTCGGATAGGCACTAATTCTACAATGTCACGTTCGGATGAGGATACGCTTGTAGCCCAACTTTAACGTTGTCTTAGGTTGCCGTCTTTTAGAAGCCAACGCCGTCTTAGGTTCTAAAGACGGCTAAGACGGCGTTTCTAAAAGACAACCTAAGTTGGAAAATGAAACGGATGATTGCCAAGAACCAAGATAGAATCTTGGGCTACAGGAAACGTGACATTGTAGTGCTAAGTCACTCGCCTGAAGTAGTTTTCGAGCGTTTCCAGAGGCGCATACCCCAGCATCCTTCGGGCTTTTTCGATCTGGTATTTGCCCTGACCGAGATAGCTCAACAGGTTGAATGACTGAAAGTTATCTGGAACAGATTCGATCTCTAACGCCAGGCGACAGGCGTGTTCCAGGTCTTCCCATACCACCGTGAAGGGAGGGAAATCTTGTTTGGCAACGGGGGCCGTCGGTTTGGGGCCAAGCCCGTTAAAGAGGAAACAGATGGTCTGAATATCATAGGCACGGGAGTAGATCTTACAGAGCTCCATGCTGAGGAACTTGGTGAGGCAATAATACCCCGTGCCGGGCATCGGCGGCGGGTCATCGATATCAAAGTCATGGTCGTATCCGCTGCGGACTAACTGCGGACCGGTGTGAATCACCTTTTTGATGCCATGCGCCACAGCGGCTTTCATGACGTGATACGCACCCTTCGTACTGACTTCAAAACTCAGCACCGGGTCGTCGCGGATGACGGTAAAATTCATGATGGCGTCCATCCCACGAGATGCCTCCAACACTGCCTCATAAGAGGTCACGTCAACCGTGATGATGGGCTTCCCCAAGGGGTGGGGCTTGATATCCGCAAGCTGCAGATGATAGTCGGTTTCCAACCCCGGCGTAATATAAGGCGCGATATTACCGGATGCGCCGAGAACAAGAACGTTTTTCATGGATTGCTCCTTTGTGGGTTATGGGGCTATGAGATGTCAGTTTTCAAAAACTTGCGTTCCTGTGTCAAAGTTTATTGACTTGACAGAGAGAGAAGTTTCATGATATATTACCACAACATAGGATAGTGGCTCACTGAGTTTAATTGCCATACAGAAAAATTCCGTCTGATGCAAGTCAACGGAGGAAATGTAAGATAAAAAAATGCCAGTTGTATTACGAATCAAAGGCTATCGATTCTGGTTTTATGAAGCAGACCTTGATGAGCCACCACACGTTCATGTTGGAAAAGAGGGCAAAGAAGCAAAGTATTGGCTGGAGCCGATTGCATTAGCCCGCTCGCGGTCGTTTCGCCCTCACCAACTCAAACAAATCGAAAACATTTTGCGAGAAAATACAGAAGACATTTTGGCGGCATGGCGAAAGGAGCAACGGAAACGTGGCAATCGTTAAAACAAGAGTGAAAACGTATCGGAAGGATTACGCGCCTATTGTACCCGTTATGATTCCCGATCTGGAAGAGGTGAGAGCGTTTGCAGCTAAACTCCATGCGGAAGGAAAAGCCTGGAAAGGCGATGCCTTTGGTTGGCAGGCCGAGTATAACTCGGAACGGCCAGAGCCGCCACTGGATTCCAAGATGACGTTCACGCCAGCGGATTTTTGTATGGGTGAGAGTGGCATTTGGTTCTTTTCGCTTATGTGGGAACATGGACGCAATGTAGAGCCGGTAGAGTTTCTGGGTGATAAAAACATTCTGATGTTGTGATAGCACAAAAAAAAGTGCATGTGTGATGTTGAACGGGTAGAACAAGCTGCCAGCTTGTTCTACGATAGCGGAGCATCAACAGTGAGCACCTTCAGGGTTTTCATCAGATCGTTACGGATGGCTTCCAAAAAGGCCGCATCATTGCTCAAATCTGAGATTTCATCCTCATCTAATTCTTCGACCTTGAGGCGGTCTTGATATGCCTTGATTCGATAGTCGAGTGCTTCGATGATAAACCGGGTGGCTTTAGGTGATAGATTCATCGGAAATTCCTAGTGGACTTGAAAATTATGCGTCGGTTTATACCCCATCCGTGTGGCATTATCGATCAGAAATTTGGGATTGGGGATATCCGCGCAAACGTGATAAATCGCCCACCGCCTGGCCCACCAGACCTGGGCGCTGTTGTCCAATCGCAGGGCACAGCGAAACGCGCCCGCCGCATCCCGGCGGTCAAGCCACATCAGGTCCGGTGCTTGCCCTTTCACATCTTCTTCCAAGACCAACTTTCCCAAACGCAGACAGGTCACTGTCACCATGTAGTCCCGTGCAAACTCTCGACAGGTTAGTTCGCCCAGGTATTTGGTCATCTGCGTAATTTCTGGCGATGGGAGAGGCTTCCAGAGTTCGCTGATGTAAACGTCGTCAGGGTATGTGCTGAAGACCTCCAGGGTTCCCGCGTAGATGAATTTCTTGATTCCGGCGGCGATGCCTGCGCTGAAAAGGTTATGCGTTCCCCTTGTTGCCAGATCGAGCAGCATCTGTTCGCGTTCTAAGCCATCAGTTGGGAGGTGGGTTGGAGGTTCACCCGTATGAATCAGGGCGTCCATCCCCTGGACGGCCCGCTGTAAATCAGCCGTGTCCAGAATACTGCCTTGTATAAACTCGGATTTTCCACCGACATCAACCGGCACACTATCCATGAGGCGCAGTTCATGGTCCGCGTTCAGTTCAGCCGCAATCGCCTGCGCCAGTCGACTTGATGCGCCTGTTATCAGGATGTTCATTTAATCTTCCTCCTATAGGATTTGACTCATGTTACGAGTTTTTCGCTTTTTTCCCTCGCCCTCCGTGGGAGAGGGTTTGGGTGAGGGAGAATCAACCAGCGGGAGCGCCCACCCCCTCACCCCGGCCCTCTCCCACGGGGGGGAGAGGGAGAGGGTCTCCTTCTGTTGCAACATGAGGTGCTAACCGAAAAAGTCGTATCATGTTAAGAAATTGCGCAAAGAAACCGAGTTTCTCCAAGAAACTCGGTTTCTCTATGATTTTTTACTGGTCTACGACCGAACCGTCCACATGCAGCCGCGTTCCCACCGAGCGTGGCCGATACGGGTGCCGCTCCTGGGCGTCTTCAGCCAGTTCAATACCGATCCCCGGCGCGTCGGGGACAATGAGAAATCCGTTTTCTAGCACGAGCGGACTTTTGATGATTTCGCTCTTGGGAGGCTCCGCTTCGCCTCGCGGATACTCCTGGAGGGCAAAGTTGGGGATGCACGCCGCCAACTGGATACATGCCGCCGTACTGACCGGGCTGAGTGGGTTGTGCGGCACGACTTGCACATAGTGGGCCTCGGCTAAGGCGGCGATCTTTTTCGCGTGGGTCAATCCACCACATAAGCAGACATCCGGTCGGATGAACTGCACGGCACCTCGCCGCAGAAGCATCTCGAACTCATGAATCGTGTGGATTCGCTCCCCCGTTGCGATGGGGATGTGAATCTTCTCCGCGATTTGCCCCATCGCATCTAGGTTGTCCGGCAGGGTGGGGTCTTCGTAGAAAAACGGGTGATACGGCTCAATCCCCCGGGCGAGCACCACCGCCTCCGATGGCGTCAGACGCCGGTGGATTTCAATGCAGAGGTCCACTTCGTTTCCCACTGCCTCCCGGTACTGACGCACGGTGTCGATGGCGTCCGCCATCTTCTGCGCGTGGGTCTTGAAAAACGGCACGCTGTGGGGTTCATCAAGGAAAGGCGTGAGGTGCCCAACAGCCGTAAATCCTTTCTTCTTGGCGTCGATACACCCCTGGACCAATTCCGCCGTAGTCCGTCCGAAGACATGATAATAGACCCTGGCTTTATCGCGGCATTTGCCGCCCAGCAGTTGGTAACACGGCACGCCCAGCGATTTGCCCAGAATATCCCACAGAGCGATGTCAATGGCGCTCAATGCGCCCATGATTGCCGCGCCCCGAAAATGGCTCCACCGATACAGGTACTGCCAGTGATGCTCGATTCGGCGGGGGTCTTGTCCGATCAGGTAGCGTTTGAAGGTTTCGACAGCTTTTTCAGACGCCTCCAGGTATCCCCATGCCCCCGATTCTCCCAGGCCGGTAATCCCCTCATCGGTGAACACCTGCACAAAAAGGTAACGGTCAACGGGAATGGTCTTGATCTCTACAATTTTCATCGTGTCTCCTTTCGTGATTCGTGTAATGCGTAATGCGTAAAACGTAAAATGTAAAGCGTAAGATGTCAGAACGCGGTTGCCGGTTTATTTCTCACTTGACGGTAGATGTATCTTCAGCTACAATATCAACACGATTCGACAGATGAAAAATGAATGCAAATAACCAGAGAATCTCTCATCAGGTGAAATTCAAATGAAAACCCAAAAAGCGAAAATCCGAAAAAAATACCATAAGCAACCCGAACCGATTGAAATCTCCCCCTACCTCAAAGCGGTGCGGTTGGACCCTTGCGGCTTCCAAGCAACTCTAGCTTCTCGGAGTTGGGATGAGAAAGTTGATGTCATCGTATTCATTGCATTTGGGTCGATTCATAGCCATAATTATAACCTATTTCTCCCCAACTGCGTAACTCCTAAAATTAATAAATTTAGATTTGACAAAAATATATAAATGCGCTAGAATAATCACCAAGGATTGAATACATATTACCATATTTGAACAATTTGTCAAGCACACAGAAAGGAACAAGGTTATGCCAGAACACACTTCATCAAGGAAAACAGTCTCCTTGGAAATTCTTGGAGGTGCTGTACTTGGGGCGTTGGGGTTGTTCTATTTAAGCCAAAGATTACGAGGAGTGACAACCCCCAAGCAATCACCGTTTGATGTCGGTCCCTTCAGCACCTTTACAATACAAGACGAAATCAACTTTAATATGTTGCTGACGCGATTATCAAGCAAGTTAGAGCCGAGTCAGTTTCACTCATTTATGGAGGGACTAGGGAAACTAAGCATTGGTCAACGAAAGGCAATCAAAATGAGGCTCGCGAGACAATTCAGTGAGGTAGTGAAAATCACCATCGAACATATGCAGAAAACACCTCCCGCCTTGCGACCAGAAGAAATGACTCAAATCATCAATGAAATTAAAGCAGGATTGCCAAGCAGTGTGACTATAGACGAAGCCAAAGTGATAGAAACACTCCAGGCACTACAAAGCGAGTTGCGGGAAACTCCTCTTGAAGTCATCCATCAAGTGCTCGACTATGTGATTGACAACACACTTATGCCATGGATACAGTGGCATGAGGCAGGTCAATTAAAAGAGTTCCTCATCGCACAAAGTTTTATCCCTGAACATGATATCGAACAAGTGCTTGTGGACGGGATAAAAAGACAGGGGGAAAGAATCAAAGAGCAGTGGAAAGAGGTGGCAGGAGGGCAAACATGGCAGGAACGGCTGGAGGGCGCGAAGGCAAACGCCGAGGCGGAAGATATTTTAAGGCCAATTAGTAGAGAAATAAAAAGTTTGGACTATAGTGAATATGACGCGTTGAACAAAGAGATTGAAAGCATCAGAGCGATTAAAGACCCAGCCGCGCGTTTGCAAGAGGCAGAGCACTTTAAAACTAATTATGAAACAAACCATAAAGCAAATGCTGGGCTGGCAAGAGAGCGTCTTCGACAAGAACATGAGAAAAGGAAAAATCGTTTTAATCCGTTTCGACGACGTTAACCCTTGATAGATGTAGAGAAGTCTCCCACACTCCCATAATTCTGGCGATTGATGCCTTAGTAGACTTCTTTTTTAAGCAGCGGGCGAATTTCTTCAGCACCTTAACCGCACTGTGAGCACTCTTTGAATCACCTCATCAGATAATTTGACTTTGGTAAATTTCTCTGTAGCCCAAGATTCTATCTTGGTTTGAACAAAAACCAGCCAACTTAGAAAGTTGGGCTACAATTGCGTATGACATTGTAGTATTATGACCTACCCTCCAATTCCGCACGGACCAGGCGGGCACCAGCAACAAGGTTCTGAAGCTTTCTGCGGCACAGCCAGCGCGGGAGTTGAAAGAAGCCGCAATCGGGTGAGACGCTCAACCGCTCGGCGGGGCAGTATTGCAACATCTGACGAATGCGATCGGCAATCTCTGTGGGCGGCTCAACCCAGAAACTCTTGACGTCCATAACGCCTGCCATGAAATCGAACTTGCCCTCGAACCTGGAGTAGATGTCGTGTTCAACCATTTCACGGTTGGCAAACTCCATGGACAGGCAGTCAGCACGCATGTCCAGTAGCGCCGGGAACATCCAGTCGTATCGGCGTTTGCCTCGGGGGCGAGACCCCAGGTTGCCAAAGCAGATGTGCAGGTTCTTTCTCGCTGACACACCCTCTAAGGCGCGATTGAGCAACTCCACCCAATGGGTGAGTTGGCCGGGGATGATGCCGAAACTCGGCTCGTCAAGTTGCACCTCGGTACACCCCTCCCGCTCAAGCGCCTTCAATTCTTGGTTAATCACTTCAGCAAACTCATGTCCAAGCTCCACGCGGTCTTTGTACGGGTCGCCTTCGCGGAGCTGGATGTGCATAGTCAAGGTCAGCGGCCCCGGGCAACACGCTTTAATCCGCTGGTTTTGCCCGGCGTTCTCCTTCAGGAATCGGAACTCTTCAACAATGCCCAACCCCTCCGGCACTCGCACGCGGTCACCGATCCAATACCGCGGCACGCTATCATAGCCGTACAGCCCGGTCTGGCGGAGGATGGGCCGTTCGATTAAGCCTTCCATCCGTCTGTAGAAATTCTGCACGAAGTACCATCGGCGCATCTCGCCATCAGTGATGATGTCAATGCCCGCCTCCTTCTGGTCCCAGATCGCCAGCCGAACGGCGTCATCATAGACCTCCTGTTCATCGCTGGGGCCATATTCGCCGCGTTTCAGGGCTTCCATAGCGGTCCAGAACCAGCCCGGCAGGGCATGAGAACCAATAACGGTTGTGGGAAGTAGGGGCAAACCTTGTGTCTGTCCGTGTTCATAAGGCATCGGTATTCCTCCATAGATAAATTGATGTTGAGAAAGCATGTTTCAGATTTTTCAGGAATTTGAAACATGCCCCAATAATAACAGTTTTTCCGAAATTTGTCGAGCCAAAAAACGCGAACTGGTCGGGCAAATAACTCCAACTCACCGTTCCTCGCAGCAAGTTAAGTGCTTGGACATAAATTTCTGTAGTATAGGGGCTTGTCCCCGTCAACGCCCACAAGTCTCTAGCGAAGCGAGACCCCGCAAAGCGGGGGGACTAAACTACACTTATGTTCACCTACTTATCACTTGATTTATCACTTAA